>DASUAO010000047.1:0-34916 GCA_035763745.1 Acidimicrobiia bacterium
CGGCGACCGCCTCGTAGAGGTCGGACCGGAGCGCGGCCAAGCGCTCGAGCTGGGTCTGTGCGGCACCCCCCTGGAGCAGGGGACGATCGTCGCCGCCGCCGACCCGCGCCGCCAGTCGTTCAGTAGCGGCCTGCAACCACACCACGAACCCGGCGGCGCGCAGCCTGGCGCGGTTCGTGGCGTCGAGGACCGCGCCTCCGCCGCAGGCGATCACGATCGGATCGGGCGCGGCGCACGCATCGGCCACAGCACCACGTTCGAGGTCGCGGAACGTACCCTCACCGTCGGTCGCGAAGATCTCCGACACTGAACGTCCGGTGAGCGCCTCGACGAGCTCGTCGGTGTCGACGAAGGGGCGGTCCATCCGCTCGGCGAGCCGGCGGCCGACCGTCGTCTTGCCGGCTCCCATCAGCCCGACGAGGACGAGATGGCGGCCGCTCCCGCGCTGCTCGGGGGCGGGTCGGGAAGCGCCGCCGCCGGATCCCTCGGGTTCGGGCGCCACCGGGCTGCCCTCCCGACCGTTCACGAGAGCGATGCTCGGTACGCGTCGTGGTTGCGGACGACCTCGTCGAGCGAGTCGCCCCCGAACTTCCGGAGCGCCTCACCCGCGAGCACCAGTGCGGTCATCGTCTCCGCGACCACGCCGGAGGCCGGGACGGCCGTCACGTCGGTGCGCTCCTTGAACGAGACCGTCACTTCCTTGGTCTCGACGTCGACGGTCCGCAGCACCGGCCGGTTGAGGGTCGCGAGCGGCTTCATCGCGAGGCGGGCGACGAGGAGGCCCCCCGTGGTCATCCCACCCTCGATCCCGCCGGCCCGAGCCGAGCCGCGCGTGTAGTCGGCCGTGTCCTCGTCCCACAGGATCTCGTCGTGGGCCTCGCTCCCCCGCTGCGCGGCGGTCGTGAACCCGTCGCCGATCTCGACGCCCTTCATGGCCTGGATGCTCATCAGCGCCTGTGCGAGCAGCCCGTCGATGCGACGGTCCCAGTGGACATGGGAGCCCAGCCCGGGTGGGACGCCGTACGCGAGCACCTCCACCACTCCCCCGAGGGAGTCACCCGCCTTGGCCGCGACCTCGACCGCGGCGATCATCCCCGCCTCCGCCTCGGCGTCGAAGCAGCGGACGGGCGACTCGTCGATCGCGTCGAGGTCCTCGATGGTCGGTCGCCGGTCGGACTCGGAGCGAGCCGTGCCCATGGCCACGACATGGCTGAGGACGTCGACGCCGAGGTGGCGTAGCAGCAGCTTGGCGGTGGTCCCGGCGACCACGCGTGCTGCGGTCTCGCGCGCGCTCGCGCGCTCGAGCACGTTGCGCGCGTCGTCGAAGCCGTACTTCTGCATCCCGACGAGGTCGGCGTGTCCGGGACGGGGCTGGTGCAGCGGCTTCTCGGTCGCGCCGGGGGCCGGGGACATTTCGTCGATCCACTTCGGCCACTCGGTGTTGCGGATCAGGACTGCGACCGGTGAGCCCAGGGTCGTGCCGTGGCGGATCCCGCCGACGATCTCGAGCTCGTCGAGCTCGAAGCGCATGCGCGGGCCGCGGCCGAAGCCGAGACGGCGGCGCGCGAGCTCGCCGGTGAGGTCGTCGACGGTGATGGGAAGTCCCGCGGGCAGCCCCTCGACGATCGCGACCAAGGCCGGACCGTGGGACTCGCCTGCGGTCAGGAAGCGCAGCACAGCGGGCTCCGGAACGGCGGCAGAACCGAGGATACCGGAGGGTGTGCACATTCCCCGGGGATATGCGGGCCGGACCGGGGTGACCTCACCCCCGGTACCAGTCGAGGATGGTGGACCCCACGAACACCGCGGTCATCGTCCCCGCGGCGAGGAAGGGGCCGAACGGCACCGCGTCCTTTCGACCGCGCGCGCCCGAGGCGAGCAGGGCCACGCCGACGACGGCGCCGTAGACGAACCCGAGGAAGAGTCCGAGGATCGTCTCCCCCACACCGATCCACCCCAACGAGAGGCCGAGCACGAACGACAGCTTGACGTCGCCGAAGCCCATGCCGCGGGGCGAGATCAGGTGGAGGACGAAGAACACGAGGAAGCTGCCGGCTCCGCACGCGAGCGCGGTCAGGAGCGGATCGCCCGCACTGTCGATCGCGGCGGCGCCACCGAGGAGAGCGAGCACCGCGGCCGTCGTCGGGAACACGACGCGGTTCGGGAGCAGGTGGTGGTCGAGATCGATCACCGACAGCAGGACCAGCGCGGCCGCGAGCACGAGGTAGGCAGGCAGCTCCCAGGTGTCGCCCAGGTGCAGCGCCAGCCCCGACCACAGCGAGCCGGTGCCGACGACGACGAGTGCGCCGCGGGGACGGTGGACGGCCGCACCGATCTCCGGGAACGGTCGCGCCAGCAACTCGGTGCGAGCGGGGATCCGCTCGATCCCGACGAGGAGCGCCGCACCGACGAGCAGGCCCGCGACCCCCGCGACGAGTGCCAGCACCGCGATCACGCGCTCGCGGCGGCGCGCATCGCGTCGATCGGGGCCGCGCGGCCGGTGAACATCTCGAACGCCAGCGCGGCCTGGTGGACGAGCATCCCGATCCCGTCGACGGCGGTCACGCCGAGCTTCGAGGCCCGGGTGACGAGCGGCGTCGTGGTCGACCCGTACACGGTGTCGAAGACCAACCGGAGGCCAGCGAGCGACTCGTCCGCGACGGGGATGTCCTCGCCCCGCATCCCCAGAGGGGTCGCGTTGACGAGGACGTCGCAGCCCTCGAGCGCCGCGCCGAGATCCTCGAGGGTGTGACCCGCTCCACCCGGTGCGAGCGCGGCCGCGTCGTGGGCCGCCTCGGCCCGGCGCGCAACGACGTTGACGTGGGCCCCGGCGTCTCCGAGCGCACAGACGATGGCGCGCCCGGCGCCGCCGGCGCCGAACACGACCACCTCGGCGTCGGACGCGTCGACGTCGGCGTCGGCCATCGCGCGCAGGAACCCTTCACCGTCGGTGGAGTCCCCGACCAGCCGACCGTCGCGGTTGCAGACGGCGTTGACGACACCGAGGCGCGTCGCGGTCTCGCTCAGCTCGTCGCACGCGCCGACCGCGTCGTGCTTGTGCGGCATGGTCACGCTCAACCCGGCGATCCCCAGCGCCCGCACGGCGTCGAGGGCCGCAGCACCGGACCCGGCCGGGGTCGGGAAGGCGACGAACACCCAGTCGAGACCGAGCGCGGCGTACGCGGCGTTGTGGATCTCCGGTGACCGGGAATGGGCGATCGGGTCGCCGATGACCCCGGCGACCGTCGTGCTCCCCCGTACCGCATGGGTCACAGCAGGCCCTTGGCCTGCGCGGCCGCGACGTTGCGGTTGTGCTCGTCGAGGGTGGTCGCGAACACGTGGGTGCCGTTCGCGTCCGCGATCACGTAGTAGATGAACGGCACGTCGGCCGGAGCGAGCGCGGCCTCGAGCGACGCCTGGGTGACGCTGGAGATCGGCGTCGGCGGCAACGCCGCGATCCGATACGTGTTGTACGGGGAATCGATCTCCTTGTCGGCGTTGGTGGGCACCGGCGGGCACCCACCCTTCGCGTAGCAGAGCGTCGAGTCGATCTGGAGGGGGATCCCCTGGGCCAGACGGTTCCTGATCACGGCCGAGATCAGCGGCGCGTCCTGCGCGACTCCGGCCTCCGTCTGCACGAGCGACGCCGCGACGACGACCTGGTACGGCGTGAGCCCGGTGGCGTTGGCGAGACCGACCGTGTCGGCGATCTCGTCGAAGCGGGCGACGAGCCGGCGGACGATCGACTCCTCGGTCTCGGACGCACCGATCAGGTAGGTGTCCGGGAACAGCAGGCCCTCGAGCGACGTGATCTCGGGCGGCTGGTACTTGGACCGGATGGCTCCCGAGTTCGCGGCCGCGAGGAACGCGTCCGCCGACTTCCCGGGGATCTCACCCACTCGTGCCGCGATCTGGGGGACCGTGAGCCCGGGCGGGAGAAGCAGCTCGGTGTCGGGGATCGGCGGCGGCCCCTCTTCCAGCGCGCTGATCGCGGCCCGGATGCCCATCCCCTCGCGCAGCTCGTAGGTCCCGGCCGCGAACGGGCCGGCGCCCGAGATCGTCGCCCAGACCTTGAAGACCAGCGCGGACCCGATGACGCCCTCACGAGCGAGGGCGTCGGCCACAGTGCTGGTACCCGCTTCGTCGTCGACGACGAACTCCACCGCCGGCCCGTCGGAGCTACGGGTGAGCTGGTACACGAACCACCCGCCTCCGATCACGAACGGCCCCGCGAGGATCGCGAGCACGAGCATGACGCGGAACCCGCGACCGCGACGACGCCGCGGCGGGCGCGGACGAGAGGATCCCGCGTCCTCGCGCGCCGGTTCGTCGCGGCCCGGCTCGTCACGGCCTCGGTCGTCGCGCCTCGAAGACCGTCCCGATCGAGCTCCGCCGCGCCGCGCCGCCTGACGCTCGGCGCGGGTGGCCCCGGCCGCCCCAGCACTCGGGGTCGCGCCCGTCTGCGGGCGCACGATCCCCACCTGCTCGGTCGGCGCGTCGGACGGGTCGAGCGTGTCCCGGGGGCGCCGGTCGTCACGCGGGCCGGGTCGGCTGGATCGGCGTCGCGGCGGACCACCAGGTCCGGGGGTTCCCGGATCGGACCAGTCGCGATCGGGGCTCATCGTCCCTCCTCGGCCCGGACGCCGTCGAGATAGGACTGCAGGAACACCGCAGCGGCCGCGGCGTCCACCCCGGTCGCGGCGCGGCGCCGCTTGGCCCGTGTCGTCGGCCGCGACTCCCCGAGCCGGCGGGTGGCGGTGACGGTCGAGAACCGCTCGTCCTGCAACGTGACCACCATCGCCGGTCCCGCCGCCGCTTCGAGCTCGGCCACCTCGTCGCGCACCGCGCGCGCCGCGGGGCCCTCGCGCCCCGAGAGCGAACGCGGCCACCCGACCACGAGGCGGTCGACGTCGAGCTCACGCGCGATCTTCACGATGGCCGCGTGGTCGCTCGCACGGTCGGTGCCACGGTCGAGGACCTGCAACGGGGATGCGAGCATCCCGCTCGGGTCCGACACTGCCAGCCCGATCCGTCGGCTCCCCAGGTCGACACCGAGCACACGGCTCACGCCCGCGCCCCGGCGGCGTCGCCCGCGGCGCGCTCGACCGCATCGGTCAACGACGCGAGTGCTTCGTCGACGCCCGCCACCTTCGGGCCACCGCCCACTGCGACGTCCGGATGCTTTCCTGTCCCACCGCCGATCGCCGCTGCCCCTGCGGCCGCGATCACCGATGCATCGACGCCCTGCTCGACCAGGTCGGACGACACGGCGACGACGACGGCCGCCTTCTCCCCGCCGGGGGCGACGCCCACGAGCGCGACGATCCCCGACCCGAGTGCGTCCCGGGTCGCGAGCGCGAGCTGACGCAGGGCATCGTTCGCCAATCCGTCGCGTCGGCGGACCACGACACCGCCGACGGCTTCCGCCGCGAGCGCCCCCGACTGGGCCACGGCCTCGCGCGTGCTTGCCGCGGCGAGGTCGTTCCGCAGTGCCTTGACCTCGGCGAGCAGCCGTTCGACACGGGCCGCGACCTCGGCGGGCGCGGCCTTCAGGAGGTCGGCCGCGGCCTGGAGCGTCTCCTCCTCCTCGCGGATGTGTGCGAGAGCACCCGCGCCCGTCACGGCCTCGATCCTGCGGAGGTTCGCACCCACAGAGCCCTCGCTCACGATCTTGACGGGCCCGATGAACCCGAGCGCGTGGACGTGCGTCCCGCCGCACAGCTCGAGCGAGTGCTCCCCGGCCTCGAGGACCCGTACGAGGTCGCCGTACTTGTCGCCGAAGAACGCGATTGCACCGAGCGTCTCGGCGTCCTCCTTCGTCGTCTCGTAGTGGCGCACCGGCGCGTCGGTGATGACCTCCGCGTTCACGAGCTCCTCCACCCGCACCAGCTCGTCGGGCGTCACCGCAGCGTCGTGGCTGAAGTCGAAGCGCAGACGGTCATCGGAGACCAGTGAGCCGGCCTGTCGCACCTGAGGGCCGAGCACCTCGCGCAATGCCCAGTGCAAGAGGTGTGTCGCGGTGTGGTTGCGTCGGATGGCGTCGCGACGCGTCGCGTCGACGGCCGCGATGCACTCGTCGCCCACGGCAAGCGTCCCCCGCTCGACGCGGCACCGGTGGACGACCAGGTCCGGGATCCCGTACTGGGTGTCGAGCACCCGGAGCACCGCGCCGTCGTCGCCGCCTTTCGCGGTCGTGATCGTCCCCGTGTCGCCGACCTGACCACCCGACTCGGCGTAGAAGGGGGTGCGGTCGAGCACGACCTCGATCGTCGGGTCGTCGTTCTCATCGGCGTGGGCCGAGGCACCCGTCGGGCCCGGAGCGCCGACCGTCTCGACCCGTGTGCCGCCGACGATCAGCCCGCGGACCTTCGCGCCGGCCGTCACGGTCTCCGAGCGTCCGGTGAACTCGACCGGACCGATCTCGTCGAGCAGGGATCGGTAGGCATCGCCGGCCTCTCCGGCCGACGCCGTTGTGCGTCGGGCGCCCTGCGCCCGTTGGCGCTGTGCCTCCATCCGATCGTCGAACCCCGCGAGGTCGACGCCGCGCCCGCGTTCCTCGGCGACCTCGCGCGTCAGGTCGATCGGGAAGCCGAGCGTGTCGTGGAGGAAGAAGGCGTCGTCACCGCTCACGTCCCCCTCGCCGAGCAGCTCGTCGAGCATCTCGAGACCGCGCTCCAGGGTCGTGCGGAACCGCTCCTCCTCGCGACGCACGGCGCGCTCGATCTGGGTCCGTTCGCGGACGATCTCCGGGTACGCGCCGCCCATCACCTGGATGGTGGCGTCGACCAGCGCCGGCGTGACGAGGTCGCGCGCCCCGAGGAGGTACGCATGGCGCACCGCGCGTCGGATGATCCTTCGGAGCACGTAACCCCGCTCCTCGTTCGACGGCACGACCCCGTCGGCGACGAGGAACGTCATCGTGCGCGCGTGCTCCGCGAGGATGCGCAGCGACACGTCGCCGACCGGATCGCTCCCGTAGGAGACGCCGGTGGCCTGCTCGGCCGCGCCCACCAACGGCCGGAACACGTCGATGTCGAAGATGGACGGCACCCCCTGGAGCGCCATCAGCATCCGCTCCAGGCCCGCACCGGTGTCGATGCTCGGCTTCGGGAGCGGGACCTGCCCGTCGCTGCGCTGGTCGAACTGCATGAAGACCAGGTTCCAGATCTCGATGAACCGGTCGGGGTCACCGTCGCCCGGGCCCCCGTCGGCTCCGAACTCGGGTCCGAGGTCCCAGAAGATCTCCGACGAGGGGCCGCACGGTCCGGTGTCGGCCATCCGCCAGAAGTTGTCCTCGCCGAGGCGCTGGATTCGCCCGGCCGGGACACCGACGTCGTCGCGCCAGATCGCCGCCGCCTCGTCGTCCGACGTGTGCACGGTCACCCAGAGGCGGGCCGGGTCCAGCGCGAGCACCTCGGTCACGAACTCCCACGCCCACGGGATCGCCTGGGCCTTGAAGTAGTCGCCGAAGCTGAAGTTTCCCAGCATCTCGAAGAAGCTGAAGTGCCGGTTCGTGCGCCCGATGTCGTCGAGGTCGTTGTGCTTGCCCCCGGCACGCACGCACTTCTGGCTCGACACCGCCCGGGCGAACGGGGGCGTCTCGTCGCCGACGAAGTAGGGCTTGAACGGGAGCATGCCCGCCATGGTGAACAGCACCGTGGGGTCGTGGGGGATGAGGCTCGCCGATGGCACGAGCGAGTGGTCGCGCGCGACGAAGAAGTCGAAGAACGCGGCGCGCAGCTCGTCGGCGGTCCGGGGAGGCACCATCCGAGGCTACCGCCTGTCCCCCGCGTCCCTTCCGCCGAAACGAGGCCCACGCTGGATCTCGTCGGCATGCTCCTCGAGGATCTCTGGGGGCGCGGCCACGGCGAACACCTCGCGCAGGCGCGCCTCGCGATCACGCATCTCCGCGCGGCCCTCGGAGACCGCAGCGTCGAGCCGGCGGCGGAGGCTCCCGAGGGCAGTTCCCGCAGTGGCGACGAGCACCGGGGCGCGTCCGCCTCGAGTCGCCTTGTGCGTCGCGACCGCACCGAGCCCGAACCCCACGGCCACCCAGGTGAGCCGACCCATCACGCGGCCCGGCGGCGCGAGCCGGCCAGCCGGGTGAGGGCACGCCGCGCACCCGCACCGAAGGCCAGCACCCGGACGACCCGACCCGCAACCGGCTCCAGTGGGAGCCGTGCCGGTTCCAGTTCGACGCCCGCCGCACGCGCGGCCCGGCGCGCGGTGCGGGACGCGGCGCGCGCCTCGCCGTGCGCGGCCGCGATCGCCGCCTCGTCGTCGTCGACCCGGTGCTCCATCTCGCGGATGCGGGCCTCCAGCCGCCGGAGGCGGCTCCGCGCGCCCATCAGGAGCACGCCGAGGCTCACCGCCACGACGAGTGCGATCGTGGCGACCGTCGTGGCGGTGCTCATCGGTCCTCCTCCGTCACGCTGCTCGTCGCGCTCGAGCCCCCCGGAGCACTCTCCTCCGCCGGCCGGGGTTCGGACGCTCGGTCCGACGGGCGCCGCTCGATGTCGTCGCCGTGGCCGCTCGGGACGTAGTAGCGATGCCCGGCGAGCTCGTCGGGGAGGTGCTGCTGATCCACCCAGCCATCCGGCTCGTCGTGTGGGTATCGGTACCCGGCCCCGTGGCCGAGGCTCGCGGCGCCAGGGTAGTGAGCGTCCCGCAGGTGTTGGGGGACCCCGCCCGACGCCGAGCCGCGCACGTCCTCGATGGCGGCACCGAGCGCCGTGATCACGGAGTTCGACTTCGGGGCGCATGCGAGGTAGAGGGTCGCGTGCGCGAGGTTGAGCCGCGCCTCGGGCATGCCCACGAACTCGACGGCACGCGCCGCGGCGTCGGCCACCACGATCCCTTGCGAGTCGGCGAGGCCGACGTCCTCTGACGCGAGGATCACGAGGCGTCGAGCGATCAGGCGAGGGTCCTCACCCGACTCCAGCATGCGGGACAGCCAGTACAGCCCCGCGTCGGGGTCGGAGCCGCGGACGCTCTTGATGAACGCGGAGAGGACGTCGTAGTGCTCGTCGTCGCCGTACCGCAGCGCCCGCATGGCCAGTGCCGCCTCGGCGTCGGCCAACGTCACGGTGTTCCTGCCCGACTCCGCCGCGAGCGCGGTCGCGACCTCCAGCGACGTGAGGGCATGACGAGCATCGCCCTCGGCCCGGTCGACGAGGTGCTCGAGCGCGTCTCGGTCGAGCGTGCAGCCCTCGTCGGCGAGCCCACGCGGGTCGCGCATCGCTCGGTCGAGCAGGTCGCGCAGCGCGTCGGGACCCAGCGGCTCGAGCCGGAAGAGGGTCGAGCGGGACAGGAGCGGGCCGGTCAGGGAGAAGAAGGGGTTCTCCGTGGTGGCGCCGACGAGCACGAGCAGCCCTTCCTCGACGTGTGGGAGGAGCGCGTCCTGCTGGGTCCGGCTGAACCGGTGCACCTCGTCCAGGAAGAGGATCGTCCCCTGCCCCTGCTCGCCGAGGCGGGCCCGTGCCCGCTCCGCGACCTCTCGGACGTCCTTCACCCCGGCGGTCACCGCCGACAGCGGCTCGAACGCCTTCGCGGTCGCTCCGGCGACGAGGCGGGCGATCGTCGTCTTCCCCGTTCCCGGCGGTCCCCACAGGACGAGCGACGACAGCCGGTCGGCCTCGATCAACGTCCGCAGCGGCCGACCGGGACCCAGCAGGTCCTCCTGGCCGACCACCTCATCGAGCGAGCGGGGCCGCAGTCGGGCCGCGAGGGGGGCGCGACGACGGAGCCGGTCCTCCACTGCGACGCTGAACAGGTCGGTCACGGCGCTCTCCTCGTGGGTGGAGCGTAGGACCGATCCGGTGCGCCGATCAGGCCTTGGGCTTCTTCGCGACGGCGAGCCCGAGCTCGCGCAGCTGGGCGGGGTCGATCGGACCGGGCGCACCAGTGAGTGGGTCGGCCCCCGACTGGGTCTTCGGGAACGCGATGACCTCGCGGATGTTCTCCTCGCCCGCCAGCAGGGCGGCGAGCCGGTCGATCCCGAACGCGAACCCGGCGTGAGGAGGCGCGCCGTAGCGCAACGCGTCGAGGAGGAACCCGAACCGGCTGCGGGCGACCTCGGGCTCGATCCCCAGCGTGGCGAAGACCTGCTCTTGCACGTCGGGCCGATGGATCCGGACGCTCCCCGAGCCCAGCTCCCACCCGTCGAGGACGAGGTCGTACGCCGTCGACCGGACCTCGAGCAGCTGCTCACCCGACCCGGACGCGAGGAGGCCGAGATCATCGGGGTGGGGCATCGTGAACGGATGGTGCGCGGGGATCGGGCGTCCCGCGTCGTCGATCGCCTCGAACAGCGGGAACTCCACGACCCAGACCAGCCGCATCGGCTCGTCCCCCACCGAGTCGGGTCTGAGGTCCACGCGGATCGCGCCGAGCACGCGCTCGGCCATCCGGCGATCACCCGCCGCGATGAGGAGGAGATCGCCGGGCGCGGCACCGATCGTCGTGACGAGAGCGGCCTGCTCGGCATCGGAGAGGAACTTGAGGATCGGGGCGTCCAGGGCACCGCCCTCACCGACCCGCACCCACACCAGCCCGGGTGCGCCGAGCTGCTTGGCCCGCTCGATGAGCGCGTCGAGTCGCGCGCGAGACGTGTCACCAGCACCGGGCACCCGGATGCTCTTCACGGCCTCACCCTGGAAGGCGCGGAACTCCGTGGCCGCGAAGACCGCCGTCAGGTCGACGAGCTCGAGGTCGTAGCGGAGGTCCGGCTTGTCGGTCCCGAAGCGCGCCATCGCGTCGGCATGCGTGATGCGCACCGGGGGTTCGACCGCGGTCCCGGTCACGTCGGCGATCGCGCCGACGACGACCTCGGTGATCGCGGCGATCACATCCTCCTCGTCGGCGAAGCTCATCTCCGCGTCGAGCTGGGTGAACTCGAACTGCCGATCCGCACGCGGGTCCTCGTCGCGCATGCACCGGGCGATCTGGTAGTAGCGGTCGATCCCGCCGACCATGAGGAGCTGCTTGAAGAGCTGCGGGCTCTGCGGCAGCGCGTAGAAGCTCCCCGGCGAGAGCCGCGAGGGGACGACGAAGTCCCTGGCCCCTTCGGGGGTCGAGGCCATCAGCATCGGCGTCTCGACCTCGACGAAGCCGGCCGAGTCGAGCGTCGTCCGGATGCTCCGGTTGAGCACCGCCCGCTGGCGCAGGTTGCGCTGGAGTCGACGACCCCGGAGATCGAGGTAACGGTGCTTGAGGCGGAGCACCTCGTCGGCTTCGGTGCGCTCGTCGACGGGGATCGGCAGCGGCGCCGACGCGTTCAGGACCTCGACCGACGTCGCGGCGACCTCGATCGCTCCGGTCGGCAGCTCCGGGTTCAGTGTGCCCTCGGGCCGGTCGCGCACGGCGCCCTCGACGCGCAGGACGTACTCCGAACGGATCGCGTGCACGTCGTCGGCGACCACGTGGTCGGGGTCGATGACGACCTGGACGATGCCCGTGCGGTCGCGGACGTCGAGGAAGACCACTCCGCCGTGGTCCCGACGGCTCGCGACCCACCCACACACCACGACGTCTTCGCCACGCTGTTCGAGTCCGAGCACGCCGGCGAGGTGCGTGCGCATCACGATCGGTCCTCCAGACGGGCGCGAATCCATCCGGCGACCTGCTCGCGCGGCACCTCGATCTGCTCCCCCGTCGCGAGCCGCTTCACGGCCACGGCCGAACGCTCCGCCTCGGCGCGTCCGAGCATCACGCCGAACGCGGCGCCCGAGCGATCGGCGAGCTTCCATTGGGCCTTCACGGAGCGGCCACCGTAGGCCCGGTCGGCGCGCAATCCCGAGTCGCGCAACGCCGCGACGATCAGCGACGCGGTGCCGTCCCCGACGCCGTCGACCACGAACGCGTCGACCGCGGGCCCATCCGGCGCCAGCACACCTTCGGCATCGCATGCGATGAGCACCCGCTCGATGCCGATGCCGAACCCGATCCCGGGGGTCGGCGGTCCACCCATCTCTTCGGCGAGGGAGTCGTACCGGCCACCACCGCCCACGGCGTTCTGGGCTGCGTCGAGGGCATCACTCGTGAACTCGAACGTCGTGGACGTGTAGTAGTCGAAGCCGCGCACGAGCCGCGGCGAGAGCTCGTAGGCGATCCCCAGCGCGTCGAGCCCGGCCTGGACCCGCTCGAAGTGACGTCGAGCCTCGTCGCCGAGGTGCTCCGTGAGCTGTGGCGCGCGCTCGAGCACCTCCTGCCACTCCTCGACCTTCGCGTCCAGCAGCCGGAGCGGGTGCTCCTCGGCACGCGTGCGGAAGTCATCACCCAGCCCGTCGGCGTGCGCGAGCAGGTGCGCCCGGAGCACGTCGACGTAGCGCGCCCGGTCCTCCGGTCGACCCATCGAGTTGACGAGCAGGCGGACTCGCCGGAGGCCGAGGGACTCGTAGAACCGGGCGGCGAGGGTCACGATCTCAACGTCGACGTCGGGGTCGTCGACCCCGAGCACCTCGGCGCCCAGCTGCCAGTGCTGGCGGTAGCGCCCCTTCTGGGGCCGTTCGTACCGGAAGTTGGGAGCCACGTACCACGTCTTCCACGGTGGCGTGGGCCGGTGCTGGACGTACGCGCGCACGACCGGCGCGGTCCCCTCGGGGCGCAACGCCAGGGACCGGCCACCGCGGTCGACGAGCTCGTACATCTCCTTGCGCACGACGTCGGTGGACGCGCCGACCCGCTCGAAGACCTCTGCGTGCTCGAAGACCGGGGTGACGACCAGCCCGTAGCCGAACCGTTCGGCGAGCCCCGCGAACGTCGCCACCGCCCGCGTCCACCGACGCGAGTCCGGCGGCAGCACGTCGTGGGTGCCGGTCGGCGCCCGGTACGCCGCGGCCTGGTCTTGCTCCTCGCGCTCGGTCATGCGTGCGCCGCAGCGCCCGGGAGCACCCGATAGGCGTCGTAGACCGAGTCGACCCGCTGGATCGCCTTCAGGATCGAGTCGAGGTGCCCGGGGTCCGCCAGCTCGAAGTCGAACCGCAACCGGGCCACCCGGTCGCTCGACGTCTGCGACGTGCTCGTCAGGATGTTGACGTGCCCCTCGGCGAGGACCTCTGCGACGTCGCGGAGGAGCCGGGACCGGTCCAGCGCCTCGATCTCGACCGAGACCACGAACGTGCCCGTCGCGTCGTTGTCCCACTCCACCTCGATGACCCGCTGCGTGAGCATGGCGAGCGAGACGGCGTTCGCGCAGTCGGTGCGATGCACCGACACACCGCGTCCCCTCGTCACGAAGCCCATGATCTCGTCGCCGGGCACCGGCGTGCAGCAGCGCGAGAGCCGGACCATGACGTCGTCGAGGCCCTCGACGTGGACGCCGGTGGCCCGGCGACCGTTGCTGGTGCGCGGTGGGCGCCGCGTGGTGACCGGGAGCTGTTCCTCACCACCCCGCATCTCGCGGTGCACCCGTTGGGCCACGGCGCGGGCCGACACGTGTCCCTCGCCCACCGCTGCGAAGAGCGCGTCGAGGTCGGCGTAGTGCATCGCGGTCGCGACGTCGCCGAGCGCCGCGGTCTGCGCGACATGCCGAACGGGGAGCCCTTCCTTGCGCAGCGCCTTCATCAGCTCGTCGCGACCGTTGTCGATCGCATCGACGCGCCGCTCCCGTGAAAACCACTGGCGGATCTTCGATCGTGCCCTCGGCGTGCACACGAACTGGAGCCAGTCCTGGCTGGGGCCGGCCCCCTCGACCCTGCTCGTGAAGATCTCGACGGTCGCGCCGGACTCCAACGGCGCGTCCAACGGCACGAGGCGGCTGTTGGCCCGGGCACCGATGCACCGGTGGCCCACCTCGGTGTGGATCGCGTAGGCGAAGTCGACGGCCGTGGCGCCGGTCGGGAGCGTGACCACCTTGCCCTTCGGCGTGAAGACGAAGATCTCCTCCTGCTCGAGATCGACCTTCAATGTGCTCAGGAACTCGGACGGGTCCTCGGTGTCCTGTTGCCAGTCGACCATCCGCTGGAGCCACGCGAGGTCCTCGGCCCGGGACCGCTCCTTGTAGCCCCAGTGCGCGGCGATCCCGTACTCGGCCCGTCGGTGCATCTCGCGCGTCCGGATCTGCAGCTCGACCGGCTTGCCCTGGGGCCCCACGACCGTCGTGTGCAGTGACTGGTAGAGGTTGAACTTGGGCATCGCGATGTAGTCCTTGAACCGGCCCTGGACCGGCGACCACAGGGAGTGGATCGAGCCGAGCGCCCCGTAGCAGTCCTTCACCGAGTCGGCGATCACGCGCACACCGACGAGGTCCTGCACGTCGTCGAACTCCTTGCCGCGCACGACCATCTTCTCGTAGATCGACCAGTAGTGCTTCGGGCGCCCCTGGACCTGAGCCTCGATGTGGACGTCGGCCAGGCGGTCGCGCACCGCGGAGACGACGAGCTCGAGGTACCCCTCGCGCTCGGGTGCACGCGTCGCGACCATCTGCTCGATCTCGGCGTACCGCTTGGGGTGCATCGCCGCGAACGAGAGGTCCTCGAGCTGCCACTTCACCTCGGCGATGCCGAGCCGGTGTGCGAGCGGCGCGTACACGTCGAGCGTCTCCTGGGCGATCCGGGCCTGCTTCTCCTCCGGGAGCGACGCGATCGTCCGCATGTTGTGGAGCCGGTCGGCGAGCTTGATGAGCAGGACCCGGATGTCCTTGGCCATGGCTACGAGCATCTTGCGCAGCGTGGCAGCCTGCTGCTCCTCCCGGGTGTCGAACTGCAACCGGTCGAGCTTCGTGACGCCGTCGACGATGCGGGCGATCTCCGGACCGAACTGCTGCTCCAGCGACCCGACGGTGAGCGTCGTGTCCTCGACGGCATCGTGCAGCAGGGCCGACGCGACAGTCACGTCGTCGAGCCCGAGGTCCGCCAGGATCATCGCCACGCCGAGCGGGTGCGCGATGTAGGGCTCGCCGGAGCGGCGGACCTGGTCGGAGTGGGCGCTCCGGGCGACCTCGAACGCCCGCTCGACGAGCGTCGTGTCAGCGCGCCGCCGGTTCCGCTGGAACGCGGAGAGCAGCGGGGCGAGGTCGTCGTCGACGTGGTGGCGCCGCCACGGGAGCGGGAGGCCGGACCGGCGATCGGACCGGACTTCGAGGGTGCTCATCTCCCCCACCATCGTAGGCGGGAGAAGCCACAGGTCCGGGCGCTCCTCGCGAGCAACGGTGACGCGCGGTCGCTAACGACGCTTCCGGCGCCGCTGCTGCCGCGGCCGGGGTGCGACCGGTCCCGCCGGCGCCGAAGGCGGAGGCGGCGCGGCCTCGGCGCGCGAGTCGCCGTCGGGCCTCGGGGCGGCCGTGGTGCCGGACGCCACCGCGGCCGGCGTGCTCGACGCGGCGCGCGCCGCGTAGGTCGCAGCCCGCTCGCGCAGCGCGCGGTACCGGGGCTCGCGCTCCTTCAGGATCGCGAGGATCGGCGTCGCGACGAAGATCGACGAGTAGGTCCCGACGAACAGCCCCACGAAGAGCGCCAACGCGAAGTCGCGGAGGGTCGCGGCGCCCAGGATCCCGCTCCCGACCACGAGCAGGGACGCGACCGGCAGCAACGCGACGAACGTGGTGTTCAGCGACCGCATCAGCACCTGGTTCATCGATCGGTTGACCATCGCCGAGTACGTGTCGCCACGCTCGGAGCCCAGGCTCGGCGTGTTCTCGTGGATCTTGTCGAACACGACGACCGTGTCGTAGAGCGAGAACCCGAGGATCGTGAGGAACGCGACCACGGTTCCTGGCGTGACCTCGAACCGCGTCACCGCGTAGACCCCCACGGTGATCACGATGTCGTGGACCACGGCGACGATCGCGCCGACCGCCATGCGCCACTCGAATCGGAACGTCAGGTACGCCGCGATGAGGACGAAGAAGAAGATGAGCGCGGTGAGCGCCTTCCGGCTCACCTGGTCGCCCCACGTCGGCCCGACGTTCGAGATCGAGACCGCGTCGTCCGCGACACCCGCGTACTCGGCGAGCGCCTGGGTGACCCGGTCCTGAGCGGCGTCGGAGAGCTCGGGTGCCTGGAGCCGGACGCCGTCGTTGCCCAGGATGAGCACCTTGGAGTCAGCGGCCTCGGTGCCGGCGAGGGCGTCGCGCACGTCCGTGGTCGTCGCCGTGCCGGTCGCCACCCGGACCTCCCACTGCGTCCCGCCTTCGAAGTCGATCCCGAGGTTGAGACCCGCGAGCGCGAGCGTCCCGACGGAGATGATCACCAGCAGCCCGGAGAGCGCGAACCACATCCGGCTCCGACCGATGAAGTCGAAGTGGGTGCGCTCGTGGTAGATGTCGCTGAGCGTGCCGCGCACGCCGCGCCGCTCGCGGATCGGGCCGTCGACCGTCGGCGTGTCGTCCGGCTGCCGGTTCGTACGGGGCGCGCTCATGCTCGGACCTCCGGCGCATCGAGGCCGGCGGCGATGCCGATCCCTCGCATCCGCACCAGGGCCGGACGGCGCGCCAACAGCGCCACCAGCGGGTGCATGAAGAAGTAGGACACGGCGAGGTCGAGGATCGTCGAGAGACCGAGGAAGAACGCGAAGCCGCGCACCGAGCCGATCGCGAGGAAGTAGAGCACGAGCGCGCCGATCAGCGACACGAGGTCGGCGGCGATGATCGTGCGGAACGACCGGGCGAAGCCCCGGTCCACCGACGAGCGCACGGTACGACCTGTGCGGACCTCGTCCTTCAGGCGCTCGAAGTACACGACGTACGAGTCGACCGTCACACCCACCGACACGATCAGGCCGGTCACCCCGGCCAGGGTCAAGGTGAGGCCGATCGCGGTCCCCAGGTAGGAGATGAGTGCGTACACCAGCGCCCCGGTCATCAGCAGCCCGATGACGACGACGAGCCCGAGGAGCCGGTAGTAGGCGACCATGTAGAGCGCGACCAGGAGCAGACCGATGAGGCCGGCGGCGATCCCTGCGTCGAGCTGGTCCTGGCCGAGCGTCGGCGAGACGTTCTGGACGGTGAGCTCCTCGAGCTGGACCGGCAGGGCTCCGTAGTTGATGATCGTCGCGAGGTCGCTCGCCTCGTCGGGCGTGAAGCTCCCGGTGATCTGGACGTCGCCCGAGAACGAAGCCGCCTGGAAGGCCGGCGCCGACTGGACTTCGCCATCGAGCACGATCGCGACCTGGTTCTCGGGTGGGCTCTTCGGGAACGACGCGGCCGCCAGCGCGTCGAACGCGGTCGCACCCTTGTCGGTGAAGCGTACCGAGACCGCGTACCCCTCGCCCTGCGCGAACCGGGACCGCGCCGAGTCGACCCCGTTCCCGGTCAGCTCGGTCGGACCGAGCAGCAGGCGCGGCGCACCCCCCTGCCCGTCACGCAGCGGCAGCACCACGCACGCCGATCGTCGGTCGTCGGCGCGCGTCGTGTTCGGGACCTCGGTGCCCGCGGTGAGCAGGGCGGCGATCTGGTTCGGGTCACACGAGGCGACCGCTGCCTTCGCTGCCTCGGATCCGTCGGCGGTGGCCGTGGTCGTCGTCGTGGTGGCGGCCTCGTCGACCGGAGGCGTCGTCGTGGCCGTCGGGTCGGCCGGTGTGATCGAGGGCACGGTGGTGGTCGTGGTCGAGACCGTGGCCCCGGGGGCGGGGAGCTCCGCGAGGACGGGGCGGAACCGCAGCTCGGCGGTCTGGCCCACCACGCGGCGAGCCTTGTTGCGGTCCTTCACGCCGGGGAGGTCGACGACGATGTTGTCGCCCTGGCGGCTGATCTCGGGTTCGGCGACGCCCAGACCGTCGACACGGTCGCGGATGATGTCGACCGCGACGTCGAGGGACTCCGCCTTGAACTTCCCGACGGGCGCGAGCACGACCGAGATCCCGCCCTGGAGGTCGAGCCCGAGCACGGGCTCATCGCCGGACGCGATCGTGGCCCCGAACGAGATGGCCACGACGAGGAACGTGACGACGAGGTACGTCCGCATCCGACGGAGCGACACGGTCAGCCGATCCCGTCGTCATCCGCGCCCGGCGCGGCGGGCTCGGGTCCGGTGAGCCCGGCGATCGCACCACGCGCCACGGTGACGACGATGCCCGGGGCGATCTCGAGGTCGACCGTGTACTCGTCGAGCGCCCGGATCGAGCCGTAGAGACCTCCGGTCGTCACGACCTCGTCGCCCGGGGCGAGGGAGGCCATCAGCGCCCGGTGTGCGCTCATCCGACGGCGTTGCGGCATGACGATCAGGAAGAAGAAGGCCGCGACCAAGACAGCGAGATAGATGACGACGACCATGCGCGAATTGCCCTTCCCGAGTCGGGGCGATCGTAGCGGAGCGGGTCGCGCGCACCCGACGCGGCCGCCGCGCCGAGCTCAGTCCTCGAAGAGTCCCGGCATGGGGCCCGCGGGGCCCTGGAGCCCCAGGTGCGCGAACGCCGCGGGAGTGGCCACCCGTCCACGCGGTGTGCGCCGCAGGAGCCCCTCCTTCAGCAGGAACGGCTCGTAGACGTCCTCGACGGTCTCGGTCTCCTCCGCGACGGCGACGGCGAGGGTCGACAACCCGACCGGTGCGCCGGCGAACGTCTCGCACAGGGAGCGCAGGATCGCGCGGTCGACCTTGTCGAGCCCGAGCGCATCGACCTCGAACAAGGTCAGGGCATCCTGGGCGATCGCGCTGTCGACGCGCCCGTCGGCGCGCACCTCGGCGTAGTCACGGACCCGCTTCAGCAGGCGGTTCGCGATGCGCGGTGTCCCGCGGGCCCGCCGCGCGATCTCGGTCGCGCCGCCATGGTCGACCGGGACACCGAGGATCCCGGCGGCTCGCTCGAGGATGCACACCAGGTCGTCGGGTTCGTAGTAGTCGAGTCGGGCGACGAACCCGAAGCGGTCCCGCAGCGGGCCGGTGATCATGCCGCTGCGCGTCGTCGCCCCGACCAGGGTGAAGCGTGGGAGGTCGAGCCGGATGGAGCGCGCCGAGGGTCCCTTCCCGATCACGATGTCGAGCTGGAAGTCCTCCATCGCCGGGTAGAGCACCTCCTCGACGGGGCGCGGGAGGCGGTGCACCTCGTCGATGAAGAGCACGTCGCCGTCGTCGAGGTTGGTGAGGATCGCGGCCAGGTCCCCCGCCCGCTCCAGCGCCGGGCCGCTGGTGATCCGCAGCTCGGCCTCCATCTCGGCGGCGATGATCCCGGCGAGGCTGGTCTTCCCGAGACCCGGCGGTCCGGCGAGGAGCACGTGGTCGAGCGCCTGACCGCGCTGGCGCGACGCCCCGAGCATGATCTCCAGGTGCTCGCGCAGACGGGGCTGCCCGACGAACTCCGCCAGGCGCCGCGGTCGCAGCGACGTCTCCTCGGCCCGCTCGATCGGGTCGGCCGCGGCGCGCATCAGCTCGTCCCTCATCCGGCTGCCCTCGTCCGGCGCGCCCTCACCGGGTCACCGCCAGCAGCCGGAGCGACTCGCGCAGCAGCTCCTCCACCGTGCCGTCCTCCGGTAGACGGGCGAGCGTCTCGCGCACCTCGTCGGTGCCGTACCCGAGGCCCATGAGCGCCTCGCGCACCTCGCGACGCGCGTTCGGGCCGCCATCGCCGCCTCCGTCGGGCACCGACGTGTCCGGCACGTCGAGCCGGGCCCGCAGCTCCACGATCAGCCGCTCGGCGGTCCGCTTGCCGACACCGGGGACGAGCGTGAGCGCGTGGAGGTCGGAGTCGGCGACGGCCTGACGCAGCGCCGCGGGGTCGTGGACCGACAGGATCTTCAGGGCGAGCGACGGCCCGACCCCCGACGCACCGATCAGGACCTCGAAGGTGTCGCGTGCTCCTCGGCTCACGAACCCGTAGAGGACCATCGCGTCGTCCCGCACGTGGAGGTGGGTGAACAGGAACGCCGGCCCGCCGGGCTCGAGCTGCGGGAGCGCGCCGAGCGGGACATGCAGGCGATAGCCCACCCCGCCGACCTCGACGAGCACCTCGCCCGTGGCGGCGCGCTCGAGCACCGTTCCCCGCACCGACCCGATCACGAGCCGGCATCCCGCTCCAGGGCCGCGGCGATGGCCCGGGCCAAGCCGGGCGACGCCTCCGGCAGCCGGTCGCCCGCAGGCGCGCCGGTGGCCTGCTGCATCGGCAGGGCCCAGCAGTGGCACAGCGCCAACGCCAGCGCGTCGGCGGCATCGGGCGACGTCGGGACCGATGCCAGCGCCAGCAATCGCGTCACCATCTGCTGCACCTGCGCCTTGTCGGCGGCCCCGGAACCCGTGACGGCGAGCTTGACCTCGTTGGGGCTGTAGTGCGTCACCGGGACCCCGGTGCGGGCAGCGACCAGGAGCGCGACCCCACTCGCCTGGCCCACCGAGATGGCGGTGCGGACGTTGGTCTGGAACAGCACCCGCTCGACCGCCAGCGCACGAGGCCGGATCTCGGCGAACAGCGCGACCAGGTCGGCCTCGAGGCTCGCCAGGCGCTCCGGGAGCGGCGCGTCCCGATCGGTGCGCAGGACGCCGAAGGACACCGCGGTCAGCGTCGACCCGGTGCGATGCACCGCGCCGTACCCGCATCGGGAGAGGCCGGGGTCGATCCCCAACACCGGCGCGGCATCGAACATGGGTTCGATCCTACGGCTCGGCGCCGGCCGCAGGGGGGATGCCGCCGGGCTCAGCGGGACAGGAGCCAGATCACGACCCCGACGACGACCGCCGCGGCCACCAGCACCGGCACCGCGCGCTTCGCCACCGCGCCACCGGCCACCTTCGCGAGGTCGACGGCCTCGGCCTCGGGGGCGTCGATGACCCGGACACCGCCCGGTGCGCCGTCGGCCTCCACCGCGGCGGGCTGGTCCGCTGCGGCCTCGTCCGCGGTCGGCTGATCGTCCCCAGCGAGCACGCTCGAGTGGAGGCACTCCACGAACTGGCCCAGGAGCTTCGTCGACACGTCGGCCATGACCCCCCGACCGAACTGGGCCACCTTCCCGGTGACCTGGAGGTCGGTGTCGATCGACACGTCGGTGCCACCGCCGGACTCGGCGAGCAGCGCGGTGACGGTGGCCGATGCGTTGCCCTGGCCGCGCGTGTCGCGGCCCTCGCCCTTGAGCACGATGCGTCGCGCGGCCTCGTCGGCCTCGAGGATCCGCGCGGCGCCCTTGTACTGCGCGGTGATCGGACCCACCTTGATCTTCACGATCCCCCGGTACTCGTCGCCCTCGACCTCCTGCAGCTGGGCGCCGGGCATGCACGGTGCGATCCGTTCGACGTCGAGGAGCACGTTCCACGCCTGCTCCACGGGCACCTCGACCCGGAACGTGTCAGTGATCTGCATCCCGATCCCTCTCCTCCTCGGCGGCACGTGCCCGGTCGGCGGCACGCGTCCGGTCGGCGACGCCCTCCCAGGCGCTCGCGCGCTCGATCGCGCGCAGGTCGTCGAGCGTATCGACATCGGCCGGCGAACCCGTGTCCGTGCAGTCCACCTCGGTGACCGGATGGTCGCGCATCAGCGCCCGGGCCCCGACGTCGCCTCGCAACGTGCGCGCCTCCCGCCAGAGCGTGCGGTCCAGCAGCACCGGGTTGGCACGCTGCCCGTCGTAGGTCGCGACCGCGAGCGTCGCTCCGTCGGCGTGGGCCCGGGCGAGCCGCGCGTACGCCGCGCCCCCCACGAGCGGCTGGTCGGCGAGCCCGACGCAGACCGCCTCCACCGAGGGATCGTGCTCCAAGGCATCGAGCGCGGCGTGCAACGAGTGGGCGATGCCCCGCCGCCAGCGCCGCGAACGGACGACGTCGACCTCGTGCGGCACCAGGCGTGCGACCTTCCGGCCCCGACGTCCCACGACGACGAGCACCGGGGCGAGGCCACTGTCGACCGCGGCCGCGATCGCCCACTCCACGAGGGACCGCCCCCGGACACGTTCGGTGAGCTTGTGGTCGCGACGGGCAAAGCGAGCGCCCCGACCAGCTGCGAGGACGACCGCGGCGACGGTCACGTCGCGTCGTCCCCGCTCCTGGCGTTCAGGCCTGGCTCTGCTCGAGCGCGCGTCGCACGAGGACCCGCGCCAGGTGTTGGCGGTAGGTCGAAGAGCCGTTGAGGTCGGAGGGCGCCTCGGTGCCGTCGGCCGCGTCGGCCGCGGCGGCCTCCGGCGTCGCCCCCTCTGCGAGCGCGCGCTCCACAGCGACTGCACGCAGCGGCGTCGTACCCATGTTCACGAGCGAGACCCGGGTCCCACCCTCGCCGCGTACGGCCAGCGCCCCCACGATCGCCCAGTCCTGGGCCCGTCGGTTGAACTTCTGGTACGACCATCCGCCCGGCCCGACCTTGGGGACGCGGATCTCCACGAGCAGCTCGTCGGGCTCGAGCGCGGTCTCGAGGAAGCCCAGGAAGAACGACGCCGCGTCGAGCTCGCGGACCCCGTTCGGACCCTGGGCCACGAAGGTCGCATCGAGGGCCAACAGCGCGGCCGGGAGGTCGGACGCCGGATCGCCGTGGACGACGGAGCCGCCGATCGTCCCGCGGTGGCGCACCTGGTTGTCGCCCACCTCGGCCGCGACACCCCGCAGCACGCCACACGAGGCGCCCAGCAGCGCGCTCGTCTCGAGGTCACGGTGGCGGGTGAGCGCACCGATCGCGACGTGGTCGCCCTCCTCGCGCACGTAGGAGAGGTCGGACAGCCGCGCCGCGTCGACGAGGACCGCCGGAGTGGCCAGCCGGAGCTTCATCAGCGGGAGCAACGACATCCCGCCCGCGAGCACCTTGGCGTCGTCGCCGTGCTCGACGAGCGCGGCGACGACCTCGTCGGCGCTGCCCGCCCTCACGTAGTCGAACGCGGCGGGGATCACTCGGTCCCCGCGGCCGCGAGCACCGCTCGCACGATGTTGTGATAGCCGGTGCAGCGACAGAGGTTGCCCTCGAGACCCATGCGGACGTCTGCCTCGGTCGGCGCCGGGATCTCCTCGATCAGCGACACCGCTGCCATCACCATACCGGCCGTGCAGAACCCGCACTGCAACCCGTGGTGCTCGACGAACGCCTGCTGGACGGGATGGAGGTCGTCACCGGTCGAGAGCCCCTCGATGGTGGTCACCGACCGGCCATCGGCCTGCGCGGCGAGCATCGTGCAGGACTTCACCGACTCACCGTCGACGAGGACCGTGCACGCCCCGCACGACGAGGTGTCGCAACCCACCTTGGTCCCGGTCAGGGCGCACGTCTCACGCAGGTACTGCACGAGCAGGGTGCGCGGCTCCACGTCGTGGCGCTCCGAGCGCCCGTTGACGTCGATCGAGACTTCCACCCGCACTCCTGTCGTCCAGCCGCTCCCGCACACGCCCGTCGACGTCGCCGTCTGGCTGGTCGTCGGCGCGGCACTCTACCGTCCCGCTCCGCACCAGATCCTGGTCGTCCCGGAATCGGGTCGTCCTCGGGCGGCGGTCAGCCCTGCACGTCCGGGCCGGCGCGGTCGACCTCGATGCGGATGACGACCCGCTTCTCGAGCGCCATGGCCTCGCGGTACTCGTCCCAATCAGGATGCTCACCGCTCACAGACCGGTAGTACGCGACGAGCGGCTCCATCGCCTCGGGCAGCGAGACCACCTCGGCCCGGCCCTCCACCTGCACCCAGGCGCCGTAGAACGCGTCGTCGATCACGCAGAGCGTGACGCGCGGGTCCCTCCGCACGTGGGCCACCTTGCGGGCGGTCTCGCGGGTGCTCACCACCACGCGTCCGGCATCGTCGAGGCCACAGGCGACAGGCGACATCGCCGGTCGGCCATCGGCCCGCACCGTCGCCATCACCGCATGGTGGTGCTCCCGCACGAACGCGCGCGCTCGGTCGAGGTCCATCAGCGCACCTGACGACGACCGAGCGTCACGCGACCACCATCTGCAGCACGTCGTCGGGGATGTCGAAGTTCGCGTAGACGTTTTGTACGTCGTCGTGCTCCTCGAGCACGTCGATCACCCGCAACGCGTTCTTCGCCGCGGTTGCGTCCTCGAGCGGGACGGTCTGGGCCGCCAGCATCGTGAGGTCGGCCGACGAAGCGGTGATCCCCACGGCGGCGAGCGCGTCACGGACCGCGTGGAGGTCGGCCGCCGCGGTCGTGACCTGCCAGGTGTCACCCTGGTCGGCGATGTCCTCGGCACCCGCTTCGACCGCGGCGAGCATGAGATCGTCCTCGGTCGCCGCGGTCTTGTCGAGGAGCAGGACCCCCCTGCGCTCGAACTGCCACGACACCGCCCCCGGCTCGGCCATGGACCCGCCGTTGCGGCTGAAGATGTTCTTGACCTCGGACCCCGTACGGTTGCGGTTGTCGGTGAGGCACTCGACCAGCACGGCGACCCCGTTCGGCGCGTAGCCCTCGTAGGTCACGGACTCGTAGCGCACGCCTTCGAGCTCACCGGTCCCCCGCTTGATCGCCCGCTCGATGTTGTCCTTCGGCATCGAGGCGTCGCGCGCCTTCTGCACCATCGTGCGCAACGTGGGGTTCGCCTCGACGTCACCTCCACCCGCGCGTGCGGCGACCTCGATCTGGCGCGCGAGGCGCGCGAAGAGCTTGCCGCGTCGGGCGTCGGCCGCGCCCTTGGCGTGCTTGATCGAGTGCCATTTCGAGTGGCCGCTCATGGGACCTCCTGGAGGAAGCGTTGGTGGAGTCGCAAGTCCCCCGACAGCTCGGGGTGGAAGGTCGCCGCCCAGATGCTGCCGGAGCGGACGAGCACCGGTTGGTCGTCGTGGTGGGCCAGGACCTCGGCCCCGTCTCCGACCGCGAGGATCGCCGGCGCGCGGATGAACACGCCGGGGAACGGTCTCGCCCCGAGCGCGGCGATCGCGAGCGGCACCTCGAAGGACTGTCGTTGGGGGCCATACGCGTTGCGCCGGACCTGCAGGTCGAGCAGATCGAGCCCGACGTCGCCGTCGCGCCGGTCGAGCACCTCACGGGCGAGGAGGATGAGCCCAGCACAGGTGGCAAACGTGGGGACACCGTCGCGGATGCGGTCCCCGACCGGTCCGAGCAGGCCCGACGAGACGAGGAGCTTGCCGATGACGGTCGACTCGCCGCCCGGGAGGACCAGGCTGTCGCAGCCTGCGAGATCCTCGCTGACACGGACCTCGATCGCCTCGGCACCGAGCCCGTCGAACACCTCCCGGTGCTCCCGGAACGCGCCCTGGAGCGCGAGGACCCCGACCTTCATCCCGTCCTCGGGCATCGGGCCCTCGGGTCGACGTTCGGGTGATCAGCCTCGCGGCGTGCGGCGCATCGTGGGCGCACCTGGGGGCCTCCGCACGGCGCTACCAACCCCGTTCGGCGAGCTTCACGTCGAGGGCGTCGATCTCGGTCCCCGGCATCGCCTCGCCGAGCCCGGTCGAGACCTTCGCGACGATGGACGCATCGCGGAAGTGGGTCGTCGCCTCGACGATGGCCTTGGCGCGGACGGCGGGGTCGGCGCTCTTGAAGATGCCGCTGCCGACGAACACGGCCTGGGCCCCGAGCTGGAGGACGAGCGATGCGTCGGCGGGCGTGGCGATCCCACCGGCACAGAACATGGGCACCGGCAGCTCGCCGCGCTCGGCAACCTCCTGGACCAGCTCGACCGGGGCCCGCAGCTCCTTGGCCCACGCGAACAGCTCGGCGTCATCGGCGACGGTGAGGCGGCGGATGTCGCCGAGGATCGACCGGAGGTGGCGGACCGCCTCCACGATGTTGCCGGTCCCGGCCTCGCCTTTCGAGCGGATCATGCACGCGCCCTCGGAGATGCGGCGGAGCGCCTCACCGAGGTTGGTCGCGCCGCACACGAACGGCACGGTGAACGTCCACTTGTCGACGTGGTGGGCTTCGTCGGCCGGGGTGAGCACCTCGCTCTCGTCGATGTAGTCGACGCCGAGCGACTCGAGGATCTGCGCCTCGGCGAAGTGCCCGATCCGGCACTTCGCCATGACGGGGATCGTCACCGTCTCCTGGATGCCGACGATCATCGCGGGATCGCTCATCCGGGCGACCCCGCCGTCGCGGCGGATGTCGGCCGGGACCCGCTCGAGCGCCATCACGGCGACCGCACCCGCGTCTTCGGCGATGCGGGCCTGCTCCGGGGTCACGACGTCCATGATCACGCCACCGCGGAGCATCTCGGCGAGACCACGCTTGACCCGCGCGGTGCCGGTGACGGGGGGCGAGGACTGCGGGTCAGCCATACCCCCAGTCTACCGAGCGACCCTCGTGCGATCCCTGTCGAAATCCGTCGACGCGGGACCGAGTCCCACGAGCCCCAGCTCAGGGAACGCGTTCGGGGGACGGGCTCAGGGTGCCGGTGCGACCGTCGTCGGCGCGGCGGCCACCGGGGCGCCGGGGACGAGGTCGACGGTGCGCCCGGTCGGGAACAGCTCGACCCACGTGCGACCGGGGGTGAGGAGGATCGGCGCGCCCGCGGCATCCGTGTAGAGGGGCGGCGCAGCCGGATCCGTGCGAGACCACGTCCCCCGGATGAGCTGACCGTTGGAGAAGACCCAGACCTCCCCGGTTCCGAACAGGTTCCCCTCGCCGAAGCGCTCGTAGGGCGTGAACTGCACGACGACATTGGTCGGCGCGACCTGCGTCTCGGGGATGCCGGCGGCCATGAACGGCTCGTCGGTCCGCTGGAATCGCTTCCACCCCCCCAGCGCCGCGTCCCAGACGTACGACGCGTCGTAGCCGAGCTCGTAGTTCAAGTGGAACGATGCGATCGGTTCCCCGACGAAGGTCTGGCCCTGCTCGGGGTCGAGGAACTGGAAGACCGGCGCCACGGGGATCGGCGTCCCTCCCCGCTCCAGCAGCGACGCCGGGCGCGCGTAGAGGTTGTGCGGCGAGGAGCGGGTCGGCTCCCGGAAGAACGAGTCGCCCGCATTGTTCTCGTCGACCCACACCAGCCCGGTCGCGCGGATCGCGGCGACGTTGGGCTCGGTGCCGCCCGAGTAGGCGATGACCCCACCGAAGGGTGTGACGATCTGCGGGTCCATGGCGCGCACCGAGCGGACGGGCCCCACCGTTTCGGGAATCGCGGAGTTGAAGAACGCCCAGAACCGTGTCACTCCCCCGTCGACGACCTCCTCGTAGACGACGTCGGCGACATCGAGGCCGGTCTGTGGACGCGCCTCGGGCGTGTTCTCGATCTTGACGCCCAGACTCTGGCGCGTGAGCGACAGCCCCTCGGGATCAGCGAGCCCCGTGAGCGGCGCCTTCGGGATCGGGATCGTGGTCGTCGTCGTGGAAGTCGAGGGCGGCGTGCGCTGCTTCGGGGCGGCCGACTCGGAGCCCCCCGACAGCGCCACCGCCGCCCCGCCGATCACGACGACCAGCACGACTGCTCCGCCGATCATCGCCTTGCGTCGCGTGCGCCGTCGTCGCTCGGCCCGAGCGGCGGCGCGCGTGGGAACGTCGGGACCCTCCGTACGACTCACATGGACTCCAACACGCCGATGCGCTCGTCGAGTGGCGGGTGGGTGTCGAAGGCCCGGTTGAGCCAGGAGCCCTTCTTGCCCTCGGTGCGGTCGAGGGGCGACTCGATCCAGAGCTGCGCGGTCGCTCGAGTGGCGTGGTGCACCACGGTGGTGTCCCCCTTGAGCTTCTTGAGCGCCGACAGCAGCCCCGGTGGGTACCTGGTGAGCTGGACGCCCGTCGCGTCGGCGAGCAGCTCGCGCTTCCGGCTCATGGCGAACTGCATCATCTGGGCGGCCAGGGGCGCGAGCACGAGCAGCGCGATCCCCGCGATCGCGAGGATCGCGCCGGCAGCGCCCGCGTTGCTGTCACGATCGCGGTTCCCGCCGAAGATCCAGAACCGCAAGCCGATGTCCGACAGCAGGGCGATCGTCCCCACCGCGGTCACCGCCACCGTCGAGGCGAGGATGTCGTAGTTCTTCACGTGGGAGAGCTCGTGGGCGATCACGCCCTCCAGCTCGACCCGGTTCATCATCTGGAGCAGCCCCGTGGTGACCGCGAGCGCCGAGTGCTTCGGGTTGCGCCCCGTCGCGAACGCGTTCGGGGCAGGGTCGTCGATCACGTACAGCCGCGGCTTCGGGAGCCCGGCCGCGATGCACAACCCCTCCACGAGGTTGTGGTAGCGCTGGTACTCGGGTCCCTCCGCTGGCTTCGCGCCGGTGACCGCGAGCGCGACCTTGTCGGAGTTGTAGTACGAGAACACGGCCATCCCGAGCGCGATGACGAGCGCGATCACGACGCCCGCGAGGCCGTACCCCATGAGGAGGTCGAACGCGAGTCCGGCCAGGACGATGAGCACGACGAAACCACTGAGGATCACGAAGGTCCGCCACTTGTTGTTGCGGATCTCGCGCTCGAAGTTCGTGCGCGCCGGAGGCGCAGGTGCAGAGTCGGTCATCGGGTCCAGATGGGGGAACAGCCAGATGGGAACAGGTGGGTGCGGGTCCTAGAACTCGACCTTCACCGATCCCGTCTCTTCCGGGGCGCCTTCGAAGAACTCTCGCTTCTCGAAATTGAACATCCCGGCGATGACGTTCTTCGGGACGGTCTGGATCGAGTTGTTGTAGCTCAGCACGCTGTCGTTGTAGAACTGCCGGGCGTACGCGATGCGGTCCTCGGTCGAGGTGAGCTCCTCCTGCAGCTGCAGGAAGTTCTGGTTGGCCTTGAGGTCCGGGTAGGCCTCGGACACCGCGAACAGGCTCTTCAGCGCGCCCGACAGGAGGTTCTCGGCCTGCGCCTGCTCGGCGACGTTGCCGCCGGACTGCGCGCTGATCGCGTTGGCGCGGGCGTTCGTGACCGCCTCGAGCGTCTCGCGTTCGTGCTTGGCGTAGCCCTTCACCGTCTCGACCAGGTTCGGGATCAGGTCGTATCGGCGCTTGAGCTGGACGTCGATCTGACTCCAGGCGTTGTCGACCTTGTTCCTGCTCCGGACGAGGGAGTTGTACATGAACGCGAGCACAAGACCGAGGACGACGACGACTGCGACGATGATGAGGACGGCGGTCACGGGCAGGCTCCTGGTCGGTGGTGGTCCGGGATCATTGTAGGGGCGTGTCCGCGCGATCGCGCCCCGGGTCGGCCGTCCCCATCGCCACGCGGTAGCGCTCGACCAGTGACCGGGCGAGGTGCTCCATCGAGAACTCCTGCGCCCGGGCTCGCCCGGCGCCGACGAGCCGGGCGCGGCTCGCCGGGTCGTCGAGGACGCGGCGCAACCCGTTGCGGAGCGACACGGCGTCCCCAGGGGCCACCAGGACGGCTTCCCGGTCGTCGCGGGCGACGTGCCGGTATCCGGTGAGGTCCGACGCGACGAGCGCGGTTCCGGCGGCCATCGCCTCGAGCAGCACCACCCCGAAGGACTCTCCCTCGATCGACGGGAAGCACGCCACGGTCGCGCCCCGGAGCCGCCGGGCCTTCTCCTCCTCCGAGACGCGCCCGAGCCAGTGGACCGCGGGGACATCGCGCGCCGCGAGCTCGGCGGTCTGCGGACCCTCGCCGACCACCCAGAGATCCGCATCGCGCTCGAGTCCCGCGAACGCGTCGAGGAGCACACCGAGTCCCTTGCGCGGCTCGTGGCGACCGACGAACACGATCGCGGGACGAGTCGCGGGCGCGGCATCGGCCGACGCGAAGGTCGACACCTCCACCCCGTTGGGGAGGATGTCGCAGTTCCCGCCGAACGTTGCCTCGATGTTGCGTTGCGCTTCCTGCGACACGGCCGTGCGGACCGCGAGCCGGCCCACCATCCGTCGGAGCGGCGCCCGGAACGCGTCGTACCACGCGTTGCGGCCAGCGTGCGACGCGTGGAACGTGCCGACGAGCGGCAGGTCCGTCGCGACGAGCACCGCATGGTTGACCCCTGGCGAGAGCGGCTCGTGGAGGTGCACGACGTCGGGTCGGTGCACCCGGAGCGCCTCGAGCGCACGGGCATGGACCGCGTTGCTCACCGAGATCGGGGCGATCGACCCGTTCGACGGGAACCGCCGGGTCGGCCCCAGGCTCGTGATGCCCAGCTCGGGAGGGGGCCCGTCCGACGGCGCGAGCACGCGCGCATCGACCCCCTGGGCCCGCAGCGCGCGGGCGATCCCGCGGACCTGGAGCTGCACTCCCCCGTCGACCGAGAGCGAGTACGGGCACGTCAGGATCACCCGCAGGGCGCGGTCCCGGATCATCGGGTCCCGTCCGAGGCGCGCGGCTCGACGTCGTCGGGCCACACCGGCTGCATGACGAGCCACTGGTCCGGGACCGCGGCGATCTGCTCCTCCAGATGGCGGACCAGGTCGCACGTCACCCGCTCGACGTCGTCGCGCAGCCTCCCGCGCCGTTCGAGGTCGAGTGGCGCGCCGATCGCCACCCGTTGGCGACCGCCGGGGAGGAACCGCGCCGCGGCCGGGAGCAGCGGGACTCCGGCCCGCAGGGCCAACAACGCGGGACCGCGCGGAATCCGTGCCGGCGCACCGAAGAACTCGACCTCCATCCCGTCGCCGGTGAGGTCCCGATCGCAGACCAGGCAGACGAGCGCACCCTGCTCGAGGCCGCGGAGCAGCGTGGGCGCCACCTCGGGACCGAGCCCTACGACCTCCATGCCGAGCCCGCGCCGGGTCTCCGCGAACCACTCGAACAGCTCGGGCGGGTCGACGGGCTCCGCGGCCACCATCAGCCGGTGCCCGCGCGCCGCGAGGAACGCACCGGCCAGGTCCCAGTTCCCGAGGTGCGGGAGGGCCAGGATCGCGCCGCGTGGCGCGGCGGCGCCGGGGCCTCCCGTCGCCGCGTCGAGATGCTCGGCTCCGACGAGCTCGGCCCGGTCGAGGACCACACGGCGCACGTCGGCCACGCCGGGATCGAGACGGAACAGCTCGTGCCAGTACCGCGCGTAGTAGTCGAACATCCGGGCCGTCGTGTCGGCGACCGCAGCATCCGTCGCGCCCGGCCCGAGCACCCGTCGGAGGTTCCGCTCGACCTGGTGGCGACGATCGCGCCAGAGCCGCAGCATGCCCCGGGACGCCGTACGAGCCAGCAGCCGACCGAGCGGCGCGGGAAGGCGCCGCGCGGTCTCAGCGCCGGCCCGATACGCGAGATAGGCGACGCTGGCGTCGGGCACCATGCCTCCGAAGCGCCCGCGTCCGCCGTGGCTCGACCGTCCTCGGTGCGCTCGCCTGGCGCCAGACCATCACGAACCGGTGGATCGCGGTGATCGCCGTGAGCCCGAGCATCACCCAGAGCACGGGGACGAGGATGTCGAACGCGAGGCCCGCACCGAGGAGCACGATGCGCTCCAGGCGCTCCATGAGGCCCCCTCGCGCCGAGTAGCCGAGGGACTCGGCGCGCGCACGCTCGTAGGTGACGAGCATCGAGAGCCCGAGCACGGCCATGGCCAGGACGGGCAGCTCGGCGCTCTCGGCCTTGAGGTGCCACGCCACCCCGAGGAAGATGAGTCCGTCGGCCACGCGGTCGGAGACCGAGTCGAAGAACGCGCCCCGGTTGCCCGCAGTGCCGCTGTGGCGGGCGACCGACCCGTCGAGGATGTCGGGCAGGCCCGTGACCACGAGACCGAGCACCGCGAGCAGGAAGTTGCCGTTGGCGATCAGCGCAGCGGTCGCCATGGCCGCGACCAGCCCGAAGATCGTGAGGGCGTCGGCCGAGATCCCGCCCCGGTGCAGGGCCTTGCCGACGGGGGCCAGCCCGGCTTCGACCTTGGCGCGCCAGCGTCTGTCCAACATGGAGGAACCGGACCTCGAATGGGAGCGGGGCTCTGGGCGGACCGCGCGGGTCGGCCCCAGTGCGTCCGAAGGGTACCAGTTGCCCCCGAGACGGCTCCGACCCCTCTCGCCGGGACGGCGCCTCCGGTCGCTCGGGGCGGCCCACGAGGAGGTTCCCGGGCACGCGGCGCACAGGGGAAGGCCTCGGCACGACGTCCCGACGCTTCCTAGACTCCGCCCCGGAGCCTCCTGGGGGTGTGACCAGTGATCCAGACGCCGTGAAGCCGGTCCCGACCGACAGGATCCGCAACGTGGCCCTGGTGGGCCACGGCGGAGCCGGGAAGACGACGCTCGCCGAGGCGCTGCTGTTCGTCTCCGGTGCCATCGCGCGGACCGGCTCCGTCGAGGACGGGACCACGGTGTGCGACTTCGACCCCGAGGAGCAGAAGCGGACCATCTCGGTGTCGCTCGCCGTCGCACCGTTCGAGTGGGAGGACCACAAGGTCAACCTCCTCGACACCCCCGGATATGCCGACTTCGTCGGTGACGTGGCGGCCGGCTTGCGCGCCGCCGAGCTGGCCATCTTCGTGGTCTCCGCGGTCGAGGGCGTCGAGGTGCAGACCGAGGTGGCCTGGCGACTTGCCGAGGCACTCGACATCCCTCGGGCGATCTTCGTCAACAAGCTCGACCGCGAGCGCGCCTCGTTCGAACGCACGCTCGACGACCTCAAGGCGAGGTTCGGCGCGGGCGTCGCACCGCTCGAGCTCCCGATCGGTGCCGAGCACGACTTCCGCGGCGTCATCGACCTCCTGAGCGACACCGCGATGACGTACTCGGGCGGCAGCGGTGTGGGTGTACGCGGCCCGATCCCCGAGGAGATGGAGCACGAGGAGCACGCCGTCCACGACTCGCTCGTCGAGGGGATCGTCGTGGCCGACGACACGCTCATGGAGCGCTACCTCGACGACGAGACGATCTCGGTCGAGGAGCTCGAGGGTGCGCTCGCCAAGGGCATCGCCGAGGCGAGCGTCTTCCCGGTGCTGTGCGGGAGCGCGACCGCGCTCGTCGGCATCGACCGGCTCGCACACTTCATGGTGCGCGAGGGTCCGGCGCCCGACGCCGGCGACGGGCCCCCGGTCGCGTTCGTGTTCAAGACGATCGTCGATCCCTACGTCGGGCGGGTGAACCTGTTCAAGGTCCTCCAGGGGACAGTCAAGGCCGACGACCATCTCGCCAACGGCCGCACGATGACCGACGAGCGGATCCACCAGCTGTCGATGGTGCGAGGCAAGGACGCCGAAGCGGTCAGCGAGGTCGGCCCCGGCGACCTCGGGGCGGTGGCCAAGCTCACCGACACCTTCACCGGCGACGTCCTCGGCAGCCGGGGCGCCGACGCCGAGGTCGAGCCGCTGGAGCAGTTCGAGCCCACGCTGCCCGTCGCCATCCGGGCCAAGTCCAAGGGCGACGAGGACAAGCTCGCCACCGCGCTGCACCGGCTCCAGGACGAGGACCCCGCGATCCGCCTCGAGCGCAACGACGAGACCCACCAGACCCTGCTGTGGGGGATGGGCGAGACCCACCTCGGGATCGCGCTCGAACGCATCCACCGCAAGTTCGGGGTCGAGGTCGAGACCGACGACGTCGAGGTCGCGTACCGCGAGACGATCACGGTGCCCGCCGAGGCCGAGGGCAAGTACAAGAAGCAGTCCGGGGGCCACGGCCAGTTCGGCGTGGCGTCCGTGCGCGTCGAGCCGCTGGAACGCGGCGCCGGGTTCGAGTTCGTCGACAAGATCGTCGGCGGTGCGATCCCCCGCCAGTTCATCCCGGCGGTCGAGAAGGGCATCGCCGAGACCATGGCGTCGGGCGGTGTCTTCGGGTTCCCGGTGGTCGACGTGCAGGCGACCGTGTTCGACGGCAAGTACCACTCCGTCGACAGCTCGGAGATGAGCTTCAAGATGGCCGGGTCGCTCGCGTTCCGGGAGGCCATGGCGCAGGCATCGCCGATCCTCCTGGAGCCGATCAGCGAGCTCGTGGTGCGTGCGCCCGAGGCGAGCCAGGGCGACCTCATGGGCGACCTGAACTCGAAGCGGGGACGGATCCAGGGGACGAGCGCGCTCGGCGACGGCGCGGTGGAGATCGTGGCGCTCGTCCCGACGTCGGAGGTGCTCCGCTACTCGGTCGACCTCCGCTCACGCACCGCGGGACGGGGCACGTTCACGCTCGCCCACTCGCACTACGACCCGATGCCGGCCCACCTCGTCGACAAGGTCGCGCGGACGTCGGACTAGAGCCCATGCTTCGACCAGTCCTCGGGACTCTTCGAGCCGAGCGCTGTGCCGACGGTGCCGAGTCGTTCCCTCGCCTCAGATCGCGTGGAGCGCTGTGGGCCTGGATCGGACCCCGTTACAGCACCTGTCCGCGGAGAGGTACGGGGAGAGGGAATCGTAGAGTGGGGCAGACGGTCGAGGTGACCGCGAGGAACTCGACGCCGACGAACGCGACCGCTTCGAAGGTCCCGGCGATGGCTGCTCGACTGTCCGGGGTCGCGCGGAGCTATCCGGTGAACTTGGGAGTGATGCACGCGGTGAGGGTGACCGGCGTGGAGGCGCTCTGACCCAGCGCGCCCGACACGGTGACCGTATGGTCTCCGGCTCCGACGCTGCACGGCACGGTGAACGCCTTGGTGAACGCCCCGCTGGCGTCTGCGGTCACGGTCCCCAACGCGGTCGGGGTCGAGGCGATGCTGACGTTCAGCGTCGCACCCGGCCCATAACCCGACCCCGTCACCGTGACTGTGCGCCCCCCAGCGGACCCGACCGTCGCCCCCAACGTCGGGACCCCCGTACAGAACCGGTACACCGTGTCGGTGCCGGTGTCGGAGATGTAGATGTTGCCCGCCGCATCCACCGCCACCCCGACCGGGTCAGACAGGGTGGGGGTCGCCGCCGAGATCGCCAACGTCTGGGTCCCCGACGCGTCGAACCGGTACACCTTGGCGGTGACGGGGTCGGCGGTGTAGATGTTGCCCGCCGCATCCACCGCCACCCCGAACGGTTTGACCAGGTCGGGGTTCGCGTCCGTCTTCGGGATCGCCAACGTCTGGGTCCCCGACGCATCGAACCGGTACACCGTGGCGGTGACGTTGTCGGCGGTGTAGATGTTGCCCGCCGCATCCACCGCCACCCCGAACGGGTCAGACAGGGTGGGGGTCGTCGCCGGGATCGCCAACGTCTGGGCCCCCGACGCGTCGAACCGGTACACCGTGGCGGTGACGGTGTCGGCGGTGTAGATGTTGCCCGCCGCATCCACCGCCACCCCGAACGGGCTCGACAGGGTGGGGGTCGCCGCCGAGATCGCCAACGTCTGG
>DASUAO010000048.1:0-2063 GCA_035763745.1 Acidimicrobiia bacterium
GTGCGTCGCTCACCCTGCTATGTGCGGGTGAGCGACGCATCATCGGGGAGGTGGGTGAGGGAGACCTCGTAGGACTCGATGACGGGGTTGGCGAGGAGGCGGTCGCACATCTCGACCACCTGGGCGTGGGCCGCGGCTTCGTCGGAGGCGTCGACGACCAGGCGGATCGACTTCCCGATCGTGATCTCGGACACGTTGTCGTACCCGAGTGCCGGGAGGGCGCGCTCGACGGTCGCGCCCTGCGGGTCGAGCACGCCGGGAAGGTGGGTGACGTCGATGCGGACCTGAAACCTCAACTCGGGAACCTCAACTCGGGAACCTCAACTCGGGAACCTCACGCTCCCGATCGTACCGACGTCATTCGTCGACCCCGAACCACTCGTCGAAGCTGCGTCCGGTCAGCATCTCGTACGCCTCGAGGTAGCGCGCGCGGGTGCCGTCGACCACGCGCTTCGGCATCGGCGGGGCGGGCGGTGTCTGGTCCCAGCCGATCTCCAGGTAGTAGTCACGCACGAATTGCTTGTCGAACGACGGAGGTGAGCCGCCGACCTCGACCTCGTGCGCCGGCCAGTACCGTGACGAGTCGGGCGTGCACATCTCGTCGATCACCACGACCGTGCCGTCGATCGATCCGAACTCGAGCTTGGTGTCGGCGAGCACCAGGCCGCACGAGGCCGCGTGCGTCGCGGCATGACGGTAGATCCGCAGCGTCGCCTCCTCCACCTGCTCGTAGACGTCGGCACCCACCAGCTCCACCGCCTCGGCCGCGGCCAGCGTCTCGTCGTGCCCCGACTCCGCCTTCGTCGTGGTGGTGAACACCGGCTCCGGGAGCCGCTCGGCGCGCTGCAGTCCCCTCGGCGCCGGGGCGCCGCCGATCGTCCCCGACGCCTCGTACTCCGACCAGGCCGAGCCGAAGAGGTACCCGCGGGCGATGCACTCGAGTCTGATCGGCACGGCGGCGCGTACGAGCATCGCCCGTCCCGCGACGTCGGGTCCCGCGGTCTCGGGGAAGTCGGTCGGGTCCGAAGACACGAGATGGTTCGGCCACAGCGCGGCCGTCTCCTCGAACCAGAACGTGGAGAGTGCAGTGAGCACGGACCCCTTGTCGGGGATCTCGTCGGGGAGCACGACGTCGAACACCGAGATCCGGTCCGACGCGACGATCAACATCCGGTCGTGGTCGACCTCGTAGAGGTCGCGCACCTTCCCCGTCGAGTGATGCGGGAGCCCGATCTGCGTCACGTTCAGGTGGACCCCGTGAGCGCGTCGACCGCCCGGCCCGCATGCTCGAGCGAACGTTCGAGATCGAAACACGCGACCAGGCGATCCTCGCCCAGTGCGTCCATCACGACGGCATCGGTCCGCAGCACGTCGAGGAACGAGCTCTGCTCGTCCCACGTCTGCATCGCGTTGCGTTGGACCGCGCGATACGCGTCGTCGCGTGTCATACCCGACTCCACGAGGGCGAGCAGGACCGGCTGACTGAACACCAGCCCGAACGACGCATCGAGGTTCGACCGCATGCGGTCGGCGTGCACGACGAGTCCCTCGACGATCGACGCGAACTTCACTGCGACGTAGTAGGCGAGCTGGAGCGAGTCCGGAAGCACGATGCGCTCGACCGACGAGTGGGAGATGTCGCGCTCGTGCCAGAGCGCGACGTTCTCGAGCCCGGCCTGGACGTTCGCCCGCAGGATCCGGGCCAGTCCGCACAGCTGTTCGCTCTTCACCGGGTTGCGCTTGTGGGGCATCGCGCTGGAGCCCTTCTGGGCGCCGGTCCGGAAGCCCTCCTCGGCCTCGCGCACCTCGGTGCGCTGGAGGTGCCGGACCTCGAGCGCGCCCATCTCCACGGTCGCGCCGAGGGACGCGCACGCGTAGAGCAGCTCGGCGTGTCGGTCGCGCGGCAGCACCTGGGTCGCCGGCACGGGCTCGAGACCCAGGTGCTCGCACACGTAGCGCTCGACCTCGGGGTCGACGTTCGAGAACGTGCCCACCGCGCCGGACAGCTTTCCCACCGCGATGCCGGCCCGTGCACGCGTGAGCCGCTCGCGGTCCCTCCGGAC
>DASUAO010000049.1:0-122821 GCA_035763745.1 Acidimicrobiia bacterium
GGCCTTCCCCACCACCTTCCCGCCCTGGCGAACGATGACCGTGACCCCCACGACCGGAGGTCGGGCCTTCTCGGCGGTGTCGAAGAGGCGGACGTTGATGGCCTCCTGCGGCTCCTCGACCTGGGTGTGAGCCCAGGTGTCGGACCGTTCGGAGACCGAGGCGACGGCGGGACCACTCATGGCCACCAGTGCGCCCGCGCCGAGCATCAGCGTGACGAGGGCGCGACGAACGAGCGTCCGTAGTGCCGGGCACGGCATCTGGTCCTGCGCCCCCCCTCGCTCGTCGCGTCGGCGAGCGCAGACTAGTCGTGGGCATCGCGAGCGGCTCGCTCGCGCAGCACGTACTTGAGGACCTTGCCGCTCGCGTTCATCGGGAGCTCGTCCACCACCTCGACTCGTCGGGGGACCTTGTAGTTGGCGAGGTGCTCGCGCGCCCACGCGACGACCGCCTCGGCCGAGACCGTCGCGCCGGGGCGGGGCACGACATAGGCGGCCGCGACCTCACCCAGGCGTTCGTCCGGGACCCCGATCACCGCGACCTGCGCGAGCGCGTCGTTGCCGAGCAGCAGGTTCTCGATCTCGGCCGGGTACGCGTTGAAGCCGCCGACGATGAACATGTCCTTCTTGCGGTCGGTGATGCGGACGTAGCCACGTTCGTCCATCACGCCGATGTCGCCCGTGTGCAGCCACCCGTCGGCATCGATCGTCGCCGAGGTCTCGCTCGGCTCGTCGTAGTACCCCTGCATCACGTGGTAGCCGCGCGTGACGACTTCGCCCGGCTCCCCCACCGGCACCTCGGCCCCATCGTCGTCGACGACGCGCAGCTCGGTGTCGGGGATGGCCTTGCCCGACCATCTCGCGATCGTCTCGGGATCGTCGTCGTGGCGGCACATCGCCGTGGTCCCCGTGCTCTCCGTCAGGCCGTAGCCCGTGATGATCGTCTCGAACGTCATCTCGTCGCGCAGGCGCTCGATGAGACGCACCGGCACCGCGGCCGCTCCCGTCACCGTGAGGCGCAGCGACGACAGGTCGAACGCGTCGCGCTCGGGGAAGTCGAGGATGCTCTGGAGCAGCGTCGGTGGGCCGGGCAGCACCGAGATGTGCTCGGCCGCCACCATCTCGAGCACCTTCGGCACGTCGAAGATGGAGCACGGCACGATCGTCGCGCCCCGGAGGACGCACGACATCCACCCGGCCTTGTACCCGAACGTGTGGAAGAACGGGTTGACGATGAGATAGCGGTCGCCGGCGCGCAGGCCGATCACATCGGTCCACGCCTCGTAGACCCGCACGCTCTGCCCGTGCGTGGTCATCACGCCCTTGGGCTGCCCGGTCGTGCCCGAGGTGAAGATCAGGTCCGAGAGGTCGTCGGGCGCGACCGCGTCGATACGGCCGGCGGCCGTTGCGGCGTCGACCTCGCCGCCCGCCGCGAGGTACGCGTCGAACGAGACGGTGCCCTCGGGGTCGTCGCCCCGCAGGACAACGGTCCGGTCGAGCGCGGGCAGGTCGGCGTCGGCCGCGCGCAGCAACGCGACGTAGTCGGTGTCGAGGAAGCCGGTGACCGTGAACAGCACCCGGGCGCCCGACTTCCCGAGCACGTACGCCGCCTCGGCTCCCTTGAACCGGGTGTTGATCGGGACGAGGACCCCACCGGCGCCGAGGACCCCGAGGGCGGCCACCATCCACTCGTGGAGGTTGGGGGCCCAGATCGCCGCCCGGTCACCGGGCTCCAGGCCCGCGGCGATCGCGGCCCGGGTGGAGGTGACCATGCGCTCCTCGAGGCCGGCGAAGCTCACGCGCACGGATCCCTCGTCGTCGACGAGCGCCTCGGCGGCGGGCCAGGTGCGGGCGGCCCGGCGCACGAGCGCCGGGATCGTCACGTCGCCGGATCGGGTCGGGTCGGCTGCGGGCTCCACGGCGTCGGAGGCTAGGGGACCGACGGGCGCGTGGGCGATAGCGTGCGATCCATGCCGATCGATCCTGTCGCTGCCACCGTCATCGAGGTCATGGACCAGGTCTTCCCGAAGGTCGACGAGGTCGACGATCCCGTCGCGGCCCGGGCCCAGACGAAGGCCATGCCGGCCCTGCCCGACATCGAGGAGGTCGGGAGCGTCGAGGACCGGAGCATCCCCGGGCCCGCCGGGGACGTCCCGATCCGGGTGTTCCGCCCCCGCGAGGCGCCGGCCGGCCCGCTCCCCGGCGTCGTGTACTTCCACGGCGGCGGATGGGTGATCTGCGACCTCGACTCGCACGACGGTGCGTGTCGGCGGATCGCGAACGCGATCGGTGCCGTCGTCGTCTCGGTCGACTACCGCCTCGCGCCCGAGCACGTGTTCCCGGCCGCCGCCGACGACTGCTACGCGGCCACGGCATGGGTCGCCGCCAACGCCGAGGCGCTGGGGATCGACCCCGGCCACATCGCGGTCGCCGGCGACAGCGCCGGCGGCAACCTCGCCGCGGTGGTTGCGCAGATGGCCCGCGACCTCGACGGCCCGGGGCTGGCCTTCCAGCTCCTCGTGTACCCGGTGATCGACAGCACCGCTACGGCCAACGACCATGCCTCGAAGTCGGAGAACGCCACGGGGTACTTCCTCACGACCGCGCAGATGGACTGGTACCGCGCGCAGTACCGCCCGCCCGACCACGCCGGAGATCACCCCTACCTGTCGCCACACGTCGCGGAGTCCCTCGAGGGCCTGCCGCCGGCGTGCGTGGTGACCGCCGAGATGGACCCACTGCGCGACGAGGGGGAGATGTACGCCCGTCTCCTCGAGAGTGCGGGTGTCCCGGTCGTGATGCACCGCGCCGAGGGGATGTTCCACGGCTTCTTCAACATGGACGCCGTGCTCGACGGTGCGAAGCAGGCCCAGGACGTCGCGTTCACCGCGATGCGGTCCGCGCTGGGAGTCGCCTGATGGCGTCGATCGTCCCCGCCGGCACCCTCGCGTACGGGATGCAGCTCCAGGTGCAGGCCAAGTCCAAGACGTTCGTCGAGGAGTGGGAAGCCGACGCCGGTGCGGCCGAGCTCGCGGCGATCGTCCGCAAGGCCGACGAGACCGGCTTCTTCTACGTCGCCGTCTGCGATCACCTCGCGGTCACGAAGCCCCTCGACGCACACATGGGCACGACCTGGTACGACACGGTCGCGACGCTCGGGTGGATCGCCGGGATGACCGAACGGGTGCGGATCATGTCGCACGTCTTCGTGCTCAGCTACCGGCACCCGCTGCACACCGCGAAGTCGTTCATGACCCTCGACGAGCTCTCCGGAGGGCGAGCGATCCTGGGCGTCGGCGCCGGGCACCTCGAGGGCGAGTTCGACCTCCTCGGGCTCGACTTCGCCGAGCGCGGCCGGGTCACCGACGCCGCGATCGACGTCGTCCGCGAGGCGCTCGCCAACGAGTACCCCGACATCGACACGCCGTACTGGGGTCATCTCTCCGACGGCGGCATGGCGCCGCGGCCACGTCAGTCGCCGCTCCCGATCTGGGTCGGCGGCTCGTCGAAGCCGGCGCTGCGCCGGGCGGCGGAGCGCGGCGACGGGTGGCTTCCGCAGGGCACGCCCCGCGACGACATGCCCGACCAGATCGCCTTCCTGCTCGAGCACCGCAGGGCCACGCGTGGCGACGAGCCGATCGACCTCGGCACGATCACCGAGTTCCTCTACGTCGGCGACCCGGGGTGGGACGTCGGCGAGCAGACCCTCGCGGGAGATCCCACGATGCTCGCCGAGCGGCTCAACGAATTCGGCGCGATGGGCGTGAGCCACCTCCAGGTTCGGTTCCGGAACCGCACCCTCGACGAGCTGCTCGACCAGATGGACGCCTTCGCCCGCGACGTGGCACCGCATCTGCAACGCTGATCGCGCGCTGTTCTGGCGTCGCTGGACCGGTCCTGGCTGCCCTCTTCCGACGCCGAAACACGAGGTTCACCGCCCGGAGCGGGGCAGGCCGAGGCCACGCTCGGCGATGATCGAGCGCTGGATCTCGCTGGTCCCCGCGTAGATCGTCGTGACCTGGGCGTGGCGGTGCGCCTGTTCGATCCAGCCGTCGGCGACCGCACCCGACGCGTCGTGGCCGAGCAGTCCTTCGGGGGCGCTGGCGTCGAGCAGGTCGGCGGCGGCACGCACGAGCGCCTCCGACGCGAACAGCTTGGCCATCGAGCCCTCGACGAACCCCGGCGTGCCGGACGCCGCGACCGCCGTCATCCGATGCGCCAAGACCCGAGCCACCTCGAGATCCGCGACGGCGTGCACGAGTCGGACGCGCGTCGCGGGCCGGTCGAGCACGCCGGGCACGGTCGCCGCCCATTCCACGAACCGATGGAGGAGACGGTCGAGCTCCCCGACCATCGTGGGATTGCGCTCGAACGCGAGCGCGACCCCCATCACACTCCAGCCGCCGTCGACCGCACCCACGCGACAGGCGTCCGGCACCCGGACGTCGGTGTAGTAGGTGATATTGGTCCGCTCGCCTCCGAGCGTGTGGATGGGCGTGATCTCGATCCCGGGCGCGTCCATCGGGACGAGGAACATCGTCAGACCCCGGTGCTTCGGCGCGTCGGGATTCGTGCGGGTCAGGAGGAAGACGTACGTGGACTCGTGGGCGAGGGTCGTGAACATCTTCTGACCGTTGATGACCCAGTCGTCGCCGTCACGCTCCGCCCGGGTCGACGCCGCGGCCACGTCCGAGCCCGAGTCGGGCTCGCTGTACCCCAGACAGCAGAGCACCGAACCGTCGAGGATCCTGGGCACGATCTCGCTCCGCTGCTGATCGGTGCCCACGAGCGCCAACGTGTGCGCGACCAAGTTCGACGTGCCCCACCCGTCGACCGGCGCGCCCACGCGTGCGAGCTCGTCGTGCATCTCCTGCATCTCCCACGGTCCGCGCGCCTGGCCTCCCTGGTCGATGGGCCACTCGGCCGCGAGCCATCCCACCCGGGCGAGCGCGGCATGCAACCCCCAGTCGTGCATGGTCCCGGTGTCGTGTGCGTTCCGGACCACCTCGGCCGGGCAGTGCGTCTCCAGGAACGCGCGCACCTCCCGGCGGAACGCCGACGGCTCCGGGTCGTCGAGGTTCCAGCCGACGCGCGCGAGCTGGTCCGCGATCAGTTCCATCTCGTCCGCCGGATCCCCCAGCACGAGCGGCCACGCGCTCGCTCGCCGGAAGAACAGCTGGGCGTCGACCTCGAGCATGAAGCCGTACCCGCCGTGGACGTGCACGTTCGCGCCGGCGACGGCGCGGGCGGCACGGCCCGCGACCCATGCGCTCAGCGGGGCGAGCACCGCTCGGATCGTCCCCTCGGACGCGGCGGCTCGGCCGACGAGCAGCGTCGCGCCGTCGAGCTCCGTCGCGACGTCGGCGAGCCGGTGCTGGATCGCCTGGAAGCTGCCGATCGGGACGCCGAATTGGTGACGATCGGCGGCGTACGCGACCGCCCCGTCGAGCGCGCCCCGCCCGAGGCCGACGAGCGCCGCACCCCACAGGATGCGCATCTCGTCGAGGGTCAGGGCGTGGAGGTCGTGCGCCTCCGAGCCCGTGGCCAGCACCGTGCGATCTCCTGTGACGGATCGATCCGCCAGCGGCGCGCCACCGAGGTTCACGGCCGCCGACCCGGGGGCCGGTGCGCGGAGGAGCACCAGGTCGTCGCCGTCCATCCCGACGACCGCCGTGGCGACGGCGCCCGCCGGGACCAGTGGCCACACGCCGCCGCGAGCCGGACGCACCGCGAACGTGGCGATCCCCTCCCCGTTCGCGAGCGGCTCCCGGCACGCGTCGAGACGGTCGAGGAGTCGGTTCGCCACGAGCGTCTCGACGATCGGGACCGGGGCCAGCGCCCGCCCGGCGCAGCGCACGATGGTCGCGAGCGCGTCGAGCGGAGCACGATCCACCCCGACGGCGAGCTCGGGGATGCCGAGCCCGCGGAGGCGATCCCACAACGACGGGTCGAACCCGAGCGGCTCGGCCGCCCGCACGCGCGCGCTCGGCGACTCCTTGGCGAAGAAGGTCGTGAATGCCGCTTCGAGCGCGGAGTCGTCGTCCCCCGCGTCCGTTCCCGGCTCGGCGACCCCGCTCACTCGGGCCATTCGACGTGCGCGCGGATCGCGTGACCGGCCTCGTCGAGCCAACCCTTGCTCCGCGCGTAGCCGAGCATCGCCTCGAGGTCCGCGTCCCAACCTTCGCTCACCCGACCGACGGCCATCCGACGGACGGCGTCGACCGCGATCCATGCGTCATCCCCCTCGAGCCGGCCGGCCGCGGCGTCGACGAGTGCCCCGTAGACCAGGGCCGCGTCCTTCCCGCCGCTCACGAGCACGTGGAAACGCGCGGTGTCGCCTGCCTCCTCGAGCGTCACGACGGGCGGCGCGGCCGACAGGTCAACCTGGACGAACACGCGCTCAGCGTACGGGCACGCTCAATCGTCGGCCAATGCGCGGTCCACCGCCGCCCGGATCGACCCCCGGGTCGCCGGGAAGGGCACCACGACGCAGCCCGCGAGGAGCCCCGGGTGCCGCTCGGCACTCGACTTGGTGACCTCGACGACGACCGGCGTCGCCGGGTGCTTCGCGCGCAGGGCTCGGAGCACCTCGGCGTGCTCGCGCCGGTCGGGATTGAGCCCGTGGACGATGACGTCGGCGCCCGCGGCCAGCGTGCAGTCCTCGTCGAACACCACCGGGCACCGATGCCGACGGAGTCCGTCCGGCCCCTGGCAGACGACCACCTCGCAGCCCTCCCCCTCGAGGAACCGCTCGATGGCGAACCCGACGCCCACATCCGGGTTCTCGACGAGCACGCGCGGCCTCGTCCGATCGGCGGACCAGCCGCGGGAATTCGACGGCGCGCGCTGCAAGACGTTGCCCATGGCGAACCTCACCTGCTCGACGTCCCGGTCCCTGCCCGGGTACCCCTCGATCGTCCTCCCTCGTGTCGAGTCCGATAGGGCCGAAGGTCCCGACCAACATGTCGCCCGTCACAGACGAAGTGCCCTACCCCGCCCGCGCCCAACGGCAGAGGATTCGGGCGTCTCGACACCCGCGCGGGCCATGTCGGTCTGCGCCCGGGAACCAGGAGGTTGCTCATGGCCATGACCGAACCGACCCGCCGCCCACCATGGGAGCGGTCGGAGTTCCGCTTCTGGATCGTCGGGATCTCGGTCCTGGCCCTGCTCGCGGCCGTGTTCTCGATGGTCGCGATCGCCACGTCGCACCCCAAGGACGACAAGGTCGTCAGCACCGAAGCGGCCACGGCCGCTTCGAGCGCGGCGGCGACGTCCTTCCCCGGTCAGAAGATCGACTTCAACAAGGAGCCAGCCGACGATTTCGAGGCCCGTGATCCCAAGGCGCCGGTCACACCGACCGGGACCGTGCACCAGATCGAGATGCACGCGACCGAGAAGCTCATGGAGATCGCGCCCGGCGTGAAGCAGAAGATGTGGACGTTCGACGACCAGGTCCCCGGACCGGTCCTGCGCGGCAAGGTCGGAGACACGTTCGAGATCACGCTCATCAACGACGGCACGCTCGGCCACTCGGTCGACTTCCACGCCAGCAAGGTCGCCTGGAACGTCGAGATGCGCACCATCGAGCCCGAGAAGGAGCTCCTCTACTCCTTCGTGGCCACCAAGGCCGGCATCTTCATGTACCACTGCGGCACGCCGCCGGTCCTGCACCACATCGGCAACGGCATGTACGGGGCGATCATCATCGACCCGCCGGACCTGGCACCGGTCGACCACGAGTTCGTGATGCTGCAGTCGGAGCTCTACACGGCGCCCAAGGGTGAGGTCGCCGACCTCAACAAGATGCTCGCCGACGAGTGGGACGCCGTGGTGTTCAACGGCTACCCGAACCAGTACAAGTTCCGCCCGATCCGGGTGGAGCCGAACCAGCGCATCCGGATCTGGGTGCTCGACGATGGGCCGTCGGAGAACTCGTCGTTCCACGTGATCGGCACGATCTTCGACACCACGTACAAGGAAGGCGCCTATCTCCTGCGACCCGGAGGACAGGGCGGGTCGCAGGCGCTGGACCTCCAACCCGCACAGGGTGGGTTCGTCGAGTTCGACTTCGCGGTCCCGGGGCTCTACCCCTTCGTGACCCACAAGTTCTCGAGCGCATCCAAGGGCGCGGTCGGAGTGTTCCAGGCCGGTGAGGTCGAGGCGGCGGTCTCGGAGTAGCCCGCAACGCGCGCCGGGCCGGCTGTCCTTCTCCGGGCAGCCGGCCCTCGCGCGTCCCCGGTCCCGGCGAGCGGCTCGGTCTGCTCGTGCGGGCGGAGCGTAAGGTCTTCCGGTGGCCGAGTTCGAGACACTCCTGGTCGAGATCGACGACCACGGTGTCGCAACGGTCACGCTCGACCGCCCGGACCGGCTCAACGCGTTCGACGTCGTCCTCACGTCCGAGCTCCACGGGCTCTGGCGTTCCCTGCGCCGTGACGACGACGTGCGGGCCATCGTCCTCACCGGCGCCGGCGACCGGGCGTTCTGCACCGGCATCGATCGCGCGGACGAGATCCCCCAACCGACAGGGCCGTGGATGATGGACGATCCCGGCCTGCTGCTCGGACCGAAGTCCGCCGACCTGTGGAAGCCGGTCGTCGCGGCCGTGAACGGGATGGCCTGCGGTGGGGCCTTCTACATGCTCGGGGAGGTCGAGACGATCGTCGCCGCCGAGCACGCGACCTTCTTCGACCCGCACGTCACGTACGGCATGACCGCCGCCTTCGAGCCGATGCTCATGTCGGCCCGGATGCCGTTCGGTGAGATCATGCGGCTGACCCTCCTCGGCAACCACGAGCGGATGTCTGCTCGCCGTGCGCTGCAGGTCGGCCTCGTCCAGGAGGTCGTTCCGGCCGACGCGCTGGTGGACCGTGCGCAGCAGCTCGCACGGGAGATCGCCGAAGGGCCGCCGGTCGCCGTCCAGGGGACCGTGCGGTCGATCTGGCTGGCCTCCGAGCTCGCCCGGAGCCAGGCGGTCGGCCTCGCCCACGTCATGGTCGGCCTGGGCAACGATCTCGATCTCATCAGCGAGGGCCAGCACCGCTTCGCCTCCGGGGCGCGCGTCGAATGGAGACTCCGATGATCGGGCCAGAAGCGGCATCGCTCGACGGCAAGGTCGCGCTCGTGACCGGTGCCGCGCGGGGCATCGGAGCCGCCGCCGCGTCGGCACTCGCCCGCTTCGGCGCCGACCTGGCGATCTGCGATCGCGACCCGGCCGGCATGGCGACCACCGCGGCGGACGTCGAGGCGTGCGGCCGGCGTTGTGAGACCGCCGAGCTGGACGTCCGCGACAACGACGCCGTGACCATGTGGCTGGGTGTGCTCGCCGAGCGCTACGGGACGATCGACGTGCTCGTGAACAACGCGGGTGGCGGCTTCTACGCCGCGGTCCTCGACGTGAACGACAAGGGACAGCGCTCGCTGGTCGACGAGAACTTCACGAGCGTCACGAACTTCGTGCGAGGCTGCGTGCCGCTCATGCCCGAGGGCTCGTCGATCGTCAACATCACGTCGATCGAGGCATCCCGCGCCGCGCCGGGGTTCGGCGTGTACGCCGCGATGAAGGCGGCGGTCGAGAGCCTCACCAAGACCCTCGCCCTCGAGCTCGCGACGGTGGGCATCCGGGTCAACGCGCTGGCGCCGGATGCGATCCCGACACCCGGAGACGAGGACCTCGCCGAAGCCGTGAGTCAGGGAGCGCGGGAGGCGTACGGGCGCAAGGTGCCGCTGGGCTGGGGTCACGTCGACGACTGCGCCGGTCCGATCGTCTTCCTCGCGTCGGCCCTCTCGCGCTACGTCACCGGCACGGTGCTGCACGTCGACGGCGGGAGCCATGCAGCGTCGGGCTGGGCCCGCAGGGACGACGGCACCTACGAGCCCTGATCCCGAAGCCCTGTTCCACCGGGTTGCGGAAACCTCGAGATCTCGGTCCTGCGTCCCTCACCCCGCCATAGGCGGGTGAGGGACGCATCAACCGCAGGGGGGATCAGGGCGCGTGGACGGACCCGCCGAGGTAGGCGCGGTCGAGCGCGGGGCCGACCTCGTGTGGCGGGCCGGTGAACTCCACCCGTCCGTGCAGCATGATCGCCGCCACGTCGGCCACGCCCAGCACCTCGTGCGCGAACTGCTCCACGATGAGGATCGAGACGTCATCCTTGGCGATGTTCTTCACGACCTCGTAGAGCTCTTCGACGATGAGAGGCGCGAGTCCCATCGAGAGCTCATCGAGGAGCAGGACCTTGGGATCGATGACGAGCGCGCGTGCCATCGAGAGCATCTGCTGCTCGCCACCCGACAGCGTGCCCGCGACCTGCTTGCGTCGCTCCTGCAGCCTCGGGAACCGCTCGAACGCGCGCTCCTGGACCGTCTTGAACGACGCGCCCGTGTAGGTGGCCATCCGCAGGTTCTCGGTCACCGTCAGGTTCGGGAAGATCCCGCGGCCCTCGGGGACCAGGCAGACCCCACGGCGCGCCAGCTCGTCGGGCGCGACGCCGGCGATGTCGTCGCCGAGGACTGCGACGGTCCCCTCGGTGGCGGGGAGCTGGCCGCTCAGCACCTTCAGCGTCGTCGACTTCCCGGCCCCGTTCGGGCCGAGGAGGGCGTACACCTGCCCTGGCTCCACCACGAGGTCGACGCCGTGCAGCACCTGGATCGTGCCGTACGCGGCGGTCATGCCCTGCACCGAGATCATCGCGTCGGGGGATGCGACCGTTGCGGCCTGCGCTCCCCCGGCGACGACGGCGGTGAGCGCCGGACCGGCGGTCGTCTCCTCGGCTTCGTCGGCTTCGCCACCGAGGTAGGCAGCGCGCACGGTGGGGTTCGCCTGGACCTCGGCCGGCGTCCCCGCGGCGATCAGCCGTCCGAAGTCGAGGACGTGGATGTGATCGCAGGTCCCCATCACGAAGCTCATGTCGTGCTCCACGAGGAGGACGCCGAGCCCGGTCCCCACCAGCTCGCGGAGGAGGCGGCCCAGCGCCTGCGTCTCCGACTCGTTCAGCCCCGACGACGGTTCGTCGAGCAGCAGGACACGAGGCTTCGTCGCCAGGGCGCGTGCGACCTCGACGAGCCTGGCCATCCCGGTCGGGAGCCGGTCGACCCGCGCGTCGGCCACGCCCGTGAGGCCGACCTGCTCGATGACCTCGTCGGCCAATGTCCCGGGGTCGAACCATTCGGTAGCCCATCCGCTGCGCATCTCGGCTGCGACGAGCACGTTGTTCCGGACCGACAGCGTCCCGAACGTCTCGAGTCGCTGGAACGTGCGCCCGATGCCGAGCCGGGCGCGCCGGTGCGGACGCGTGGTCGTGATGTCCACGTCGTCGATGAGCACCGCGCCCGACGTCGGGTTCTGCAGGCCGGTGACCACGTTGAACAGCGTCGTCTTCCCGGCGCCGTTCGGACCGATGAGCCCGGTCACGTGACCCGACTCGACGGCGAACGACACCTCGTCGAGCGCGAGGAGCCCACCGAACCGGACACTGACACCTCGGATGTCCAGCAGTGCCATCGTCTCAGACCCCCCCGGTCGGGGCGATGGCCGGCGTCTGATCCGGCGGATCGCCGCCACCCGGTTCGTCGCCCTCGGCAGCGTCCACCGCATTCTCGCCTTCCTCGCCGTGGACCGCGAGGCTGATCTCGGTCACCGCGCCCTCGGGATTCCGCCCGATGCCGATGCCGGCGAGACCCGGACCGACCCGGCCCCACGTCTGGACGACGTTGACGCTGCCGATCTTGATGGTCGGGAGGACGTCGACGAGCCACGTGAAGCTCTGGAGCAGGATGCCGCCGAACAGGGCTCCGGACACGAGCGCGATGCCACCCACGACCAGGAGCAGCAGGTACGGGAGGCCCTGGAGCATCTCGAAGTTCTGCGTGCTGGCCGAGCCACGGGCCATACCGACGAGCGCACCACCGAACCCGGCGATGGCCGCCGAGAGGGCGAAGACAGCGAGCTTCGTGGAGCGCAGGTTGACGCCGAGCGTGGCGCAGGCTGCAGGACTGTCGCGCATGGCGACGAGCCTTCGGCCGAACGCGCCGCGCCGCATCCAGACGACCACCATTCCCACCGCGCCGAAGAGAATCGCGGCAACGATCAGGAACCCGGCGTCCTGGGTGAAGTCGACCCCGAGGAAGGTGAACGGAGCGCTCACGTCCTTGCCGAACACCTCGAGCGGAGCGATGCGCTTGCCGGCGCCACCGAAGACCTCGGGCTGGTCGAAGATCACGAACTGCGCCATCCGCGCGAACGCCATCGAAGCGAGCGCGAGGTACAGGCCCTGGAGCCTCAACGCAGGGAACGCCATCAGCACCCCGAACGGCACGGCGACGACCGCACCGACGATCAGCAGGAACGGGCTCCCCGGATCGAAGAGTTGGACGCCGAAGACCTCACCGCCGGCCGTCGAGAACTCGAACGTGGCCCAGGCCCCGATACCCACGAACGTGATCTGCGCGAGCGAGATCTGGTTGGCCCACCCGGTGAGCGGCACGAGTGAGATCATGATGATCGCCGTGACCACCGCCAGTGTCATGCGTCGCACGTCGGGGCGCTCGAACACCCCGGCGAGCACCGCCATCACGAGCACCACGCACGCGAAGCCGAACAGCGCGCGCTTCATCGAGATGAGTCGGGCCGTCTTCATCGCGGTAGAGACCCGGCCCTCGATGCGCGCTTGGGGGAGAAACAGGAGCGCGAGGAAGAGGATGATCGTCGGGATCGCGAGGCTCGCCGAGCTCCAACGGCCCGACCACGTGAGGAAGTTCTGCTGGAACGAAAGCGAGAGGCCGATGATCATCCCGCCGACGAAGGTCATCGGAAGGCTGCGGAGGCGCCCGATGATCGCCGCGGCGAACGCGTCGACGATCAGGAGCGTCAGCGTCTCGATGCTCAGCCCGCTCAGCTCCTCGGCGAGGAAGATCCCGGCGAGGGCCGCCATCGCGGAGCCGAGCATCCAGGCGAACGCCGAGATGCGGGCCGGGCTGGCCCCGTTGAGCGCGGCGAGTTCGCGGTTGTCGACGACGGCGCGCATCGCGATCCCGAGGCGGGTGTGGTTGAGGAGGAGCCAGAAGCCGAGCGCGAGCAGGAACGCGGCGGCGATCGTGATGAGCCGGTAGTAGGGCAGGAACGTCTGGCCCACGAAGAACCCGTCGCTCCCGAAGAACGTTCCGATGGCGCGTGTCTCGTTCGGGTCCCAGATCGTCCCGGCGATCCCGATGAGCGCGAGCATGAGGCCGATCGTGACGACCAGCTGGGCGACGAGCGATGCGCCTGCGAGGCGGCGCATGAGGAGTCGTTCGATCACCAGACCCATCAGGGGTGCGGCGACGAGGACGGTGAGGCACAACGCGACGAACGTCTGGATGCCCGCGTTGATCTTCAGCTCCCAGTAGACGAACGCCATGAACATCCCGATGGCGCCCTGGGCGAAGTTGAACACCCCCGACGTGGTGTAGGTGACGACCAGCCCACTCGCGGCGACCGCATAGATGGAGCCGATCGTCACGCCGACGACGAGGAAGAACAACAAGGAGTCCCCGGTGATGCTCCGGCCCGCCCACGACTCCTGGACGAGGAACCCCACGAACAGCGCGGCCGCGAGCCCCGCCATCAGGCGCCCGCGGTTCGGCCGTCGCCGGGCTTGCTCCATCACTGCGGTCACTCGGGTTCCTTCCCGGTTCGATGTTGTGTGTGCAACGAGCGATGGAGCGGCGGATCAGCCGATCAAGTCGAGTTCGAGGGTGACGACGTCGGCCGACTTGCAGTCGAACGTCCCCTTCTTCTTCGGGTGAACGCGGACGAACTTCGAGCTCTTCACCTGGAGCAGCGCGAAGCATCGCGTCGCCACCCGGTCGCCGACATCGGTGGGGGCGATCATGCCCTCGGCCGTGAACTCGTTGATCTCGTCGGCACCGGCGAGCACGGCGGCCCGCGTCACTCCGTTGGGGCCATCGGCCTCGACGATGTTCTCCACGATGTCGCGGAAGTAGATCGCCGACGCCCAGGCCTGGGCGCCGAAGCCGTCGGCCTGGTCACGGCCGGTGGACTTGATGAATGCCGACATCATCTTGTTGGTCTTCGCCTCCTCGAAGGGCACGAACCCGAGGTACACGAACTGGTCCTCGATGTCGGACCCGCCCTGCTCGACGAAGTCGGTGTTGTAGCACTGCACCGAGCACTCCCAGACGTCCACACCGGTGAGGCCCTGGATCTTCGCCTCCTTGCGCAACGCGAGCGTGCTGTCGGAGCCCAGCCCGCTCCGGGCGTAGTTCGAGCCGGCGTCCTTCATCTGCTGGATGATGGGCGTGTAGATGCTCTGGGGAGCCCGAGCCGAGACGTCGGCCTCCACGTCAGCCTCGATCCCCGCCTCCTGCTGGGCGATGAACAGTGGGACCTGGGAGTTCTTGGCCGCCAAGAGGTCCGACGGGTAGATGAACGTCCCGTGCAGGTCCCCGAAGCGCTTCAAGAGGTAGTTCGTCGCCGCGGTCCCCGTGCGGTAGGTCTGCGGGTGGGCGTCCTGGGTCGCGCAGTCGAGGGTCGGCGGGTTGATCGGGTGCGACACCGGCGAGCACTGGTGCAGCGGCTCGGTGGTGACCACCGGGAAGTCGGGCAGCCCGGTCGCCGCGCCGGTCGCGTCCTCGCAACCGACGAGGTCGTCGGTGTTGTTCACGAAGAGCGAAGACGTCCCGAGGATCGCGAAGTCCTGGCTGCACGCCGTGATGATGGCGTTGCGCGTCTCGTCGGCGTTGAGCTTGGTGTCGATGAAGTCGACGACGACCTTGCGGTTGGCGAGCCCACCGTTCTTGTTCATCCACTTGGCCCACGCCTTGATCGCATTGGGCGAACCCTCGAAGAGGCCGGGCTGGAAGGGGTTGTCCACGTCGGCGAGCACGCCGATGCGGATCTCGGTCGCGGTGATGCCCACGTCGGATGCCTCCAACGCGTCCTTGCCCCCGCTCCCCTGGGCGCCCGCGGCGACCGGGACCACTCCCGATCCCACGACTGCCACGGTGAGCACGGCGACGGCTCGACTCCACCTCATGGTTCCCCCTCGTCCTCGCCGCGTGTCGAACCGGTCGATGCGACATCGCAGCGTGGGGGATTCTGCCCCCGACTGGAACCGGTTGCAATACGTCGCGCCGAGCCTTCGGACGCGCGAGGCCCGCACGCGACAGGGCGCCGTGGCAAGTGCCACGGCGCCCCGGTCGTGACTCGGAGAGGTGCTAGCCGCTGACGAGATCCAGCTCGACCTCGATCCGGTTGCGCGGCTTGCAGTCGAAGGTACCGGCCTTCTTCGGCCACACCCGCTTGAACTTGCCGTTCTGCACCTGGAGGAGCGTGTAGCACGGCGTGGTTTCGCGCGCACCGACGTCGGTGACCCCGATCATCCCACCGGCGTCGAAGTCGTTGATGGTCGCGAGCTGCTCGAACACCGCGGCGCGGGTGACGTTGTTGACGCCCCCGGCCTCGACGGCCTGCTCCACCGCCTGCTGGAACAGCAGACCGGACGCGAATGCCTGGATCGCGAAGCCGTCGACCTTGTCCTTTTCGGTGAACTTCAGGAAGTTCGCCAGCATCTCGTTCGCGCTCTTCTCCTCGAACGGGAGGAAGAGCGTGGAGACGTACTGACCCTCGACGTCGGCACCGCCCTGCTCGAGCAGCTTCTGGTCGTAGCACTGGAGCGTGCAGTCCCAGATGAAGTCAGGATCGACGAGCCCCTGGAGCTTCGCCTCCTTGCGGAGCAGCACGGTGGTGTTGAACGACGACCCGCTCTGGGCGTAGTTCGACTCGTTGTCCTTGAGCTGCTGGACGAGGGGCGTGTACTCGGTCTGCGGGGAGCGCCCACCGACAAGACCCTCGAAGTCCTCCTTGATGCCCGAGCCCGCGAACTGCATCTGCGTCATCGACGACCGGTTCGCGTTCTCGGCCGCCTTGAGGTCCTTCGAGAAGATGTAGGCCCCGTGCAGGTCCTTGCCGTACTTCTTCTGGTAGTAGAAGGCTCGCCCGGCGTTGCCCTGGTAGGTCTGCGGGCTCTGGTCGAGCGTGTCGCACAGGATCTGGGGCGGGTTGATGCCGTAGGTCGTGGGCGAGCACTGCTGGACGATCTCGGTCGTGACCACCGCGATGTCCGGGAGGCCGGTCACAGCCCCGTCACCGTCGACGCACTGCTCGATGTCGTCGACGTTGTTGAGGAACAGCGCCGAGGTCCCGACGAGCGCGAAGCTCTCGCTGCAGGCGTTGATGACCGCGTTGCGGGCCTCGTCGGCGCTCAGCTTCGAGTCGATGAAGTCGACGACCACCTTGCGGCCAGCGACACCACCGTTCTTGTTGACGTACTTGGCCCAACCCTCCATGCCGGCGACGGACCCCTGGAACAGGGCGGGCGCGAGCTGGTTGTCGACGTCGGCGACGACCGCGACGCGGATCTCCTTGGCCGTCACGCCGATGTCGGATGCGGCCGGCTTCTCGTCGGCCTGTGCGGACGCGACAGCCGACGTTCCGGCGGTCGCGAGGACGATCGTGGCGACCAGCGCCACCCAGCGAGCTCTCCTCACCGAGTTCCCCCCTGTGCGATTGGTGGCCTGACGGCCGTCGTGGAGTCGTGCCCCCGATCGGTGGACCGGGTCGGGGTGAGTCTGCCCGGAACTGGAACGCGTTTCAAGGCGCCTCAGCAGCCGTAGAGACCAGCCGTGTTGGCCCGCAGGATCCGGTCGCGGCGCGCCGGGTCCATCCCGGCCGTGTGCTCGGTCAGCATCGCCTGGGAGTCGGGCCACGTGGAGTCCGAGTGCGGGTGGTCGTTCGCCCACAGGAGTCGGTCGTCCGCGAGCCCGACCGGATGCCCCCCTCCCTCGTCGGCCGGCCCATCGCCGACGAGCCCGAACGCGACCCAGTCGTCCTGGAACGTGAGGTACACGTGCTCACGGAAGTACTCCGACGGCAGCCGGGACAGGGTGCCGACCTCGAGCCAGTTCCGGTGCCGGGCGTAGGCGTGGTCCGCCCGGTACATCCAGTGCGGCGCCCAGCCCGCGTCGGCCTCGACACAGACGACCCGGAGCCGCGGATGGCGCTCGAACACGCCGCCGAAGATGAGCGTGCCGAGCAGATCCTGGTTCCCGCGGATGATCCCGAGGAAGCTGTTCATCTTCGGGCCCCGATAGGCATCGCTCGCGAGCCCCCCTGCCCCGCCGGTGAGGATGTGGAACGAGATCGGGAGCCCCACGTCGACCGCGGCCTCCCAGAACTCGTCGTACGCGGGATGGTCGTAGTCCTCGCCCGCGGGGACGCCGGGGAGCATCACGCCGCGCAGCCCGAGCTCACGGATCGACGCGAGGTCGGCGATCCCGTCCTCCGGGGAGCGCATCGCGGACTGCCCCACCCCCCACAACCGGTCGGGGGCGTGCGCGCACCATGCGGCGAGCCACCGGTTGTACGCGTCGAAGCACGCCTGCTTGTAGTCGAAGTCGGGGTGGTTGCAGAGGAGCATCCCGACCGACGGGTAGAGGACCTCGGCGGCGATCCCGTCGCGATCCTGCTCGAGGAGCCGAGCGGCCGCGTCGTAGCCACCGTGGTGCAGCTCTTCCCAACGCTTCCCCTGCGAGAACCCCAGCTCGTCGGCCGGCACGCCGGCACCGGCGATCATCGAGAACGGCACCCGACCCTGGTGCGGGCTCCCAGGGTCGGTGAGCATCGTCGCGCCCATGCCGTCGAGATGGACGAGCGTCGGGGCACGGTCGGCGAAGCGCGGGTCGATGTCGGCGTACGCCTCGGGCGGCTCGGTCACGTGCGAGTCGGCCGAGATCACCGCACCGTCGACGCCGGGCCCGATCGCGTCGGCTCCCGTCATCTCGCCGACTCCCCCGCGAGCATCGCGCCGAGCGCCGCGTCGACCTCGGCGATCGACGTCGGTCCGCCGTGCTCCCAGGACTGCACGTAGTGCCAACCCTCGACGAGACGTACCTCGCCGCCGCGCACGTAGAGCACGCGTCCCGTCACGGGGCACGCCTCGGTCGCGAGCCACGCCACCACCGGTGCCACGTGCGCAGGATGGAACACGTCGAACTCGGCGGGATCGTCGGGCGCCCGCACGACGTCGGCGATCCCCGCCACCTCCTCGGTCATCCGAGTTCGGGCCACCGGGACGATCGCGTTGCACCGCACGCCGTACCGGCCGAGCTCCTCGGCGAGGATCACGGTCATCGCCGCGATCCCGGCCTTCGCCGCGCCGTAGTTGCTCTGCCCCACCGCGCCCATCAGCCCCGACGTCGACGACACGTTGACCACCGCCGCGTGGACCTCGTCACCCGCCTTCGTACGGTCCCGCCAACGCCCGGCCGCCACCCGCGTGGTGCAGAACGTGGACTTGAGGTGCCCGCGGATGACCGCATCCCACTCGTCCTCCGTCATGTTCACGAACATCCGGTCCCGGAGGATCCCGGCGTTGTTCACGACGACGTCGAGCCCACCCCAGGCGTCGACCGCGGTCGCGACCGCGGCCTCGGCCCCCGCCATGGTCGCGACGTCGTCGTCGCTCGCGAGCACCTCGGCCCCCGCGTCCGTGAGCTCGGCGGCGATCGCGCCGACGACCGACGGGTCGTGGCCCGTGCCGTCGCGCTCGACGCCGGTGTCGTTCACGACCACCCGGGCACCTTCGGCGGCGAACAGCCGCGCGTGCTCCCGCCCCATCCCCCGTCCCGCCCCCGTGACGAGGACCCGCCGTCCCTCGAGTGCTCCGGTCATGACGCGCAGCCTAGGAGCCCTGCCGCGCGGCGGCTCCACCTCGTAGCATTCGCGCCGTGACGACGATCCGCGACGCCGCACCCGGCGGTCCGGCATTCACCGGCGAGCACACCGACGACGCGCCGGTCGGGTCCACGATCGGTCCCGTCGAGCCCCGCCGTACCCCCGTGCGGGTGCCGGCAGAGCGCTACACGTCGCCCGAGTGGGCGGCGCGAGAGGCCGAGCTCCTGTGGCCACGCGTCTGGCAGGTCGCCTGCACCGTCGACCACGTGCGCGCGCCGGGCGACTGGTTCGAGTACACGTGCGGCCCGCTGTCGGTCCTCGTCGTCCGGGACGGCGACGGCGCCCTGCGCGCCTTCCAGAACGTCTGCCTCCACCGCGGCAACGAGCTCGCCAGCGGCTGCGGCACGAACCGGACCGAGATCCGCTGCAAGTACCACCGGTGGTGCTGGAACCTCGACGGCACGCTGCGCGAGGTGCCGTCGCGTCGGGGCTTCGGCGTGATCCGGAACGAGGAGTACGGGCTCGTACCCGTGCAGGTCGACACCTGGGGCCCGCTCGTGTTCGTGAACCTCGATCTCGACGCCGAACCGCTCGCTGCGTTCCTGGCGCCGGTGCCCGCCGAGACGGCCTGGCTCCGGACCGACGAGTACGTCGGGCAGGCGATCGTCACGATCCCGCTGCCGTGCAATTGGAAGACCGGCATCGACGCGTTCAGCGAGACGTACCACGTGCAGGGGATCCACCGGCAGATGATCCCGTCGACCGACGACGTGAACGGCCCCCAGGAGGTCTGGGACCGCCACGGCCACCTCAACCAGCCGTACGGGATCCCGAGCCCACGCCTGCGCGACGGCGCGAGCGACCAGGAGATCTGGGAGTCGTTCGTGGCGACCCAGGGCGAGCGGGTCGGTCGCCCCGGGAGCGAGGACCCCGGCCCGGTCCCGGAGCGTCGCGACGGGGAGTCGGTGCGCGACCTCCTCGCCCGGCTCATCCGCGAGCGGGCTGCGACGAACGGCGTCGACCTCGCGCCGTTCACGGACGCGCAGGTCACCGACCTGCACCAGTTCAACTGCTTCCCGAACATCTCACCGGTCTTCCTCGTGGAGAGCCTGGCCTGCGTGCGTACCCGACCGGGGACGACGCCCGACGACTGCTTCCTCGACCTGATCTTCTGCTCGCGCGCCCCGTCGGATCGGGATCCACACGACGCAGAGCGGGCACGGCCGGTCGACGTGACCCTCGATCCGGCCACGGCCGACGTCGGCGCGGTGTTCAACCAGGACATCGCCAACCTCATGCGCGCCCAACGGGGGCTGCACCAGCCCGGCTTCACGCACCTGTCCCTCTCGCGGGAGGAGATGCGCATCGAGCGCCTCCACCACAACCTCGAGCGCTACCTCGGGATCACCGAGACCGAGCTCACCGGCGGCTGACCCATCCCCCCACGCCCGCGTGTTGATGCGTCTCTCACCCGCCTATGGCGGGGTGAGAGACGCACGTCCGAGAACACTGGGCCCAGCAGGTCCAGCCGGGGCCCGAGTCACGTCCCGTGCACGAGGCTCACGTGCACCGAGTCGCGGCCGGGGATCGCCCGGGCCAGCAGGCCGATCCCTTCGTCCAGGGTGTCGAGCGTCACGACGTCACCCACGAGCGCGCTCCGGTCGAAGCGGTCGGCCGCGAGCAGGTGGACGGCGACCGTCATCGACGCCGGGGTGAAGCCGGCACCCCCGACCAGGGTGAGCTGGCGGAGCACCACGAGGTCGGTGATGAGGCCCTCCACGGGCTCGAAGTGCTTGAGCCCGGCGAGGAGGACCGTCCCCCGCGTCTTGACCATCGCGACGGCGAGCGGGATCGTCGACGTCGCGACGGCGGCGACGTCCATCACGACGTCGGCCATGCGACCGCCGGTGAGCTCGCCCACGCGCGCGACCGCGTCCTCCGACTCCACGTCGATCGTCGCGTCGGCACCGAGGGCGCGGGCCGCCTCGAATCTCGCACCGTCGGCTCCGGTGCCGGTGACGATCACCGTGGTCGCGCCGGCCGCCCGGGCCGCGACGGCGCAGGCAAGACCCTGGTGCCCCGGGCCCTCGACCACCACCGTGTCGCCCAGGGCCACGCCGGCGCGCGCGACCCAGTGCACCGCGTTCGCCATCGGCTCGAACATCGTGAGCTCCGCCGCCGGCACGTCGTCGGGGACACGGTGGAGGTTGGTCCGCGGCAGCAGCGCCATCTTCTCGGCGTACCCGCCCCAGCACCCGCTGTCGCGGTCGAGCCCGAGCGTGTAGCCGTACACCTGCATCGACGTGCAGTCCGGGTCACCCGACCGGCACGCTGCGCATCGTCCGCAGCGCAGGATCTCGTCGACGCAGACCCGATCGCCCTCGTCGAGACCCCACGCCCTCCTCGCCCCGGACGTGATCGCCTCGATCCGGCCCACGATCTCGTGCCCGGGTACGACCGGGAACGTCTCGCCCGGGACCCCCACTCCACCGTGGAGCTGGCCCAGGTCGCTGCCGCAGAGCCCGACGGCTTCGACCCGGAGCACCGCACCGTCCACGGGCGGCGTCGGCTCGGGGAGGTCCCGCACATCCCAGCTCCCGTCGCCGGTGAACACGCCGGCCCGTACCGTTCCCGCCATCACGCGCCTCCCGACTCGATCGTGGGCGCCGAGACCGCGACCGGCCGGCCCTCGCGCCGCACCGGCATCCAGACGTAGGGTGACGCGTCCTCGCCCGTCGCGGCGGCCGCCTGCACGTCGTCGGGCATCTCGCCCATCACGTCGGATTGCTCCCGCATCCGCGCGTAGGTGTGGTCGATCGTCCCGGCGCGCGCGTAGTGGTAGACCATCGCCGCCCGTCGACCCTCGGACACGTTGTCGGTGGAGCGGTGCATCAGGTGACTGTGGAACAGGAGCACGTCACCGGCACGCATCAGCACCTGCTCCGCGCCCGAGAAGTCCACGTCGACGATCTCGGTGTACCCGAGGTTCGCGTCGGGTCGACGGTCGGGAACATGCTCGTGCACGGGTTCCCGGTGCGACCCGGGCAGCACCGACAGTGGACCGTTGGTCGGCGTCGCGTCGGTGACCGCCACCCACACCCCCACCTGCTCCGGTGGATCGAAGGGGAAGTACAAGGCGTCCTGATGCCACGGCTGGCCGATCGCCTCGGGGTTCTTGAAGATGAATTGCGAGAGGAAGCAGTCGATGTCGGGACCCAAGAGGTCGCCGATCGCCGCGGTCAGCCGCTCGTCGCGCGCGAACGGTCCGAACTGCGGATCCCAGTCGTGCAGGATGAAGATCTTCGAGACCCGGTCCTCCGGGTGGACTGCGTTCGACCACGGGTTGCGCTCCGGGTCGACGAGCGAGGGCCGGATCGACTCGCCGGCGGCGGCACGGCGGCACAGCTCCACCGCCCGCGCCTCCATCACCCGACACGTCTCGGCGTCGACGAAGCCCGGGAGGACGAGGAAGCCGTCCCGGTCCCAGGCCTCGCGCTGGGCCGGCGTGATCACCCCGGTCACTGTCGCCTCCCGCTCGTACACTCACGGCCGGTGGGGATCATGGCACTTCGTCGACGGACCACCGGCGCCTGACGTGCGGGCGGTCCGGAGCACCGAGCGGGGCGTGCAGGTCGTCGAGGTCGCCGACCCGGAGCCCGACCCCGGGTCGGTCCGCCTCGAGGTCGCCTCGGCGAGCATCTGCGGCTCGGACCTCCACCTGCTGGAGCTCGGGCCGATGCCGGTCACCCTGGGTCACGAGTTCGCAGGAACCCTTCCCGACGGCACCGCGGTCGCCGTGAACCCCAACGTCCCGTGCGGGACGTGCGACCAGTGCGTCGCCGGCTCCGGCCACCGGTGCCGGACCGGCACCCAACGGATCCTCGGCATCGCCGCCGACGGCGGGATGGCGGAGGCGGTCGACGTTCCCCGCGGCTCGCTCGTCGCGCTTCCCCCTGGCCTTCCGCCCGGTGAAGCCTGCCTGGTGGAGCCGCTCGGGGTCGCCACCCACGGTGTGCGCCTCGCAGCCCTCGCGAGCGGCCAGCGGGCCGCGGTCGTCGGTGCCGGCGCGATCGGCCTGGCCGCCGTCGTCGCGGCGCGCGCCGTCGTCGACGACGTCGGCGTGGTCGCGCGCCATCCCGCGCAACGCGAGGCGGCCGAGCGCCTCGGCGGTCGCTCGCTGCAGGGCGAGTACGACGTCGTGTTCGAGTGCGCCGGCACGGAGCAGGCCCTCGCGCAGGCGGCCGACCTCTGCCGACCCGGCGGGCTGATCCTGTTCCTCAGCACGCACTGGGCACCGGTCCCGATCCCGGGGATCCCCGCGTCGATGAAGGAGCTCGACTTCCGGTGGTCGTTCACCTACGGCGACCACGACCACGGCCACGACCTCGACGACGCTGCGAACCTCCTCGCCGGGGAGTCCGAGATCGCCGCGACGTTGATCTCGCACCGCTTCCCGCTCGCGGACGCCGTCGAGGCGTTCCGCGTCGCCGCCGACCGCCGGGGCGGCGCGATCAAGGTCGTGCTCGAGCCGTGACGATCCTGTCGTGACCCCTGCGCCGGGCTCCCCGCCCGAGGACGGCCCTCCGGTGGACTCCCCGTCGGTGGATCTGGGCCTCGCCGGCCGCCCCGCAATGGTGACCGGCGCCGCGGCAGGTATCGGTCGCGCGACCGCGATCTGGCTGTCGCGCGCGGGATGTCGGGTGGCTCTGGTCGACCGCGACGCCGAACGGCTCGAGCAGACGGTCGAGGAGCTGCGCGCCGACGCTGCGGAGTGCACGGGCATCGTCGCTGACCTCCGTGACGAAGGAGCCCCGGAACGGGCGGTCGATGCCACGGTGGACGCGTTCGGGCACGTCGCGATCGCCGTGAACAACGTCGGGATGCTCGCCGGCCATCAGCCGGCACCGTTCCTCGACCAGGGCGACGCCGAGCTGCGCGACATCGTCGAGCAGAACCTGCTGCTCACGGCGCGCTGCTGCCGCGCCGAGGGACGTTCGATGGTGCACCATCAGGTCCCAGGCGTGATCCTCAACGTCACGTCGGGCGAGTCGACCCGACCCGCGCTCGACCTCGCGGCGTACGGTGCGGCGAAGTCGGCGATCAACCACCTGACCCAGACGCTCGCCACGGAGCTGGGGCCGAGCGGCATCCGTGTGAACGCCGTCGCGCCCGGCACGACGCTCACCGAGGTCGTCCGCGCCGCGCTCTCCGACGAGTACGTCGCCGAGCTCACGGCCACGATCCCGCTCCTCCGCATGACCGAGCCCGACGACCTCGCCCGCCTCGTCGTGGCGCTCGCGTCCGACCTGGGTCGCGCGGTCACGGGCCAGCTCGTGCTCGCCGACAACGGTGCGCACCTTTCTCGCAACCGACCGCCGCGCGAGCGTCCAACTCGCACGAGCCCGGCCCCCGACGGTCGGACGCAGGAGGAGCGACGATGACGAGACGTTTCGAGGGCAAGGTCGCGCTCGTGACCGGTGGCGCGGGAGGTGTCGGCGCGGCGAGCGCGCGACACCTCGCCGGTGAAGGCGCGCACGTGATCGTCGCCGACATCGCCGACGAAGCCGCGCGCGCCGTCGCCGAGCAGATCGGCGGGCAGCACACCGCGCTGGACGTCGGGGACCCCAACGCGTGGTCCCTGCTCGTGGCCAGAGCGGCCGAGGATCGTGGGATCGATCTCGCCCACCTCAACGCGGGGATCCTCGCAGCAGCCGTTCCCGAGCCGTTCCTCGACACACCGGTCGAGCGACTGCACCAGATGGAGCGGGTGAACCTCGACGGAGTGGTGCTCGGGATCCACGCGCTCGCGCCACTCATGCTCGCTCGCGGTGGCGGATCGATCGTCGCGACCGCGTCTGTCGCCGGCCTCCTGCCCTATGGAGGCGATCCGATGTACGCCGCGACCAAGCACGGGATCATCGGCTTCGTCCGCAGCGTGGCGCCGCAGCTCGGGCGGGACGGCGTCCGCGTGCACGCGATCTGCCCGGGGGGGATCGACACCGCGATGGTCTCCGAACGCCAGAAGGAGACGATGAGCATGGCGGGGCAGCCCGTCCTCGACCCGGCCGAAGTCGCCGCGGCGGTCGCAGACCTGCTCGCGCGCGATCGCGGCGGTGTGGTGCAGACGATCGTCAAGGGGCAGGGCGTCGAGGACGTGGAGACCCCGCGGACGCTCGGCTTCGGCTAGCGCCCGCTCGGCGCGACCTCGACGCGCCCGCGGTCGAGCACGACGTCACCGCGGTGCGTCGTGGTGACGAACGACGCGCCACCGCCGTCGGCATCGGCCCAGACGGCGGTCTCGAGGGTGTCGCCGGGATGGGCCGGAGCGGCGAAGCGGCCTTCGATCGCTCGCATCCGGGCCGGGTCACCGTCGCACACCGCCTCGAGCAGCGCGCGCCCCGCGAACCCCAGCGTCCCCAGCCCCATGAGAATCGGGCGATCGAAGCCCGCCGCACGGGCGAACCGCGGATCCGAGTGGATCCGGTTGTGGTCACCGGACGCGAGACGGTAGAGCAGCGTCTGGGTCGGGGTCGTCTCGTGGGCGACGACGCGATCGGGCGCGCGATCCGGCTGGGGCTTCGGCTGAGGCTGGACCGACTTGTCACGGTGCTCGTCGTCGAACCCACCGAGACCGCGCAGGAAGAACGAGGTGCGGGTCCAGAACCGGGGTTCCCCGCTCGCGGCGTCCACCGCGTCCCATTCGGTCACCACGAGCGCGCCCGAACCCTTGTCGCGCACGTCGGCGATCCGGCCCGACACGAGCACCGATCCCTCGACGGGGATCGGCCCGGCGAGCTCGATCCGCTGCTCGCCGTGCACGATGCTCTCCATCGGCACCTCGCCGAAGTCGTCGAACGAGAACCCGGGACCGGCGATGCCGACCTTGACCGCGAAGGTCGGCAACACCTCCAGGTCGATGCCCTCGGAGTTCTCGGTGACGAACCGGAGATCATCCCATCCGCAGCCGATCGCGAGCGCGTAGAGCATCACGTCGTCGCGGGACCAGGACTTCTCCCAGGGCCCGTACTCCCGACCGACGATGCCGAGGTCCACTGCCATCGCACGCATGCTAGAGCCGCCGCTTAGGCTCACTGCTGTGAGCCTTCCCCCCGACGCCCGGACCGCCTACGACAGCCACGACCCGGCCGAGGACGACGCGCGCGCGAGCAAGCACCGGCTCGTGCGGGAGGTGAAGCGACTGATCGAGCTCACGGCCCATCTGGACGTGCACGACGCCAACCTCGTCGAGGTCGACGCGGTCGCCGACACCGTCCGGGCGACCGCGGATCGCCTCGAGCCGATGCCGAGCCTGCACGCCAAGGGCGGACTCGGAAGCGTCGGGGGCGACGACGGCGCGCTCCTCGAGCGCAGCGGCATCGCGGGGCGATCGAACCCGTTGGCGGCTCCCCTCCAGTGGCACATGCACGAGGACCGCGCCGAGGGATGGGCGACCTACTCCCCCGCCTACGAGGGTCCGGCAGGACACGTGCACGGCGGGTTCGTGGCCGCCGCGTTCGACGACCTCCTCGGCTCGGCCCAGACGCTGTCGGGCATCGCCGGCTACACCGGCACGCTCACGGTGAAGATGTTGCGCCCCACCCCGCTCGAGCGGCGCATCGACTACGAGGCCGGGATCGACCGCGTCGAGGGCCGCAAGATCTTCGTCTGGGGCACCGCCGAATGCGACGGCACCCGTCTCGCCGAGGCCGAGATCGTGTTCATCGCCCCGAAGGACGGTCGCCGCCCCCGCTAGCGACCCGGCAAGGTGATGTCCGGCAGGCTGATGTCCGGCAGGCTGACGTCCGGCAGGCTGACGTCCGGCAGCTTCGTGTCTCTGACCAGGCACTTCAGCGTCGCCCCGGCGAACGTCGCCGCGGCACTCGCGTAGCCGCTACCGAGCACCTCGGCCGCGCTGTCACCGTCGGCGAGCTGCTTGAAGAACCCAGCGAGCTTGAGCGTCGCCTTCTTCGTCTTGCCCTTGGCCTTCCTGCCGATCCGCCGCAGCTCTTTGGCGGTCGCAGCGGCCTGCTCGCGCGCATCGGGATCGTCGCTGACATCGGGGACCTCGAAGTTCTTGACCGCCTTGCAGAACCTCGAGGTCTTCGCCACGACGCGGTCATCGACACCGGCACCGGCAGGCGCGGCGACGAACGTCAGCCCGCCGATCACACCGATCGTCACGAACAACGTGGTCATCTTGCGCATCGAGGACTCCTCACCGTCAGCTGCGTGCGCCCACGGTAGCCGCCCGAGCGGATGATTCTCAGGCGGGCGCCGGCCGCCAGCTCGCGACGCCGATGTCGTCGGCGGCCTTGGTGAACCAGACCTCGACCGGCATCCCGATCGCGACGTCGTCGACGTCGCAGTCGGTGACGTTCCCGAAGACGAGCGGTCCTTCCTCGAGCTCGATCATCGCGATCACGTACGGCAGCTCGTCGCGGAACGCCTTCATGCCGAACTGGCGGATCACCGTGAACGTGTGGACCGTGCCGCGACCCGAGCACTCGAGCCACTCGGGCGTACCCGCGCAGTTCGTGCACAGCGCCCGCGGGTACCACTGCCGGTGCCCACACGTCGGGCACTCCTGGACGAGGAGACGACCGTCGGCCGCAGCCTGCCAGTACGCACCGTTCACCGCGTCGGGGTTCGGCAGCGGCTTCGTCCACTCGGCGATCGCCACGACCTCGCCCACCGGGCTCCCCGGTGAGAGGCCATCGGGTCGGTCGCTCGCTCCACTCATGACGGTGCGTCCTTTCCGAGGATGACCACGCCGATGCAGCTGAGCCATCCTCCCGAGCCGGCCGCGAGCGCGACCTCGCAGTCCGGAACCTGCGCGTCGCCAGCCTGCCCGCGCAGCTGACGGACCGATTCGAGGATCAAGAAGATGCCCCGCATCCCCGGGTGACACGACGAGAGGCCCCCGCCGTCGGTGTTGAGCGGCCACTTCCCGCCCCGCTTCAGGTGCCCTTCGGCCACGAAGGGTCCGCCTTCCCCCCGGGGGACGAAGCCGAGGCTCTCCAAGAGGATGAGGCAGGTGATCGTGAACGAGTCGTAGAACATGAGCATGTCGACGTCGTCGTGGGTGACGCCCGCGCGCTCGAGGGCGATCGGTCCCGCCGTAGCACCCGCCGACGTCGTGAAATCGGTCTGTTGCGACACGTTCCAATGGGTCTGCGCGCCGGCCGCGCCGAGCACGTACACGGGAGGCTGAGGGAGGTCCTTCGCTCGCTCGGCCGTGGTGATGACGAACGCGCCGCCGCCGTCGGTGATGGCACAGCAGTCGAGCTTGTGCAGCGGGTCGGCCACGACCCGGCTGCCCACGACGTCGTCCACCGTGATGGGGTCGCGGTAGATGGCGTTCGGGTTGAGGCCCGCGAACTCGCGCACCCCGACGGCGATCTCCGCCAGCTGCTCGGACGTCGTGCCGAACTCGTGCATGTGCCGCATCGCGTGCATCGCGTACGAGCCGACGAGCGAGTTGCCGTAGGGCACCTCGTACTGGACCGGGCCACTGACGCGGGCACCCGCCCGCTGGAAACCTCCGGTGCCGAGGGAGCGACCCATCCGCGAGAGCTGGTCGGACCCGTAGGTCACCAGCGCGGTGTCGCACAGACCCTCGCGGATGGCTGCCGCGAGGTGCTGCACGTGGAACTCGAACGACGAGCCGCCGGTCATCGTGCCGTCGATGTAGCGGTGGTCGATGCGGAGGTACTCGGCCATGGTCACGGCGTCGTCGACCATCATCCCGCCGCCACCCCCGGCGTTGACGTAGCCGTCGATCTCCGACTTCTCGATGCCGGCATCCGCGATCGCGCGCTGGGCCGCGAGGACGTGGTGCTGCACGCCGTCGAGGTGGGGCGCCTTCGGGTAGTCGGAGAGGCCGATCCCGACGATCACCGGAGTCCGGTCCCCTGATGCTGAGGCCATGGGTCGCTGCCGTCCCTTCCTGACGAGGGCGTCAGTCAATCAGGCCGCCGGTCGGATCCGCCACACGACTCCTTCGACGGACACTCGGCCGGTCGGCACTCGCCCGGGAACTCGGCCGGTCGGTGCCTCCCGACGGCCTCCTATGCTCGCCCCATGAAGCTGGGACTCCAGTTCGGCTACTGGACCGCGCAACCGCGCCCCGCGCGCGAGCTCGTCGACGCCGCGACGTTCGCCGAGTCGCTCGGGTTCGACTCGATCTGGACCGGGGAGTCGTGGAGCTCGGACGCCTTCTCCCCGCTCGCCGCGGTCGCGGCCGCGACCACCCGGGTACGGCTCTGCACCGGGATCGCGCAGATCTCGGCCCGGACGCCGACCGCGATGGCGATGCACGCCATGACGCTCGACGGCCTGAGCGAAGGGCGCGCCTGCCTCGGGATCGGAGTCAGCGGCCCACAGGTGGTCGAAGGCTGGTACGGGCGCCCGTTCGCCAAGCCGCTCGCACGCACGCGCGAGTACATCCAGGTCGTGCGCGACGCGATCGCACGCGCCGAGCCCGTGACCAACGACGGTGAGCACTACCCGCTGCCGTACCACGGCGAGGGTGCCTCGGGCTTCGGCAAGCCGCTGAAGATGATCACCCACCCGCTCCGCACCGAGATCCCGATCTACCTCGGGGCCGAGGGACCGAAGAACGTCGCCCTGGCACTCGAGGTCGCCGACGGCTGGGTCCCGCTCTACTACTCGCCACATCGCACCGACGCGTACGACTTCGACGCCCGCGCGCTGAAGCCCGGCTTCGAGATCGCGGTGAACGTCACCGTGAACGTCGACGACGACGTGTCCGAGGCCCTCTGGCCGGTGAAGGCGACCCTCGGCTTCTACATCGGGGGCATGGGCGCGAAGACGAAGAACTTCCACACGGAGCTCATGGCGCGCATGGGCTTCGAGGAGGAAGCCCATCGGATCCAGGACCTCTTCTTCGAGGGCAAGCGCGACGAGGCGATCCTCGCGGTGCCCGACGCGTTCGCCGACGAGATCTCGCTCGTGGGCCCGAAGGAGCGGATCGCCGAGCGGTTCGAGGCCTGGCGGGCGACCCCGGTCACGACGATGCTGCTCGGCGGCGCCGACCCCGACACCATGCGGTTCATGGCCGACCTCACCCGATAGCAACCGGAGATCGCACTTCATGCAATTCAACCTCGCGGACCTGTTCGAGAACGCCGTCGACCATTTCGCCGAGCGCGAGTACCTCGTGTGCGACGGGGAGCGGCGCACCTACGCGGAGATGGAGGAGCGGGCGAACCGGCTCGCGCACCACCTCCAGGACCACGGGGTCGGCCCCGGCGATCACGTCGGGATCTACGCGCTCAACTCCGTCGAGTGGGTCGAGACCCTGTGGGCCGTGTTCAAGCTGCGGGCCGTCTGGGTGAACATCAACTACCGCTACGTCGAGAAGGAGCTCGCCTACCTCTTCGACAACGCGGACCTGAAGGCGCTCGTCTACCAGCGCGAGTTCGCCCCGCGGGTCCGGGGAGTCCTCGACCAGCTCCCGCTGCTCACCCATTCGATCGTCATCGACGACGGCAGCGGGGCCGATCTCGGCGATCTCGGCTCGGTCGACTACGAGGCCGCGCTCGCCGACGGGTCGCCCGAGCGCGACTTCGGGCCCCGGAGCGCCGATGACCGATACATCCTGTACACGGGTGGGACGACGGGCATGCCCAAGGGTGTCGTGTGGCGTCACGAAGACGTCTTCTTCGCGCTCGGTGGCGGCATCGACCCCACGACGAACACGCGGGTCGAACGACCAGAAGCCATGGCCGAGAAGGGGCTCGCGAACCCGGCCCAGATGGTGATGATGCCGATCGCGCCGCTGATGCACGGCGCGACGCAGTGGGGCGTCATGGGCGGGAGCTTCGTCGGCAACAAGATCGTCCTCGTCCCGAGCTTCGACGCCCGCGAGATCTACGAGCTCATCGCGGCCGAGAAGGTGACGGCGATCATGATCACGGGCGACGCGATGGCCCGACCCCTCGTCGACGCGGCAGCCGCTCCCGAGATCGACTCGCTCGACCTGTCGTCGTGGGTCGCACTGTCGAGCACCGCGGCGCTCTTCTCGCCATCGCTCAAGGAGGCGTTGATGGAGCGCTTCCCGAACCTCATCGTCACGGAGGCGATCGGCGCGTCGGAGAGCGGGTCGAACGGGTACACGATGGTCGAGAAGGGCAAGACCGCGATGAAGGGCGGACCGACGGTCACCCCGATCATGGACACGGTCGTCCTCGACGAGGACTTGGAGGTGATCCCGCCGGGTTCCGACACGATCGGGAAGGTCGCGCGGCGCGGCAACATCCCCCTCGAGTACTACAAGGACCCCGCGAAGACGGCCGAGACGTTCGTCACCGACCGTGCCGGGGTCCGCTACGCGATGCCGGGCGACTTCGCCACGTACGAGCCCGACGGCACGATCACCCTGCTCGGGCGCGGCTCGGTCTCGATCAACTCGGGGGGCGAGAAGATCTACCCGGAGGAGGTCGAGGGCGCCGTGAAGGGGCACCCCGACGTCTACGACTGCGTCGTCGTCGGCGTCCCCGACGATCGTTGGGGTCAGCGGGTCGTGGCGGTCGTGCAGGCCCGCACCGCTGCCGCCCCGGACCTCGAGGCGATCCAGGAGCACTGCCGCACGCAGATCGCCGGCTACAAGGTCCCCCGCGAGGTGCACTTCGTCGAGACGATCGTGCGCTCGCCGAGCGGCAAGCCCGACTACCGATGGGCGAAGGAGACCGCGACCTCGACCCCGTCCCGGCCCTGAGGAACCCCGTGTCGATCGTCCTCGTGCACGGCGTCCCCGACACACCCGCGATGTGGGATCCCCTCGTGGACGTGCTCGCGCGCGACGACGTGGTGCGGCTCGCGCTCCCAGGGTTCGCCGCGCCGGTCCCCGAGGGGTTCTCGTCCACCAAGGAAACGTACGCCGACTGGGTCGTCGAGCAGCTCGAAGCGGTCGGCGAGCCCGTCGACGTCGTGGGCCACGACTGGGGCTCGCTGCTGGTGCAGCGCGTGGCCGTCACCCGCCCCGACCTCGTCCGGAGCTACACGTTGGCGAACGCGGTGATGACGGAGACCTTCCGGTGGCACGACCTCGCCGTCGCCTGGCAGACGCCGGAGGTCGGCGAGCAGGTGATGGAGGCGATGGCGGCCGATGCCCTCGAGCAGGGCCTGCGTGAAGGCGGCCACCCCGACGCGGCGCGCGCCGCCGAACGGGTCGACGCGACGATGAAGGCGTGCATCCTCGGGCTCTACCGCTCGGCGACCGACATCGCGACCGAGTGGTCCCCCCGTGAGGCACTCGTACGACCCGGTCTGGTGCTCTGGGGCAGCGGCGACCCGTTCGCACCGCCCGACAACCCGCGTCTCGCGTCGGCGGTGATGGACGCCGAGCTCGCGCTCGTCGACGGCGGCCACTGGGCGATCGTCGAGCACCCGACCGTCGCCGCGAACGCCCTCACGCGCCTCTGGGCGACCGCCTGACCCACGTCTTCGCGTCGGCAACTCGCGGTGACCGCGGGTTGCCGACTTCAGAAGATCAGATGCGCTGGAGGATGCTGGCCGTGCCGAGGGACCCGCCGCAGCACATGGTGACGAACGCGAGCTCGGTGTCGGTGCGCTCGAGCTCGTGCAGCGCGGTGGTGATCAGCCGGGAGCCGGTCGAGCCGACCGGGTGACCCAGCGCGATCGCGCCGCCGTTGACGTTCACGCGGTCGAGGTCGGGCTTGTGGACCTGCGCCCAGCTGAGCACCACCGCCGCGAACGCCTCGTTGATCTCGAAGACGTCGAAGTCGGCCATCGCCATGCCCGACCGGTCGAGCATCTTGTTGGTGGCGTCGACGGGCCCGTCGAGGAGGTAGTACGGGTCGGTGCCGGTGACGAGCTGGTGCAGCATCCGGGCGCGGGGCTTCAGGCCGAGCGCCTTGGCCTTGTCCTCGTCCATCCAGAGCACCGCGGCGGCACCGTCGGAGATCTGCGACGCGCTGCCGGCGGTGTGCTTGTAGCCTTCGACGACGGGCTTGAGCTTCGCGAGCCCCTCCATCGTCGTGTCGCGCAGACCCTGGTCCCGCGAGATCAGTTGCGTCTCGCCGGTCGGCTGGCCGTCCTCGCCGAGCACGGGTGTCTCGATCGGCGCGACCTCGCGCTCGAATCGACCCTCGTCCCAGGCGATCTTGGCCTTCCGCTGGGAGTGGAAGCCCCACTCGTCGAGGTCCTCACGGGTGATCCCGCGATTGTCGGCGATGCGGTCGGCGGCCCCGAACTGGCCGTTGGGCGGATCGTCCCACGGCCACGGCTCTGTCTTGTAGTGACCGGGACCGTTCGCGACGTTCGCCCCGAGGGGCACATGGCTCATCTGCTCGACCCCGCACGCGATGCCCACGTCGGCGCCCCCGGCCGCGATCAGCCCGGCGATCAGGTGGTTCGCCTGCTGCGCGGACCCGCACTGGGCGTCGACCGTCGTGCACGCGGTCTGGTACGGCAGCCGGTCCTGGCCGGCGCTCAGCCAGGCGTTGCGGGTGACGTTCGAGCCCTGCTCCCCCGCCTGGGTGACGCAGCCACCGATCACCTCGTCGACGAGCACCGGGTCGATCCCGGCCCGGGCGATCACCTCGAGCTGGGCGTGCCGCAGGACCTCGGTGGCCTTGAGGCCCGAGAGCCAGCCGTTGCGCTTCCCGATCGGCGTGCGAACAGCTTCGATGATGACGGGCGTACCCACAGGGTGCCTCCAGGCTGGCGACCGGATGTGAACTGACGGGTGTGACGGGCCGTCAGTTTAGGATGCCGAGCACCCCATGACCTCCTGTCGCACCCCGGCTGAGTGAGCGCCCCGGCCGCGCCCCGGCGCGATCCCTACCCGCGGGACGACGACGTCCCCGACGCCGTCCTCGCCTCACGCGGGCTGAGCGACGCCGTCCGACGCCTCATCGCCACGCTCGTCGCGACCGGAGCCCCGGCCGAGGTCCTCGACGCCGCGCGCGCCGAGATCGACGCCGTCGCGGCCTCCCTCCACCCGTTCGCCGCCCGCAGCCGCTACGACGACGTCGCAGGACTCACGTTCACACCCGGGAGCACGGCGGTCTTCGAGCACCATCCGTTCCTGGGTCCGTCGAACCCGATGGCCCCACCCGTCGCTGTCGTCCGTGGCGAGGACCAGGTGACCGCGACCCTCACCTTCGACCTCCGTCACGAGGGCATGCCGGGCTACGCGCACGGGGGCTGGATCGCGGCCGTGTTCGACCAGATCCTCGCCGTCGCGGCCGCATCACTCGCGGGACGACCGGCGATGACCGGAACCATGACGATCCGGTTCGTGCGCCCGACACCGATCGACACCCCGCTCACCTACGTCGCGACCGCGGAGATCACCGGGGCCCGGACCGTTCGTGTGGTCTCCGAGCTCCACGCCGGGACGGAGGTCTGCGCCCGCGGCGAAGGCGTCATGGTGCAGTCGAAGACCCCACGGATCGGCCTGCCCGGAGGCGACGAGTGACGGGCCCGCTGTCGGGCTTCCGCGTCGTCGAGCTCCTCGGCCTGGGGCCTGGGCCGTTCTGCGGGATGCTCCTCGCCGATCTCGGGGCCGAGGTGCTGCGGGTCGACCGCGTGGAGGCAGCACGCGCCGTCGACCGATCCCGACCCGCGACGAACGCGATGTACCGGTCGAAGGCGGCGATCGGTCTCGACCTGAAGGCACCCGTTGGCGTCGAGACGTTCCTCCGTCTCACCGACGCGGCCGACGCGGTGTTCGAGGTCTTCCGTCCCGGCGTCGCGGAGCGGCTGGGGATCGGTCCCGACGTCGCGCGATCGCGCAACGACCGGCTCGTCTACGGACGGCTGACGGGATACGGCCAGGAGGGTCCACTCGCGGCCCGCGCCGGACACGACATCGACTACCTGGCCATCGCCGGCGCGCTCGAGCCCCTCGGACGAGCCGACGCGCCACCGACGCCACCCATCAACATCCTCGCCGACTTCGCCGGTGGTGGGATGCTCCTCGCCTACGGGATCGTCGCCGCGCTGCTCGCGCGTGAGCGGACCGGTTCGGGCCAGGTCGTCGACGCGGCCATGGTCGACGGCGCCGCGCTCATGCTCACGCCGTTCTTCTCGGCCCGGGCCTCGGGCTCCTGGGGTCCGCGCGGCACGAACATGCTGGACTCCGGTGCACCCTGGTACGACTCCTACGAGACGTCGGACGGCGGATGGCTCGCCGTCGGGGCGATCGAGCCGCAGTTCTACGCCGAGCTGCTCATCGGTCTCGGGCTCGCCGACGCCGATCTCCCCGACCAGCACGACCGCGACGGCTGGCCCGCGCTCCGGGCGCGGTTCGCATCCGTCATCGCGGGGCGGACTCGCGACGAGTGGGAGGCCGTGTTCGGTGGTCGCGACGCCTGCGTCGCGCCGGCCCTCTCCCCCGTCGAGGCGCCGAACCATCCCCACAACGCGGCCCGCGGCACGTTCCTCGACCTCGCAGGCGTGCCGCAGCCGGCTCCGGCGCCCCGGTTCTCGGCGACGCCGGCCCCGCCGCCATCCGCCCCCCAGCACCCCGGCGAGGACCCGGTCGGTGTGCTCGAGCACTGGGGCTTCACCGCCGACGAGACTCGTGATCTCGTGCGCGCCGACATCGTCGTCTGAGCAACCAGGAGCAGCTGCCAGCATGCCCATCCCCGAGCAACGAGACCTCGAAGCCGCGCGCGGCATCATCGCCGCCTGGCTCACGGAGCGGATCCCCGGAGCACGAGGCATGGAGGTCGGGCCGATCAGCGGCCCGTCCTTCACCGGCTTCTCGAACGAGACGCTGCTCTTCGACGCGTCGTACTCGACTGGAGACGGCGCCCCGGTCACGGAGCCGCTCGTCCTCCGGGTGAAGCCGACCCAGCACACGGTGTTCATGGAGGCCGACTTCGAGTCGCAGTTCCGGGTGCTGCGCGCGCTCGGCGAGCGCACGGACGTCCCGGTGCCCCGCATGCGCTGGTACGAGGAGAGCCCGTCGCACCTGGGCGCACCCTTCTTCGTGATGGATGCCGTCGCCGGCCGCGCCCCCACCGACACACCTCCGTACACGATGGGCGGCTGGCTCCTCGAGGAGTCCACCCCGGCGCAGCGGCGTGCCCTCGTCGAGAACGGCGTCGACGCGATGTGCGCGGTGCACGCGGTCGACTGGCGGGGCCTGGGGTTCGAGTTCCTCGACAAGCCCCAGTACGGGTCACTCGGGTTCGAGCAGCAGCTCCATTACTACGAGGCGTCGTTCGCGTGGGCCGACCCGAGCCGACCGGCACCACGCGTCGCGCAGGCGACGCTCGACTGGGTTCGGGAGCACGCACCGTCTGCGGACCCCGAGATCGCGCTCTGCTGGGGTGACGCGCGGATCAACAACCAGCTCTTCGACGACGAGTACCGCGTCGCGGCAGTGCTCGACTGGGAGATGGTGACGCTGGCCGACCCGATGATGGACCTCGGATGGTGGCTCTTCGTCGACCGTCACTTCCACGAGGGGATGCCGGCGCCGCGCCTGGAGGGCTTCCCGACCCGCGAGGAGGTCGTGGCCCGGTACGAGGTGACGAGCGGACGGGCGGCACGCGACCTCGAGTTCTACGAGGTGTTCGGCGGGCTGCGCTTCGCCGTCGTGATGATGCGACTCGGGGCGCTGCTCACCGAGTTCGAGATCCTCCCCACCGACTCCGACATGGCCGACAACAACGCCGTCACGCGCGTGCTCGCCGACATGCTCGACCTCGAGAGCCCGGGTCCCCCACCGGACGCGGCCGGGTTCTAGCCGACACCATGTCGCTCGGAGGCGCGTTCGGGCGCATCGTCGACACGATGGTGGGCCTGCCGCCCGCGCCGGGGGACGACTCGTGGCGTGACCAGCTCCGCCCACTCCTCAAGGACCGGGAGTCGCTCGAGGGGTTCGCGCATCCGGCCTCGTACATGTTCAAGCACCTGCCCGACGCACGCTTCGCCGACGACCCCATCGGAGCGGTGCTCGCCGAGATGGACCGGTTCGGCGTCGAGCGGGCACTCGTTCCGATCTCGGAGGGGAACGAGCCCGCGATCGCCGCGCTCGGGGCCCACCCCGATCGCATCCTCGGATCGTTCGACGTCGACCCCGGCCAGGGAGTCGGCGCGCTCACGACCCTGCGACGCGCCGTCGAGGACTGGGGTGTGGTTGCGGCAACAGGATTCGCGGCGGGCACGTTCCCCCAGCGCGCCTACGACGATGCCGCGTGGTTCCCGGTGTACGCGACATGCGTCGAGCTCGGCATCCCGATCTTCCTCACGGTCGGCGTGCCTGGCCCGCGAGTGCCGTTCTCGCCCCAGCGCGTCGACACCCTCGACGTCGTCTGCTACGAGTTCCCCGACCTCGTCGTGGTGATGCGCCACGGCGCCGAGCCGTGGGCCGACCTCGCAGTGAAGCTGATGCTGAAGTGGCCCGGACTGCACTACTCCACCAGCGCGTTCGCGCCGAGGTACTACCCCACCGAGATCGTGGACTTCGCGAACACGCGCGGAGCCGACAAGATCCTCTTCGCGGGCTACTTCCCGATGGGACTCTCGTACGAGACGATCTTCGACCAGCTCGCGCGGGTGCCGCTGCGGGAGCAGGTCTGGGAGCCGTTCCTCCACGGCAACGCCCGCCGCATCCTGCGCCTCGACGGCTGACGGCTTCGCTCACGACTCCAGCGGCCAGTCGTGTGTCGGGCTCAGCGTCCACCGGGGCGGACGCCGTTCCAGGAAGGCGAGCACGCCTTCCGTGGCGTCGGCACCTCCCATGAGCACGCGGTGGTAGTCGGTCTCGAGCTGCTCGGTCTCCTCGGCCGTCAACGCCGGATCGCTCCACAGGAGCCGTTTCGAGAGCGCGACCGACAGCGGGGCCGTGTTGTCGGCGATGTCGCGTGCGATCCCGAGCGCCGCGGGGACCACGTCGTCGGCCGGCAGTGCCCGGCACGCGATCCCCATCGCCAGCGCCTCCTCCGCACTGAAGTGACGTCCGGTGAGCAACAGCTCGGCGGCGTGCGCGAAGCCCGCCACGCGGGGCAGCGTCCAGTGCGACTGCGCATCGGGCAGGACGCCCCGCCGCACTTGGACGATCCCGTACTTCGCGCCGGTCGCCATGACCCGCAGGTCACAGTGGAGCGCCAACGTCATCCCGATCCCGATTGCGTGACCGTTCATCGCGGCGATGACGGGCTTGCGGATCTCCCACGCTGTCGGCTGCACCGGCGACGCGGTGAACTCCCGCCGGGCCTCGCTCGGCGCGGCGAACGTGTCACCGCCGCCGCCCAGGTCCGCGCCGGCGCAGAAGGCGTCGCCCGCGCCGGTCACGACGACGGCCCGGATCTCGTCGTCGAGGTCGCAGCGCTCGTAGGCCCGCCCGAGCGAGTCCCCCATGGCGCCGGTGAAGGCGTTGCGCCGGTCCGGCCGGTCGAGGGTGACGATCGCGACCCGGTCCCGGACCTCGAAGCGCAGATCTCGGTACCCGGCGCCGGGATCCCTGCGATCGCCTGCTCGGTCGGGGCGGCGCGCGGTCATTTCGCTAGTCTGCCCGCATGTCGCCAGTCGCCGTGGGCTCCCGACTCCAGTGCCCCGAATGCGGTACCGAGATCATCGTCGTGAAGGGCACCGACGGCGAGGTCTCCTGCTGCGACAAGGTGATGGCTCCCCGGGAAGGATCCTGACATGGCGAACCTCCTCGGCAAGCGCTACCAGTGCGCCGAGTGCGATGCCACGGTCCTCGTGACGAAGACCGGCGAGGGCGCGCTCGAGTGCCATGGCCAGCCGATGGAGATCGCGCAGGCCAAGCCGTTGCCCTCCTCGGACTGACGCGTCGTTGGGCGTCGCGACGCTCGACGCCGCGCTCCTCGGAGCCGAGCCGATCGTCGTCGCCGAGCTCCTGCGCGACGTCGTCGACGGCCCCACGCTCGTCGAGGTGCGCGGCGCCTTCCCCGATCCCCTCCCCGTCCCCACCGCACGCGCACTCGCGACGATCGCGGCGGTCACCGTCGCCCTCGATGCCCCTCCCACCGCGACGATGGAACCGTTCGACCTGACGGTCACGGCCGGCGCCACCGACGACGTGCGGGCCGCGTTCCACCGTGCCCCCCTCGCGGCCGTCGCCGCCGCGGTCCTCCTCCGCGCCGCACCCCGTCCCCTCTTCGACGGCCTCGTCGCCGAGTCGGCCACCTACTCGGGACTGCAAGCCGGGCCCGAGTTCCGCTCCTGGCGCGCGCTGCGGCCACCGGTCGACTCGGTGCCCGACGCGGACGCACCGCGCGTCCGGGTCGAGGAGCACGCCGGACACCGCGAGATCGTGCTCGTCCGAGGCCCACGCCACAACGCGCTCGACGTGCGCATGCGGGACGCGCTCCATGCCGCGCTGGTCGACGCGGCGGCGACCGACGCACCCGTTCTGCTTCGGGGTGAGGGCCCGTCGTTCTGCTCCGGAGGCGACCTCGACGAGTTCGGCACGTTCCCGGATCCCGCGCTCGCGCACCTCGTCCGTCTCGATCGTTCGCTGGCGCTCGCCGTCGCGGCGATCGCCGATCGCCTCGTCGTCGCGCTGCACGGATCGTGCCTCGGTGCGGGGATCGAGCTGCCCGCGTTCGCGCGGCACGTGGTTGCCGCCGAAGACACGCGGCTGGGACTGCCCGAACAGGCCATGGGTCTCGTCCCCGGCGCGGGCGGCACCGTCTCGATCGCCCGCCGCGCCGGCCGCCGGACCGTGCTTGCGTTGCTGTTGCGCGACGGCACCGTCGACGCCGAGCACGCGCGCGCGATCGGTCTCGTCGACGAGGTCGTCACGCCCGAGGCGCTGCACGATCGCGCCGTTGCGGCGGTGCGGAGCACTGCGGCTCGAACCCGGTGAGGGGACACCCGATCAGCCGACGGGGGTTCCTCGGTGGCGCCATCGCACTCGCCGGGACGACCGCCACCGGGCTCTCGGCGCCGCGTGCGCGCTCGGCCCGACGTGGCGTCCCGGACCCCGAAGGGTTCCTCTTCACTCGTTGGGCCTCCGATCCGCACTCGCGCGGCTCCTACTCGTTCATCGGCGTGGGTGCCACGAACGACAGCCGACGCGCCCTCGCCGAGCCACTGGGCGACGAGCGCGTGGATCGGGTGTTCTTCGCCGGCGAGGCGACGTCGCCCGGCCACGCGGCCACCGTGCACGGCGCATATCTGTCGGGTCGTCGAGCGGCCGACGAGGTCGCGGGCGAGGCCACGGACGGCGCCCGCGTGGTCGTCGTGGGTGCCGGCGTCGCGGGCCTCGCGGCGGCACGCTCCCTGCACCGCCGGGGGTACGAGGTGGTCGTGCTCGAGGCGCGCGACCGGATCGGTGGGCGGGTCGTCACCGACGCGCGCCTCGGTCTCCCCCTCGACCTCGGGGCATCATGGATCCACGGGATCCACGGGAACCCGATCGCGGCACTGGCGCGCGATCACGACGTCCCGACAGCGGTCACCGACTACGAGAACGGCATCGTCTACGGGCCGGACGGCTCGCCCCTCTCCCGCCGTGCCACGCGGAACCTGGAGCGCACCTTGCGGTACTTCGCGAACGAGATCGAGGACCCGCGCGAGGAGCTCGACGACGACATCTCGCTCGGCGCGGCCATCGACGCCGTGGTCGCGCGAGACGGCGACTGGACACCGCGGGAGCTGCTCGGCCTCGACTACTCCGTCAACACGACGATCGAGCACGAGTACGCAGGCGACGTCCACGAGCTCTCGCTGTTCTGGTGGGATGCGGGCAGCGGCTTCGACGGCAGCGACGTGCTGTTCCCCGAGACCGGGTACCGGTGGCTCCCGCGGCTGCTCGCCGAGGGACTCGACGTGCGGACCGGCCGAGTGGTGACGCAGGTCGCCTGGGACGCCGCGGGCGTGTCGGTGGTCGCGAACGGCGAGGCCGTTCCGGGCGCCCACGTCGTCGTCACGTTGCCGCTCGGCGTCCTGCAGGCGGGTGCGGTCGAATTCGTCCCCGCCCTGCCGGCGCCCAACCGACGTGCGATCGAACGGCTCGGGATGGGCGTGCTCGACAAGCTGTGGCTCCGCTTCCCGCGAGTGTTCTGGGATCCGGACGTGGACCTCTTCGGCTACGTCTCGTCGGTCAAGGGACGCTGGAACGAGTGGTACGACTTCTCCCGGGTGACCGGCGAGCCGATCCTGCTCGGGTTCAACGCCGCGACCTACGCGCGCGACCTCGAGACCCGCTCCGACGCGGACGTGGTCGCCGACGCGATGGACGTGCTCCGAACGATCTACGGATGAGCATCGCCCTTCACAGTCCCATGAAGCTGCCGCCGTCGCAGACGATCGTCTGACCGGTCACGTACCCACCGTCGTCGCTCGCGAGGAATCGGGCAACCGACCCGATGTCGGCCTCCGGATCACCGATCCTCCCGAGCGACGTGCGGGCTTCGACCCGCTCCTTGAGCACGGGGTTCGCGGCGAACGCGGTCGTGAGCGCCGGCGTCTCGGCGACGGGCGCGATGCAGTTCACGGTGATCCCGTGTGGTCCCCACTCCCGCGAGAGGCTCTTGGCCATCGCGCGCTGGGCCGCCTTCACCGGCGAGTAGGCCGGGATGTTCACGCTCCCCTCGACCCCCGACGGCGAGGTGACGAGCACGAGGCGACCGCGGCGGCCCGCGCCGACGAGATGGGGGAACGCCAGGACCGCGCTGTAGTACGAGCCCCACACCGCGGTTCGGGAGTTGTGGCGCCAGAGGTCGGCGTCGAGATCCTCGACCCGGTGGGGCGTGGCGCCTCGGAACGCGTTGTGCACCATGATCTCTAGCCCGCCGTAGCGTTCGACGGTCGCGTCGACACACGCGGCCATCGAGTCCCGGTCGGTGACATCCGTGACGATGCAGACCGCCTCGTGGCCACGGTCGCGGATCGCCTCGGCCGCCGGCTCGCCGGTCTCGGCTCGCCGCGCCGCGACGACGACGTTCGCGCCCGCAGCCGCGAGCGAGCGGGCGATTCCCTCCCCCACGCCCTGGCCGGCACCGGTCACCACCGCGGTCCGTCCCGCGAGCGAGGCGTCGCTCACGGCGCCATCCAGACACCACCGTCGGCGCTCAAGGTCGCACCCGTGAGCGCGTGACCCGCCGCACCGGCGAGGAACACCACGATGGGACCGAGATCGGCGCGCACATCGCCGGGCCCACCGAGCGCGGGCGGTGCGAGTGACACGGCGACGCTCTCGACCCCGATCGGGACGTGCTCGGGTGCCGGTGCGAGGCAGTTCACGGTGATGCCCTCCGGGCCCCACTGGCGCGCCGCGGCCTTCGCGAGCAGGCGCTGACCTTCGACCGCGGTCGTGTACGGCACGAGACCGGCGGCACCCGACATCGAGACCGTCGGCGTCACGAACACGAACCGCCCGCCCCGGCCGCGCATCTGCTCGTAGCCGGCCTGCAGCACGTGGATCGCGCCTTCCATCGCGCCCTCCCAGACCGCGCCCCATCGTTCATCGTCGACCTGCTCGAAGGGGGTCTGCTCGAACGCGACGTCCGGCATCGCGGTGTGCACGACGATGTCGACGGGACCACCGTGCTCCACGGCCACCGCGGCGAACGCCGCGACCGCGTCGCCTCGGGTCGCGAGGGCATCGTCGCCGATCTCGCCGACCGCGGCGCCGGCATCCCGGAGCGCGTCGCTGATCCCCCGCCCGAGTGCGAGTCGGGTGCCGGTGACGACGGCGACGCGTCCGGCGAGCGGCGCGTCCGGCGTGGTGCTCACCCGCCGGTTCGCACGGGGAGCGACGTGATCCCGTTGATGAAGTTCGAGCCCAACCGTCGAACCGGGCCGGCGGGTGCGAGTGCCGGCATCCGATCCAGGATCGCTTCGAACAGGACGCGCGCCTCGAGTCGAGCCAGGCTGGCTCCCAGACAGAAGTGCGGACCACCAGCACCGAACGAGACATGCTCGTTCGGCGTGCGGCCGACGTCGAAGCGATCGGCGTCCGGGAAAGCGCGTTCGTCGCGGTTCGCCGACGGGTACCACAGGACCACCTTGTCGCCTTCGGCGATCCGCTGACCGGAGAGAACCGCGTGAGTCGCGGCCGTGCGCCGGAAGTGCATCACGGGCGTGACCCAGCGGAGCATCTCCTCCACCGCCGTCGGCACGAGTGTTCGATCGCCGTCGAGGCGCTCACGCTGCTCCGGGTGCTCGAAGAGCGCCAGCATGCCCCCGGTGATGAGGTTGCGGGTCGTCTCGCTCCCGGCGTTCATGAGCAACATGAAGAAGAAGTCGGTCTCGATCGATGTGAGGGCCTCGCCGTCGACGTCGGCACGCAGGATGAGGCTGAGCAAGTCGTCGCCGGGCGCCCCGGTGCGGGCCTGCGCCAGCGCGTCGGCGTACGCGAACATCTCGCTCATCGCCACGTGTGCGTCGGCCTCGGTGTACCCGAGGTCCGGATCCCCGACGCTCATCATGACCTCGGTCATCGCGAAGACCCGATGGCGGTCCTCCTGCGGCACGCCGACGAGCTCGGCGATCACCTGGAGCGGCAGCTCCACGGCCACGTCTTCGACGAGGTCGAAGGTCCCCGACGCCGCCGCCGCGTCCAGCAGCTCTCCGACGAGCGCGCGCACCCTCGGCTCCAGGAGCGCGACCTGACGCGGAGTGAAACCACGATTCACGATCTTGCGCAGCTTCGTGTGACGAGGGGGATCCATGTTGATGAGGATCTGGTCGTCGGCGACCGGCTCCGCCGGGTCCTTGATGAACACCCGCGGGGAGGACCGGAAGGTTGCGGCATCGCGCGAGACCGCCACGACGTCCTCGTGACGGAAGACCCCCCAGTACCCGGGGCCGTCCTCCTCAGGGAGGAAGCACACGGGCGCGTCGTCGCGCAGGCGACGGAACGTGTCGTGGGGCGGGCCGTCCGCGAACAGCGACAGGTCGAACAGGTCGACCGTGCCGGAGACACTCACGGCAGGTCGCACTGCTGATCGAGCTTCAGCACCTGGGTGAGGCGCCCGAATGCGAGGAAGTTCCCGATGCAGATGGTGAGGTCGAGGACCTCGGCGTCGGTGAAGTGACTGCGGAGGCGGCTCATGAATGCGTCGTCGATCGCGAGATGGTCGAGGCAGAAGAGCTCGGCGTACTCGATCGCGGCTCGCTCGGCGTCGGAGTACTCCGGATGGTCACGGTGCGAATCGACGTGCGCATACATCTCCTCGGTGACGCCCTGGTCCCGCAACTGCGGGATCCGCCACCCCAGTCAGATGGGGCAGTCGTTGATCTGCGCGATCCGCATCCGGACTGCTTCGCGAACCCGGGCCGGGATCTGGCTCTGCTCGTAGACCGCCGCCGAGAGCGCCGCGACCGGACCCCCGAGCTCGGGGCGCAGGGCCCAGACCCGTGCGATCTCCGGTAGCTCCTGGTCGCCCTGGTTCGGTGGGAGGTCGAGCCGTGCCATCACGTCACCCCTGTTCGGCCGCCGTCCGTTCGTCGCCCCGGTCTCACCGTCGAAGGGTACCGCCGCCCGCCCCGGGCAGGACAGATCAGTGGAAGACCTCGCCGCCGTTCACGTCGAGCGCCTGACCGGTGATCACCGACGACATGTCCGACGCGAAGAACACCGCCGCGTTCGCGCAGTCGTCGTCGGGTGGGATCTCGCCGAGCGTGATGGCGGCCGCGATCTCGTCGTAGGACTCCTGCACCGTCTTGCCGGTCTGGGCCTCCATCATCTTGAAGTACCCCTCGACCGACGGACCCCACATCCAGCCGGGGACGATCGAGTTCACGCGGATCTTGTAGGGCCCGAGCTCCTTCGCGAGCACCTGGGCGGCCGTCATCAGGGCACCCTTCGACGTGGCGTACCCACCCTGCAGCGGGAGCACCTTGCGCACGATCATCGAGTTCACGAACACGATCGATCCCGACTGCTGCTCCTTCATCACCGGGATCACCGACTTGGTGAGCTGGAGGCTGCCGAAGAGGTTCACGTCCATCATCGTTCGCCAGGCCTGGAGATCGACGTCCTCGAACATCTGGAACACGTCGGGGGCGAACGCATTGTGCACGAGCACGTCCACACCGCCGAACGCGTCGACACACGCCTCGACGAGACCGTCGCACTCACCCTGGTCGGTGATGTCAGTGCGCGACATCACGGCTGTTCGACCCAGCGCCTCGACCTCGCCCTTCACCTGCTCGAGGGTCGACTCGGTGCGCGCGCCGAGGGCGACGTCGGCGCCCTCACGAGCGAACGCGAGCGCGATCTCGCGGCCCAGACCGGGGCCGATGCCCGAAACGATGCATCGCTTGTTCTCCAACAGCATGTGCAGGCTCCTGCTCGAAGGGCGAGTGTTTCCGGACCTGCGTCCCTCACCCCGCAATGTGCGGGTGAGGGACGCATCAACACGGGACGATGGGGGGTCAGGACATCGGGGGTCAGGACATCGGGGGTCAGGACATCGGGGGTCAGGACATGGTGCGGCCGCAGTTCACGTCGAGGGTCTGGCCGGTGATCACGCGGGAGAGGTCGGACGCGAAGAACAGGACCGCGGGCGCGATCTCCTCGGGGCTCGCCAGGTGCGGCAGCGCGTTCTGGGCGGCGATCTCACCCGCCACGACCTCGGGGGTCGTCCCGCGTTGCTCGGAGATCCAGGCGAAGTACTCGTCGAGCGAACGGCCTCGGATGTGGCCGGGGGCGACGCAGTTCACCCGGATCTTCGCCGACCCGAGCTCCTTCGCCAGGACCTGCGCGGCCGTGGTGAGCGCCCGCTTCGACGCCGCGTAGCCTGCGAGCAACGGGATCGGGTTCTTCACCGACAGCGTGGTGATCATCACGATCGAGCCACCGCCGGCCGCGCGCAGGTGCGGGACGCACGCCTGGCTCAGTGCGAGTGCGCCGAAGACGTTGACGTCGATCGGCTCGCGCCACCGCTCCGGGTCGAACCCGTCGAACGGCTCGCGCCAGTCCTCCTCGGCGAAGGCGTTGTTCACGACCACGTCGATCCGCCCGAGCTCCTCGGCGGCGGTCTCTGCGAGGCGTCTCCCCTGCTCGGGGTCGCGGATGTCGGTCGGGACCCCGAGGGCCCGCCGACCGAGAGCTTCGATCTCCTCGGCGACGGGTCGCCACGACGACTCCCGCCGGGCCCCGAGTACGACGTCGGCACCGGCACCGGCGAGCTCGAGCGCGATGGCGCGACCCATGCCCGGGCCCACGCCGGACACGATCGCGCCCCGTCCCTCGAGCAGCCCCGCCGTCATCGGTGCATCGCGCTCGGCTCCTGGGCCCGGTCACGGCGGCCCGTCCCGCCCGGCACGCCTTGCCGCCCCGGATCGGAACATGTTCTACTTCGTCGGCGGAGCAGGACCAACCGTCGGCCTCGCCCGCACCCGCCGCCGAGGAGTGCACCCGTGACCGACGCCCCGCCCCTGGGCTTCTGGAAGATCGCCGAGGCCATGCCCGACCACCTCGCGCTCGTGGACCCCGACGAGCGCGAGATCCCCGCCGGTGAGCTCCTGGCGTCCTGCAACCAGGTCGTGCACGGCCTGCGGGCGCTGGGCATGCAGGAGGGCGACGCGGTCGCGATGCTCCTGCCGAACAGCGCCGAGGTCTTCGAGCTGTTCCTCGCCGTCACCCAGGCCGGCTTCTACCTGATCCCGATCAACTGGCACCTCGTCGGACCCGAGATCGCGTACATCGTGCAGGACTGCGAGGCGAAGGTGTTCATCTCGCACGCGAGCTTCGCCGAGCATGCCACCGCGGCCGCCGACGAGATCGGCTTCCCTGCCGAGGGACGGTTCGCGGTCGGCGGCGACATCGCCGGGTTCCGCAGCTACGCCGAGCTCAAGGACGGTCAGCCGAGCACCACCCCGGAGCACCGCACGGCGGGCAACGTCATGAACTACACGTCGGGCACGACGGGCAAGCCCAAGGGCGTGCGCCGACCCCTCCCGGGCATCGACCCGGAGGCGGCCGGCAACGGCTTCGGGGGGATGCTGTTCCTGTTCGGCCTCCAGCCGTTCGACGACAACGTCCACATCTGCGGCTCGCCGCTCTACCACACGGCGGTGCTGGTCTTCGCGGGTGCCGCGATCCACATCGGGCACACGGTCGTCGTGATGGACAAGTGGACGCCGCAGCAGATGCTCCACCTGATCGACAAGTACAAGGTGACGAACACGCACATGGTGCCGACGCAGTTCGTGCGCCTGCTCGCCGTCCCGGAGGAGGAGCGCGCGACGTACGACGTGTCGTCGCTCCGTCACATGGTGCACGCGGCCGCCCCGTGCCCGCCCGAGGTGAAGCGCCAGATGCTCGACTGGTGGGGCCCGGTGATCGACGAGTACTACGCGGCGAGCGAAGGCGGCGGGACGCTCGTGTTCGCGAAGGACTGGCTCGAGCACCCGGGGACGGTTGGACAGGCGTGGCCGATCTCGGAGGTCGTGATCCTCGACGACGAGGGCAACGAGCTGCCGCCCGGCGAGATCGGTACCGTCTACATGCACATGATGACGGGCAACTTCGAGTACTACAAGGACAAGGACAAGACCGACAAGAGCCGCCAGGGCAAGTACTTCACCGTCGGCGACGTCGGCTACCTCGACGAGGACGGTTGGCTGTTCCTGTCGGACCGCAAGACCGACATGATCATCTCCGGCGGAGCGAACATCTATCCGGCCGAGATCGAGAGCGAGCTGATCCTGCACCCGAAGGTCGCCGACGTCGCGGTGTTCGGCATCCCTCACGCCGACTGGGGCGAGGAGGTCAAGGCCGTCGTCGAGCCGATCGACGGCTCCACCGGATCGCCCGAGCTCGAGGCCGAGATCCTCGAATGGTGCAAGGACCGGCTCGCGAAGTTCAAGACCCCGAAGTCGATCGACTTCACGAACGAGATGCCCCGCGACCCCAACGGCAAGCTCTACAAGCGCAAGCTCCGCGACCCGTACTGGGAAGGCGCCGAGCGCGCGATCTGACGCGTGTCGACGATCCAGGACGTCCACTGGGACGAGTACGCGGGTGCCGGCTTCACGTGCTGGCCCCCGGGCCCCACCGACTCGTCGGGGGCGATCTCGGTGGGGCCGCGTACCGACGGTGCGGTCGAGGGCGACTTCCCGCTCGACGCGCCGGCGTCGTTCGTGACCGCGCACAACCCCGGCGGCCCGGTGATCGACGACGCGACGAACGCGCGTCGCCACGAGGCGCTGCTCGACGACGTCGCCCGACACGGCTGGACATGGTGGCCGGCCGTCGGCGGCGAACCCGGCGGCTCCCACACCGAGGACGGCGTCCTCCTGCTCGACACGTCGATCGACGACGCGCTGGCCCTCGCGGCGCGCTTCGACCAGGACGCGATCTACGTCTGGTCGGCCGACGGGTTCGAGCTGCTCGCGTGCGACGGCTCCCGCCACGACCGCTTCGGCTGGACCGCCGAGGTCGGCGTCACCCGGCGCTCTTGCCCCTAGCGCCCCTGGCCCTCGCGCCCCTGGCCCTCGCGCCCCTGGCCCTCGCGCCCCTGGCCCTCGCGCCCCTGGCCCTGGCGCTCCGGCCGCGCCTGGTCAGCCGGCCGGGGGCGCGGCTCCGAGCAGCTGGTCGAGGAGACGCGGCTTGCCGGCCCAGGCGCCCTCGAGCACCGCGCGGGGGACGCGACGGGCCGCGTACCGGAGTGCCAGCGCGACGACCACGACGTCGTCGAGCGGACCGATCACCGGGACGAACTCCGGGATCAGGTCGATCGGCGAGACCACCCAGATCCCGGCGACGACGAGGGCGGCCTTCGCCCGGAACGGGATCGCCGGGTCGCGCCGCAGGCGCCACATCGTGGTCGCACACGCAGGCAGGATCGCGGCGAGGTCCTTCACCGTCCCGGGCGGCAGGCGCCGGGCGAGCAGGATCAGCAGCGCCCAGCTCGCGAGCACCGCGCCCACGCCGATCGACGCCACCGCCACCCAGGACACCGTGCGACCGTACCCGTGGTCCTGCTCGACCCGTGTCGTCTCGACGTGACCGGCGGCGGCTGCGCGCGTCCACCGCTCGGACCGGCGCCGCGCTCAGCGTGCGGGTCCGTCCCGGGCCTGCTCGTGGGGTGGCGGATCGTCGCGATGCACCAGGCGGAGGCCGTCGGGGTCCTCGGCGTTGCCGACGAGCCGGTAGGGACCGTGGGGTTCGAGGATCGCGTGGTGTGGTGGGCACACGCCGCAGAGCTCGCAGGGATCGTGCGAGTCACCGTGATCGCAGATCGCGTTCGTATGGTGGATCTGGAGGTTGCGGGTGGCTTCGCAGCCGGGGACCCGACACACGCGGTCGCGCCGGCGGACGTGGTGTTCGACATCCACGGGGAGCGCCGTCCGGGGTCGCCGGGTGGTGTGGGTGCCCATGTTGTCGAGGACCGCGTCGCGGACCTTCGCATCGGGCCACATCGTGCTGACGGTCTCGACCGCGATCGGGACCCCTTCGACCTCGGCGCGCGTCTCGCCGCGCACATCGGTGATCTGGACGATCTCGACGCGGAACCGCCCGGCGGGCTGTGCGTCGGCGTAGGTGCGGGCGAGCTCGACGAGCGCATCGGCCTTGCGGTGGGCCAGCGAGTCCCACGCCAGGCCCTTCGCGGGGCGCATGCGCTCGGCCATGTGGTCGAGGACCTTGTCGACGAGCACGCCGTCGACGTCGGGGAGCGCCCAGCGTCCGCAGGCCATGCCGGTCTCGGCTTCGCGCCAGGTGAACACCGCGCGCGCCGCCCGCCGAGCTTCCGCGTCGGCGGCGGTGACCTTCTGGGCCTGGCGGGCCAGCCGCTGCAGCTCCGCCGGCGCGACGTTCGGGCCTCGCTGGGCCCACTCGGCGTCCGAGGCCGGGGTGGCCACCTTCGTGAGCGGGGCGAGCTGGTCCCAGGACAGGGAGCCCTCGTGGGCCGCCGCGCTCACCGCCGGCAGGGACTCCAGCGCCCGCGCGACCTCGCGGTCGGCCTTCGCGGTGCGGGCCGAGATGGTCGCGTCGGGGAGGGCGTCGAGGGCCTGCCGGTCGTCGAGAACCCGGATCGCGGCCAGCTCCTCGAGATGCCATCGCTGCTGCTCACGTCGGGCATCAGCAACGACCCTGCGCAGATCTTTCGTGGACCGGCAGCGCAGCGCATCGACCCGCGCCCGGAAGTCGAAGGGCTCGGCGTCCTCGGCTCCGGTACGCTCGGTCTCGAGAGCGAACGTGTGTTCGATCATGCTCATGGCGACGACGATACGCCGGGGGTGTGACACCGAACCCCGAAGCGATCTCGAGCGATCTCGGCGCGGGCGCTTACCCCGCCGCGGTCTCCACGTCGTGGACATGGTGGATCGGGTCGTGGACGAAGTAGCGGGCGAACGACTCCACGGTGAACGACGCGCCGTCGCTGCGCCGTCCCGTCCGCGTCCACTGGTCCTTCCCCAGCGCGTCGAAGCTCGCAGCCAACGCCTCGCCCGCGGCGGCGAGCTCGGCGGCGACGACGACCGGGGCCTGCTCGCCATAGCGGTCGGCCACCGCCGTCGCGTCCTGGTCCCAGTTCGCGAACTCCGGGTCGTCGTCCGTCAGCATCAGCACCAGGCGGTCGTCGTAGAGGCGGAACACGTCGCGCACGTGACAGGCGTACTCGAGGGCCGACCACCGGTCGGGAACCGACCGGTCACGAGCGCCGGGGTCGGAGAGCAGCCGCTCCCACTCGCGCACACTTGCGCGGATCATGGCACCGACGTCGGTCCGCTCGAACGCGGCCGCCTCGAACCCGCACTCCGGGCAGGGCCGGTCGAGCACCCACGTCCAGTCCTTGGTGTCGGGCTCGATCGCCACGCGCCCTCGTACCGTTCAGCCGAACGCGCCCGTCAGGAGCGCGCCGGCGCGTCGGATCGTCGCGGCGTCGGCGAACGGCATGTTGAAGATCGGCTCCTGCACGCCGGCGTCGATGAGCGCGGCGACCTGCTCCACCACGCCGTCGTCGTCGCCGATCGTGCACGCGGCGGCGAACTCCTCGTCGGCCAGGCCGACGATCATCTCGCGCGTCTCCACCGCCTGCTCCGGCGTGTCGACGAGGAACATGGCGCCGAGCCGCGTCGTCGTGACCCCGGACGGGTCACGACCGACGGCCTCGCAGTGACCGCGCAGCACCTCGAGCTTGTGACGGACCGTCTCGAGGTCGCCGGCCACGTTGCAAGCGTCGGCGTACTGCGCGACGAGCTTCAAGGTCCGCTTCTCACCACCACCGCCGACCATGATCGGGATGCCACCCGAGCGGATCGGTCGGGGCAGGTTCTTCACGCTCGCGACGCGGTAGTGCTCGCCGGCGAAGTTCGTCACGTCGTCGGTGAGCATCCCCCGACAGATCTGCAACGCCTCTTCGAGCCGGTCGAGCCGCTCACGGTCCGACGGGTAGTCGAACCCGAACGCGACGTGCTCGATGTCGTGCCATGCGGCCCCGATCCCGAGGATCGCCCGCCCGCCGCTGATGACGTCGAGCGTCGTGACCTGCTTCGCGAGGAGCGCCGGGTTCCGGTACGTGACGCCGGTGACCAGCGTCCCGAGCTGCGCCGTGCTCGTGCGGGCAGCGAGGGCACCGAGGAGCGTGTACGCCTCGAGCATCGGCTCGTCCTCGCCTCCGAGTGCCGGGAGCTGGTACAGGTGGTCCATCACCCAGAGCGACGAGAATCCGCTCTCCTCGCCGGCCACTGCGAGATCGGCGAAGCGCTCGAAGAGGTCGGTGTCGGGCACCCCGAGGCTGAAGTTGGGGAGCTGGAGTCCGAAGCGGGTCATGCGTCTCCTCGAGGATTCGGCTTCAGGGACGGTGGTCGGCGTTCGGCTCGAGGAGCTGGGCGCGGAGCGCGTCGACGACCGGGCGATCGACGCCGATGTCCTCCACGTAGTTGCCCCAGCCACCCCAGTCCCGGTGCACGCCGGCCACGAGCCCTTCCATGCTGGCGGCCTTGGCGCCCATGAGGTCCTCGGGCAGGTCCTTCCAGTGGTCGGCCGCGTCGGGGTGCGAGACCCGGCCACGCGCGTGGATCGTCTCGACGACCTCTTCGGTGAGCACGTAGTCGGCGACGATGTCGTCGTCGGAGACGCCGAGGAGCCCGAGCACGATCGCCGAGAACACCCCGGTTCGGTCCTTGCCGGCCATGCAGAAGTAGACGGCGGGAAGCACGTCGGCCTCTGCGATCGTGCGGAGCGCGGCGGCGTACGCGATGGCACCACCGCGCAGCATGTGGAGGTAGACCTCGGCCGCCGACCTCGGCATCTCCCGGTCCGGCGGCCGGACGGTGTGGAGGACCTGGTCCACGGTCGGGAGGTGGACGTGACGGATGTCGAGCTCACCGAGCCGACCGATCCCGATCCGATCGAGCTCGTCGCCGGCGCGGAAGTCGATCGCGGTCGCGATCCCTCGGGCGTGGAGCAGCGGACCATCCTCGGGAACCAGGTGGTGGAGCGAGTCGCTCCGATAGAGCCGCCGCCACGCGACGCGTCGTCCGTCTGCCGTCGCGTAACCGCCGAGGTCGCGGAAGTTCACCGGTCCGCCGAGTGCGACGCGTCGCTCGGTCATGGGCGCCTTCGAGCCGACGGACGGCTCACTGGGCGCGGCCCCCGTGGCCGAGCGCGTGATCGGCGAAGTTCTCGCGGGCGACCTGGATGAAGATCCCGTGGGCCTCCGCACACAGCCGGTCCCCGGCATGCAGCGTGCCGCGCGTGTGGACCTTGCGCCCTTCGATCGACTCGGTCTCGGCCTCGAAGCGCAGCTCGGTGTAGAGCGGCGTGGGGCTGCGGTAGACGATCGTCAGTGTGCCGGTCATCGCGCCGACCCCCGCGGTGATGTTCGCCACGCCGAGCATCTCGTCGAAGATCTCGGCGATCATCCCACCGTGGACGCACCCAGGGGGCCCTTCGTACGCCGCACCGAGCGCGCCGTGCCCGACGACCCCGCCCCCTTCCTGCGGGACGCACTGGATCGGCGGAGCGAGGGGGCTGTACCAGCCGATGATCGGACTGAACGGGAAGTAGACGTGCGGATCGAGCTCGGTGGCCGGCATCGCAGGGACCGACGGCGCCCACGCCGGCGTGTGCGGGGCCAGGATCGCGGCTGCTCGCTCGACCGCGGCAGCCGCGTCCGCCAGCACGTCGGGCGCGGCCGCAGTGCGCACGGTCTGGTCGGCGACCAGACGCATCGCGTCGGCGAGCCGACGCAGCTCGGGACCGGGTGGGTGCGTCGCGTCCGGGCCGTGGCCGTCGACGATCCCGGGTTGCTCGCTCACTGAGGGGGCTGCCGGGCGGGCCCGACTACTCCTCGACGATCGAGATGGCCTGCTTGGGGCATTGGCGTACCGCCTGCTCGACCTTCGGCTTGAGATCGTCGCCCGGGTGCTCCTCGAGGACGTAGAGGAAGTCGTCGTCGCGCACCTCGAAGACCTCCGGGGCGATTCCCATGCAGATGGCGTTGCTCTCGCAGACGTCGAAGTCGACGACGACCTTCCAGGACATCTCGCGCTCCTCGCTCGTTCGGATGCTGGGACGATTCCGGTTCGCTGGGGCTTTCCGGGTTCTGGGTCGAGCTCGTGGGACCGCCAGCGAGCCTACCGCTCGGGCAGATTCGTGAAGTCCGCCTCGCGCTTCTCCAGGAAGGCGGCGATCGCCTCCCGGTTGGCGGGGGCGCCGGTGAGGTCCCGGAACACTTCCTCTTCCCTGGCCCGGGCCGCTCGCGCCGCGTCGAGCCTCGTGGCGAGCAGGAGACGTTTTGTCTCGACGAGCGACACGATCGGCATCTTCGCGATCGCGGCAGCCACCCCGAGCGCCTCCCCCACGAGGTCGGCCGATGAGCATCGCCGCCACACGAGCCCGCACTCGATCGCCTGGCGCACGTCGAGCCACTCGGCGGTGAAGAACACGTGCGCCGCCTGCTGCCACCCCATCACCGACGGCAGGGTGAACGTGCTCCCCGCCTCGGGGACCACCCCCAGACTGGCGAACGGCAGCCGGAACCGAGCGTCGTCGGAGGCGAGCACGAGATCGCAGTACGGGAGCATCGTGGTGCCGATCCCGACGGCGACCCCGTTCACCGCGGCGATGATCGGCTTCGGGAACGACTCGATCGCCTCGATGAACCGGGTGAAGCCGTGCGCGACCCGGTCGTCGTCGGCAGGATCGGCGTTCTCGTCCGGACGCCCGAGCCGGCCCATCTCGGCGAGGTCCTGCCCGGCCGAGTACGCCGTGCCCTCGCCGGTGAGCACGACGACGGCGAAGTCGTCGCTCGTGGCCGCCCCGTCGAGCGCGTCGGCGACGCCGGCGTAGAGCGCGGTGTCGAAGGCGTTCCTCGCCGCGGGTCGATCGAAGGTGACGAGGCGGACGCGCTCGGCACCGTCGGGATGGTCGGTGATCCTGGTCACGGGCTTCCTCGGCTCGGGGACGGGCCACCCGCGGGCCGGTTGCCTGCGAACGGGTCGATCGTGAGATGGCGGGAGATGTCGCCGATGAGGTCGCAGAAGATGACCCGCTCGACCATCCACCAGGAGCCGTCGAGGACCGCGAACCGGTCGTGGTAGCGGCCCGCGACGATCGGCTGCAGCGGCGTGTCGCCGACCTGCTGGAACACCGTGTAGTACGAGCGGGCGTCGGCCGTGCCCGCCGCCTCGTCGGCGTCGATGACGAGGTTGGTCGTGACGTGCTTGGTGCGCGGGGTCCCGTCCTCGTAGCGGCGCACCATCGTCTCGAAGATCTTCAGCACGGGCTCGGCACCCTCGACGCCGGGATCATCGGGGCCGCCACTCTTGTAGCGCGCCCGCTCGAAGAGCGCGGCCACGCCCTCGAAGTCGCCGGCGTCGACCCGCTCCGCGTATCCGAACACGATGTGCTCGATGGCAGTCCTGGCGTCGTCCATCTGGGGCACGTTACCGTCCGGCTTCCTTCCGGGGCCCGGTGCCCCGGTAGTCAGGAGTGACGGTGACGATCGCAGCAACGCGGGTGTTCCACCTCAACGTCAACTGCTCGTCGCTCGAACGCTCGCTCCCCTTCTACCGCGACGCGCTCGGGCTCACCCTTGCGGCCCACACGGTGTCGCCGCCCCAGCCCGGCGACGCGTTCGGGCTCACCACCGCTGCGTGGGACGCGTGGATCCTCCACGACGACCGCGGGTACGGGGGCGCCGTCGTCGACCTGCTGGAGTGGCAGGAGCCCCGACCGACCGGTGCACCCCCCGACGAGGCCAACACCCTCGGCTTCGCCCGCCTCGGGTTCACGACGGCCGACCTCGATCGCACGCATGCCCGGGTCGCCGCCACGGGCACCACGCACCTCACCGAACCCCACGAGGTGACGATGCCCGGAGCGCCGACCATGCGGACGTTCGTGACCGCGGACCCCGACGGCACCCCGGTCGAGCTCGTCAGCGGCGCGGCCGACCGGTTCTCGTTCGTGGCGATCAACTGCTCCGACCTCGACCGTTCGGTGGAGTTCTACGAGCAGGTGCTCGGGTTCGTACCGCGGGCGAGGTTCGCGCCCGGCCCACGGGACGAGTCGGCGCTGGGGCTCGGACCGGATGCGGAGTGGGAGATGGCCTACCTCGACGACCCCCGCGCGGACGGCACGTTCGCGATCGACCTCGTGCAGTGGCACCGCCCCGCGCCCACGGGCGCACCGTCCACGCAGGCGAACCGCGTCGGGCCGTTCCGCCTCGCGCTGCTGACCGACGACATCGACGCCGCCCACGCCGAGCTCGTGCGCGTGGGTGTGCGGTGCTGGACCCCGCCCGCGACGCTCGACATGGGTCCCGGGCTCCCTGCGCTGCGGGCGCTGCTGTTCCCGGACCCCGACGGCGCGGTCCTCGAGCTCATCGAGGCGCCCACGGCGTGATCCGAGGGCGCTCCAGGATCCCGCCGTCAGGACGCCCGGATCAGGAAGCCCCGGGATCAGGACGTCTGGGCCCGCGCGAAGAGCACCGGAAACGGGGCGTGCGACGCCAGCGCGCTCGCCGTCGAGCCGAGGACCATGTGACGGACCGCGCCGACCCCGTGCGTCCCGGCGACGACCAGCTCGGCACGGTCGCGCGACGCCGCACCGACGATCGCCTCCCACACCGACTCGCCACGCTCGAGCGCAACGGTCTCGACCGAGACACCGGAGAGGGCCGACATCGCGCGGTCGAACGCGTCGACCCCGTGTTTCTTGCCTTCCGGGATCGTGACGAGCGTCACCGAGTCGAGATCCGGGTACCACGGCATCGACGCGAGGGCGACGACGGCACGCTGCGCGTGGTCCGAGCCGTCGACTGCCGCGAGGACGCGCCGGACGGGGGACGAGCCGCGCGCGACCAGCACCGGCACCATCGCGTTGCCGAGCACGTGCTCGGCAGTGCTCCCGAGATGCATCGACTTCAGGAACCCCTTGCCGACCGGTCCGACGACCAGCACACCGGCGTGGTCCTGGTGCTCCAGCACGTAGCGAGGGTCGGCGACTGCGCGCAGGTGCACGACCTCGGTGAGCCCCGTGTCTCCGACCTGCCGGGACGTCGGCGGGTCCCACACGTGGGGCGCGGCGTCGGCCGCGTCCGGGGGCGGCCCGACCGGGGGCATCACCGCGGTGAGCACCTCGGCCCGCCACCCGCTCCACCGCTGTGCGCAGACCCAAGCCCACGCTTCGTCGGCGCCCCTCGAATGGTCGTCGCCGAAGACGACGGTCTGCGTCGGGCTCATGACGCCTCCTCGTGCAGCGCGGGGGTCGGTGCACCGTCGGGTTCGTTGCGCGTCTTGATCAACGACGCACCGATGGAGACGGTGAGGATCACGGCGATCACGCCGAGGGAGATGCCGATCGGGATCTTGTAGGACTCCGAGATCACCATCTTGATCCCGACGTAGACCAGGATCGTCGCCAGTCCGAGCTTGAGGTACACGAAGCGTCCCATCGCCCCTGCGAGCACGAAGTACAGCGCGCGCAGACCGAGGATCGCGAACGCGTTCGACGTGAACACGATGAAGGTGTCCTTGGTCACCGCGAAGATCGCCGGGATCGAGTCCACCGCGAAGACCACGTCTGTGGTCTCCACGACGATGAGGACGGCCAGCAGCGGCGTCGCGTACCGGCGCACACCCTCGCGCACGAAGAACTTGTCGCCCCGGTAGTCGGGCGTGAGCGGGATCACCCGCCGGAGGAGCCGCAACAGCGGGTTCTTCTCCGGATGCACCTCGACGTCGCCGTGGCGCGCCATGCGGACCCCCGTGATGATCAGGAAGCCGCCGAAGATGTAGATCATCCAGTGGAACTGCTCGAGGAGGGTCGCGCCGACCACGATGAAGATGGCTCGCATCACGAGCGCCCCGAGGACGCCGTAGAAGAGGACGCGGTGCTGGAGCTTCGGGGGAACCGCGAAGTACGACAGCACGAGGGCGAAGACGAAGATGTTGTCGACCGAGAGGCTCTTCTCGATCAGGTAGCCGGCGATGTACTCACCGGCGGGCTTGCTCCCGCCGATGGCCCAGATCACCCCGCCGAACGCGAGCCCGCAGGTGATCCACACCACGCTCCACGCGACGGCCTCGCGCATCTCGACTTCGTGCGTCTCTTTCTGGAAGACCAGCAGGTCGATCGCCAGCATCCCGAGGATGAAGGCGATGACGCCGGTCCAGAGCCAGATGCTGGCGTCCACGCGTCCTCCAGTGCGTCGATGCTCCGCACATCACCGTGATGCACAGGTGACCACTGGAGGTCTCTCCCACCTCCCCGATCGACCGGCACCCGTGGGTGTCGACGCTTGGGCAGGCCACCGGGCCGGGCGTCCCTCGTGAGGTCGGCCGTGATGACGACACCGGTGTCCGGGGATACTCCCCTCCGAAGCCGCCAGATTACTCGCGCCGACGGGCGATCGAGCGCACCGCAGCGGTGGCGAGCACCCGGATGCCGGTGGCGATCGAGCCCTCGTGGGCGTCGAAGGTCCCGGCATGGATGTCGAGGCGTTCCTCGCCCCGGGCCGGATCGTGCACACCCAGACGTGCGTACGAGCCGGGGACCCGCTCGAGGTACCACGCGAAGCTGTCGCCGCCCATGCTGCGCGGGGCCTCGCGTCGCGCCGACGCGCCCAGCGTCTCGGTGACGGCCGCCTCCAGCACCGTGGTCTCGGCCTCGGTGTTCACCGTCGGCGGGGTGCCGCGCGCGTACTGGACCGACCACCCGGCCCCGGTCGGTCCGAGCACGTCCTCGAGCGCGTCGTCGAGCAGCCTCGGCGCCGAGTCCCAGAGGTCCGTGTCGGGCGTCCGCAACGATCCGCGGAGCTCGGCGGACGTGGGGATGACGTTCGCCGCGTCCCCGGCATGGATCGCCCCGAACGCGAGCAGGAGCTCCACGTCGCCGACCGCCCGTTGGAGGGCCGCCGGCACCTCGTTCGCGACCCGCCCGGCGAGAGGGACCAGATCGACCGTCTGCGACGGACGGGCCGTGTGGCCGCCGGGGCCCACCAGCGAGATCGTCACGGCGTCGGTCGCCGAGGTCACCGGCCCGACCCGGGTGCCCACCGTCCCGACATCGAGCTTGGGGTCGCAATGGAACGCGAAGACCGCGGAGACACCGTCGAGCGCACCGTCGTCGATGACGGTGAGCGCACCGCCAGGGACCGTCTCCTCCGCCGGCTCGAAGATCAACCGGACCGTCCCCCGCTCGAGGAGGGACGCGAGCGCCAACCCCGCCCCGAGTACGACCGTCGTGTGCACGTCGTGCCCACAGGCATGGGCCACGCCCGGGATCCGCGACCGGTACGGGACGTCCTTGAGGTCGTCCATGGCGAGCGCGTCGATGTCGGCCCGCAACGCGACCATCGGCCCGTCGCCCGGACCGACGTCGCACCACAGCCCGGTCCCCGACGACAGGAGGCGCGGATCGAAGCCGGCAGCGCGGAGGCGCTCGGCGATCAACGCCGTCGTCTCGTGCTCCTCGCCACTCAGCTCCGGATGTGCGTGGAGGTGGCGACGGAACGCGACGAACTCCTCCTGGTGCCCGTCGAGGAAGCCGTCGAGTGCTTCGTCGAGCCGGCCGACGTCGGAGCTCACCGGCTGACGTCCCCGCTCGCGAGCTCGGCGACCAGCACGTCGACGACGTCGAGCATCGACCCACCCTGCTCCACGACCCGGCGCTGCCGGACGTAGCTCGGACCCTCGTGGGCGATCGCCCGGACGTGTCCGAGCTCGTCGACGCACCCGAGGCGTCTCGCCGTCGGCGTCAGGCTCGCCACGAGCTCGTCGACCAGCGTTCGGGTCGACCTGCGGGCGCCGGAGTCGTCGACGATCAGCTCGGCTTCGACCCCGAACCGGGATGCCACCCACTTGTTCTGCCGCACCACCCACTCCCGGGCACCGGGAAGTCGTTCGCCGCGATCGAGACGCTCGTCGAGATCGGCGACGAGGCACTGCGCCAGCGCCGCGAGCGCGGCGACCTCGGTGAGCGTGGGCATCGCATCGCACATGCGCAGCTCGACGGTCCCGAAGTCGGGGTGGGGACGGACGTCCCACCACACCTCACGGATCGATGTGATCGCGTCCGCCGTGATCAACGTCTCCATGAGCTGCTCGAAGTCCTGCCAGTCCCGCAACGGGGGCGGCAGGCCCGCGGTCGGCAGTGACTCGAACACCTTCGTCCGACACGACGCCATGCCCGAGTCGAGCCCGTGCCAGTAGGGACTCGCCGCCGACAGGGCCAGGAACAGCGGGAGGTGCGCGGCGAGCGAGTTGTTGATGGGCACGACCTTGCCGGATCCCCGCACGCCGACGTGGAAGTGGGTCCCGTAGGTGGCCAGCCGGCGGGCCGGCCACTGGATGCGCTCGACGAGGTCCCGGTACCTCGCCTCGGGACTGATCGCCTGGTCCTGCCAGTGCGAGAACGGATGCGTCCCGGCCGACATGATGTCGAGCCCCTCCGGGCCGGCAGCCGCGCGGATCTCGTCGAGCGATTCCTGGAGGTCGGCGCGCGCCTCTCCGGCGGTCGCGCAGATCCCCGTGACCAGCTCGAGCGTGCACTGGAAGAGCTCGTGCTTGACCTTCGGGTGCTCGCCGCCGGCGTCGTCCTGCAGGGACGCCAGGATCTCGCACGCTGCGGTGGACAGCGCGCGGGTGGTGCGGTCGACGATGCTCACCTCGAGCTCGACGCCCAGGCTGGCGCCCTCGGAGCTGTTGAAGTCGACGCGCACGACGGATGCCGACGGTCCGGATCCGCTAGAGCTGACCCTTGGCGGCCTTCACCGGGGCGAGGAACTGCATGTCGGCACCTTCGACGAAGTCACCGAGCGAGGCACCAAAGGCCCCGAAGGCCCCGCTTCCCATGTGGGCGTCGAGCGCAGCCTGGTCTTCGTAGACCTCGGTGACGAAGAAGACGTTGGGCTCGGTGCTCGAACGATGGAGCATGTAGTGCTCCGTTCCGGGCTCGTTGGCGTCGATGTGCTCGAGGAGCGCATCCCACGCCGCCGGGAACTCGTCGGCCTTGTCGGCCTTGATCGTCAGCTTCGCGACGACGGACACCTTGCTCATGGCTGTGCTCCTCATTCTGGTCAGTTGGTCGTTCGGGTTCCGGCGGATCGCCCGGGTCAGCGGGCGCCGCGCACGAGCCCGCCGGGTCGCGCGCCCGTCTCGACGCCGGCACGCATGACCTCGACGCCGGCGACGATGGTGGACGTGTAGCCGTCGGCGCGTTGGAGCAGCCGTCGGGCCCCGCCCGGGAGGTCGTAGACCATCTCCGGCCGGTGCAGCCTGAGGCCGTCGAAGTCGATCACGTTCACGTCGGCGCGGTAGCCCGGCGCGAGCCGGCCGCGGTCCCCGAGCCCGTACAGCGACGCGGTGTCGCTGGTCATCTTCTGCACGACGAGCTCGACCGGCAGACGCTCACCACGCGCGCGGTCCCGGGCCCAGTGGGTGAGCATGGTGGTCTCGATGCTGGCGTCGCAGATCGCGCCGACGTGCGCGCCGCCGTCACCGAGACCGAGTGCGCTCGTCGGGTGCAGGATCATCTCCCGGATCGCCTCGTGGTCGAAGTTGGAGTACCCGAGCAGCGGCCGGAGGAGCAGCTCGCGACCGTCGTCGCGCAGGAGCAGGTCGTAGAGGAGATCCCACGGGTCGGCATCGAGGTCCGCCGCGAGCGCAGCGATGCTCGTGTCGGGCGCGGGCTCGTAGTCGGGCGGATCGCCCATCACGAACGTGCGATCGAGACCCATCCCGATGAACGCGGCGCGGGGGTCGTCGACCGGGCGCTCGCCGAGGATCGCGGCGCGTACCTCGGGGTCGCGCATGCGCTCCACCCGCTCGTCGAGCGGCAGGTCCGCGATCGCCTGGTAGCTGGGGCGCCCGTTGAGCGGATGGAAGGTCTGGAGTCCGAGCAGGAGACCGAGGGGTCGGCCTGCGACCTGGGGCCGGATCTGGATGCCGTCGTCCCAGGCCTGCTGGGCGAGCTCGAGCTGGGCCTTCCACTGGTCGGGCGACTCGTCGTGCTGGGCGAGCGCGAACGTGACCGGACGACCGGTCGCCTCCGCGAGGCGACGCATCCACTCCATCTCGCGCTCGGGCGCCGCGAGGTCCTCCCCCATCACGCCGGCCGGTGCGAGCTCGAACACTCCCTGACCGACCTCGCCGAGCATGCGACCCAGGCCGAACAGCTCGTCCTCGGCCGCGAAGGTGCCGGGCACCGGCTCACCGTCGATCGCGCGGTGCGCGATCGTGCGGGACGTCGAGAGCCCGAGCGCGCCGGCTTCGATGCCCTCCTTGACGATCGCGGCCATCGCGGCGATGTCGTCGGCGGTGGCCGGCTCGTTGCGGGCCCCGCGCTCGCCCATCACGTAACCCCGCACGGAGCCGTGCGGCACCTGGGTGGCGACGTCGATCGCGAGGGGCTGGGCATCGAGGAAGTCGAGGAACTCGGGGAAGGTCTCCCATCCCCAGCGGATGCCCTCCGAGAGCGCGGCGCCGGGGATGTCCTCGACCCCCTCCATCAGGCCGATGAGCCAGTCGTGTTCATCGGGCTTGGCGGGCGCGAACCCGACGCCGCAATTGCCCATCACGACGGTGGTGACGCCGTGCCACGAGGACGGTGTGAGCAGCGGGTCCCAGGTGACCTGACCGTCGTAGTGGGTGTGCACGTCGACGAACCCGGGGGTGACGAGCCGTCCGGTGGCGTCGATCTCGCGCTCGCCTCCGGCATCGACCTTCCCGACGAGGGTGACGCGTCCGTCGTCGATCGCGACGTCGGCAGCCGTCGGAGCGGTGCCGCTCCCATCGGCGACCGTTCCTCCGCGGATCACCAGGTCGTGCACGGGTTCCCCCTCGCTCCTGCCGGAACCGCCTGCTGGCGCCCGGATCCACGGAATCGTAACGTGCTCCAGTCCGGCCCCGTCCCCCGAGCATCGAACGCTGGAGACCACCGTGGCCCTCACGCTCGCCGACGTCGACCTCACCAACCTCGAGACGTTCGTCGCGGGGGTGCCCCACGAACAGTTCGACGTGCTGCGGGAGCAGGCGCCCGTCTACTTCCACCCCGAGCACGGTGGCGGCGCCGGCTTCTGGTGCATCACTCGCGCGGACGATCTCGCCGCCGTGAGCCACGACTGGGAGCGCAACTCGAGCGAGTGGGGCATCACGCTGAACGAGCTCGAGGAGGACCAGCTCGAGCAGCAGCGGATGATGATGCTGCAGATGGACCCGCCCCGACACACGAAGCTGCGGCTCCTGGTCAACAAGGGCTTCACGCCGCGGATGATCGGCCGCCTGCACGACAAGGTGCACGACATCGCGCGCGAGATCGTCGACGGCGTCGTCGAACGAGGCGAGTGCGACTTCGTGGTCGACGTCGCGGCCGAGCTCCCCCTCCAGGTGATCGCCGAGATGATGGGGGTCCCCAAGGAGGATCGCCACAAGCTCTTCGACTGGAGCAACCGCATGATCGGGTCCGAGGACCCGGAGTACGCGGTCTCGGCCGAGAACGCGATGGAAGCCGCGACCGAGATGTTCCTCTACGCCAACGACCTCGCCGAGAAGAAGCGCGCCGACCCTGGCGACGACATCATCAGCGTGCTCCTCGGTGCCGAGGTCGAGGGTGAGCGCCTCACGGACATGGAGTTCGACCTCTTCTTCGAGCTGCTCGCCGTCGCCGGCAACGAGACCACCAGGAACCTCATCTCGCACGGGATGCTCGCCCTCCTGGAGAACCCCGGCGAGCGCGACAAGCTGCTCGCCGACCCCGAGCTGCTCCCGAGCGCGGTCGACGAGATGCTTCGGTTCGCGTCGCCGGTGATGTACATGCGGCGGACCGCCCGAGCCGACACGCAGGTCCGCGACCAGACGATCAATGCGGGCGACAAGGTCGCCCTCTGGTACATCGCGGCGAACCACGACCCGGCCGTCTTCGACGACCCGCATCGCTTCGACGTGACCCGCGACAGCAGCGACCACCAGGCATTCGGGGGCGGCGGACCCCACTTCTGCCTCGGGACCCACCTCGCGAAGCTCGAGATCCGGGTCATGTTCGAGGAGCTCCTCGGGCGCATCCCGAAGATGGAGCTCGCGGGCGACGTGGAGCGGTTGCGCTCGAACTTCATCAACGGGATCAAGCACATGCCGGTGACGTTCTGAGCGAGCATCCCGGGCTCGACATCGACGCCGTGACGGCGTGGCTCCGGAGCCACGTCCCGGTCGCGTCGGGACCCATCGACTACTCGCTCGTCGCGGCCGGCGGGTCGAACCTCACGTACCGGGTGCAGGACGCCGACGGGAGCTCGTGGGCGCTGCGCCGTCCGCCCGTCGCCGCCGTGTTGGCGACCGCGCACGACATGGATCGCGAGTGGCGCATCCTTTCCGCCCTCGCCGATACGGAGGTCCCGGCGCCCACCGCGGTCGCCCGCTGCGACGACGTCGACGTGACCGACGGCCCGTTCTACGTGATGGAGTTCGTCGACGGGACCATCCTGCGGACCGAAGCCGACGGGGCCGAGCTCTCCGCCACCGCAGCAGCGACTGCCGCCGACTCCCTCGTCGACGTCCAGGTCGCGCTGCACGCGCTCGACGTCGACGAGATCGGGCTCGGCGACCTCGCGAAGCACCGCACCGGCTACGTCGAGCGCCAGCTGCGGCGGTGGAAGACCCAGGTCGAGCGCGCGAAGGTGCGCGAGCTCCCGCTCCTCGACGACCTCCACGACGGCCTCGCCCGGTCGGTTCCTGATGAGCTCGGGGCCCCGTCGCTCGTGCACGGCGACTACCGGTTCGACAACGTCGTGCTCGGGAGCAACGACCCGACCGGCGACCTGGCCGTCGCGGCGGTGCTCGACTGGGAGCTGTGCACGATCGGCGACGCGGTCGCCGACGCGTGCTGGTCCCTGCTCTACTGGATCGACCCGGGCGACCCCCTCCCCTTCCTCGACTCCGCCCCGACGCTCGCTTCCTCGATGCCACGACGGGCCGAGGCCGCGGCACGGTATGCGACGCAGTCCGGTCGTGCGCTCGATGCGCTGCCGTGGTTCACGGTGTTCGGCTACTGGAAGATGGCATGCATCGTCGAGGGTGTGTACGCGCGGCGGCTCCAGGGCGCCCGGAGCGGCGCCGCGCAGCAGGACCCGTCGGCGATCGCCGACCGCGTCGACGGCTTCCTCGCGTACGCTGCCGACGCGGCCGTCGGCGTCCTGTAGGCCCCGGCCTCCGATCCACCGAGACCGATCAGGCACAACCGATCAGGCACAACCGATCAAGCGAGCAGGGGAGACAGCACGTGGCGTTCTCGTACCAGGGCAAACGGGTCATCGTCACCGGCGCGGCGTCGGGGATGGGCGCGGCAACCGTCGCGATGCTCCTCGACTGTGGTGCCGAGGTGCACGCACTCGACATCGCGCCCGTCGCGGCCGACGTGGCCGGCACCTACGAGACCGACTGTGGCGACCCGGCGTCGATCGACGCGACCGTCGAGAAGATCGGTGGTGACGTCCACGCGCTGTTCAACGTCGCGGGCGTCCCGCAGACGCACCCACCGGACCGCGTGTTCGGCGTGAACTTCCTCGGGCTGCGCCATCTCACCGAGGCGGTGCTCGCCGGCCCCATGGTCGACGGCGGCGCGGTCGCACACGTCGCGTCGAAGGCGGGTTCGGGGTGGCGCAACCACCTTCCCGCCATCCAGGAAGTCCTCGCGACGAGCGACCTCGCCGCGGGGACGGCGTGGGCATCGGCGAACCTCGCGGACCAGGGCGACCCCTACTTCTTCTCCAAGGAGTGTGTCGTCGTGTACACGATGCAGCGCGCCCACGAGCTCATCGGGCGCGGAATCCGGATGAACTGCCTCAGCCCCGGCCCGGTCGAGTCGCCGATGATGCCGGCGTTCCGCGAGGCGCTCGGGTCGTCGCTGCTGGAGTGGACGGCGGCGCAGGTGGGCCGCATGGGCCGCCCCGACGAGATGGCCGGGCCGCTCGTGTTCCTCAACAGCGACGAGGCGTCCTACGTGAGCGGATTCGACCTGATGGCCGACGGCGGCTTCACCGGTGCCATGGAGCTCGGTCTCGTCGACCTGTCGACGCTGCCCACCGAGTAGCGGCGCCGTCGACCGTGTCGGAGCCGCCTGCACGGAGACCGGTCGACCGGCGCGCCGCGCGCGTGCTGCTCCTCGCCGACGGCGCCGTTCTGCTCATCCGGGGCGTCGACCCGGCGCGCCCCGAGCGGGGCACCTGGTGGCACACGCCCGGTGGCGAGATCGACCCCGGGGAGTCGCCCGCGGATGCCGCTGCGCGCGAGGTGCTCGAGGAGACCGGCCGTCGTGTGGCGGCCGGAGACGTCGGCCCGGTCGTGGCGAGCCGCGTCGCGGAGTTCGAGTTCGAAGGCGTCGCGTACCGCCAGACCGAGGCGTTCTTCGCGCTGCGGGTCCCCCGTTTCGAGCCGTCGGCCGACGGGTGGGACCGGGTCGAGCAACGGTCGCTCCTGGAGCACCGCTGGTGGACGCCCGACGAGCTCGGGGCGTCCGACGACGTGCGCTACCCGTCCGAGCTGGCATCGCTCGTCCGGGCGGTGCTCGGCGGATCGATCACGACCCCGCTCGAGCTCAGCGGTACCTGAGCACCGCTCCCTCGGGAGCAAGTGACGCTGCGACATCAATACGGACCACGAGCGTCACTTGCTCGGATCGGACCACGAGCGTCACTTGCTCGGATCGGGCTGCGAGCGTCACTTGCTCGGAGCGGGATCAGCGCGGGCGGCGGCGCGCCTTCTTTGCGAGGCCGGGTGGCTGCCAGGGGTCGCCGGCGCTGACGTCGGTACCGGGTGCGACGATCGCGTCGATGGCGTCGAGGGTCGCCTCGGCGAGTCGGACGTCGGCGCCGGCCAGCGCGTCGTCGAGCTGCTCCATCGTGCGCGGCCCGATGATCGCCGAGGTCACCGCCGGGTGCTCGAGCACGAACGCGTGCGCGAGGTGCGAGAGCGGGATGCCGGCAGTCTCGGCCACGCCGATGAGCTCCTCGACGAGGTCGAGCCGGTGCTCGTGCGCCCGCTTCGCCCGCTCGCTCTGGTGCTGGGACCCGAAGCCCCGCGCCATGCGCGACCCTTCAGGGGGTGGCTGGCCCTTGCGGTAGCGGCCGGTGAGCAGGCCCCCGGCGAGCGGGCTCCATGGGATGACGCCGATGCCGTAGCGCGCGCACGTGGGGAGCACGGCCCGCTCGATGCCCCGCATGAAGATCGAGTACGGCGGCTGCTCGCAGACGAACCGCTCGCGCTGGCGACGTTCGCTGCACCACTGCGCCTCGACGATGTACTCGGCGGGGAAGGTGGAGTGGCCGAAGTAGCGGATCTTGCCCTGGTGGACGAGATCGCTGAGCGCTCCGAGGGTCTCGTCGATGTCGGTCTGGTCGTCGGGACGGTGGATCTGGTACAGGTCGATGTAGTCGGTGTCGAGCCGCTGGAGGCTCTGCTCGACCTCGTGCATGATCCAGCGGCGCGAGCCGCCCTTCATGTTGGGCTCTGACCCCATCGGCCCGAAGAACTTGGTGGCGACCACCACCTCGTCGCGGCGCCCGGCGAGCGCCTTGCCGACGATGACCTCGGACTCCCCCGCCGAGTACACGTCGGCGGTGTCGAGGAAGTTGATCCCGGCGTCGAACGCGTGATGCATGATCCGGACGCACTCGTCGTGGTCGGGCTCACCCCACGGTCCGAACATCATCGCCCCGAGGCAGTACTCGCTCACCTCGATGCCGGTCTTTCCCAGGACTCTTCGTTCCATGCTTCCCAACCCAGCGTCGCGTTCGTCTCGGATCTTGCTCTGACCTCGACCGACGTGCCTCTGACCTTCCCTGCGATGAACCGCGGAGGGGAGGCTAGGAGATCTGGCGTTCCCTGCCCTCCCAGTACGGCGCGCGCAACTTGAACTTCTGGAGCTTGCCGGTGGCGGTGCGGGCGAGCTCGTCGCGCAGCTCGATCGAGGTCGGGCACTTGTAGTGGGCGAGGTGCTCACGGCAGTGCGCGATGAGCTTCTCGGGCGCAACGTCGGCATCGGCGGACGCGCCCGGCGCGAGCACGACGAGTGCCTTCACCGTCTCGCCCCACTTCTCGTCGGGCACGCCGATGACCGCGACCTCGGCCACGTCGGGGTGCGAGAACAGCACGTCCTCGACCTCGATCGACGACACGTTCTCGCCGCCGGTGATGATGACGTCCTTCTTGCGGTCGGAGATGGTGAGGTGGTGCTCGTCGTCGAGGATCCCGCCGTCGCCGGTGTGGAACCAGCCGCCATCGATCGCGGCCGCCGTCTCGACCGGCTGCTCCCAGTAGCCGTCCATCACGACGTTGCCCCGGGCGAGCACTTCGCCCTCCTCGTCGATCCGGAGCCGCACCCCGAGCGCCGGGGCCCCCGCCCGGGACAGCCTGCGGGCGCGGGTGGTGGGGTCGAGCGCGTCGTCCTCTTCCCTGACCCGGTTCATGGTGAGCAGCGGCGACGTCTCGGTAAGCCCGTAGATCTGGACGAACTCCCAGCCCAGCTCGGACTCGACCCGCTCGATGGTCTTCGTGGGCGGCGGTGCGCCCGCGACGGTGACGGTCACGGTGCCGCGCCCGGGGATCTCGCCCTCCCAGTCGGCGGCGGCATCGAGGACCATGTTCACGACGGTCGGCGCACCGTTGAGCTTGGTGACGCCGTGCGCGGCGATCCGACGCAGGATCTCGGTGCCGTCGACCTTGCGCAGCGCGACCTGCGGCACGCCCATCCCCGTGCAGGCGAACGGCAGCCCCCACCCGTTGCAGTGGAACATCGGGAGCGTGTGGAGGTACACGTCGCGGTCGCTCACCCCGAGCTGCCACCCGAAGGTGGCGGCGTTGATCCAGACGTTGCGATGGGTGAGCTGCACGCCCTTCGGTCGGGCGGTGGTGCCGCTCGTGTAGTTGATGGTGGCGGTGGCGTCCTCGTCGGGGGTCCACGGCTCCGGCTCGGCGTCGAAGCGGTGCAGCGCCTCGTCGCTCTCGGCACCGATGGTGAAGCGGTGCTCGGCCGACACGCCGCCGAGATCGCCCTCCAGCTCGGGGTCCACGAGCAGGACCCGGGCACCCGAGTGCTCGACGATGTACGCGACCTCCTCGGCATTGAGCCGGAAGTTGATCGGCACGAGGATGCGACCGTTCCCGGCGACGCCGTACATCGCGGCGAGGAGGCGGGCGGAGTTGTGGGAGACGACCGCGATCCGTTCGCCGAACCCGATGCCCATCGCGTCGAGGGCCGCACCCTGGGCCCGGGCCAGATCGGCGAGTCGGGCGTAGGTGATGTCGCCGAGGGACGGGGCGGGCTGGTCGGGCTCGTCGAACACGCCGATGCGGTCGCCGTACACGAGCGCGGCCCGCTCGAGGAAGTCGTTGACCGTCAGCGCAACCTTCATCTCGGGATCACTCCTCTCCGTCGCTCGGACGTTCGCGGGTCGAGCGCATCATCGCAGGACTCACCCGCCGGCGCAGCCAACGCCGGATCAGGCGAGGCCTGCGAAGAACGCTCGGACGTCCTCCACGAACTCCTCGGGAACCTCCATCGCGGCGAAGTGGCCGCCCTTCGGTCGCTCCGACCAGTGGACCACGTTGTAGCGACCCTCCACCCAGGCGCGGGGCATGCGGGTGACCTCGGCCGGAAAGTTGGCGATGCCGGTGGGGACGGCCACGAAGTCCTGGGGGATCGCGTCGCGTCCGACCTGGCGCATCTCCCAGTAGATCCGCCCGGCCGATGCCCCGGTGCCGGTGACCCAGTAGAGGGTGACGTTGTCGAGGAGGCGGTCCCGGGTGAAGGACCGCTCGACGTCGCCGTCGTTGTCGCTCCAGGACCGGAACTTCTCGACGATCCAGGCCGCGAGCATCGCCGGCGAGTCGTCGAGCCCGTAGCCGAGGCTCTGGGGCCGGGTGCCCTGGATCTCCTGGTACCCGGCGCCGGTCGTGCGGAAGTCCGCCATCTTCGTGAGCGCGGCGGCCTCTTCCTCGGAGAGCGGCTTCCCGTCCTTGGGCGACGACACGGTCACGAAGTTGAGGTGCAGGCCGACGACCCGGTCGGGCACGAGGTCGGCGACGTTCGCGGTGACGATCGACCCCCAGTCGCCGCCCTGCGCGCCGAAGCGCTCGAACCCGAGCGCCGTCATCAGCTCGGCGCACGCGGTGGCGATGCGGCGCGGGTGCCAGCCCCGCTCGTGCGTCGGTCCCGAGTACCCGAACCCCGGCAGCGACGGGCACACGACGTGGAACGCCTGCTTCGGATCGCCACCGTGCGCCCGCGGGTCGGTGAGCGGCCCGAGCGTGTCGAGGAACTCCACCACCGACCCCGGCCAGCCGTGCACGAGCAGCAGCGGCAGTGCGTCTGGCTCCGGCGAGCGGGCGACCATCGCGTGCAGCCGCTGCCCGTCGACGTCGGCCGCGACGTGCTCGTACTGCGCGAGACGCGCCTCGCACGCGCGCCAGTCGTAGGTGTCGCGCCAGTACTCGCAGAGGTCCTGGAGGTAGCCGAGCTCGGTCCCCTGCTCCCACCCGATCCCCTCGACCTGGTTGGGCCAACGGGTGCGGGCGAGGCGCTCGCGCAGGTCGGCGAGGACGGGCTCGTCGACCGCGAGGTCGAACGGTTCGAGATCCATGGTCACGCCCTACCTGCGCGACCTAGCTGAACCCGGCCGACGGCGGCAGGTCGTGCTGCAGGAGCGCGTCGTAGCGGCCCTGGATCAGCGCCTCGTAGCCGTCCTCTTCCATGGTGGTGATCCAGAACTGGCCGGCGCGCACGCCGTCGAAGACGATCTCGGCCGCGTCGGACGGCGGGCGACCGGTCTGGGACGTCATGTCCTGGAGCGCCTGGCGCACGAAGTAGTGGTCGGGAGCCTGGGCCTCCGACGGCGGCTCGGTGCCGGTCGTGGCCTGGCGGTTGCGCTCGGACAGGCCGATGCGGGTGTCGACGGCACCGGGGACGAGGCACGACACACCGATGTCGGCACCCTGGGCCTGGAGGTCGTGCGCAACCGACTCCGCGAGCGCGGCCGCCCCGAACTTCGACACGACATACGGTCCCGAGTACGCGACCGTCATCATCCCGGCCATCGACGCGGTGATCACGACGTGCGCGGAGTCGTCCTGGGCGAGCAGGCGAGGGACGAACGAGCGCACACCGTGGATGGGGCCCCACACGTTCACGTCGAGGACCCACTTCCAGTCCTCCACCGTGCGCTCCCACGACACGCCGGCCTGGAACACGCCCGCGTTCAGGCACAGCAGGTGCACGGCGCCGAACCGGTCGTACGCCGCCGCGGCGAGCGCCTCGATGGCGTCGGCGTCGGTCACGTCGGTGCGCACCGCGAGCGTCTCGGCACCGAGCGCGGCCACCTCCGCCTCCGCCTCGGCGAGCGCGCCGTCCTCGACGTCGGCGAGCACCACCTTCATGCCCTCACGCGCCGCCTTGCCGACCAGGCCTCGGCCGATGCCGCTGGCCGCGCCGGTGACGACGGCGACCTTGCCGCTGAAGTCCTCGATCACGATCCTGCTCCCCCGTCGCGCACTGTCCGTGCCCACGCCCGGACGTCGGGCACGAACATCTCCGGCACCTCGAACGCGGCGAAGTGGCCGCCCCGCTCCATGTCGGCGAAGTGCACGATCTCGAACCGTTGCTCGGCCCATCGTCGAGAGGTCCGCATGATCTCCTTCGGGTACCGCGCGTACCCGGTCGGCGTCGAGATGCGGCTGAAGAGATCGATCTCCCCCCGCCGCATCGCTTGGTCGAACTCGTAGTACGTGCGCGCCGAGGACGTCGCGGTCCCGTTCACCCAGTACAACATCACGTTGTCGAGCAGGGCCTCACGTGTGAACGAGCGCTCGGGGTCGCCGTCGCAGTCGGACCACTCCCGGAACTTCTCGATGATCCAGGCGGCGAGCCCGGCCGGTGAGTCGTCGAGGCCGTAGCCGACGGTGTGGGGGCGGGTGGACTGGATGCGCATGTACCCGGCGCCGTCGAGCATGTACTGCTGATTGAACTGGTCCATGAACGCCTGTTCCTCGGGCGTCCAGGTGTCGGGAGCGCCGTCCGGGAACGGGGCGATCATGTTGAGGTGGATCCCCACGCAATGGTCGGGGTCGGCGAGCGCGAGCAGGCTGGTGACGAACGAGCCCCAGTCGCCGCCCTGCGCGAGGTACCGGTCGTAGCCGAGCGCGGCCATCAGGCGCGCCCACTTCCGGGCGATCACGCCGAGGTGCAGACCTCGTTCGTGGGTCGGACCGGAGAACGCGTACCCCGGGAGCGACGGCACCACGAGGTGGAACGCGTCGGCGGGGTCGCCCCCGTGAGCGCGGGGATCCGAGAGCGGGCCGAGCACCTGGAGGAACTCGACGAACGTCCCGGGCCAGCCGTGCGTGAGCACGAGCGGCGTCGCGTCCGGCTCAGGTGATCGCACATGGACGAAGTGGACGCGCGTGCCGTCGATGTCGGTGAGGAAGTGATCGAGCTCGTTGAGCTCACGCTCGCGCTCGCGCCAGTCGTAGTCGTCGCGCCAGGTGTCGACCACCGATCGCAAGTACTCGTTCCGCGTGCCGTACTCCCATCCCGCACCCGGCAACGGCTCGGGAAGACGCGTCCGCACCAGACGCTCCTGCAGGTCGTCGAGGACGGCGTCGGGGACGGCGATGGTGTACGGCTGGATGTCGAGCGTGGCTCCCACCGTCAGTGCGTGAACGTGGCGCCGTCGGCGATCTTCTTGCGCCCCTCGTAGAACGGCACGAGGGTCTCGCTCACGTTGTCGGGCGTCCACTTCTCCGGCGTGTCGAACGCGGTGTCGACCGACGGGCCGCGCACCACGCTGATCTGGCGGCCCCACACGATGAACAGCTGGCCGGAGACGCTCTCGGCCTGCGGGGACCCGAGGAACGCGACGAGGGGCGACACGTTGTCGACCGCGAACACCTCGAAGTCCCCGTCGGTGGCGTCGAAGCCGCCGAGGGACTCGGTCATCTGCGTGCGGGCACGCGGCGCGATCGCATTGGCGTTCACGCCGTAGCGGCCGAGTCCGTTCGCGGCGACGAGCGTCAGCTGGATGATGCCCCCCTTGGCCGTGGAGTAGTTCGGCTGGCCGGCGCTGCCCATGAGGCCCGCCTCCGAGGAGGTGTTGATGATCCGCCCGTACACGGGCGCGCCCTCGGCGGCCTTCGACTTGTCCCGCCAGTACGAGCCGGCGTGGCGCATCGGGGCGAAGTGGCCCTTGAGGTGGACGCGGATCACCAGGTCCCACTCCTCCTCGCTCATGTTGAACAGCATCCGGTCGCGCAGCACCCCGGCGTTGTTCACGAGGATGTCGAGGCTCCCGTAGGTGTCGATGGCGAGCTGCACCATCGCCTTGGCGGTCTCCCAGTCGGAGACGTCGCCGAGGTGCGCGGTGGCCTCACCGCCGGCGGCCTTGATCTGGTCGACCGTGGCGTCGGCCGGGTTGGCTGCGCCGGGCGGCGCGAAGTCGTTCACGATGACGTTCACGCCCTGGCCCGCGAGCTCGAGCGCCTCGGCCTGGCCGAGGCCCTGCCCCGCGCCGGTGACGATCGCGACCTTGCCGTCCATGCCTTCGAGCACGAGCACATCCTCTATCTATTGGTCGGTATCTCGGGAGATCCCGGTTCCTGGGCGGATCCCGGCGGACCTCGGGAGATCGGGTGGGTGGTTCTCTCGGGCGTCGCCCGGAAACTGGAATACGTTCTACCGCATGGCCGACGAGCGACGCGTAGCGATGGTGACCGGGGCGAGCCGCGGGATCGGCAAGGCGACGGCGCTGGCGCTCGCCGAGGCCGGGCTCGACGTGGCGATCACCGCCCGCACCGTGAAGGAGGGTACCGGGGTCGACGACTCCGACAGCGGAGGGCGGACCGTGCCCGGCAGCCTCGAGACCACGACGGCCCTGATCGAGCAGCGCGGGACCCGGGCGCTCGCGATCCCGATGGACCTGCTCGACCGCGCCTCGCTGGTCGGTGCGGTGCAGACGGTGGTCGACACCTGGGGTCGCCTCGACGTGCTCGTCAACAACGCGGTGCACACGGGCCCCGGCAGCATGCTCCGCTTCGACGACACGACGATCGAGATGATCGAGACCAAGCTCGCGGCCAACGTCGTGAGCCAGGTGGTGCTCATCAAGGCCGCACTCCCCCACCTCACCGCCGCCGAGCACGGAACGCTCGTGAACGTCACCTCGGCCGTGGCGATCACCGATCCGCCGGCGCCCGCGGGTGAGGGTGGTTGGGGCAGCGCGTACGCGATGTCGAAGGGCGCGTTCCACCGGCTCGCGGGCATCCTCGCGGTCGAGCACCCGGAAGTGCAGTTCTTCAACGTCGAGCCCGGCTACGTGGTGACCGAGCGCATGGAGGAGAACGCCAAGAACTTGGGCCTCGAGGGCGTCTACCCCGGCGCGCCGCCGAGCGTGCCCGCGTCGGTGATCACCTGGTGCGCGACCTCGGCCGACGCCGCCGAGCTCAACGGCCAGACGATCTCCGCGCAGCGCTTCGCCAAGCAGCGCGACCTCCACCCACCGTGGAAGCGCTGATCCTCGCCCCCTCACCGAGCAAGTGACGCTGAGGACTCACATCGGACCGTGAACGTCACTTGCTCGGCAAGGGGAGGCAGGCGCGCTACTTCAGGGCGATCGCGTTCGGGGGGGAGCCGATGCCACCAGGGATGCCGAGCGGCTTGCTCGTGAAGAGGAACTCGTAGACGCCGTCGGCCGCGCAGTCTTCTGCGAGTGCCTCGAAGTCGAAGAACTCGCCCATCGGGATCCCCAGGTACACCATCACCAGGACGTGGACCATGTGGTCCGCGCCGAGCGACTCGCCGTCGACGCCCGCGGGCGGGAACGGCTCGACCGTCGGGTTGTCGACCGCGATCGCCGCGATGCCGTGGTCCCAGCACCACTCGGCGAGCGCGGGACCGGGCCCGACCCCGGGGATCCGGATCCCCACGAACGTACGACTCGACTCCGCCAAGGCGGCGCGCGCATCGATCCCGAGGCTCCGGTACCACGCGATCCAGCCGACGCGCACGCACAGGACGTCACCGGGCCGGATCTCGACACCCTGGGCCGAGGCGGTCTGGTCGAGGAGGTCCGGCGTCACGACGAACGACGAGTCCCCCGCGATCTGCGCGTGCCGGGCGACGTCGAGTAGCACGCCCCGCCCCGCCAACCCGCGCTCGGCCCACGCTTCGATCCCCGGAGCGCCGCCCTGCACCTCGGCAGCGCTCCGACCCATGAAGTAGCCGCGCTCGGTGTGGGAGTAGTGGCCGAAGCCGTCCCACTGGGTCGAGCCCTGCGGATAGAAGCTGTCGAGGCGGTCGTCGAGGACGTGATCCATCAGCTGGAACACGGTGTGCTCGATCGGCTCGCGCCCGAAGAACGGCGGGTTCGGCTCGTCGAGCGGGAGATCCAGCCCGAAGCGACGGCCGGTCTTCACCAACCGCGCCGCAGTGGCGACCCGCTCCGGGGTGAGCAGCGCGAGTGAGCCGAGCGCGGGGTCGAGGTGCTCCCACGCGCAGCCGTCGGGCAGGTCGGCATAGGCCGGTCGAGCCGACGCGGGACGGAGGTCGACCGGGCGGGGAGTCATGCGTCGGCGAGCAGCTCGTCGACGTTGTGCACCTGCCCGTCGCGCTCGAAGAGCACGTCGTTGTAGCCCTTGCCCTCGCCGACGAATTCGATCGTCTCGGGCCGGCAGTACGTGGCGTAGAGGGCCCGACGGCCGTCGCTCCCGCCTGTCGGCGGTGGCGCCGCGTGGAGCACGTGGCCGAAGTGCACGGTCACGTCGCCGGGCTCGGTGTCGACCGCCACGGTCGGCTGGTGCTCTTCGTCACGCGGCCGGAGCGGGTGCGACGACCCGAGGTGCGACCCGGCGAGGAAGCACAGCTGCCCGGTGGCCTCGGTCGCGGGATCCAGCTGGATGCCGATCGCGACGCTCGGGCAGAGCACCGGGTGCCCGCCGAGCCCGCAGTCGCGATGCCAGGGCAGGTCGGAGAGCCCGGCCGTGATCTCGGGATGCTTGATGACGACGCTCTGACCGTCGAGACACCCGGTCTCCGGGACGAGCCCTTCCGCCCCCAGCGCCGCGATGCGAGTCAGACGCGCATCACCCGCGACGTCGGCGATCGTCGGGGACGAGCGCTCCAAGTAGGTGACCCGGCAGCAGACCTCTTCGCCATCGGCGCGCGTGGCCCACCACGAGTGCCCGTCGTCCTTGCGCGCGGCCGCACGCGCCGCCTCGACCTCGTCGGCGAACGCGGCGATCTCCGACGCGTCGAACACGCCACGGAGATGCGCGAAGCCGGCACGGTGGAGGAAGTCGCGCACGTCGTCGTCGGGATCATCGAGCGAGAACGACCGCCCGAGGTCGTCGGGAAGGTCCATCGTCGCCGGGTCGACGATCGGCCGACCGTGGTACAGCGCGCGCAGGGCCGGCTCCCACCGTTCGAACGAGGCGAAGTCGCCCCGGCTCGTCTCTGCGAGGCCGGCGTAGAGCAGGCCGAAGCAGGTGTGCAGCTCGTTGGCGAAGTCGCTGAAGGCCTCACGCGAGAGCTCGACGACGGTGTCGGCGGCGACATCCGTCGCCCAGATCTCGACCCCGTCGGCCCCCGGCACGTACGAGAACGCACCGCCATCGGGCACCTTGAACGCGATCGGTTGCACGCCGGCGACATCGGCGGCGGCCAGCGCCCCGTTGCCCGAAGCGATCTGTGCCGGGAGCTCGACCCGGTGGAACTCCTCGAAGTCGATGTCCGGGAACGACCGCGCCATCACGCCTCGACACCCATCACGCCTCGACACCCATGCTCGGCTCTCCTTCCGGGCAGCACCCGCCCTACGCTCGGCCCATGGTCGCAGATCTGAGCCCCTTGGGCGTGTGGACGTTCTCCCTCGACCAGCAGCCCGCCTCCCGTGCGGTCGAGCTGGCCGCCGAGCTGGAGGCGATGGGCTGGGGTGCGATCTGGCTCCCCGAGGCCGTCGGCCGCGACCCCTTCGTGCACGCCGCCCTCCTGCTCTCGGGCACCGAGCGCCTCGTCGTGGCGACCGGCATCGCCAACATCTACAGCCGGGACGCGATGGCGATGAACGCCGTCTGGCAGTCGGTGAGCGAGGCGTTCCCGAGCCGGTTCCTCCTCGGGCTGGGGGTGAGCCATCAGCCGATGGTCGAGGGGTTGCGCGGGCACGCGTACGGACCGCCGCTGACCGCGATGCGGGAGTACCTCGACCGGATGGACGGCGCGCTCTTCTTGGGCGCACCACCGACGGACCCGCCCGAGCGGGTGCTCGCCGCGCTCGGCCCGAAGATGCTCGGGCTGGCCCGCGACCGGACCCGCGGCGCCCACCCGTATCTCGTCCCTCCGGAGCACACCGCCCAGGCCCGCGAGATCCTCGGACCCGATGCGCTGCTCGCGCCGGACCAGAAGGTCATCCTCGAGACCGACGCGGCCCGCGCGCGCGAGGTCGCACGAGGATCGTTGCAGATCTACCTCCCCGCGCTTCCGAACTACGCGAACAACCTCCGTCGCCTCGGCTTCTCCGAAGAGGACCTCACCGCACCGCTCAGCGACCATCTGGTCGACGCGCTCGTGGTGTGGGGCGACCTCGACACCATCACCGCGCGGATCCGCGCCCACCACGACGCCGGCGCCGACCACGTCGCGGTACAGGTGCTGCCGCGCGGCGACATCGACTCGTTGATGCGGGACCATCGCGCGCTCGCCGAAGCACTCGGGCTCGGCTGACCGGGCTCAGCCCTTCGCGATCACCTCGACGCCGTCGGGACCTGCCACGACGAGTGCGTGCGCGAGGCCGAGGAAGAGCCCGTGCTCCACCACTCCTGCGTGCGCGTGGAGCACCGCCGAGAGGTCCAGCGGGTCGGCGATCGGCCCGAAGTCGCAGTCGAGGACGAGGTTCCCCTGGTCGGTGCGGAACGGCGTGTCACCGCCGCGCACGACGACCTTGGCACCGAGGCGCTCGATCCCCCGGATGGTCGTCGCGAGCCCGAAGTCCACGACCTCGACCGGCAGGGCGAAGCTCGTGCCGAGGACCTTCGACCGTTTGGACGCGTCCACCACGATCACCTCGAACGCGCTCGCCTGCGCGACCAGCTTCTCGCGGAGCAGCGCGCCGCCACCGCCCTTGATGAGCTCGAGGTCGGGGTCCACCTCGTCGGCGCCGTCGATCGTCACGTCGATGCTCCACGGCACGTCGTCGCCGAGCAGCGGGATCCCCGCCGCTCGCGCGGCGTCGGCCGTCTCGATCGCCGTCGGCACGCCGACAACCCCGTCCAGCTCGCCGCCCGCGAGGAGCGCACCGATCCGGCGCGTCGCATGGATCGCGGTGCTCCCCGTGCCGAGGCCGACAACCATCCCGGACCGCACATACTCCTCGACCGCGCGATGCGCGGCCGCACGCTTCTGCTCGTCGACGGAGACTGCCTTCGGCGGCTCGGTCATGGTGGCGAGCATACGTCCGGCGAGGAACGGGCATTCAGGCTCCCTCGCCCGGTGCGGCATCGCGACGGAGGACGATCGCGGCGATGCCGCCGATGGCGAGGACGACGCCGACGACTGCAACGACGATGGTCTGGGTGACGAGCGTCCCGGTGACGAGCTCGTAGCCCCGTGTGAACGCTCCGACGCTGACGTCCGGTCCGGCGACGTCGGAGAGCACCTCTCGGCCCAGCCTGACGACCAGGATCTGCACGAAGGAGATGAGTACCAGCCCAACGCCGATCGTCACCAGCATCCGGGCGCGCCGCCTCGCGACTGCCACCGCGCCGACCATCGCGAACAGGACGAGCGCCGGGAACGCCCACGAGGCTTCCCGGGTGATCTGCACGCCACGCCAGAGCTCGGGCACGTCGTCGCGGGTCACCACCGTGATCGACGGCAGGGCGTCGGCGTCGGGGATCTGCTCGGCGACGCCGGCGCTGATCCGCGCGACCGCGTCGCGCACGAGTGGCAGCACTGGATTGAGGTTCAGCGAGAGCTCGTCCGCGCCCTGCTCCAGCTGGGTGTGCATCTGGTCGACCGCGGTGGAGAACACCGCTCGGAACGCATCGGTGCGCAGGATCTGCGAGACCCCGGGCTCCAGCACGATCCGCGCCACCCCGAGTCGAGGCTCGGCCGCGACGAGCTCGTCGACGAGACGCTCCGACAGCGCGTCACGGACCGCCGGCTCGTCGACGACGTCGAGCGCCAGATCCGTGAGCGAGCTCGAATCGAGCACCTGACGCTGCACCCACAGACCGAGGTTCCCCAGCGGCAAGAGGACGAACGCGACGAACAGGAGGAGCCCCGCGACGACCGCACGCACTCGGTCGGTCATGTCGGGGTGCCGAGGTACGCAGCCGTGAGCCGCGCCATGTCGGCGTCTTCGCGTGCTCCGGACCAGACGATCCGTCCCAGCTCGAGGAACACCACCAGGTCCGCGAGCTGCATGACCTCCCGAGCCTTCTCCTCGACGAGCAGGATCGCAGTACCCCGTTCCCGCAGCTCGCGCAGCGCGACGACGACGGTCTCGGCCGCGAGCGGCGCGAGGCCGAGGGTGGGCTCGTCGGCGATGAACACCCGCGGGGGCAGCGCCAACGCGGGTGCGAGGCTCAACATCTGCTGCTCGCCACCGGAGAGCAGCCCCGCGAGCTGACGCCGCCGTTCACCGAGGATCGGGAACCGGGCGTAGGCCGTGTCGCGCTCCGACGCGGTGCGGAGGAGAACCTCGAGGTTCTCCTCCACCGAGAGTCCCGGGAAGATCCCTCGTGCCTCGGGGACGAGGAGGATGCCGGCGCGCTCGCGCCGGTGCGGCGGCAAGCCCGTCACGTCCTCACCGGCCACCACCACCCTCCCGGCAGTCGCCGTCACCAGCCCGGCGGCGACCGAGCAGAGCGTCGACTTGCCCGCACCGTTCGCGCCGAGCAGCGCGACGACCTTGCCCTCGGGCACCGCGACGTCGACGCCGTGGAGCACCTCGACCTCGCCGTATCCGGCGACGATCCCCTCGAGCGCCAGTGCAGTGCCGGGCGGGACTGGCGACGCCACCGTCGCCGACGGATCCGTCGCCTGCTCGTGCTCCGGGACCTCGCCGCCGTGCAGCGCCGCCTCGGCGACCTCGATGTGCTCGCGACGCTGACGCTCGAGGCGCTTCTCGCGCCGCTGCGTCCCGACCATCGCCAGGATCCCGTCCGGGCTCTTCGCGAGGTTGATCGCGCCGAGCCCGAACAGGATCGGTGTGAAGTAGCCGGAGGTCGTGAGGTCGGAGAACGCACCGGGAAGCAGATCGTTGCCGATCCACGTGAAGATCTGCTGTGAGCACGCGAACGCCAGTCCGGCGAGCAGCGCGCCACCGGGGCGGCGGATGCCGAACGTCACCGCGATCGTGAGCCAGACGAGCCCGAGCAGCGGGGGCGCGGAGTTGCGGGAGATCCCGAAGTTGATCATCCCGTAGATCGCGCCACCGAAGCCCGCGATCCCCGCCGACAGGGCGAAGATCGCGATCTTCTGACGGCCCGGATTGATGCCGACGGTGCGCGCCGCGACCTCCGAGCTGCGCACCGCGAGCATCGCCCGTCCGGACGCCGAGCGCTGGAGCAGGTGGATGACGAGCGCAACGGCGCCGAACAGCACGAGCGCCATGAGCACCTGGTGTTGGGTCTGCGAGAAGTCGAGACGATCCTGGTCGCCCTTCAGCAGCAGGTCGGCAACGGCGTTCAGACCGGGGATGTCGAGCGACGGAGGGCGCAAGTACCAGCCCGCGGTCCCCTTCCCGATCGCCTCGTAGTCGAACACGGTGAACTGGGCCACGAACGCGAGCGACAGGGTGACGAGGGCGAGCGCGAGCGCGCCGAGACGCCGTACCGGGATGGCGACCAGCGCGCCGATCGCCGCGGCGACGACGGCCGCGATCACGAGGGCCAGCAGGAAGTTGAGCTGGCCGTTCGCGGCCACGAAGGGCGCGTCGATGCCCCAGTCCTCGTTCAGCGCCCAGCCCGCCGCGAAGCCGCCCGACACGACGAAGGTTCCCTGGGCGAGGCTCACCATCCCGCCGACCCCGGTCACGACGACGAACGACAAGAAGATGAGCCCGACGACGATGCCCTTGGCCACGAGGCCGGCCTCGAACGCGTCGGCCTGCAGCCCGTCCACGCCGGTCCACTGGAGCGAGTACGCGAGCAGGACCAGGGTGAAGATCGCCCACGGCAGGCGTCTCCGCCACGCCGGCAGCCCGGCACGGTGGTCGGGCGGGGGCTTCTCGTCGGCGACCGAGCCGGCTTCGCGCTCGCGTGCCCGACGCGCCCAGACGAAGAGCACGAGGATGGTGAGCAGGAACGGGAGCGACTGCTTCAGCCCGGACAGCTCCGCGATGAACGACGGCAGGAGGTCGTCCGCGTAGCCCGCGACGAGGTTCTGGACGACGCCGAGGAGGAGACCGGCGCCGAACGCGACCGGTATGGACCGCAGGCCGCTGAGCGCCACCGCGAACAGCGAACCCAGGACGATCCCGGTGTAGAGGTAGTCACCGAGCTGGAAGAGCGGCGTGATGAGCACACCGCCGAGTCCGGCGAGCACGACGGACAGCACCCAGGCGAGCTGCGACGTGCGGGCTTCGTTGACCCCTCGCAGTGCCGCGAGCTCCCGACGGTCGACGACGGCCCGCATCTGCAGTCCGGCGCGGGTCCGGCGCAGCACGACCCACAGGATCAGCGCGCTGAGCGCCGCCGCGACGAGCACCGCGATCTTGTCGCTGTCGATGACGATGTCGAACGGTCGGAAGACCTTCGGCGGGAACGGCCCGACGCCCGGAGCACTTCCGGAGACGCGCGCCTCGCGGCCGCTCGGGAGCCCGAGGCCGAGGACGCCGCCGACGGTCTCCGCCAGCCACTGCACCAGCGAAGGCAGCGCGACCGCGAGCCCGATCGTGCCGACGATCCGCGCGTAGACGGGGGCGGCGGCAAGGCGGCGCAGCATCACACGGTCGAGCAGCAGGCCCAGCAGGGGCGCGAACACGAGGACCGACAGGACGAGCGCCAGGACCCAGTGGACGTCCTGGCCGCTGTTCAGCTGGAAGTAGAAGTAGGCGACGGCGAACGCGATCGCGCCGTGACCGAAGTTGAAGATCCCCGACGTCTGGTAGGTGAGGACCAGCCCCGACGCCATGATCGAGTAGATCGCGCCCGTCACCGCGCCCGACACGATCAGGTTGAAGAACCGCTGCACAGGTCCCCTCGATCTCCCCGTCGGATCCGACCGCTACGGAGTGCGGCGGCCGGGCCGGGGCCCGGCCCCCGCCTCCGTCGTGTGTGCGGTGGATCTACTTGATCGGCTTCAACGTCTTCACGTTGATGTTGGTGAAGCACTGGAACGGGACCTGGACCGTCCACTCCGTCCCGTCGCTCGCGACGAGCTGCCCGCAGGGCGTGCCCTGCTTGAAGCCACGCGGGTAGGTCGTGGGACCGACGAAGCCCTCGACCTCGTACTTGAGCTTCGCGGCAGCCTTCTGCACCTTCTCGGGCGTGGGGTTCTTCCCGGCCTTCTTCAGCGCCTGGATGAACATGTCGGCCGCGAGGTAGCCGCTGATCGTCGGCTGGTTGACGGGCTCGTCGCCCGCAACCGCCTCCACCGCGTCCAGGAACTCCTGCACCGCCGGCGTGGTCGCCGCGGCCTCGGGGGTCGCGAACTGCGTCAGCACGCTCCCGCCCTTCACCAGCGCGGTCGCGAGCGGCGAGTACAGCACCGCGTTCGTGGCGAGACCGTCGAAGCCGGCGTCGTCGAGGGCGGTCTGGAGGCCGGCCTGGAGCGTGTCCTGGGACACGACGAGGAAGATGACGTCCGGTGGGTCGCCCCCGTCGCTGGTCATCAGGTCGGTGACGTACGGAGAGAAGTCCGTCACCGGTGCCGGATCAGGTGCGGGGACGCTCGCCTTGTCGTACACGACCTTCATGCCCACCGCTTCTGCGGTCGCCACGATGACGACGTTCCCCGACTCGCCGGAGTCGTTCGCCTCGGAGATGACCGCGGCCGTCTTGCCCTTCGCTCCGTCGGCCTCGCCCTGGTCCTTGAAGTACTGGTCGATGAGACCACCCCAGGTGTTGCTCGCGATCTTCACCGGCGGTGGCGGCACGAGGCATCCGCTGAACCCGAACGCGTACTTCGACGTGCAGAACCCGGGCGCGATCCCCCACCCGAACGCGGGGACCTTCTGCTGCTCGGCGAACTTCGCGGCCTGGATGAAGTTCGGCGTGAGCACCGGCACCAGCGCGAAGACGCCGTCCTGCTGGACGAGACGCTGCGTCTCGGCGAGGTTGGTCTCGGCGCTGTTGTTGTCGTCGGCCCAGCCGACGTAGTTGATCATCCGGCCGTTCACCCCGCCCTTGGCGTTCTCGACCTCGAACCGGGCCTTCGCACCCGTCTCGCCGCCGAAGTCCTTGAAGGGGAAGGCCGGGCCCAGCCCGCCGACGAGGATCTCCCCGTCCTCGATGCCGCGGGTCTGCGTCCCGGACCCGGCTCCCGCCGTCGTCGCGGACGTGACCGCAGCCACCGTCATGACGGCAGCCAGGATTGCCACCAGCTTCCTTCGCTTCACGATCTCCCCCTTGGTCAGTGTGGTGTCGGTGTCGCTTCCGCCTCACCGAGGTACGCGTTCCGCACCGCGGCGTTGGCCCGGATCTCACTCGGATCGCCGACCGCGAGCACCCGCCCGAGGTCGAGCACCACGATGCGATCGCAGTTCTCCATGACGAACCCGACGTCGTGCTCGACCAGGATCACCGCACACGACGCGTCGGCGCGGACCGCCTGGATCAGGGTCCCGAGACGCTCGGCCTCGGTGTCGTCGAGTCCCGAGGTGGGCTCGTCGAGGAGCACGAGTGCGGGACGATCCACGATCGCCCGCGCCACCTCCACCATCCGGGCGAGCCCGATCGGGAGCGAGCCGGCCGGGTCGGCGGCCACCGCGGTCAGCCCGCACTGCTCGATCACCTCGGCCACCCGCAGGCGCCGGTCGTGCTCTCGTCGGCGCCGCGTCGGGAACGCCACGAGGTCGGCGAGGACCCCGCCGCCCCCACCGTGCCATTCGAGCCCCGCGAGCACGTTGTCCTCCACGCTGAGCCAGCCGAAGGTCTGGACCCGCTGGAACGTGCGGCGCAGCCCGCGGCGGGCGCGCGCGACGGCGCCGAGTCGGGTGATGTCGGCACCACCGAAGCCGACCCGACCGTCGTCAGGGGTGCGCACCCCCGAGATCACGTCGAACAAGGTGGTCTTGCCCGCGCCGTTGGGTCCGATGAGCCCGAGCACCTCGCCCGGGGAGACGGTGAGGCTGACCTCCTCGAGGGCGACGATGCCGCCGAAGCGCACCGTCACGTCCTCGAGCGTGAGCACCGGCGTGGCCGTGGACGGCTCGGCCGTGCTCGTCGCGCCCTGCAGCATCGCGGCCTTCCCCTGGTCGCCGAGAATCTGACGGTAACGCAGATCGGGGGGCCGGGACAGACGGCGACGCTCCTCGACCGCGGTCGCGACCACGGCGCGGTGTCAGAGGAGTGGCAGCAGCCGGGTGAGCAGGTCGTCGATCTCGCGGGCGCAGGCCTCGAACTCGGGCAGGTCGCCGCCCGCGGGGTCGTCGACGTCCTCCCAGCCCTCGATCGCGGCCGCCTCGAGCCCGAGCGCGCCGACCCGCTCCCCGAGCGGCGCCGGTCCCGATCCGAGGTCGCGGACGAGCCGCTTCAGCGTGGCCGTCCGCGGCGCCGCCTGTGGGTGCACCCGACGGACGTAAGAGACGTGCTCCCCCGCCATCGCGAGCACCAGGTCGGCTCCGGCCACGTCACCCTCACGCAGCTGGTGCGAACGGTGCCCGTCGGCAGCGATCTCCAGGCCTGCGAGCGCGTCACGCGTCCGCCAGCTCATGGGCATCCCCTCGATCACGTGGGTCCCAGCGGTGACGACCTCGAGGTCGGCGCGCCGCGCCCGGATGATCGCCCCGCTCATCACCGAACGCGCCGCGTTCCCCGTGCAGAGCGTCACGATGCGGACCACCGGGCGATGGTAGCGACGTCGCGCCCCCGATCATCGGGAAGCCGATCATCGGGAAGCCGACCACCGGGAAGCCGGTCACCCCGACAGTGCGCACACCGTGGTGACCTCGCTGCCGCGCGCGCCCGATGGGTCGCACAGCACCGTCACGGTCCCGACCGAGCTCGATCCGTCCCGGTACACGATCGAGAACGTCGCGTCGAACCCCGTGTTGTCCGAACGCAGCCGCCCGATCAGCTCGAACGACTGCACCTCGGCCTCGGGGACGTCGGACGCGGTGAGAACCACCGCGAGCGACTCGTCGAGCCGACCGGTCACCGGGCCGAAGGCCTTCGTCTGGGTGGTGACCACCGCGGCGGGATCACCGAGTGTCACCGTTCCGGTGATCCGGCGTGGCTGCGCCGACCCGTTCCCGAACACGTCCCCCTCGAAGTCCGAGTCGACGGTTGCGGTGCCGGCGACCGGATCGATCCGCAGCTCGAGGGCGGCGGGACCGGTGGCCCCGAACGTGGTGTTCGTCCAGGTCCCGACGTAGCGCCCGTCGTACTGCTGCGCGAGCGCGACGACCGGATCGGTCGACCTGGGCACTGCCGTCGTCGCGACGGGGATCGTGGTGGTCGTGGTGGACGGCGCCGTCGTCGTGGTCGCACGGCGCGTCGAGGTCGGTGCGGCCTCGCGGTCTCCGCCGCCCGACATCGCCAGGACGGCGCCGACCGCGAGGGCCACCACGGCGACGGCGGCCGTCCCGATGAGCGCCGTTCGACGACGGCGGTGTCGCGCCGCCTTCGCCCGGTCCGACCGCGACTCCGGCCGCGAGGCCGTGCTCGGCGTGGAGTCACGGGCCATCGAAACCAGCGTAACGTCTGCCTGTCTCGCCACCGACGCACGCCCTGGAGCCCACGAATGCCGAGGAGCGACGAAGAGCAGGCCCGCGCTCGGCTCGCGATGCGAGAGATCATGCTCGCGACGCCCTACATCGAACGCCTCGGCATCGTGGTCGAGGACTGGACGCCGGACGGCGTGCGGCTGCGGGTGCCCTTCGCCGAGGAGCTCACCAACGGTGGCGGCGCCTACCACGGAGGCGCGGTCGCGTCCCTCGTCGACACCGCCGGCGCCGCCGCGGTGTGGGCGGGACACGACTTCGACCGCGGTGCACGCGCCGCGACCATCTCGATGACCGTGAACTACGTCGGTGCGAGCCCGTACGCCGATCTCGTCGCCGAGGCGCGGTGCATCAAGCGCGGTCGCGACCTCAGCTTCGCCGAGATCCACGTACGCGATCCCGACGGCAAGCCCCTCGCCACGGCAACGCTCGTCTACCGGATCGTCGAGTAGGTCAGGCTGCGTCGGCGCTGCGCACGGCGGCGCCACCGATCTCGAGCAGCCGGAGATCACCCGCCAGCATGGAGCCGAGCGCGTTCGGCAGGTACGCCACGGCGAGGTCGCGTTCGGGATCCGCGAAGGCTCCGGAGCCACCGAGACCCTGGTGGCCGAACGCCTTCGGGAGCACGCCTGCGGTGGTGATCACCCCGTGGTAGCCGAGCCTCCAGCTCATCGGGAGCGCGAGCACGAGGTCGGGCTCGGTCTCGTGACGGACTTCGGTCGCGCGGCCGAGCGTGTCGGCACCGAGCACTCGCACGCCGTCGAGCTCACCCCCCGCCGCGAGGGCGGCGTAGATGCGCGCCAACGACCGCGCGGTGAAGCAACCGTTCGCGGCCGGGATGGGGACCTCGAGTGCCTCCTCGATGGGGAGGTCCCCGACCCACGCCGGGAGGGCCGCGGCGATGAGGTCCGGGTGCACGGTGAACCCCAGCTGACGCGCGACCTCGACGAGCTCGCCGGGGTCGGCCGCCATCTCGTCGGCGAGTCCGCCGCGCAGCAGCGCCGCGACGCGCGGCAGCTGGTCGGTCGGAGCGCCGATGTAGCAACCGTCGAGACCGAGCGGCTCGACGAGCGACGCGGCCAGCACGTCGCGGAACGACATGGCGGTGACGCGCTCGATCAACCCGCCCACGAGCCATCCGAAGGTCACCGCGTGGTACGCGCTCGCCGAGCCGGGCTCGAGCGCCGGCGTCATCGCCGCGACCCCTTCGACCATCCGATCCCAGTCGAGGAGGTCGAGCGCCGTCGACGCGACCCCCGTGAGGTCGTAGAGGCCGGCTCGATGCGACAGCACCTGGCGGACGGTGATCCCGTCCTTGCCGCGCACCGCGAACTCCGGCCAGTGCTCGGCGACCCGGTCGTCGTAGTCGAGCAGTCCCCGATCGACGCACTGATGGAGGAGCGTCGAGGCCACACCCTTGGTCGTGGAGAACGCCATGACCAGCGTGTCGGCCGACCACGCGAGACCGGCGTCCCGCTCGCCGGTCCAGATGTCCACCACCGCGCGCCCGCGGTGGTACACGCAGACCGAGGCGCCTCCCTCACCGCGTGCAGCGACCGTCGCGTCGAGCGTCGACGCGACTTCCGCGAATTCCGGATCCCATGCACCTTCGGCCACGGTGAGGCATCCTACGGACCCACCCGAGACTCCGAGCCCGACGGGAGCCATCCGATGGACGTCGTACGAACCCCCGATGACCGCTTCATCGGACTCCCGGGCTTCCCGTTCGCACCCCACCACGTCGAGATCCCGGCCGGCGACGGCTCCGACACCCCGCTCCGCGTCCACTACCTCGACGAAGGCGCGGCCGACGCGCCGGTCGTGCTGCTGCTGCACGGGGAGCCGTCGTGGTCGTACCTCTACCGCACGATGATCCCGGTGCTCGTCGACGCGGGGTTGCGCGCCATCGCGCCCGACCTCATCGGCTTCGGGCGCTCCGACAAGCCGACCCAGCGATCGGACTACACCTACCAGCGACACGTCGACTGGCTCTGGGCGGGCGTCGAGGCGCTCGACCTCCACGACATCACCCTCGTGTGCCAGGACTGGGGCGGGCTGATCGGACTTCGCCTCGTCGGCGAGCACCCCGAACGCTTCGCGCGCATCGTCGCGGCGAACACGTTCCTGCCGACCGGTGACCGTCCGGCCGGCGACGCGTTCCTCGCCTGGCAGCGCTTCTCTCAAGAGGTGGAGGACTTCACGGTCGGTCGGATCGTCAACGGCGGTTGCACGACCGACCTCTCCGCCGACGTGATCGCGGCGTACGACGCGCCGTTCCCGGACGACACCTACAAGGCCGGCGCCCGCCAGTTCCCCTTGCTGGTACCCACGTCGCCCGACGACCCGGCCGCCGAGCCCAACCGACGCGCGTGGGACGCGTTGCGTGCGTTCACCAAGCCCTTCCTGTGTGCCTTCAGCGACCGCGACCCGATCACGAGCGGCAGCGACGCGGTGCTCCGCCGCGAGATCCCCGGATGCGAGGGCCAGCCGCACACCGTCATCGAAGGCGGCGGACACTTCCTCCAGGAGGACCGCGGGCCGGAGCTCGCTGCGTTGGTCGTCGGCTTCGTGGAGTCCACCGACCCGGCGTAGCCCGGCCGATCAGCTGCCGGACGATCAGGAGCCGGGCGCGATCTCCCCCTCCACATCGCCGTCGACGTCCACCCAGACGCCGCCGACGAGCCGTCGGATCACCCGCGCCGGATTCCCCACCGCCACGCAGTCGTCGGGCAGGGAACCGGTGACGACCGATCCCGCCCCGACCACGACGTGTCGTCCGACGGTCGCGCCCGGGAGCACGATCGTTCCGTGCCCGAGCCAGGAACCCGAACCGATGTGCACCGGACGGGGCGGGGCGAACTGCGACCCGATCGGGATCGACGTGTCCTCGTACCCGTGGTTCGCGTCGGTGATGTACACGTGGTGGCCCGTGAAGACGTCGTCGCCGATCACGACCCGCTCGTGCGCCACGATGCCACTTCCCTTGCCGATGAGACAGCGGTCCCCGATGGACACGATCTCGTCGATCCCGAGGTCGTGCGCGGGCGACACGCCGGCCGAGAGGCTCACGTGGGGCCCGATGACCGTCCCCGTGCCGATGCTGATGTAGCGCTCTCCGAACAGCGCGATCACCGGGAAGCAGATCGCGCTGCCGGCACCGAACGAGCGGAACCCCCGCCGGCGAGCGGCGTGCGGCCCGATCCCACCCCACCGGACGGCACGGCCCCAGATGCCGCGGAGCAGCGCGCCGGTCAGCCGCCGCATGATGCGGTCACCCGAACGTCCCCGACCACGACACGCCCGATCACTCCGGCCCCATCACTCGGGGAGCCCGATCACGACGATCGCGTCGCCAGCCGCGAGCTCCACCGTCGCATGCTTGGCCGGGTTCACCACGACCTCGGCTCTGCCGGTCCCGGTGTCGGCCAGGCGGTAGCCGATCGCGGTCTCGCCCCGCACCCGCGCCGCCGCGACCACTTCGGCGAACTCCGCGGCGCGCCCCGGGGCCACGTACCACTCCGACGGTTTCACGCCGATCGCCGAGCCCTCGGCATCGAACAGGTCCGTGAACACCGCATCGAGCTCGGGGTTCTCCGCGAGCTGCGCCATGAGGTAGCTCGACAGCGCATCACTCACCACGAAGTCGTCGGCCCCGGTGGCCTGGGCGAGCTCGACGTCGCGCGAGTCGAGGATCTCCGCCACGATCCGGCTGGCTCGGCGACCGGACGCCTGCGACCGGCGCTGGAGCAGGAGCATCGTGAGCAACGTGCGGGCGTCCCCCTCGGACTCCGTGAGCCCGCCGCGGTACCCGAGCACGATCACCTGGTCGTAGTGGTGTGCATCGACCTGTGCTTCGACGCTGCCCATGTCGCTGCTCGTGCTGACGACCGACGCCGTGAGGTTCTGCAGCGCCGCGAGATCCGCGGGATCCACGGTGGCGAGATCCTCGTCCACGAGCACGTCGACGGCGGAACCGCGTGGGACGAACTCGTCCAGCTCGTCGAGCACGACCGCGCCGATCGGGTTCCAGCCCACGACCAGGATCCGCTGGGGGGTCAGATCCTTCGCCGGCGAGACCACCACATCGGGCGCAGCCACGTCGCGCAGGCCGGTGAAGACGATCGCGTCGTCGTCGGCCGCGACCGCGATCACCGCGTCGCCGGGTCCGAACACCGAGTCCATCGGGGGGTTCACGGCCACCGTTCCGTCGGCATGCCTGACACCGATCACCGACGACTCCGCGAACGCGAGGAGCGAGTCCCCGAACGTCTTGCCCTCGAGCTCGGGGGCGACCTGGAAGTAGATCTCGTCGCCATCGAAGTCGAGCAGCTCCTGACAGACCGCGCTGAGCCCCGACTGGCGGCACGCCTGGGCGGTGATGCGGGCGATGATGTCGGAGGCCCGGACGCAGAGGACGCGGCCATCGCTCGCCGCACCGAGCGCGGTCGCGATCTCGCCGTCGGAGACCTCCGCCACGATCGGGTGGTCGTCGGCCCCCCTCGCGACCAGCACCGCGAGCACGGCCTTGACGATCTCGGCGTCGCCGCCGGGCCCCTCGACGTCGCCGAGTACCACGACGGATCGCGCGCCGGTGACGTTGACGATGGCGAGGTCGTGGAGCGATGCCGGCTCCCCGGTGCGGCAGACGATCCGAGTGTTGCGCTTCGTGTCGACGCGCGTGCGCAGCTCCTCCTCCATCTCCGTCTTCTCCCGGTCTGCGAGCACCACGATGCATGCGTCCGACTGGTTCTCGTTCGCGACGCAGATCTCCGACACGATCGTGAAGATGCGCGGTGACCACCCGAGGACGAGCGTGTGCCCGTGCTCGACGACGAAGCTCCGCCCTCGACGCAGGTCCTGGACCTTGGCGTCGATCGCGGCCGCGATGATGCCGATCAGAGCGCTCGCCAGGAAGATCCCACCGATCGTCACGAGCAGTGCGACGATCCGCAGCCCCCAACCGTTGTCGCCGCCCATGGTCCCCGGGTCGATGACGCGCAGCATGCTCTGCCAGAACGCCTCGACGAAGCCGACGCTCGCATCGTTGATGCGAACCCGGAAGATCGCGAGCACGAGCGAGGCGACGAGGATCAGGGCCACCGTCATGCAGGCGAGCCACACGATCACGGCCATCGGACCGCGCGAGAACGCGGTGTCCATCCGGTACCGGAGCCGCTGGCTCCGGGACGCCTGCAGCGGTCGACGCGTCCGGCGTACCGACGCCGACGCACCCGGACCCTGGGCGACCCCGCGGAACGCCTGGGTCTGGCGGCCGTGCTTCACGAGCGGCGCCCGCGCGCCCGAACGAGGCGGTGCAATTCCACCGGCGGACCCTAGCGGCACGGTTGAGCGCCGTCGCCGGGACGGGCCAGACTGGCCCCGGCCGCGTCGGCGTCGAGCGCAACGCGGCCAAGAGGTTGCCGACGGGACGCGAAGGGGGTGGCGTGACAGCACCGGCGATCGAGCGTCGCGACTCGGCGGTCCCCCGGCTGCTCGGCGTCTTCCTCTGGGGTGCCGCGGTGTCGGTCGCGCTGGGCGTGTACGCAGGGTCGCACACGCCGACCGGAGAGAAGCCCTACAGCCTGTTCTTCTCCGGCACGCTCCAGCTCAAGGTGTGGTTCACGACCGCGGCGTTCGTGCTGGCGTGCCTCCAGGTGCTCCTGGCGATGCGCCTCTACGGGAAGCTGCGGCGGCCCGCGACGGCGCCGTCGTGGCTGGGCGACGCGCATCGCCTGAGCGGGACCGTCGCCTTCGTGCTGTCACTCCCGGTCGCGTACCACTGCCTCTGGTCGCTCGGCTACCAGTCCACGACGACCCGCGTGGTCGTCCACTCGATCGTGGGATGCATCTTCTACGGCGCCTTCGTGGCGAAGGTCCTGTCGGTGCGGATGGAGGGACTGCCGGGATGGACGCTCCCCGTCGTCGGGGGCCTCGTGTTCGCGTCGCTCGTGGCGATCTTCCTCACCAGCAGCGTGTGGTACTTCACCGACCGTCCCGCCGGCCTCCCCCTCTTCTGACCCGAACCCCGAGGACCGAATGTCGCTGCGCCGCCTCGTCAGCCTCGTGGAGATCGTCGCGCTCGTCGCCGCGCTGACGTTCGTGCTCCTCTTGTTCGTCAACGAGCCCGATGACGGAGGAGGATCGGCCCGATCCACCGGCGCCGAGATCTACTCGTCGAACTGCGCCACCTGCCACGGCGCGACCGGCAAGGGCTCGGTCGGCCCCCGCCTCGCCGACGTGGTCGTCGGCCGGTACCCGGACGTCGCCGACGAGATCGCGGTCGTCACCGTCGGCCGCCTCGGGATGCCCGCGTTCTCCGGCCGCCTGAGCGCCGAGGAGATCCGCCAGGTGGTCGAGTACACCCGAACCGACCTGGGAGGCTGACGCCCGTGCCCGGAGCCCCGATACGGATCGGCGTCCTCGGCGACTACCCGGCCGACGACGGCGGTGCCGCGTCCGAGACCGCCTTGCGCCTCGGACTCGACGAGCTCGGGACCCGTCTCGACCGCGAGGTCGAGCTCCTGTCGTGCCCGGTCGCCGGCCTCCCCTACGGGAGCGAGCACGACGTCGTCCGAGGGTTCCGCGACCTCGTGGATGCCGGCGCGTTGGCGATCGTCGGCCCGGCGATCAGCGACAACGGGCTCATCGTCACCCCGTTGTGCGACGAAGTGGGGATCGCGAGCATCAACTACACGGGAGGCGAACGCACGCGCGGCCACTACGGCTTCCACTACCAGGTCGGTTCGCTCGAGGAGGAGCCCGCGGTCCTCGCCGCCCGGCTCCTCGCCCGTGGGCTCCTACGCCCCGCGCTGATCCACGACCACTCTCCCGTCGGGCGCCGCTACGCCGAGGGCTTCGACGACGCCGCCGCGAGCATGGGCCTCGACCTCACCGGGCGAGCCGCGATCTCCCCGCTCGCCGAGGACGTCACGTCCGCGCTCGAACGTCTCCGCGGCGGCGAGCCGGACTCGCTCGTGTACCTGGGCCTCGGCGTCTCGTCCCGTCCGGTGGCGCTCGGACTCGCCTCGCTCGGGTGGCAGCTGCCGGTCGTGGCGAACTCGGCGCTCATGTTCGGCTACGCGCGTCCGGAGTGGCGCGACGGCTGGGCCGGATGGGAGTACGTCGACGCCATCGCCGACGACAACGAGGCTCGACACGCGCTCGCCGCCCGCGACGCGGCGACCGCCGCGGGCCCGGGCGGGTGTGCGTTGCACGACATCGGACGGCTCGTCGGTGAGGCGCTGGTGCGGGCCGAGAACCTGACGCGGGCCGACGTGCGCGACGCGCTCGAGCGCATCAAGCTGCTCCCCGCGAGCCTGGGGACCGAAGGCACGAAGATGGGCTTCGGTCACTACGACCACGCCGCGCTCACCGGCACGTACCTCGTCCTGCGCGAGTGGCGCGAAGGGAAGAGCGTGCAGGTCGAGGTGTAGCCCGTCGAGGACACCGAGAAGGTGGCCGAGCTCGACCGTTACCTCGCGGAGCGCGGCATCGCCTCGGGGTGACTGTCACACCCCCATGGTTCGATGGGGACATGTCCGATCACGTCCGCTCCGCGCGCGAGGCCCCGAACGGGAGCACCGACGCGCCGACGCAGGTGACTGTCACACCCCCCTGCTCGGATGGGGACATGTTCGATCAGGTTCGTTCCGTGCGCGAGGCCCTCACCGAGGTGGCCGACGCGCTCGAGCCCGGGGTGTTCGACGGGCCGGGCGCGGCGCGCATGGTGCGCGAGCTCGCCCGGGTCGAGCACCTCGCCGCGGCGGCGAAGACGCTCATGGTCGCCCGGGTCGAGCAGACGAACGTGTGGAAGACCGGCGGGCACCGCTCCGTCGCCCACTGGCTCGCGCAGAGCACCTCGGTGAGCCTCGGCGAGGCGATCGGCGCGGTCGAGACCGCCACCCGCCTCCCCGACTGCCCTCGCACCGAGGAGCGGATGCGCGCGGGCCGGCTCTCCCCGGTGCAGGCCCGCACGATCACCGACGCTGCCGCGTGCGTACCCGAGCGAGAGGCCGACCTCCTCGCCACGGCCGCGACCGAGACCGTCTCCGGTCTGCGCGACGAGTGCCGGATCGTGAAGGCCGCCGCCGCCGCCGACACCGACACCGCCCGACGCGCCCACGTCCAGCGCCGCTTCCGTCCGTTGGGAGTCACCGACGGCCTCTGGCGCGGCGAGATCGCTGGTCCGGTGGCCGCATGCGGTGAGCTCCTCGCTCTCCTGGAGCCGTTCACCGAGCAGGCGTTCCGCGCTGCCCGCGGCGACGGACGCCACGAGCCCGCCGAGGCGTACCGCTTCGATGCCCTCCTCGGGCTCGCCCGGGCGGCGAGTGACGGCGGGCGGGCAACCGGCAGGGCCAAGACCGCACCCCGAGCACAGGTCCATCTCCACGCCGACGTCGGCGCCCTCCGTCGCGGGGAGCTCGCACCCGGGGAGCGATGCGAGATCCCCGGCGTCGGTCCGGTCTCGCTCGCGGACGCCCGCGCGCTGCTCGGCGACTCGCTGCTCACGGTCGTGCTCACCACGGGCGCGGCCGTGACCACGATCGCCCACCCGGGCCGCACGATCCCGGCCGCCGTCCGCCGCGCCCTCGACGCCCGCGACCAGCGGTGCCGGGTCCCCGGCTGCGGGGTGCGCGACCACCTCCAGATCCACCACATCGAGTCGATCGCCGACGGCGGGACCACGACGCTCGAGAACTGCGTGAAGGTCTGCGCCTACCACCACCGCCTCATCACCCACCACGGCTACGAGCTCCGCCGGGTCGACGACACGACGTACTCCTGGCACACGCCCACCATCGGTGATGCCCAACGCGCACCGCCCCGCGCCGCCTGAGTTCGGCGGGATCCACACGATCCGAGGGGGATCGACCACCACCCGACATCCACGACCCTCGGAGGATCTCGTCATGGAACGGTTCGACGCGCTCGACGCATTCTGGTTCAGGATCGAGGCGGCGCTCACGCGCGGCGACTGCTTCGTCGTCCACGTGAGCGGGAACCCCGTGTCCCCGTCATGGGCGTACACGATCGGGTTCCTCGAGCGCGGAGCGCCGGAGCTCGCGACGATCGGCCTGGCACCGGAGAGCTCCCACTTGCTCCTCACCTGGGCGTTCCAGCAGCACGAAGTCGGCGATCCGCTCCTCGTCGGACGCGAGCACCGCCGGGAGTTCCGGGACGACCTCCCCGTCAGCGTCCTCGCGCTGGACCCCGACCGCTACCTGCCGCCGAGCGACCTGGCGAGCGCCCGGTTCGGCTACTCCGCCGTCCGCGGCGACGTCCTCCCGGTCGAGCCCCGCGTGCACCAGCTGGTGTGGGCCGACGACGCCGGGCGACTCCCCTGGGACCCGGGCCACGACGACGGCCTGCGGCGCCACCAACCGCTCCTCGACGAGGTCCCGTGGGCGCCCGACCACTCCCACGACGAACCGTGCTGGAGCTGTGACCTGGCCGAGGACGAGCACCCACAACGGTTTCGATGACTGTCACACCCTCGTGGTCTCCTCAACCTGGCCGACACCGGGGACGAAGGGAGCCCACCATGACGGCACTCGAGATCACCACCGACGGCAACGGAGCGTTCGAGCACCTCGATGCGGCGCCGCCCGTGTGCTGGGAGCCGTGCGCGGCGTTCGCCGACGCGGGTCCCGCCGCAGGTCCCCTCACCGACGTGCCGGCGTGCGCGACCTGCGGCTGGCTCGCCGACGACCACCTCAACGAGGGTGGCGACGAAGCAGACCGTGAGGGGAGCGTGGTCACGCTCCCGACGCGGCCGGTGCTGCGACGCGCCTCCTGACCGGGATCAGCCGGACTGGATCAGGCCGACTTGCGTGAGCGCCCGGCCCGCTTCTTCGCCGGCTTCTTCGGCGTGCCGGATGGCTCGGCCGCGGGCGGCAGCTCGCCGGCATCGTCGCCGTCGGCCGAGCCACCGCGGCCGGCGCGCTGCAGGCTCGCCTCGAGCGCGGCCATGAGGTCCAGGACCGTGCCGTCGTCCTCGACCATCGGCTCGGCGACGATCTCCTCGCCCGCGGCCTTGCGGTCGATGAGCGCCACCAGCTCCTCGCGGTACGTGTCGTGGTACTTCTCGGGATCGAACACCGCCTCGAGCGACTCCACCAGCCGCTTGGCCATGTCCATCTCACGCTTGCTGGGCTCGGCCACCTCGACGTCGTCGGGGATGAGGTCCTCGGTCGAGAGCACCTCGTCGGCGAAGCGCATCGTCTCCATGCACAGCACGCCGTCGAGCGGTCGGATCGCCACGAGGCTCTCCTTCGAGCGCATGATGACGCGCCCGATCGCCACCTTCCGCAGCTCGGTCATCGCCTCCACGAGCAGCCTGTACGGCTTCACCGCCTTCGGGTCCGGCGCCAGGTAGTACGGCTGCTCGAAGTAGAGCGGGTCGATGTCGTCGAGGTCGACGAAGTCCTCGATCTCGATCGTGCGGCTCGCCTTGGGTGCGAGCGATGCCAGCTCGTCGTCGGAGAGCACCACGTACTGGCCCGGAGCGACCTCGTGGCCCTTCACGATCCGGTCCGTGGGGACCTCTTCTCCCGACACCTCCGACACGCGCCGGAAGCGGATCCGCGAGTTCGTCCCCTCTTCGAGCTGGTTGAAGCGGACATCCTTGCTCTTCGTCGCGCTGACGAGCTTCACGGGCACGCTCACGAGCCCGAACCCGATGGTTCCCGTCCAGATGGGCCTCGGCATGACAACTACCTTCGCAGAGCATGGGTGACCCGTCCAAGACGGTGATCGAGGTCCCGGGCGCGAGCGGCGCGGAGCGGCGCCTCACGCTCTCGAACCTCGACAAGGTCCTGTACCCCGCCACGGGCTTCACCAAGGCCGGCGTCATCGACTACTACGCACGGGTCGCGCCCGTGATGCTCCCCCACCTCGCCCGCCGGGCGCTCACCATGGTCCGCTGGCCCGACGGTGTCGAGGGGCCCTCGTTCTTCGAGAAGCGCTGCCCCGGCCACGCGCCCGACTGGGTCGTCACCGCTCCCGCGGAAGGCGGCATCGAAGGGTGCGTCGTCGACGACCTCGCCACGCTCACGTGGGTCGCCAACCTCGCCGCGCTGGAGCTGCACACCCACCAGGCGACGGTCGACGCGCCCGACCACCCCACCTCCCTCGTGCTCGACCTCGACCCCGGCGCGCCGGCAGATGTCCTCGACTGCGCACGGGTCGCGCTCGCGCTGGAGGCCGTCCTCGACGATCTCGGGCTGACGTCGGTCGTCAAGACCTCGGGCTCCAAGGGGCTCCACCTCGCGGTCCCGGTGCGCGGCGCCACCGCCGACACCACGAAGACCTTCGCCCGCGCGCTCGGTCGGCTCCTCGCCACCCGCGATCCGGAGCGGGTGACGATCGCGATGGCGAAGGAGCAGCGGGTCGGGCGCGTCTTCCTCGACTGGAGCCAGAACGACCGCCACAAGACGACCGCCGCGGCGTACACGCTGCGCGCCCAGCCGCGACCGATGGTGTCGGCGCCACTGACCTGGGACGAGGTGTCCGACGCACTCGACGCGACGGACACGGCCGGGTTCGAGCACGACTCCGCCGCGATCCTCGCGCGGATCGAGCAGATCGGTGACCCGTACGCCGCGAACCTCGACACCGACCAGGAGCTCCCCGAGCTCACCTAGATTCGACCGACGATCCAAGGAGCCACCTGGCGTGAACCTCGACGGCACGATCGCAGTGGTGACGGGTGCGAGCCGCGGCGTCGGCGCGGCGACGGCCGTGGCCCTCGCCGAGCGCGGCTGTCGGGTCGCGTGCGCGGCCCGCGCGACCGCCGACAACCCGCAACCCACCGAGGGCACGATCGACGAGACCGTCGCCCGCATCCGCGACGCGGGGGGCGAGGCGATCGCGGTGCCCACGAACCTCGCCGTCGACGCCGAGGTCGAGCGGATGATCGCCACCACCGTCGAGGCACTGGGTCCGGTCGACGTGCTGGTCAACAACGCCGCGATCACCTTCCCGGGCGACCTCGCGCTGTCGATGAAGCGCCACGACCTCGTCTTCGCGGTCAACCTCCGCGCCCCGCTCCTCGCGATCCAGGCGGTCGCACCGGGCATGAGGACACGCGGCCGAGGCTCGATCGTGAACGTCTCGTCGGTCGCGGGCCTCAACTACTTCCCCGGCCTCATGGCCTACGGCATGTCGAAGATCGCGCTGGAGCACCTCACGGTGTCGGCTGCCGCCCAGCTCCGGCCCGACGGTGTGGCCGTCAACACCTTCCGCATCGACATCCCGGTCGCGTCCGAGGGGTTCCTCGCCAACGCGCCGGACGTCGACCACTCGGACTGGGAGCCGTCGGAGGTCGCCGCCGAGGGGATCGTCTGGATGCTCGAGCAGCCGCCCTCCTACACCGGCCGCAACGAGGGCATGGCCGCGCTCCGGGCCGAGCACGGGATCATGGCGAGCCGGGTCGGGCGGACGCACCACCAGATGCCGGGTCTCGTCACCGAGAACCCGATGCAGCTGCCCCCTGCCGGATAGGGGCGCCGCCTCGGTCGGGCCGGTCCAACGCGGCGGATCCACGGAACTGTCACACACGCGTGGTTTGCTCGGACCATGGCCGAACCTGCCCGTCACCCCCGTGACTCCCAACGCTCCCGCGTCTACCGCGCCGAGTCGCCGATCTCGCCCAGCCCCCTCCCCGGGCTCGATGCCTGCGCCACCTTCATCGACCGCGTCGTCGGCTCGCTCTGGTGGGCGCAGCGCTTCCCCGACCACGCCCACGACTGCGTCCCGCGGCTCCGCCCCGGCAACGGCGCCCGCCAGGCGTTCTTCCGCCCGGGTGATCCCCGCTACGACGGCGGCGACCCCACCATCACGCTCCCGCGCCGGTACCGCACGAAGGGCGTCGTCCTCCACGAGCTCACGCACTGGGCCCTGTGGGACGAGCCCCTCGTGGCGCATCACGGCAGCACGTTCGCGCGGCTCCACCTCGACCTGACGGAGGAGTTCCTCGGTGCTCCGCGCGCCGCCCAGCTCGAAGCCGGCTACGTCGCCGAGCGGGTCCGCATCGGCCGTGCACCGAGGGCCGCGCCCGACGGTCGGCTGCGCTACGGCTGGGACGAGCGGCTCCGTCTCGGCCGGGGCCGGCACCTCACGATCCGCTATACGACCGAGGCGGGCACCGACGTCACGACGGGCGTCCTCGTGGGGCTCACGCCGGGCGGTCGCCGTATCCGGCTGCTCGACCCCTGCGGTGCGGCCGAGGTCGCGACCGACGCGGTGTTCGCGATCGATCTCGTGGCGTCCCAGTAGCCTGCCCCCGTGCACGAGGGCAGCCGCAAGGCGATCGCCGCCGCGTTCTTCGCGAACCTCGGCATCGCGATCGCCAAGTTCGTCGCCTTCGGCTTCACCGGGGCCGCGTCGATGCTCGCCGAGGCCATCCACTCGGTCGCCGACACGGGGAACCAGGGGCTGCTGTTCCTCGGCGGACAGCGCGCCAAGAAGGCCGCCACCCGCCTCCACCAGTTCGGCTACGGCCGGGAGCGGTACTTCTGGTCGTTCGTCGTGGCGCTGGTCCTCTTCTCGCTCGGTGCGATGTTCGCCCTCTACGAGGGCATCAACAAGCTCCGCCACCCGCACGAGCTCGAGTCGCCGACGATCGCGTTCGTCGTGCTCGGAGTCGCGATCGTGCTCGAGGTGTTCTCGCTCCGCACCGCGGTCCGCGAGGCCCGCCCGGCCCGGGGTGAGCGCACGTGGTGGAACTACATCCGCACCGCGAGGTTGCCCGAGCTCCCCGTCGTGCTCCTCGAGGACATCGGGGCGCTGACCGGCCTCGTCTTCGCGCTCACCGGCGTCGCGGTCTCGGTCGCGACCGACGACCCCGCCTATGACGCGCTCGGCAGCATCTCGATCGGTGTGCTGCTCGCCATCATCGCCATCATCCTCATGGTCGAGATGAAGAGCCTCCTCATCGGCGAGGCGGCCGAGCCGCACGAGCAGGCCGCGATCCGCGCCGCCATCCAGGCCGACCCGTCCGTGGATCACGTCATCCACCTCCGCACCCAGCACCTCGGACCCGACGAGCTCCTCGTGGTCGCGAAGGTCGACCTCGGTTCCCGGAGTGCAGCCGAGCTCTACGAGCAGATCGACGCGCTCGAGGCGCGGGTGCGCGCCGCGGTCCCCCACGCCCGGGTGATCTACGTCGAGCCCGGCGAATTCGACCCGGCCAAGTCCGGGGCGGGTCGGATCAGTCGAGGCGCCGAAGCTCCGCTCTGAACCGCGCGGCGTTGTCGACGTAGCCCTGCGCGAGCTCCGCGACCATGCCATCGGCCACGGCGTCGAGCCGGAGCTTGGCCGGCACCCCCAGCGCCATCGCTCGGGCCGGCACTTCCATGTCGTTGGGCACGAGCGCGCCCGCGCCCACGAGCGCGCCCGACCGGACGACCGCCCGATGGAGCACGACCGAGTTCGTCCCGACGAGGGCTCCGTCCTCGATCGTGCAGCTCTCGAGGTGCGCGAGGTGCCCGACGACGCAGTCGTCACCGACCGCCGTCGGGTGCTCGCGCGTGCAGTGGACGACGGTGCCGTCCTGGACCGAGGTGCGCGCCCCGATCACGATCCGTCCGTAGTCGCCGCGCAACACGGCCTGGGGCCAGATCGACGACTGCGCACCGATCGTCACGTTGCCGATGACAGTGGCGTCGGGGTGCACGTACGCGTCCGGATGTATGTCGGGCTCGGCGTCGCCGAGCGCAAAGATGGCCATCGGGGGTGACGGTAGCCTCTCGATCCGTGAGCAACGCCCCGAACTCCCTCGATGCGGGCGACCTCGATGCGCACCTCGCCGAGATCGAGCGCGACGGCTACACGATCATCGAGCGCGTGCTCGACGGCGATGCGACCGACGCGCTGATCTCCGACCTCGACCACCTCGAGGACGCCTTCGGGATCACACCCGCCGACAACAGCTTCGAGGGGTCGAGCACCGTCCGCATCTACAACCTCCTGGCGCTGGGCCGGCGCTTCGAACGGATCCCCGTCCACGATCGTGTGCTGCCCGTCGTCCAGCGGGTGCTCGACGACGGATGCCTCGTGTCGTCGCTCTCGTCGATCGCGATCCTTCCCGGTGAGTCCGCCCAACCGATCCACGCCGACGACCAGCTGATCCCCCTCCCGAAGCCCCACCCGCCGACGGTGTGCAACACCATGTGGGCCCTGACCGACTTCACCGACGCGAACGGTGCGACCCGGGTCGTGCCGGGCTCGCACCGCGCCGACCACAGTCCCGACTACGGCGCTGAGTACGACACCCTCCCGGCCGAGATGACGCGGGGCAGCGTCCTGGTCTGGCACGGGAGCCTCTGGCACGGCGGTGGCGCGAACACGACCGACGAGCGCCGCGTCGGTATCGCCATGAACTACTGCGCCGGATTCATCCGCCAGCAGGAGAACCAGCAGCTCGGGATCCCCCGCGAGGTCGCGGCACGGTTCTCGCCGCAGCTGCGCAGGCTCGTCGGGTACGGGATCTACCGGGGGCTCATCGGCCACATCGACAAGCGCGACCCCGTCGAGATGCTCGGGGAGCCCGAGTCCGGCGACTCGATGCTGTGGGACCGGCTCGAGCCCTGACCGGCTCGAGGGTCCGCTCACATGATCACGGCGCCCCCGTCGACGGCGAGCGCGTGCCCGACCATGAACGACGCGGCGTCCGACAGCAGCCACACCATCGCCTGCGCGATCTCTTCGGGCGCGGCGAGACGTCCGATCGGCGCGGAGCTCGCCATCGCCTTCTCGATCGCGGGGTCCCCGCCCATCCAGCCCTCGAGCATGGGGGTGCGTGCACTCCCCGGGCAGACGGCGTTCACCCGCACCCCGGCCTTGATGTACTCGAGCGCGGCGGCCTTCGTGAGCCCGAGCACCGCGTGCTTCGTGGCGACGTATCCCGGGAGGCCGGCGAAGCCCATGAGCCCCGCTCCCGAGGAGGTGTTCACGATCGCACCGCCGCCCTGGGCGACCATCTGCGGGATCTCGTGCTTGAGCCCGAGGAACACGCCCGTGAGGTTCAGGGCCACGACTGCGTTCCACTCCTCGAGCGTGTAGTCGGCCGTCGGCTTCGACGGGCCGGTCGTCCCGGCGTTGTTCACCGCGCAGTCGAGCCGACCCCATCGGTCGACGGCCACGGCGACGGCGCCTGCGACATCGTCTTCTGCCGTCACGTCGGTGTGGACGAACACCGCCTCGGAACCGGCCTGCTCGCACTGGGCGACCGTCTCGGCCCCACCACCGTCGTTCACGTCGGCCACCACCACCCGAGCCCCGCGTTCGGCCAGGAGCCGTGACGCCGCCTGCCCGAGCCCGGATCCGCCCCCCGTGACCAGCGCCACCCTGCCCTCGAAGTCCGCGTCCATCGATCCCTCGTCGTCTCCTCGCCGGATACGGACCGGGAACGGTCCGTGCGCCTGCATTCTGGCCCTTCAGGCCCACAGTCCGGGCGCCGATAGAGGGGTCGTGCATAAGAAGGTCAAGGCTGCCAAGGCTGCAACGTCGGGAACCGACGCTCCTCGGACGACCCCGGTCGCCGTCCCCACGCCGAGCGCGCCCGAGGGCACACAGGATGCACCCCGGAACGCCAAGGACGTGGGCCGGCAGCTCCGGGCGCTGCGTCGGGAGCGCGGCCTGTCGCGCGCCGACGTGGCCCGCTCCGCCGGCCTCACCAAGCGGGAGCTCGCCGCCTACGAGCGCGGGCGCACCGAGGTCCCCGACAACGACCTCTTCTGCCTCGCCGGGTCCTGTGGCGTCGATGTCGACGACCTGCTGCCCGGTCGGGACGACCTGCGGGTCGGTCCCAGCGGGTCCTCGCTGACGATCGGCGACCGGACCCCACCGACCGGCGGGCCCGGGTCCGACGACGTGCTCCGGACCTTCGCCGAGATGATCGGCCAGCTGCGCGTCCTCGTGCCGGGCGCACCGGTCCCGTGGCGCGCCGAGGACATGGCCGCCTTGGCCCAGGCGCTCGGCGGGACACCGGCATCGATCGAGGCCCGTCTCGTCGAGGTGACCGGCGCCTCACAGGAGGAAGCCGCCCAGATGCGTGCGATCCTCGTCCCGGCCGCGGGAGTCGCCGATTCCTTCTCGCTCGGAGCGGCCGACCCGGCCGACCGCGCGGCTGAGTTCTTCGCGGGTCCTCGAGCGGCCGATCCGTTCGCGCCGCCGCCTCCGCTCGCCGCCGAGGCCGTCGCGCCGTCCGCTCCCGAGCCGGTCCACGCGATGGCCACCTCGCCGGCACGCGTCCACGCGATGGCCGGTGCACCCGCACCGATCGCCGCCACTCCCGACACGACGTCTCTCGCGCCCACACGGCCGGATCCGTTCGGCTTCGCGCCGGACCCCGCGAGCGGTTCGCACGTCGTCTCCGAACCGGCCGTGCCGCTCGCTCCGCCCACGATGTTCGTCCCGGCATCCGGCGACGACTCCGTTCCTCCCTACTGGGGCATCGGTGGCGAGGAGATCTTCCTCTGGGGCGAGCAGGCCACGAGCGCGGTGCACGCGTCGACCGCGACGCCCGCCATGCCGGTCGAAGCGCCGGTCGAAGCGCCGGTCGAAGCGCCGGTCGAGCAACCTGCGACGGCCTGGGCCCCGGAGCCCGAACCCGCGGTCGCGACTCCCGAAGCCCCTGCGCCGGACCCCGACGCGGCGGTCGCGACCGCGGCCCCCGCGCCGGACCCCGACACTGCCGTCCCGGTCGCGGCGCCCGAGACCGTCGACGTGGCGTGGCAGGTGGGCGGGACCATCGAGGGTCCGAGCGGCGACCCCACCGCGGCGACGCGCTGGGCGCTGTCAGACCTGCGGGTCCCCGGCGACTCCACGATCGAGGCCGTGCTCGACTTCGCGGCCGGGACCGGGTTCGGCGTCCTGTTCCGGGCGACGGTCGACGACCACGACCGCATGAGCGGCTACTCCTTCGACGTCGACCCACTCGGGGGTGCGTACGTCGTGCGGCAGTGGGTCGACAACCTCCCCCACTGGCAGACGCTGGCCCAGACGCCCTCGAGCCCCACGCGCCAGTACGGCCGCCACCAGATGGTGATCACCCTCACGGGCGATGCCATGACCGCGTCCGTCGACGGCGTCGCGGTCATGGCGATCCCCTCGCTCGGCGAGGCATCGGTCGCGACCGGCTGCGAGCCGGCCCGCGGCCACCGGGTCGGCCTCCAGGCCACCCCGACGGCCGACGTCACGGTCGAGTCGTTCCGCGCCACGCCCGCCTGATCGCCTCGCGACCCGGGATCAGCGGCGCTCCGTCACCACTCCACGCGGACTGCGACCCGCACGTCGTCGCCGACCCGCAACCAGCAGGAGAGCGCGTCGTCACCCCACCCCGTGACGAGCATCGGGTCGTCGCCCGGGTCGATCGGTGCCCGGTACTCGATCTGCGCGGTCGTGAGCCGTCGACGCGCCGGCCGACGGGCGAGCTCGTCCTCGGCCGCGGCGAGACCGACCGCGTTGTTCACGTGGTCGAGCACGTCGAAGTCCGTGGCCCGCAGCGGCCACGGACGCGCCAGGGCGTCCGAGGCGGGCGACGCGAGCTGCAACCGACCGCTGACGCGCCGCGTCGCGGCCGCGGCGTAGTGCTCGTAGAAGCCGGGCGGGAGCGGCGCGGGGCCACCGTCGGGGCTCAGGAAGACCCAGATCGCGCGCGCCTGCACCGCGACGCGATCGCCGACCCGGACGTCCGTCCGCCGTTCCGCCCACCGGGGTCCGGCTCCGGTGCAGAACGTGTCGACTGCGACGGGCGTCCCGTAGCGCGGGAGCTCGCGGATCCGCAGGACGACGCGTCGCGTGACCCACGCTCCCTCCACCCCGGCATCGTCGACGTCGTCGGCGGCGATGTCCTGGAGGTACCGGGCCACCGCGTCGAGGCGGAGCCGTCCCGACGTGGTGACGTCGCCGAGTCGGACCCGGCGGGCTCCGCTGACGGTGCGCGTTCCCGGTGCCGGGTCGAGGTACTCGGAGTCATCCACCGCTGCATCGTCGCGCACCCCTAACCTCCCCATGCGGTGGGAGCCTTCCTCGACCGCCTCGGACGGTTGGCCGTCCGCCGTCACCGCACGGTCCTGATCGGGTGGGTCGTCGCGGTCGTCGCGGTCGTGACGCTCGCCGGTGTGAGCGGTGGCCGCACCTTCGACGACTTCACGATCCCCGGGGCGGGCTCCCAGACCGCACTCGACATCCTCGAAGCCGACTTCCCCCAGCAGTCCGGTGGCTCGGCATCCGTCGTCCTCCACGCCCGCACCGGAGACCTGAGCGCCTCCGCCGCGGCCGCAGCCGTCGAGCAGACGGTGGCGGCGCTGAAGGCGTTGCCCGAGAAGCCGCAGGTGGCGCTCGTCCCGTCGAAGGACGGCACGACCGCGATCGCGAACGTCCAGTACGCCCAGCAGGTCCCGGCCATCGGGGTCGCCGGGTTCGACGACCTGCGGCGCGCGACGCGGCCTGCGCGCGCCGCGAACCTGGAGGTTGCCTTCGGGGGCGCCTTGACCGACTACTCCGAGGCACCCCGCAGCTCGGCGTCCGATCTCGTCGGCTTGCTCGTCGCGATCGTGATCCTGGTCTTCGCCTTCGGTTCGCTCCTCGCAGCCGGGCTCCCTCTCGCCACGGCGCTCCTCGGTCTCACCGTCGGCATCTCGGGGATCCTCCTGCTCGCGTCGGTCACCGACGTCGGGACCGCGGCCCCGGAGCTGGGCTCGATGATCGGGCTCGGCGTCGGGATCGACTACTCGCTCTTCATCGTCACCCGGCACCGCGAGAACCTCGCGGCCGGCATGGAGGTCGAGGAGTCCGTCGGCCGTGCGCTCGCGACCGCAGGACAGGCCGTCCTGTTCGCAGGGACCACCGTCGTCATCGCGATTTCCGGCCTCCTCATCTCCGGGATCCCCTACGTGGCCGTCCTGGGGTTCGCCGCGGCGATCGTGGTCGCCGTGATGATGCTCGCCGCACTCACCCTGCTCCCGGCGCTGCTCGGGCTGATCGGACGACGAGTCGAGCGCCGATTCAGGCGCCGGGCGCACCGAACGCGCCAGGCCGTCGACCGCGCTCCTTTCTGGGAGCGATGGGCGACGCACGTCTCGCGTCGCCCGTGGCCCTACGCGGTCGCGAGTGTCCTCGTCCTGCTCACGCTCGCACTCCCCTTCGGCTGGATCCGGTACGGCGAGGCCGACGACGGGACCGCCCCGGTGGGCTCGACCCAGCGCCGCGCGTTCGACCTCATCGCAGACGCGTTCGGGCCCGGAGCGAACGGCCCACTGCTCGTCGTGGTCACCGTGCCCCACGGGGAAGCACTGCCAGCGGAACTGACCGCGGCGCTGCAGGGAACACCGGGCGTCGCCGAGGTCGCGCCCCCGCTCGAGAGCCCGACGGGAGGCTCGGCGATCATCACCCTCGTCCCCACGACGGCGCCCGACGCCCAGGCCACCTCCGACCTCGTCACGCGACTCCGCGCCGACACCGTCCCGGCGGCGCTCCGGGGCACCGACGCCGAGGCCTACGTCGGGGGCGTGACGGCCGCCTACATCGACGTCGGTGATCGCATCGCGCAGCGACTGCCGTGGTTCATCGCGGCGGTCGTGATGCTCAGCTTCCTGCTGCTGATGCTGGTGTTCCGGTCGGTCGTGATCCCGCTCACCGCGGCCGCCATGAACCTGCTCTCCGTCGGCGCGGCGTACGGCGTGACGGTCGCAGTGTTCCAATGGGGCTGGGCGAAGGAGCTGTTCGGGCTCTCGAGCACGATCCCGATCATCTCGTTCGTCCCGATGATGATGTTCGCGATCCTCTTCGGCCTGTCCATGGACTACCAGGTGTTCCTGCTGACGAGGGTTCGCGAGGAGTACGACGCGAGCGGAGAGACCCGCGTCGCCGTCGTGACCGGGGTGGCCCGGACCGCACGCGTCATCACGTCGGCCGCGCTCATCATGATCGCGGTGTTCCTCAGCTTCGTCGCCAGCCCCATCCCCGAGATCAAGATGTTCGGCCTCGGGCTCGCAGTCGCGGTGGCCGTCGACTCGACCATCGTCCGGATGGTGCTCGTCCCGTCGCTGATGCAGATCCTCGGCCGCGCCAACTGGTGGTTCCCGGGCTTCCTCCGGCGCACCCTGCCGGAGATCACGATCGACTAGTCGGACGCGTCCTCGACGCGCAGGCGGATCCGCTTGTTGCCCTTGCCCTTCGACTCGGTCTTCACGACGACGACCCGACCGACCTCGGCCGTGGAGGCTACGTGGGTTCCCCCGTCGGCCTGCTTGTCGAGCCCGACGATGTCGACGACGCGGATCTCTGACACCGACTCGGGGATCATGTTGACCTTCGTGCGGATCAGGTCCTCGTCCGCGACCGCGACCCCGCGAGGCAGGAACGACACCTCGATCGGACGATCCGCGGCCAGCTCGGCGTTCACGAGCCGCTCCACCTCGGCGCCGAAGCCCTCGGGAAGCGGGTCGAACTCGAAGTCCATGCGCGCCGAGAGCGGCTCCATGTTCCCACCGGTCACCGGTGTCGACCACCGCTCCCAGATCACGCCGCACAGCACGTGGAGGGCGGTGTGCGTGCGCATCAGCTGATGCCGACGCTCCCAGTCGAGCGAACCGGACACGCTCGCGCCGACGGACGGTGTCGGTCCGTCGAGGCGGTGCCACACGAGGTCGCCGTCCTTGCGCACGTCGACGACGGCCGCGTCCCCGAGGGTCCCGGTGTCGTGGGGCTGGCCGCCACCCGTGGGGTAGAACGCGGTCCGGTCGAGGGCAACGGCGTCGTCGCGCTCGTCCACGACCGTGGCCTCGAACGCACGGAGGTACGCGTCGTGGAGGTAGAGCAGCTCGGTCACCACGGCGCCGGGGTCGCTCAACCGGGTTGCGTGCCGACGCGCAGCTCGCGGAACGGCGTGAGCTTGTCGGGGCCGGGCTCCTTGGGGAGGCCGAGCGCACGCTCGCCGATGATGTTGCGCTGCACCTCGTCGGTGCCGCCGTAGATCGAGGGCGCCGGCGCGAACAGGGTCATCTCCTGGACCAAGCCGCCGCCGGTCGTCTCCGGTCCGGTGAGCATCGCCTCGGGCCCGAGGATCTCCGGGCCGAGGTCGCGGCTGAGGCGGGTGATCTTGCTCATGAGGAGCTTGGCGAGGTTCCCCGCATGGACGTTGCCGCGACCAGCCGCGCGTTCGGCCTTCATGCGAAGCATCGTCATGCGCCCGATCTCGTTGAGCGTGTACAGCTCGACGAGGTGCTGGCGGACCATCGCGTCGTCGGTTCGGCCCAGCTTCTCGGCGAGCTGGTGGAACATGCCGTAGGAGCCGCCGAACGCACTCGGCTGGACCGAGCGGCCGCGTCCGACGCCGCCGACGAGGTCCCCGACACGCGTCTCGAGCATGCCGCCCTTGCGGCCCGGGAACGCGCCACCGCCGGCGCCCGAGCCCCCGCCACCGAGCCCCGCCCGCTCGAACGCGAGCGTGGTGTTGGCGACCGCCCAACCGTTGTTCAGCCCGCCGATCATCGCGTCGCTCGACACCCGGGCGCCGTCGAGGAAGACCTCGCTGAAGAGCGCCCTGCCGGTCATCTCCCTGAGCGGCCGGACCTCGACGCCGGGCTGATCCATCTCGAAGGCGAAGTAGGTGATGCCCTGGTGCTTCGGCGCGTCGGGGTCGGTGCGGGCGATCAGCATGCCGAGGTCGGCAGCCTGGCCCCCCGACGTCCAGACCTTCTGGCCCGTGATGACCCACTCGTCGCCGTCGCGCTCGGCCTTGGTCTGGAGGCTCGCGAGGTCCGAGCCGGCGCCGGGCTCACTGAAGAGCTGGCACCAGGCCTCCTGACCGTTGACGATCGGGCCGAGGTACCGCTCCTGCTGCGCCGCGTCGCCGTGGGTGTAGATGGTGGGACCGGCGAGGAGGATGCCGAGCCCGGCCGGGGCGCCGACGGCGCCGGCGTCGCGCAGCTCCTCGGTCACGGCGCGTGCGAGGTCGCCGCCGTAGCCGCGCCCCAACGCCGTCTCGGGCCAGGTCGGGACCGCCCAGCGACCGTCGGCGAGTCGCTGCCACCACTCGGCAACGGTGATCTCCGGGTCCCACTGCTCCGCGAGCCAGGCCCGCACCTCGGCGCGGACCGTCTCCGTCGTCGCGTCGGCCATCGCGTGCTCCTCTGTGTCGCGGTCGGGCCCGGGGGCTGTCAGGCCTCGGGCAGCAGGTCGAGGACCTTCTCGGACGGGCGTGCGATCACCGCACGCGCGCCGACGAAGACCACCGGTCGCTCCATGAGCTCGGGATGGGCGAGGAGGGTCGTGACCACCGCGTCGCGGTCGGCGAACGCGTCGCCCGTGAGCCCGAGCTCCTTGAAGCGGTCGTCGCGGCGCACCAGCGCCCCCGGCTCGTCGGGGATCGCGTCGAGGATCCGCTCGAGGGTCGCCCGGTCGGGTGGCGTCTGGAGGTACTCGACGACCGCGGCCTCGATCCCTCGGTCGGCGAGGATCGCCAGGGCGCCTCGGGACTTGCTGCACCGGGGGTTGTGGAAGACCTCCACCTCGGCTCGGACGTCGGCTCGCTCACTCGCCATGGGCCCCGAGGCTACCGTGGGGTAACCCATCGATGAGCAGCGTCCTGCGGAGGACCCCATGACCAGCACGGCCGACCCCGAGTTCCAGGCCCTCGGACGCGAGGACGCCAACAGCGTCGAGTCGATCCTCGCCGACGACGCCATCGACTTCGGCGAGATCTCCCACGCCACGGTGGTCGGCGGGGACGCGATCTTCACCTGGGACTACGAGCGGACCCGGGCCGCCCTCGGCAAGCTCTACGAGCGCGCCAAGACCTCCCAGTGGAACGGCTCGACCGACCTCGACTGGTCGACCGAGGTCGATGCCGAGAAGGTCGCCCTGGAGCTGCAGGCCGCGATCGCCCAGCTGCGCACCAGGCTCGTCGACCTCCCCCACTCGCCGCTCAAGAGCTGGGGTGAGCAGGAGTGGACGAAGCTCGCGATGGAGGCGTTCAAGTGGCGGATGAGCCAGTTCCTCCACGGTGAGCAGGGGGCCCTCGTCTGCACCGCCAAGATCGTCGAGACCGTCCCGTGGATCGACGCGAAGTACTACGCGTCCACGCAGGTGATGGACGAGGCGCGCCACGTCGAGGTGTTCGCCCGCTACCTCGACACCAAGCTCGACGGCCACTACGCGGTCAACCCGGCGCTCCAGCTCCTCATCGACGACATCCTCAAGGACTCGCGGTGGGACATGACCTACATGGGCATGCAGATCATGATCGAGGGGCTCGCGCTCGCCGCGTTCGGCTTCATGCACATGGCGACCCAGGAGCCCCTGCTCAAGAAGCTGCTCCGCTACGTGATGAGCGACGAGGCTCGGCACGTCGCGTTCGGGGTGCTCTCGCTCGAGGAGTACTACCGGGGCCTCGACGGCAAGGAGATCCGGGAGCGCCAGGAGTTCGCGTTCGAGGCGGGACTGCGGATGCGGGACCGCCTGATGATGCACGCGGTGTGGGAGGAGTGCGGGATCGACGCCGACACGATCACCCGCATGCTGTTCGCGATCCGCGAGCCCGGGGTCAACCCGTTCCAGGCCGCGTTGTTCTCGAAGATCGTCCCGAACTGCAAGAAGCTGGGCCTTCTCGACGCGGGCGACGGCTGGCTGCGCGAGAAGTTCACCGAGATCGGCGTGATCGAGTACGAGGACGCGGTCGACACCGAGACCGAGTACGCGCTCCTCGACGCCGTCGCCGACGACCGCGCCGCCGCCACCGCCTGACCTCGTGATGCGTCCCTCACCCGCCCATGGCGGGGTGAGGGACGCACGTCCGGGAACTCACGGTTCTGCGGGCGAACCGGCGGTGAGGGCGTCCCGGAGCAGGTCGAGGTAGCGAGCCCGCGACACCTCGACCGCGCCGAGCGAGGCCAGGTGCGGCGTGCACCACTGGACGTCGAACAGCACGGTCCCTCGCGCCCGCAGCCACTCCACCATCCGGAGCAAGGCCACCTTCGACGCATCCGTGCGGCGATGGAACATGGACTCGCCGGCGAACAGCCCGCCGATCGCCACGCCGTAGGTCCCCCCGACCAGCTCGGGCCGCTCACCTCGTCCCTCGTCGGCCCACACCTCGGCGCTGTGGGCCCACCCGAGGCGATGGAGCTCGACGTAGGCCTCGATGAACGATTCGTCGATCCACCCGTCCGGCCGGGCGGGGTCGCCACATGCGCGCATCACCCCCTCGAACGCGGTGTCGATCGTCGTGCGGAACCGACGCGCCGAGCGGCGCAGCGAACGGTGCACGATCATGCCGTCGAGCGCCAGGATCCCGCGCGGGTCGGGGGACCACCACGCCAGGGCGCCGCCCCGCCCCAGGCGCATCGGGAACAGCCCCGCCCGGTAGGCCGCGAGCAGGGTGCCCGGCGCCAGGTCGGCCCCGACGCCGACGACGTCCTCGCCCGGGCCTGCGATCGACGGGTCGGGGAGCTCCCACCGACTCGCCGGGGGTTCGACGGGCACTCGGCGAGGGTAGTTTGCGGGTTCGGGCCGCCTGTTCCCGGCGCGCCCGGCCCGCCGGAGATTCCGGCCGATCGGGCTCGCCACTAGCCTCTCCGGAGAGCCATCGGCCCCCGCCCTGTCCGCCCACCAGGATCCCTGCGTGCTCCACGACCCCCGAACAACCCGCGCCAGGATCGCTCGCGTGGTGGGCATCGCGGCGTGCGCGGGCATCGCACTCGTCGGGGGTTCCCCCCTCCCCATCGGGGCCCAGACCCCCACTCCCACCGACTCGACGGTCGCCGCACTGCGCGCGGAGGCCGACCGCGCGGCCGGGGAGTACTTCGACGCACTGGCCCGCGCCGAGGAGCTCGCGCAGAGCATCGCCACGCTCGAGCGTCGCCTGCCCGAGCTCGCGGCCGAGCGCCGGACGTTGAGGACGGCCGCCGAGGCCCGGGCCGTCGCCGCGTACAAGCGGGCCGGGAACCAGCTCAACATCGTGTTCGCGAGCGCCGACGCCCTCACCGCGGCGCGGCGGGTGACCTGGCTCGGACAGCTCAACGCGCGGGACAACTCCGTCTTCACCGAGCTCGCGATCGCCAGCGACGCGCTCGAGGCCCAGCGCACGGAGCTGCGCTCCGCGCAGGCCGCCCAGCAGGAGACGTTGACCGCGCTGGCCGCCCACGGCCGCGACATCGACGCCAAGCTGCAGGCCGCCGAGGACCGGGCCCGCGAGCTCGCCGCGCAGGCGGCCGCGCGAGCTTCGATCCCGCGCCCGGTCAACCCCGGCACCGGGCCGGGCGGCGCACCCCCGGCGCCACCCCCCGACTACGTGCCCACCCCGGGTGAGCACCCGCGCCACAACGATCCGTTCCTGGTCTGCACCCGGGCCCACGAAGGCACGTACACGTCCTACAACCCCGCGGGTCCGTACATGGGCGCGTATCAATTCCTCCAGTCGACGTGGAACAGCTCCGCCAACCGCGCCGGACGATCCGAGCTGATCGGGGTACCGCCCCACACCGCCTCCGCCTACGACCAGGACGACGTGGCCTGGGCCCTCTACCAGTGGCAGGGCTCGCGACCGTGGGGTGGGCGCTGCGGGTGAACGCCCGGCGTCACCCGGTCCACGCGGGGAGCATCGCCTGCATGAGCGCCTCGTCGGACCCGGCTCGCCAGCCCTCGAGCAGGCCCGCGGCCAACGGGTCGCACGCCACGCGCAACGGAGCGTCGTCGTCGAGGATCGCGTCGGCGATCGAGGCGGCCGCGTCGGCGGTGGAGGTCTTCTGGTCCTCGACGGCCGATCGCCCGTCGAAGTACCGCTGGGCCATGTCCCGGTAGTCGGCGTCCTCGATCGCCTCGGGCGCCCGGGCCGAGCCTGCGAGCATGTCGGTGTCGATCGGCCCCGGCATGATCTCGAGCACCCGGATCCCGAACGGCGCGAGCTCGGCTCGGAGGCTCTCGCCGAGCGCGCTCACCGCGGCCTTGCTCGCGCGGTAGGGCGCGTAGAACGGGACCGGCGCGAGGATCGACGACGACGTCACGTTGCACAGCACGCCGCCCCCGGCTCGACGTAACGCCGGGATCGCCTGGCGGGTCACGTCGATCAGGCCGAACACGTTGGTCTCGAACATCGATCGCCACAGCTCCATCGGCGTCGACTCGAACGCCGGATGCTCTCGCTCGACGCCCGCGTTGTTCACCAGCACCCGCAGCTCGTCGGGCAGTCGGATCGAGGACGGGTCGGTGACGTCGAGCTCCTGCACCCGCAGGGCCGCACCCGACGATGCGGCCTCCTCCACGAGAGCGAGTCCGTCCTTCCGGTTGCGCATCGTCGCGACGACCTCGAAGCCGCGTCGAGCGAGCTCGAGCGCGACCGCTCGGCCGATGCCCCGACTCGCTCCGGTGACGAGGGCTCGTCCTGTTGGCTCCATGGTCTCGGCTCCGTTCGTCGATGCGTCGGCCCGCAGCAGTGCCGATCCGCCGATCCGGCCGATACTACGGTCGGTCGGCGCGGCTCATCCCGGTGCGCCGACCCGGACCAGATCGGCGTACCAGGCGAGCCCGACGGCGACAGCAGCCCCCGCGAGCAGCACGGTCGTGATCGACGTGGCCGCCGCGACCGGACCCGCGAGGAGCACTCCGACGGGAACCGTGCCGCCGAACCCCATGATCCACAGCGCCATCACCCGACCGCGCACTGCGTCATCGACGTGCTCCTGCAGCACCGTCGACAGCGACGTGATGACGACGAAGTACGCGTAGCCGAGCGTCGGGGCGAGGAGGAAGGCGAGGCTCGGCGTGCGCACGAGCCCGAACGCCGCGAGGAGTCCGCTGAACGCGAGCAGTGCAGGCCGGATCAGCCGTGCCTTCGCCACCCCAGCGAACACGGTGCCCACGCTGATCGCCCCGATCGCGGCCCCGAGCCCGAAGACCGCGTAGAGCACCCCGTACTCGACCGACCGCGGCGCGATCCCCAGATTGTCGGCCGCGATGACCGGCATGAGACCGACGAACGCCAGCGAGAACAGCGAGAGCCATACGAGGGTCAGGAGGACCCGGCGCATGAGGGGGTCACCGGACACGACCCGGAACCCTTCGCCGAGTCGGGCGAGCACGCCCTTTCCGCCACCACGCGTCTGACTCGGGTAGCGCATGACCACGATCGACACGATCGCGAAGAGGTAGGTGGTCGCGTTCATGCCGAACACGGGCGATGCCCCGATCCCCGCGTAGACCGCCGCGCCGATCGCGGGGCCGATGACCCGCGAGAGGTTCATCTGCACCGACTGCAGCGCGACCGCGCCGGCGAGGTCGCGTCGGGGCACGAGCGTCGGGAGGATCGAGTTGAGCGCCGGAGCGCCGAGGGCGTTGCCCGCGCCGATCGCGAGGACGCACAGGACGAGCACCGCTTCGTTCGGGTGATCGGCCGTGGCGAGCAGCGCGAGGACGATGGAGAACAGCAGCTGCTGGGTCTGACAGGCGATCAGCAGGCGACGCCGGTCGACCAGGTCGGCGAGCACCCCGCCGACGTTCGACAGGAGCAAGAGGGGCCCGAGCTGGGCGAAGAAGAGGATCGCGACGTACGTCTCGGACCCGGTGAGCGTGTAGCCGTATGCACCGAGGAGGACGTTCTGCATCCAGGTGCCGATGTTCGACGCGAACGTCCCGGTCCACACCACCCGGAAGTCGCGATGGCGCAGCGCAGCACCGGCGGTTCCCGGCGCGATCGTCCGATCACCGTCGACGTACGCATCGGTGGCGTCCTCGACGCCGGGTTCGTGCGTGGACATGGATGTCGACCCTAGGCGTACCCCGGGTCGGCGCCGGTCTCCATTCGTCAGGCGTACCCGAGCGAGAACGCGTCCACGGCATCGTCGAACCCCGCGACGACGACCTCGTCCACGCGGGTGCACGCCATCGTCGAGGAGGCGACCCGGCCCGTCACGGCCTCCGTGACGAGGATCTGGCCCGGCTCGGCGGCTCGGACGAGTCGCGCGGCCAGATTGACCTCGGCGCCGTAGAAGTCCCCGTAGCCGAGGACCAGCTCGCCGTATGCGAGCCCGCCCCGCACCGTGCCGAGTCGCGGATCGTCGTGCACGGCATCCCGGAGTGCCAACGCGGTCTCGCAGGCGGCGCCGGGGTCGGCGTTGACGAACATGATCTCGTCGCCGATCGTCTTGACGACCCGTCCTTCACGACTCGTCACGACCTCGGTCGCCGCGCGCTCGAAGCCACCGATCGCCTCGGCGAGCTCCGCGGGTCCCAGGCGCCGATTCAGCGCCGTCGACGCCACGAGGTCGACGAACCCGACCGCGTAGGTGGCGGTCCTCGTGTCGCCCGACCGTGCGGCGACCGACCGACGGACCGCGGCGCCGACGTGATGGAAGAACAGGACGTCGATCGTGCGCAGGACGCCTTCCTTGGAGTTCAGGATCGTCGACGCGAGCTCGCCGATCTTGGCCTGCTCGAGCTCGCCCACCTCGCTCACGTCGAAGCGGCTGGCCGCACCGATCCCGAAGAGCGCCATCGCCGAATCCGCGATCGACGCCATGGCGGCGCCGATCGTCCTCGTGAACTCGAGCGTCGGACCATCGCCGAAGATCGCGGCGCCCTGCTCGAAGAGCGCGAAGGCATCGGCATCCTCCTCCCGGAACACTGGCTGGTCGGGGTCGACCAACGGCAGGCCGGCGGCACGCACGACGCGTTCGACCACGTCCAGCCTGACCCCGCCCCGATCGGCGACCTCCCGCGAGGAGATGAGCGGACCCCCCGTCCGGCGCACCAGGTCGATCACGATGCGTTGGAGCATGCCGATGCCGTGCGCGGCCTGGAGGTCCTCGAGCGTGGCTCCGAGACCGACGAGGTAGTCGAGCAGCCTGAGCCGCTCGTCCGCCCCGGGCGCGTCGGGGTCGTAGAGGCCGGCCGCCGTGAACGTCGCCTCGTCCATCCCCTGACGCTAGGCCGGATCGGAAAGGTCACCACTACTATCGCGATTCGTGCTTCGTCACCGTCGGAATCCGATCGCGTTCGTGGTCGTTGCCGCGCTCTCCGTCGCGGCGTGCGGCGTCAGCGCCGACGCTCGACCGACGCTGGGCGCGAGGCAGGACGCGGTCGGCACGACGACCACGACCAGCGCGCCGTACACCAGCCGGATCGCCGCCCCGATCGGCACGGAGATCGCGGTCCACGCCGCGCCCGATGCCGCCAGCTCCGCCGAGACCTACCCGAACCCCTGGCCGCTCGACGACGACCCTGCGCACGTGGTCCCCCAGGTCTTCCTGGTCGTCGGTCAGCAGGGCTCCTGGGTGGAGGTCCTGCTCCCGGTCCGGCCGAACGGGACGACCGGATGGGTGCGCACCCGCGACGTCCGCCTGACCCAGAACAACTACCGGATCACCGTCGAGCTCGCAGCGCATCGGATCACGGTGTACGACGGCGACACGATCATCCTGGAGGAGCCGATCGCCGTGGGGAAGGCCGCGACACCCACTCCGGTCGGCACCTACTACCTGCGGGTCCTGCTGCGGGCACCCGACCCGAACACCGTGTACGGGCCGTATGCCTACGGGCTCTCGGGCCACTCGGACGTCCTCACGAGCTTCAACGGTGGTGACGGCGAGCTGGGGATCCACGGCAACAACGACGCGTCGGTGCTCGGCACCGACGCGTCGGCGGGCTGCGTCCGGATGAGCAACGACGGCATCACCCGACTGGCCGGCATCCTGCCGCTCGGCACGCCGGTCGAGATCACCGCCTGACGTCGGAGACCGGCGTGACCGACCTCCTCGACCTGGCCGAGCGCCTCTGGGACGGCCGAGCGCGCTATCACCCGTTCCGCGACGTCGGCGCGCGCTGCGAGGTCGCCGACGGGACGCTCTTCGTCCACGGGTTCGCGACGTCCACGGTCCTCGAGACGGACGAGGGACTCGTGATCGTCGACACCGGATCCCTCGGGATGTCGGGCGCGATCCACGAGTCGGTCCGGGACTGGTCCATCCGTCCGTCACACACGATCGTGTTCACGCACGGCCACATCGACCACTGCTTCGGCGTCGAGCGCTACGACGCCGACAACCACGGGCTCGGCGTCGCACCACCGACCATCGTCGCGCACCACGCGATCACCGATCGGTTCGACCGGTATCGCGCGACCGCGGGATACAACGGGATCGTCAACCAGCGCCAGTTCTCCCTCCCCGAGTTCTCCTGGCCGACGGAGTACCGGTACCCCGACGAGACCTACGTCGATCGCCACATGCTCACGATCGGTGGGGAGCGCTTCGAGCTGCACCACGCCCGCGGGGAGACCGACGACGGCACATGGGTCTGGGCGCCCGATCGGCGGGTTCTCTGCGCGGGTGATCTGTTCACATGGGCTGCGCCGAACTGCGGCAACCCGCAGAAGGCGCAGCGCTATCCGGCCGAGTGGGCAGCGGCGCTGCGGACGATGGCCGCGCTCGACGCCGAGGTGCTGCTCCCGGGCCATGGCCTCCCGATCGTCGGTGCGAAGCGCGTGCGCCAGGCCCTGTCGGAGAGCGCCGACCTCCTGGAGCACCTCGTCACCGGGGTGCTGGACCTGATGAACGCGGGCGCCACCCTCGACGACGTGGTCCACACCGTGCGCGCGCCCGTCGATCTCCTCGAACGCCCGTACCTGCGCCCGGTCTACGACGACCCCGAGTTCATCCTCCACAACCTGTGGCGCCTCTACGGCGGCTGGTACGACGGCAACCCGGCGCGACTCAAGCCCCCGCGTGATGCCGACCTCGCACGGGAGGTCGCGGACCTCGCCGGCGGCGTCACGGCGCTCGTCGACCGCTCCCGGTCGCTCGCCGACGCCGGCGAGCTCCGGCTCGCGGCCCAGGTGGCCGAGTGGGCCGCGCAGGCCGCACCCGACGACCTGCGAGTGCACGCGGCGCGCGCGCAGGTCTACCGCCTCCGAGTGGCCGAGGAGACCTCCATCATGGCGAAGGGGATCTTCAGGTGGGCGGTGGCCGAGTCCGAGCGGGATCGCGGCTGAGCCGCGACGCGCTACGGTCCGCGCCATGCAGATCCAGGGCTCGAAGATCCTCGTCACCGGCGCGTCGTCCGGGATCGGTGCCGCACTCGCGCCGATGCTGGCGGAGCGCGGCGCGACCGTCGGCATCGTCGCCCGCCGCAAGGACCGCCTCGAGACCGTCCTCGAGGAGTGCCGTGCGCACGCGCCCGAGTCGCGTCTCTGGGCCGTCGACCTCGGTGATCTCGACGCCGCCGAGCGCGTCGCCATCGACGCGTGGGAAGCGTTCGACGGCGTCGACTGCCTCGTGAACAACGCGGCGATCCCCAAGCGGATGCCCGTCCCACGCCTCACGACCGACGAGGTCGACAAGGTCATGCGCATCAACTTCACGTCGCCGATCCGGATGACGATGGTGCTGCTCCCGCGCTGGCTCGAGCGGGACTCGGGCTGCGTGGTCAACGTCTCGTCGATGGGCGGCCGCATCGGCATCGCCCACGAGGCCGCCTACTGCGCGTCGAAGTTCGCGCTCTGCGGATGGAGCGAGTCGATGGCGATCGACCTGTACCGCACCGGCGTCGAGGTGAAGCTCGTGCTCCCGGGCCCGATCGAGACCGAGATCTGGGATCTCCCCGACAACGACGCCCCGATCTACGACGGGCCCTTCGTCCCCGCGGCGGACTGCGCCCAGAGCATCATCGACGCAATGGAAGGTGACGGGTTCGAGTTCCATGTGCCACCCGAGTTCCCGGGCGGGATGGGCCTCCAGCACGACATGGTCGTCGGCAAGACGACCAACCCGGACGCGTTCATCGACGCGATGGGCCAGATGTCGTAGACGTCCGCTCCGGGTGCTCGGCTCAGGCCGGGATCGGCGTCACCTCGACCGGGATCCCGTTCAGCACCGCGTTGCCCGAGACGGCGTCGAGCACCGCGCCGTCGGTGAGGACGTTGCTGTTCACGCCGGGGCGGCGGGCGGCCACCTGGAGGCTGGTGCCCTCGACGCCGTGACCCCAGCCGTGCGGCAGGCTCACCACACCCGGCATCACCGCATCGGTGACCTCCACTGCGGCATGGACCGCGCCGACGCGCGACTCGACCCGTGCCGGACCGCCGTCGAGCAACCCGAGGCGCGTGGCGTCATCGGGATGGACGTGGAGGGTGCAGCGGTCTTTGCCCTTCACGAGCACGTCGAGGTTGTGCATCCAGGAATTGTTGGAGCGCAGGTCGCGCCGCCCGACCAGCACGACCTGTGTGACCTGGTCCCGATCCAACGACGCGCGCAGCCGGGCGACGTCGTCGACGATCGGGTCGGGTGCGAGCTCGACCTTGCCGCTCGGGGTGCGCAGCATCTCCGGGATGCGGGGCTGGAGCGGGCCGAAGTCGACACCGTGGGGATTGGCTTCGAGCACCGCGAGTGTCAGGCCGTCGGGGTCGGCGCCGAACCCGTCGCCGTGGGGACCGGTGCGGAGCATCAGGTCGAGGATCCGCTCGGGTCCGCGACGCGGCACGAGCATCTCGACGATCTCGGCTGGGTCGCGGCCCTCGATCCTGGAACCGTGGCGCTTGATCGCCGACTCGACGAGGCCCTGCACCACGAAGTCGTCCAGTGCGTGCGGGTCGGCATCGACGCCCTGCCCGGCGAGGATGTTCGCGAGCCGAAGCAGCACCTCCCACTCGTGCATCTCGCCCTCGGCGAGGTCGACGAGCGGTGGCGAGTAGTTCGCCACGTTGCGGATCGACAGCTGGTAGAAGGCGAGGTCGTAGTGGCCGCGCGCGAGCAGCGACGGCGGCGGGAGGATCACGTCGGCGTGCCGGGTCGTCTCGTTGACGTAGATGTCGAGGCTCACCATGAAGTCGAGTGCACCCAACGCGGCGTCGAGGTGCCCGGAGTCCGGTGTCGACGCCACCGGGTTGCCGGCGACCGTGATCATCGCCCGGATCTGACCGTCGCCGGGGGTCTCGATCTCCTCGGCGAGGCACGCGACCGGGATCTCGCCGAACACCTCGGGGAGCCCGCGCACCCGACTGTGTCGGCGCCCGATCGTGATCCCCCGCCCGGTGCCGGTAGCGGTGCGCCCGGTGTTGGCGCCGCCGGCAACCGGGTCGGCGAACATCGCGCCACCCTCCCTATCGAGGTTCCCGGTGAGGACGTTGAGCACGTCGACCAGCCACGACGCGAGCGTCCCGAACTCCTGGGTGCAGGTGCCGATGCGCGCGTAGACCGCGGCGCGAGGTGCGGCCGCGAGCTCGCGGGCAGTCCGACGGATCGTGTCGGCGTCGATACCGCACACCGGCGCCACCGCCCCGGGTGTGAACGGGCGGGCCAGGTCCTCGACCTCGCCGAGACCGACGACGTGCTCGGCCAGGTGACCGAGGTCGCCGAGCCCCTCTGTGATCACGACGTGCACGAGCGCGAACAGGAAGTGGGCATCGGTGCCCGGACGGATGAAGAGGTGCTCGTCGGCTTCCTCGGCCGTCTTGGTCCGGCGCGGATCGACGACCACCAGCTTCCCGCCACGAGCCCGGATCCCCCGCAGACGCCCGGGGAAGTCCGGCGCGGTGCAGAGGCTCCCATTCGACGCGAACGGGTTCGCCCCCAGGATCAGGAGGTGGTCGGTGCGATCGAGGTCGGGCAGCGGGATCGAGAGCCCGGTGCCGAACATGAGCCCCGCGGAGATCTGCTTGGGCACCTGGTCGACCGTGCTCGCAGAGCAGAGGTTGGTGCTCCCGAGCGCCTGGATCAGCACCCGCCCGTAGATCGACGTGCCGAGGCTGTGGACGACCGGGTTGCCGAGGTACATCCCGACGGCATCGCGACCGTGCCGCTCGATGATCGGCAGGAGCCCGTCGGCCACGGCCTGGAGCGCCTCGGCCCAGGTCGCGGGGACGAGCTCGCCGTCGCGTCGCACCATCGGGGTGCGCAGGCGGTCCGGGTCCTCGTCGAGCTGACGGATCGCCGTGCCCTTGGGGCAGAGGAAACCCTTGCTGAACACGTCGTCGCGATCTCCCCGCACGAGGGTGATCCGGCGCTCGTCGAGGTGCAGCTCGAGCCCGCAGGTCGCCTCGCAGAAGGGACACGTCCGGAACTCGACCCGCTCGGCCATGGACGCCACCCTACGTCGTCTCCGGGGACCGGTCCCGCGAGCCGCGAGCCCCGCCGGGGACTCCGAATTCTGCGACGATGACAGGACGATGACCGACCGTCTGTACTTCCGTCAGCTCCTCGCCGGCCGAGACTTCGCCGCCGCCGACCCGATCGCGCGCCAGATGGTGAACTTCGTCTACGTGATCGGCGACCGCGAGACCGGCGAGGCCGTGGCGGTCGATCCCGCCTACGGGGTCCGCGAGCTCGTCGACCTCCTCGGCGCCGACGGCATGCGGCTGACGGGCGCGCTCGCCACCCACTGGCACCCCGACCACGTGGGTGGCGATCTCATGGGCTACGGGATCGAGGGGATCCGCGAGCTGACCGGGATGGGCGACGTCGCCGCGCCCGTGCACGTCCACCGGGACGAGGCCGAGTGGGTCAAGCGGTCGACGGGTGTCTCCGACTCCGATCTGGTGCTGCACGAGAGCGGCGACACGGTCTCGGTGGGTGCGATCGAGATCACGATGATGCACACGCCGGGGCATACGCCCGGCAGCCAGTGCTTCCTCGTCGACGGCTGCCTCGTCGCAGGCGACACGCTGTTCCTCGAGGGGTGCGGCCGGACCGACCTTCCCGGCGCCGACGCCGACCAGATGTACGAGAGCCTCACCCAGCGGCTCGCGAAGGTCCCCGACGACACCGTCCTCTACCCGGGCCACATGTACTCGCCGGAACCGTCGGCGACGATGGGCGAGACCCGGTCGCGCAACTACGTGTACCGGATCACCAGCCTCGACCAGTGGCGCCGCATGATGGGCCTCGGGTACTGACGTTCGTCCCCTCGACGGATCGTGCGCCGCGTCTCGACGCGCGGACCCGCAGGTAGCCTGCTCGGTACGACGTTCACGACGAGAGGGGGCCTGGGATGTCGGGGATCGCGATCATCACCGAGGCGTGCATCGACACGAAGGACCGCGCCTGCGTCGATGTCTGCCCGGTGCAGTGCATCTACGAGTTCGATCCCGAGAAGGGCATTCTGTTCTCGGAGGTCGCCGCCGGCGACGGGGTGATCGAGAACTCCCATGAGCCGTCACCCGACGCCATCGCGATCTTCGCCGACACGATCCTCTACGTGAACACGGAAGAGTGCACGTCGTGCACCGCGTGCTACCAGCCCGACGTCTGCCCGGTCGGCGCGATCTACACCGAAGAGGCTGTCCCCGACGGGAGCCCGGGCGCGAAGTACAACGCCAAGGACCCGCACAGCGGGCACGACCACACGTTCTTCATCGAGCACAGCCGGGCGGTGTTCGCCGACTAGTGCGCGTGGGCACCGACTAGGTGGGGTCGAAGAGTACCGGGAGCGCGTCGGGGCCCCGGAAGGCCGTGCCCATGATCACCGGGGCGGGCGCGTCGGGATCGAGGCGCAGGTTCGGCAGCCGGTCGAGGATCGCGCCGAGCCCCACTCGTAGTTCGAGCCGAGCGAGGTGCATCCCGAGGCACTGGTGCTGCCCGGTACCGAACGCCAGATGGTTCTGGGCGGGCCGGTCGAGGTCGAACTCCTCGGCTCGCTCGTACCGGGTCTCGTCGTGGTTCGCCGATCCGGTGATCACGCCGACCGGCGAGCCGGCCGCGATCGGACAGCCCGCGACCTCGGTGTCGACGGTCGCCACCCGGCTCACCTGCGTGACCGAGGACTCCCAGCGCAGCGTCTCCTCGATGAACGCCGGCATCAGGCTCGGGTCGGCCTTGACCCGCTTCATCACGTCCGGTCTCGTGAGCAGCACCGCAAGGGCGTTGCCCATCACCCGGAACGTCGTCTCGGCTCCGGCGGGGAGCAGGAGGCGCAGGAACCCGTAGATCTTCTCGTCGGTGAGCTTCGCACCATCGATCTCGGCGTTGACGAGATCGCTCAGCAGGTCGCCGGTCGGCTCGACGCGACGGGCCTCCACCAGCGGCTCGAGATAGGCGCGCATCGCACGCGACGCCGCCATCCCTTCCTCGGGATGCAGCGGCCCGGTGTTGATCTGCTCGGCCCACCGGTGGAACTGGTCGCTGTCGGCGACCGGGACGCCCACGATGGCGCAAATCACGCGCACCGGGTACCGGCTCGTGATGTCGCGCACGAGATCGGCGGAGCCCTTCGGGGCGATCTCGTCGAGGAAGCCCTGGATCGAAGGGCCGATGACGCTGTCGCCCCAGCGCTCGAGCTGTGAGGCGCGGAACGCATGCGCGACGAGGTTGCGGTAGGCGCGGTGCTCCTGGCCGTCCATCGCGAGGATGAGCTCACCCATGAACTGACCGATGTGCTCCGCGTTGATCGACGAGGAGAACGTCTTGCCGTCGCGCAGGACGCGCTCCGCGTCGTCCCAGCGCGTGACGTGGTACATCGTGCGCCCCGGCGCGCCCATCAACGCGCCGTTGGTCGAGATGACCGGGCACCGTTCGCGGGCCTGGCCCCACTGCTCGTAGGGCTGCCCGGTCTCGAAGTCCAGGTCCTGGTACTCGAACGCGGGCGCGTCCTGGGTCATGGCCTTCCCCCCTCGCGTGACCCGTCGGTCGCGCGTTTCCTGACACGGTAGTCAGGGTCGGGGGGTTCCCGCACCGCTAGCCTCGGGCGTCATGGCCGGCCAGGGGAGCGATCCGTCCGCAGAGACACGAGATCCGTTCGCGGAGACAGACGACCAGCAGGCGCTGCGGGACCTCGCCCGCGGGGTGGCCGAGCGCGAGCTGGCGCCGAACGC
>DASUAO010000050.1:0-9136 GCA_035763745.1 Acidimicrobiia bacterium
CCAGGCTCGACCGCCGCGCGCTCCCATCCGACGGCATCCCCCGAACGTACCGCAGGATCTCGGCGTCGTTGGACGCGGGTTGGTGACGATGCTGCGACGCCAGCACAAGGGGAGGGACGCCTAGCATCCAGGGGCCATGACGGTCGCTCCCCAGAGCGTCGCGCGTCCCACGCGCGGCGAGACGCGCCGTTCCGCACGCGTCGAGCTCGCGGTCCTCGCGCTGCTCGCCTACGTACCCTTCCTGCTGTCGTCGCCGGGGAAGGTGAGCGCCGACACGAAGGCGTATCTCTACCTGGACCCTGCCCGTCTGCTCGCGCGGGCGCCGTACCTGTGGGACCCGCACATCGGTGCCGGCGCGGTGCCTCACCAGAACATCGGCTACCTGTTCCCGATGGGTCCGTACTACTGGCTCATGGACATGGTGGGCGTCCCCGACTGGGTCGCCCAGCGGCTCTGGCTCGGCACCGTCACGTTCGTCGCGGTGCTCGGTGCGCGATGGCTCTTCTCGATGCTCGGGATCGGGCGCGTGGGTGCGCTCGCGGGCGCGCTGGTGTTCATGCTCACGCCCTACCAGCTCGCGTTCACGGCGCGGACGTCGGCGTTGCTGCTGCCGTGGGCCGGGCTCCCGTGGCTCGTCGGCCTGACCGTCCGCGCGACCCGACAGGGCGGTTGGCGCGACCCGGTGCTCTTCGCGTTGGTGACCGTCGTCATCGGCGGGACGAACGCGACCTCGCTGCTGATCGTGGGGATCGCGCCGCTCCTCTGGCTGGTCGTCGAGGCGTCGAAGGGGCGCGCCGCGGCGCGTGACGCGCTGCGAGTCGCGGGAAGGATCGCGCTGCCGACGATCGCGGTCTCGATGTGGTGGGCGATCGGTTTGCGGACCCAGGGTGCGTACGGCCTGCCCGTTCTCCAGCTCACGGAGAGCCTGCGCACGATCTCGGCATCGTCGCTGCCGGCCGACCTCCTGCGTGGACTCGGGAACTGGTTCTTCTACGGTGGTGACCGGCTCGGGTTCTCGGTCGACCAGGCGGCCGACTTCGCCAACGATCGCATTGTCCTGGTCCTCACGTTCGCGGTCCCGATCCTCGCGCTGGCGACGGCCGCGGTGTTGCGTTGGCGGTTCCGCGCGTACTGCGTGCTCCTCGTCGTCGTCGGGACGCTGGTCGGCGTGGGGGCATGGCCCTACGACGACCCGAGTCTCGTGGGGCGGGCGTTCGACGAGTTCGCGTCCGGCTCGTCGCTCGGCCTGGCGCTCCGCAACACGCCGCGCGTGGTTCCCATCGTCGTGCTCGGGATCGCGGGCCTGCTCGGTGCCGGAGTCGCCGCGCTGCCGCGCGAACGGCTGCGGGTCGTCGCGGGCGCGCTCGTGGGCGTGCTGGTGATCGCGGCGTTCGCGCCGGTGTGGAGCCACGGGTACTTCTCCGAGCGCAACCTCGGGCCCGAGGAGATCCCGACGTACTGGCAGCGAGCCGCAGCGGTGCTCGATGCCGACGGGGACGCGACGCGTGTGCTCGAGCTGCCCGGCTCCAACTTCGCGGCGTACCGGTGGGGGACGATCGTCGATCCGTTGACTCCCGGGATCACGGACCGACCCTGGCTCGCGCGCGAGGTGCTGCCGTTCGGGACGGCGGGCACGGTGAACTTGCTGGAGGCGCTGGACCACCGTCTGCAGGAAGGCACGTTCGAGCCCGACTCACTCGCGGCCATCGCGCGCCTCTTCGCCGCCGGGACCGTCGTCTTGCGCTCGGACCTGGCCTTCGAGCGCTTCGACACGCCGCGGCCGCGCACGTTGTGGGCACTGCTCACTGATCCGCTGCCCGACGGGATCGCGGCGCCTTTCGAGTTCGGGAAGCCGGTCCCGAACCAGCCCGACCCCGCGCTGCCGATGCTGGACGAGCGCGCGCTCGCGACGCCAGGGTCGGCTCCGGACCCGCCGCCGGTCGCGCTGTTCCCGGTCGAGGATCCGGTCCGGATCGTGCACGCGGCGCCGTCGACCCGCCCGGTGATCCTCAGCGGGGACGGGGAGGGCATTGTCGACGCCGCTGCGGTCGGCCTCCTCGACGGGCACCAGCTCACGTTCGAGCTGGCTGCACTTACCGACGCGCAGCTGCGTCGGGTGCTGCGAGCGGGTGCCGATCTCGTCCTGACCGACTCCAACCGCCGGCGGGCCCAGAACCGGTTCGCGTCGGTGCGTGATGTGACCGGCGCGACCGAGCGCGCGGGACAGCGCCCGCTCACGGAGGATCTGGACGATCAACGACTCGACGTGTTCCCGGGTTCAGGGGATGCGGCCCGGTCGGTCGCCGAACAGCGCGGCGGAACGGTCGACGCGACCGACTACGGGGATCTCGCGATCTACACCCCCGAGGACCGTGCGGTGCACGCGTTCGACGGCGACACGAGCACCGCTTGGCGAGTCGGGGGTGGCGGCGACGTGGCCGGCCAACGTCTCGTCCTGCGCCTCGACCGGCCCGTGTGGGCGGACCGCGTCGAGTTGGTGCAGCCGCAGGTCGGGGAACGCAACCGTGTGCTCACCGAGGTGCGGGTGTCGGTGAACGGGGGGAGCCCGATCGAGGTCGCCCTCGGCCCGGAGTCGCTGACACCGGACGGCCAGGTCGTCTCGTTCCCCGAGACGTTGGTCCGTCGGCTCGAGGTCGAGAGCGTGGAGACCGATGTCCCCGGCGGGCCCGGGTCGAGTCCGGTCGGGTTCGCCGAGGTGCGCCTGGACGCCGTCCGAGTCGACGAGACCGTCCGGCTGCCGGTGGACGTCGCGCGACGGGTCGGTGGCGACGCGACTGGTCATTCGCTCACGGTCGTGCTGTCCCGGCTGCGCTACGACGCACGCGAGCGGCATCGCCGCGACGAGGAGCCGGTCCTGTCCCGTCGGGTCGTGCTCCCGGACAGCCGCTCGTTCGATCTGACGGGGACGGTGCGCGTCGATCCGCGCGCGCCTGACACGATCCTCGACGACGTGTTCGGGACTGCGGTCCCGAGTGTGACGTTCACCTCGTCCGGGCGGTTGGCCGGCGACGTCGACGCCCGGGCGTCGCGTGCGTTCGACGGCGACCGCTCCACGGCCTGGGTCGCGCCGTTGGGTATGCAGGAGGGCCAGTGGATCGAGGTGACGAGTGACGAGCCCGTGACCGTCGACGGACTGGACCTGACTGTCGTCGCCGACGGGCTGCACTCGGTGCCGACCCGGATCCGCGTCGAGGTCGACAGCGCGATCAACACGACGATCGACGTGCCGCCCATCGCCGATGCTGCGGTCCGCGACTCCACCGAGGCGGTGCATCTTCCGCTCCAGGGCGTCACCGGATCGCGGTTCCGGCTCGTCGTCGAGCAGACGCGTCCGGTGCTGACGACCGACGATCGAACCGTCGCCCCGATCGCACTCCCCGTCGCGATCGCCGAGGCCGGGTTCTCCGGGGTGCCGGCGCCACCCGTCGACGGGAGCGGGCGCGTGCCGGGAGGCTCGGAGTGCCGCGACGATCTCCTGACGATCGACGGCCGCGCCGTTGCGATCGCAGTGTCTCGTGGTTCGGCGGGTGCCGGGAGTGAAGCCAACGGCCTGCCGTTCGCGTCGTGCGAGGGACCCCTTGCGCTCGGGAAGGGGAGCCATTCGGTCGCGTCCGCCCCCGGGTCGACCACCGGTCTCGCCGTCGACCGCGTGGTGCTCTCGTCCGACGTCGACGGCGGAGCGTCGCCGGTCGAGGTCCGAGGGGCGCCGCTCCGGGACTCCGGTGCGGACGTCCGCGTCGTCGACTCGGGCCCGACGTCGTTCGACCTGCGGGTGCGGAGCGACGGCGAGCCCTTCTGGCTCGTGCTCGGCCAGAGCCGGAGCGACGGATGGGAGGCGACGCTCGACTCAGGCGTCGACCTCGGCCCACCGACCCTCGTCGACGGATATGCGAACGGATGGCTCGTGCGACCCGACGGTGCGGGCACGATCAGCGTCGAGCTGCGGTGGACACCGCAACGCTTCGTCTGGCTCGGGATTGTCTTCTCGTTGTTGGCGATCGTCGGCTGCATCGCGGTGGTCGTCGCGACCCGACGGCGCGCTGCGGCCCCTGCCGTGGACGCCGACGATGCGCCGTCGCTCGCGTCCCCGCTGCGCTACCTGGGTCGCGAGCCATCGACGAGAGCGTTGCTGATCGTTGCGGTCGGCGCCGCGATCGGCGCCGCGGTCGTCTCGCGGTGGTGGATCGGCGTGGCGGTGGGTGTCGCGACGGTGATCGCGGCGAAGGTCCAGTCGGGCCGGATCGTGCTGAGCGCGGGAGCCCCGCTGGCACTCGCGCTGGCCAAGGCCGCCGGCGTCCCCGAGCTCGGCTGGGTCGCCGTCCTCCTCCTCGCAGTTGATGCGTCCCTCACCCGCCTATGGCGGGGTGAGAGACGCACGTCCGAGTTGTAAGGCCGAACGCACTGTTTCTGCCACGCGGTCGGGGGACCTCCGGAGGTCGCGGGCGGTGAAGCGGAGGACCCGGAGCCCGAGCGCGACGAGGCTGTTCTGACGCGAGAGATCGTCCTGCCAGGCCGTCCCCGTGGCGTGGAACCGGGCGCCGTCGATCTCGATCACCAAGCGCTCGTTCGGGTAGGCGAAGTCGACTCGGGCGATGACGCGTCCACCATTGTCCCGCACGAGCCATTGTCGAACGGGGCCGGGGAGGCCGTGGTCGGCGACGAGCGCATCGAAGAGCGTCTCGATCGGGCTCTCGGGCGTCGGTCCGTCGATGCGCCTCCGAGCGGCTCGCCGGACGACACCCGATCCGCGTCGACGGTCGCCGAAGCGTTCCAGCTCGGCGAGCACCGTCTGCGCCGTGGTCAAGGACCGGCGGATCGCGTCGTCGAGTACGGCCAGGACGGCAGACTCATCGAGCACGACACCGAGGTCGAGGATCGTGCGGGTAGCTCCGGTGACGGGGACGTCCTCCAAGATCGTGATGTCCTGCGGGACGAGGCGGAGGGACTCGTGCCAGATCACGCCGTCGGCCTTTCGCCGGCGATGACGGAGTGCAGTCACCTCGACGAGATCGCCGATGGCGTCGTCGAAGCCCCACAGCCGCGCCGCGGAGCGGTGCGATGCGACCGCCGGCCCGACGAGGCACGCCGCGACGAGTCGTTGGTGCCACGACGTCGCTGAGTCCGCCGTCCGATACACGCCGTGGTCGACCGAGATCCAGAGGCCGCGGCGAGTTCGACTGTCGATCCCCCCTGGTGTGAACCCGGCGTGGATCGCCTGCGCTCGGGTGAACACTCCGTGCTGCGTCGACGCCAGATGCGCGACCGTCTGGTAGCGGTCCGGCCGGTCGGAGGGTGGTGGCGGCATGTCTCGACGGACAACGCCGACGCCGGTCTGGGACGGAGATCCCGAGAGTTCGGTCCTGCGTCTCTCACCCCGCCATAGGCGGGTGAGAGACGCATCAAGAAGGAGAAGGGGGGCGGGGCGGGCGGGGGAGTCCGAGGACTCGTTGGGCGATGATGTTCTTGTTGACCTGGGTCGTGCCCCCGGCGATGGTGTGTGAGCGCGACGCGAGGCGATCGCGGCCCCACGCGCCGGTCGTCGCGTCGGGTCCGAGCACTGCGGCGGCCACCTCGGTGAGGTGCTGCTCGGTCTCGCTCCACACCATCTTCACGATGCTCGACTCCGGGCCGAGCGCCCGACCGTGCAGCTCGCCCGAGATGGCGCGATCTGCCACGAGCTTGAACAGCTCGGCCTCGAGGTAGACCCGGGCCAGACGCTGCCGGATCGCCGGGTCGTCGGCGACCATCCGGCCGTCGCCCTTCGGTGTGCGTTTGGCGATGTCGATGAGCTGGGCGACCTTCGACCTCGTGCCGAGGTGCAGCTTCGCGACGCCGCCGCGTTCGTGCGACAGCGTGGTCATCGCGACTCGCCAACCCTCGTGCACGGGCCCGAGGATGGAGTCGACCGGCACCCGCACGTCGTCGAAGAACACCTCGTTGAACTCGTGCTCACCGGTGATCGTGACGAGCGGTCGCACCGAGATCCCCGGCAGCGTCATGTCTACGAGCAGGCACGAGATGCCCTTGTGCTTGGGCACGTCGGGGTCCGTGCGCACCAACAGCTCGCACCAGTTGGCGAGATGCCCGAGCGTCGTCCAGATCTTCTGGCCGTTGACGACCCACGAGTCACCGTCGAGCACCGCGGTCGTGCGCAACGACGCGAGGTCGGATCCGGCGTCGGGCTCGGAGAACCCCTGGCACCAGATGTCGTCGCCGCGCAGGATCGCCGGCAGCATCGTCGTCTTCTGCTCGTCGGTCCCGTACGCCATGATGGCCGGTGCGACGTTCGGGATGCCGAGCACGTTGATCGGTCCCGGAGCCTGCGCGCGGTGCATCTCCTCGTTCCACACGACCTGTTCCATCACGCCCGCGCCGCGCCCGCCGTACTCGACCGGCCAGGAGATCGCCGCGTACCCGGCGTCGGCCAAGGAGCGGTTCCAGGCACGACGTTGCTCGAGCTCAGGGCTCCCAGGCTCCATGTTGAGCGAGTGACCGCGCTCGCGGAGCTCGTCGGTGAGGTGCTCGTCGAGCCAGGTGCGGAACTCGTCGCGGAACGCCTCGGCCTCGGGGGGATAGGTGAAGTTCACGCAGCGAGCCTAGGCCGACGCGTCGAGACCGCCTGCGGCGAGCTTGGCCTCGACCTCCCGCTGACGGGCGATGTTCTCGGCGTGCAGCTCCTCGGTCGTGCGGATGGCGCCGTCGACCTTCAGCTCGCCCATCACGTGCACCTCGCCCAGCGTGCGCTCCAGCTCGCCCGGCCCGTCGGCGGTCGGTACGAACCAGCCGGTCGGGCACATCGTGAGGACCTCGACGAACGAGAAGCCCTCGCGGTCGCGCTGGCATTCGAACGCCCGCCGGAACATCCGCTTGGTGCGGGCGACGGCGCCCGCGTTGTGCACCGACCCCCGGGCGACGTAGGCGGCGCCTTCGAGGCGGGCCACGAGGTCGCCGATGAGGATCGGGTACCCGTGGTACTCGGCGTCGCGGCCGTCGAGCGTGTTCTTGGTGCGCTGGCCGATGACGCTCGTGGCCGTCATGTGCCCGCCGGTCTCACCGAACACGCCATTGTTCAACAGGATGCAGGTGAGGTTCTCGCCGCGCGCCGCGGTGTGCAGCACCTCCTGAAGCCCTTCGTTCACCATGTCGCCGTCACCCTGGAGCGTGAACACGGTCGCGTCGGGGAGCATCCGCTTCACGCCGGTCGCGACCGAGGGCGCGCGGCCGTGCAGTGCCTGCACGAGGTCGACGTCCATCGAGCCGGAGAAGGCCGTGTAGCAGCCGATCCCGGCGACCGCGACGGCCCGAGAGGCGAGGCCGAGCTCGCTGATCGCCTCCAGGAACGTGCGCAGCGCGAGCGGCTCGCCACAACCCGGGCAGAGCGAGTGGTCCTCGGTCAGGAGGAGGTCGGGCTTGTGGGCCTCGACGACCCGTGCGCCGCTGGTCGGGGCCACGCTCGTGTCGATCACCGGCCCGAGGGGGATGCTCACGTCCTGACCTCCGGTGCTCGTGCGTCGTCGACGGGCGTCGTCCGCGGGTCACCCGCGCCGGCAGCGTGGGCAGGGGCCACCTGGTGGGGAGCGAGCTCGTAGGCGAACTCCTCGTAGCCGGGGACGAGGGGTTGGGGGTGACCCTCGTGGAGCGCCAGCACCCGGGTGGCGACCTCGTCGACGTCGAGGAGTCGGCCCACGCCGAAGCCCGAGTGATCGGTCGAGATCCCTCCGAGGTGCTCCACCGGCGCCTGTCCCGCCACGCCGATCCGGACGTCGTCGACGAGCTGTCCGGCCGAGAGCTCGAACGATCCGACGGTGCGTGCGCCTGCGGCCGCGTCGCGCACGGTCTCGTACGGAAACGGCCAGAGGGTGATGGGGCGGACGTATCCGATGCGGTGGCCGGCCTCGCGCAGCTGCGCGACCGCGTACTTCACGAACTTGGCCGGGGTCCCGAACGCGACGACGACGGTCTCGGCGTCGTCGAGGTACGCGGTCTCGACGAGCGTCTCCCGCTCCATCAGCGGGATCTTGCTCGCGATGTACTGCGCCTTGCCCTCCTGCCCGAACTGACGCTGCCCGAACTTCCCCACGCCGAGGGGCGTGACGTTGCCGGAGACGCCGGAGCCGGTGCGCGAGCCGTCGACCGCCCAGTCCTTGTCGGGGAGGGAGCCGAAGTCGACGACGTCGATCGAGACTGCCTCCTGGGTGTGCGCGAGCAGGTAGTCGCCGTAGACGAGCACCGGGTTCCGCCACTTGTCGGCGAGGTGGAACGCGAGCTGGGTGAGGACGATGCCCTCGCGCACGTCCTCCGGAGCGAGGACGAGGTGGCGGTAGTCGCCGTGGCCCCCACCGCGAGTGGCCTGGAAGTAGTCGCCCTGGCTTCGCGCCATGTTGAAGACCACGAGCGGGATCTCGGCGAGTGTTGCCTCCGAGAGCGACTCCTGCATCAACGAGAGCCCCTGTCCGGTGGATCCGGTCGCCGCACGCGCGCCGGTGGCGCACGCGCCCCAGGCCATGCCGACGGCCTCGAGCTCGGACTCCGCGTTGACGCACGTCCCTCCCACCTCGGGAAGCAGGCGAGCGAAGTGCTCGAGGACCTCGGTGAACGGGGTCATCGGGTAGCCCGCGAAGAACCGGCACCCGGCGGCGATCGACGCACGGGCGAGCGCTTCGGAGCCCTCCATCAGCGAACGGCCCGTCGGTGCGGAAACGATGCCTGGTTCGATCGTCATCGATCGCGCTCCGTCGGGGCGGCCGTCAGCGGCACGAGGTGCTCGACCGGCTCGTCGTAGCGGAACACCTCGAACACGAAGTCGGGACACACGAGCAAGCACGCCGCGCAGCCGGTGCACCCGGCGTGCAGCTCGGGGACGTGGAACCCCATGCGGTTGACGCCCTCCGACATCGTGAGGACGCGGGGTGGGCAGGCCGGGATGCACAGCTCGCAGCCCTTGCACCGTTCGGGTTCCATGGTGACGGTCCCGCGGCTGCGCACCGGGGTCATCTCGGTCACGCGGGCGCTCCCGTTTCGACGGCAGCCCACGCAGGCTGGATACCGCGGGGGAGCGCGTCCCATCCCGCGAGGAGTGCCCGCTCGTTCGCCTCGATGTGCTGGCGGCGGTACG
>DASUAO010000051.1:0-50833 GCA_035763745.1 Acidimicrobiia bacterium
GCGTTCGGCGACGGTGGGTGCCCGCGTCTCATCGAGAGCCGCCGCCCGGTGCGCTACCGCTTCGGGCCTCGCGGCCGGGGCCGGCTGCCGGCAGGCTGCCCCCGACCTTGATCCCGCGATCGCTCCGCGCGACATCGACGCCCGGGACGACGGATTCGCCGCGCCGCGCCGCCTCGCCGCCCACTCCTACGCGACCGCGCGGCGACAGGGTGGCCCGACTGCTTCGCCGGTCAACACGCCCAGCCGAGCACCGGGTACCACGCCGTGGACGCTGCGCAGTGTGCGGGCGAGGAGCTCCGCTGCCAGGCGCGCCGGGGCGCGGGTGGTGTCGAGCTCGCGATTCCAGTTGGGCGCATCCTCGGTCGGCGCACACCAGGCGAGGTGGACCAGCGCTCGGATCTGTTCGGCGGTGAGGCAGTGCTCCTCGCAGCAGTGGTTCAGCGATGCGTCGCTCACCGACTCGAGCCACAAGGAACCGTCATCGCGGATCAGCCCCTGCACATACCGGTGCTGATCCGGTGCCTCGATGATGAAGAAGCAGTTGCCGTGCTCGACGCACTCGTCGACCAGGGTCGCGACCTCCTGGATCAGGCCGGTGAGTGTGGGGGCGACGATGCTGCGTTCCGCCGGGGGTTCCGGGCGGATGGGCGTGTCGAACGTGGGCTGTCGCGTGGACATGGGTGACCTCCTCATCGATCCCGGCAGGGGCACCGTGCCTGGCGGCCGGTTGCCAGCCCGTCATCGAGCCGGGGCTCTCGGGGCTTCTGGATGAGCGGTGCTCACTCTACCGACGGGGTGGGACAGCCCGCGAGCGAATTCGACCGGAAGCGCGGGCGCGGTTTTGGCGACCGCGAGCGTCAGCGTGGGCGGTAGACGTCGCGCCGGTGCTGAACCCGCAGCACAACGACCACGCGGGCATCTTCGTCGATCTCGTAGATGACCCGGTAGTCGCCGCGTCGAGCGGAGTACATCCCTGTGAGCTCCCCGACCAGCGCGTGCCAGAGGCGCGCCGGGTTCTCGGCGATCGAGCCCAGGATCGTTTCCAGGGCTGCGGCGCGGACCTTCTCGGGAAGGCGATCGAGATGCCGGAGGCCCTCCGAAGTGATCTGAACCTCGTACAAGCTGCTTCAGCCGCGACGCTGGAGTGGCACCCGCTCACCGGCCAAGGACTCGTCGCGCGACTTGCGAAGGGAGCGCATCAACTCGTCGTCACGAGTGATGGCGAGCGTCTCCTCGAGCGCCTCGAGGTCATCGGCGCTGACGAGCACGAACGACGGCCGGCCATTCCGAGTCACGAGCACTCGATCGTGCTCGTGCTCGACACGATCCGCCAGCTCCGACAGATGCGCCTTTGCCTCCGAGAACGGGATCGTGCTGCTCATAGGTCAGAATCTTGACCTCTTGGGCGCACCCCGTCAAGGCCGACGCAAGCCCACCGCAGCTGGGCCCGGGAGCGCGCCGGACCCGGCCTGCCGCGCGCGAGTCGATGAGCGCAGGGGGCCGTGTCCCACCGCCCTTCCACACCGGGGTTCATCAGCCGCGAACCAAAGGGATCCGGCGCCGTCCCCGAGCTCGTGGTCCACAACTCCGGCACCGAGGCGGTGCTGCTCCTCGGGGCGAAATGACCCCTAGAGAGAGGGTGCGACGCGCGGTTAGAGAGAGGATGCGACGCGCGGTCTCTCCATCTGCGAGTCGCCGGATGCGCGGTTTCACTGACCGCGGGCCCTCGATGCGGCCCTCCGACGCGCACGCGTGGGGACCGAGGATCAAAGGTCGAACGCCGCGGCGAGGTCCGACGTGCGAGCCAGGAGGCGCCCCGAATCCGGGACACGAAGGAAGCCGTGGTGCTCGTAGAAGCGGGCGGCATTTTCATCGATGGCTTCGACGACAACGAACGGTATTGCCAGGTGAGCGTCGGCGGCCAGCACCTTCTCGACGGCGAAGCGGAGCAGCCGACCGCCAAGGTGCCTTCCCTGCTCGCGTCGGTCGACGGCCAAGCGACCGATCAGCGCGGCAGGCGTCGGGTCGGGGAGTGAGCCCCCAGGCAGGACCTCGCGCAACTCGGCCAGCCCGACTCCGTGTGCGGCGATGGTCACGTAGCCCATGATCGGCACGCGCCCGCGTACGCCTGCCATATCGTCGTCCACGGCGACCCACGTGCGACCGGTGTTGTGCTTCGTGTCGTTCTGGTGGGCGAAGACTCGCAGCCACTCGTCGAGCGAGGAGTTCCCGCATTCGAATCCAGAGCGCTCGTGGCGAGCAGGGTCGAGTCCTTCGACCCCCAGCGTCACGACTCGTCCGGCTCGGCGCTCCGCTCGGTCAGCGGCTCGTATCCAGCCAACCTCTTGAAGTCAGAGGCAAAGGCTCCCGCAGGCGCGTCGAGGAGCCGCATGAATGCGTCGGTGAAGCTCGCGGGCAACATCGTCACCTGAGCCTCGTGCAGGATCTCGCCTGCTTCCGACATTGCGGCTCCAATCACGAATGCGCTGAGGGACTGGCCGCGCAAGGCCGCCGCCTGCTCGAGCATCGCCCGCTGATCGGGATCCACGCGTGCTTCCAGGCGCTCGGTCTTGGTAGCCACGATTCCCTCCCTTGTACGGACATTGTACGGGTCAAAGTCCATCCGTCAAGGCCAGGAGGCCAATCCACGCGGTTTGTCGACGGCTCACACCCACGACGCGCCGGTTGACTGATCGCGGGATCCCTACAAGGCCCAGATGCGAACAAGTGCGGTTCGGATCTTCTTCGCCGTCGTCCTTGCAAGGCTACGACGAAGATGAGCGCGGCGACCGGATCTGCCCACCACCAATCCAAGAGAGCGTTGAGATCCAGCCCCCGAGACGTGAGGTCAGTGGCGCTTCACGCCTCCGTACTTCATGCGAGTGTCGTGCATCGACGCAGTCTGCGCCGCGTCGTTGTTGATGGCAGCGTCGACGACCTCCCCGACGAACAAGGTGTGGGTGCCCAGGTCGAGGTGGTGACGGACTTCGCAGTCCAGCCACGCGACGGCCTCGTCGAACACGGGAGCGCCGGTTGTCGCCTCCGCGACTGCCCGGCCGTTCAGCGTGGAGCCGTCGTCGACGGCAGGCTTCGAGAACTTCACGAAGACGCGGGTATCACTTGCGTCCCACAGGTTGATGGTGAACGACCCGCCATCAGCGATCAGTCGCCGCGTGACAGCCTCGTTGTCGACGGCGACACCGATCAACACGGGCTCCATCGAGAGCTGCGTGATCCAGCTGGCGGTCATCGCGTTGCGTTCATCGCCAGCGCGCGAGCCGACGAGGGCAAGTGCGTTCGGGATCTTCCACGTGACCTTGTTGAGCAACTCGTCCTCAAGGACCATGCCCTGGAGCGTACGCGCGAACCGTCACGGCCGCGCCGCTCACCTCGCGACGTCGAACTCGTAGGTCGGCGTCACCGACGGGATCGGTCGTCGCTTCCCAGGCCTCGAAGGCAGCCCGTGCGACGACCCGAATCACGCCCGGTTGAGCCTGCGCTTCTCCTCGGCAAGCTTGCGCGCCATGAAGTCAGAGTCGTCGACGAGCTCGCCCGCTTCGCCCTCGCGTCGAGTTGTAGCGGCCCACTCGCGAGCACGGGCGTCGTCCTTCGGATCCCGGTTCGACCGCTTCGGTCGTGCTGGCATCTGATCCACCTCGATCGGATCGGGATCCCGACCCACTCAGGGTACCCCTCAGGTCGGGCCCTGTTTCCGACACCAACTGCCGTGGGGCCTCTTGAACCGAGAGCCTGCGGCTGAACCGACGCGGGGTTTGGCTGACCGGAAGGCGGGGAGGTGCGCGGGTCCCTGGGAGCCAATCGGATGAGCGATCATCCTGGCGTCGTGTCGACATCAGTTGACTCGGAGTCAGGGATTCGTCTCGGACTCTGCGCTCTTCCTACCCGTCCTCGCCGCCAGAAGTTGTGGCTCGAGTTCTGCAGGTCTGCAACGAGAGCTGGGTCTCACCCTCCAAAGCGGCCCGCGAGTCCCGCGACGCGAGGGTTTGACACCGGCGGGTCCCTGCCGGCCCCGATGCGAGAGTTGCCTTCTGCGCAACGGATCTCGAGCTTCTTGTCGCCGCGCGTAATTCGTTCGCCGCTGTCCCACCGTCGTCGTACGATGCAACTGCACTCATCCAGAGTGACCTGAGGGACCCGGCCCAGTGAGGGTCCGGCAACCGGCGCAACCCGCGCACGGTGCCAACGCCGGGATCGATGAGGAGGAACCATGAGCACCCCGGACTCGGGCGAGCCGACAGCCGCCCACCCGCGCATCCACGTACACCCCGGCCAGGTGAGCCGGGCGTTCGGACCGGGCGGGGGCGCCTACGTCGCCCGCCTCGTCGGGACCGAGGGCTCGACGGTGAGCGTGGCTCGAGTTCCCGACGGCTCGGTCAACGCCTTCACGATTGCACGACCCGACGCTTTCGCTGCCACGCTCGGTCGCGACGACCTCACCCTGCTCGACGACGCCCCATTGGTCCTCCTCAACCCCGCATACGGGGTGCTCGGCATCGCCACGGGGCCGCCGGCACCGCCCCCGCGTCTGTCGGTGGTCACCGTGTCCCGCCTCGAGGGCGGACACGCGGTCGAGATCCCGGCATCGGATGCCGATCAACCGAGCTTTCAGCTCTTCGCAATCCAGTCGCTCGCATGAGGAACCGAGTGGGAACCGCAGACCTCGAGAACGATCGTGAACGGCTTGGCTTCTACCCGCACCCGAGAGCGTTCGACGCGAACCTGGCCGTCGCCCCGATCCAGATTCGATCAACAAGGCTGTCCGCGCTGCGCCGCGTGCATTCGAGCCCAGTCGACGCAGGTTCTCCTAGCCGCAGCGGTCGCAGTGCAGGAGCCTGCCAAGCCAGCGCGCCCGAATCAGCGACCGCCCGACCCATCGCCGTACACGTGTTCGGTCCCGGCCACAACCGTGCGGTCGGCTGGCGGCACACCAACGCCCCGACGCGTGGGTTCGCTGACCGCACATCGCCCGCCCCGCGGATCAAGGAGACCGCGCACGGCAACGGGAAGCCAGCCTCTCGCTCGGTCCGACCCGCGCTCGACGAACCGCTCGTCCTGGTGATCGCGGTGCTGCTCGACCACCGGGGATCGCGGGAGCTAGCCGGTGAATCTGGGTGTGGCGGGAATCGCGATGGTGAGGAACTTCGTCTCGTAGGCAAAGCCTGTCGCCTGCGCAGTGACCTGGTTCACTCCGGGTGGGTCGGCGCAGGTTGCGTTGACCGCATAACTGCCTGGCGGTGTTCCGGCCGGGACGACGATCGTGGTGCTCCAGGTGCCGTCGCTCGCCGCGGTGACGGGCCCGAACGGGAGTGGCGGGGTGAACGCCACGGTGCCGGTCACGATGCCGCCCAGGGCCGTGGGGCTGACTTCGGTCGGGGGGGCGGCTTCGTCGAGGAGCGCGCACTCGGTGCCGCTGATGGTGACGGTCCCCCCCGGTACGGACGCACTCGGCCCGACGGTGATCACGGGGAACGCGTTGGTGATCGTCACGAGCGCGCTCGAGTCCGGCCAGCAGCTGGTGCCAGCGCAAATGGCGATTTCGGAAAAGGTGACCACGGTCGGGCCGCTCGCAGGCCCAGAGCACCCCTCCGTTCCGGCGTGCTGCGAAACGTCGGTACCAGCGAGGCCAATGAAGAACGCGCATGCGTACGAAGCCGACACGGCACCACCGGTGCCTGTCTCGGTCACGGTGCAGACCGCACCGATCAGGTTCGAGTTCTGGAACTGCCAGTTGCCGGCAACCGACTGCCAGTTCACATTGTCTGTGGTGTTGGGTGTCCCGTCGGGATTGAAGGTCAGGGTCGCTTCGGGGGGCTGCGGGTTCTGTGCCGTCACATCGCCAGGCGCGAGGTTGCAGGCGACCGTGACGGTGAAGCCTTCGGTCGCAGTCCCCGCGACCACCTTCTTGACCTTCAGGATCGGGTAGTCCACCGTCGACCCTGCGGTGCTCACGAGCCCCAGCCCAGACGCACTGACGGCCAGCGCAGCCATCGCCAAGATTCCTGCGACTCGCCTCATCAGACCCCACCCTCTCAGCAGATTCGGGGAAACCCTAGTTGCTCCCACCGCGCCCGCATCAACCGACCCGCGGGTGTGACAGCCGCGCGTCACCGGGTTCAGAAGTCGCAGGGACCGACGAGCGTCGACGCGATCGGCGCGTCCGCGTCGGGCGACTGGGCGGGAATCACGCTCAACGAGCCGTGATCGCGACGTTCATCGATCGCACCATCAAGGACCTTTGATTCCGGGACGCCCGGCCATCGGTGTGCGGTTCCGGTCAACCCTTCGGGTTGCGCAGCCCGCGGGGGTTCTCGATGTCGGTGTCGCGACACCACTTCGGGGCGCGCACCGGGTTGCAGCGGGCCACCGCCGTCCCCGGGAGGGCGACGAGGTACGGGCCGACGAGGGGATCAGCGACCGGGTAGTCGGTCGTCACGACCTGGGCACCGCTCGAGAACGCCTCCTCCGCTCGAACCTGGTCGTTGGCGCGGGCCTCGATGCCGTTGGCGTCGGCCCGACTCTCGACGAGGAAGTTCCGATCGACGAGACGCGCCGTGGCCACCGGCGTCGGGCGGTCGCGCTTGATGATCGCGGCGTAGGGGTCCGAGACCGTCGACGGCACGAACATCGCCCGGCCCTCGAGTGACGGGGCGCCGTCGAGGTAGAGGTCGAGGAGCGCGTCGCGCACGTTCAGGAGGACCAGCACCTTCCCCCGGGTCGCGCCCAGGGTCGGCCAGCCGTCCTCGCGCACCGCGTCGCGCAACGTCGGGCGCTTCTTGCGCACCTGGTCCGGGGTGAGGAGCATCTTGGCGAACGCGTCCCGCACAGCGGTGTCGATCCGTTCGAGGCCCGCGGCGTCCCAGTTGGTGAGGCCCCGCTCGGCGGCGATGGAATCGATGACGGCCTGGATGTCGGGGTTGGTGTCGGTCGGGAGCGCCTTCGGCTCGATGAACAGCACGAGCGGCACGTGGCCGGGATTGCGCTTCGACCACGTCGCCACGATGTCGAGGCACTCAGCCAGGGTCGGGCACGTCGAGCGGTCGTCGACGATGAGGGAGTGGAACACCGGGAGGTCGGGGCCGTCGTAGGCGTCGATCTCGAGGCTGCGGATGCCCTGGTCCTCGAGCTGGACGTCGAGCGGGGGGTGGGCGTAGTTGGCCGGCTCGGTCGGGGCGAGCTCCCGGTCGGGGCGCAAGTGGTAGCTGTTGTGCGTCCCGAGCACCTGCACGTCGGCGAGCGTGAGCTTGCCGTCACGCGGGTAGGGGTCACGGGCCACGGCGCTGCTCGCGCCGAGCGGACCGGCGGCCGACGCCATGAGACCGGCAAGCAGCGTGAGAGCGAGGGTCCCAGCCCGCACCGATCTGACCGGTCGCATGCTCGGGAGGATAGACCTCGCTCGCATCCTCTCTATATCTTCTTCCACGGACGCCTCGGGGGGTCCGTCTTGCACGGCTGATCGGGGCTGGTCCGAACACCCAATCCCCGCGCAGGTGTTCAGTGGGTCCCACACACTTGGGTCCTTGTGCCCTGCTGTACCAGACCGCGGCAGCCGGTTCCGAGCTCGTTCTCGGGCACGCACCTACGACCAGAACTCGTCGAAGTGATGAGTATCGCCGTGGTAGACGGTGACCTCCGGTGGTTGCGGTCCCAGCGTGGCGAGCAACTCGACCAGGAGGCCGACGGGCAGCTTCCCCGGGTGCAGATCACCGATCGCCATGGAGCAAGGACGCCCCACGCCTCCGGACCGAGGACCCCGTATGACGAAGATCAACCCGTTCTCCACCTCGTTCCGAACGGCGAGTCGACACCGCGGCCTTGACATCTCATCATGGCTCACGGGGTTCGGATCGCTGCCCTAGCATCAGCACCTCACAGGAGTGCGCACCGGCCCGACGCCCCGATCATTCCACGCGGAGCAGAACCTGGAGACGCCGTGCCCACCGCGCCGGTCAACGGGGTCGAGATCAACTACGAGGTCGTGGGACGGCGCGGGCCCTGGGTTGCCATCCTCCAGGGAGGTCGCCACTCTCTCCTGTCCGTCTGGTCGCATGCGCAGGCCCTCGCTGCGCACGGGTACCGGGTCCTGCTCCACGATCCTCGCAACAGCGGTGGATCGTCACTGGACTTCGACAGTCCCGAGTCCGAGGAAGACGTGGGCGCAGCGGATCTCGACGCGCTGCTCCGTCACCTCGACGCGCCGCCCGCGATCCTCATCGGTCAGTCACGCGGTGCTCGCGTCGCTTTGCGCGTCGCGCTCCGGTACCTCCACGCCGTTCGAGGTCTCGTGTTCTGGGGACTCAGCGGCGGTCCACTCGCAACCCGGTACCTCGACAACATGTACTACCTCCAGTACGTGCGCGCGGCCCAGGGAGGAGGCATGTCGGCGGTCTGCGACCTCGAGCACTTCCGCACGCTCCTCAAGACACGGCCGGACCAGCGGCAGGTTCTGCTCGAGCAGGACCCGGCGCAGTTCGTCGAGGCCATGGTCCGGTGGCGGGAAGCGTTTCTCGTCGACTCGGACGCGCCGGTGATGGGGGTCAGCGACGACGATCTGCGGCGGATCGATGTCCCGACTGCGATCGCGCCGCTCTTCGACCGGCTCCATCCGTACGCGGTGGCCGTCCACGCGCACGGCCTGATCCGCGAGAGCTGCTTCGTCGACTCCGAACCCGCGCGGCGCGTCGACGAACACACGTCGCCGCCGGGGAGCACCCGTGAGGTCGGCCGGGTCGCCGAGATCCTGCGCGACCACCAGGCGAGAGTCGCGCACCGTTCCTCACTGCGCAGGTTGGGGGCGAAGCTGATCGGGCCGGTGCGCCGCGCCGACGGGAGGATCTGGGCGATCCTCCGCGGCCCCATCGATGCCTTTCACCGATGGGAAGCCTCTCGCTGATCACCGGTAAGAGCCACTGTCGCACCGTGGCCGTACTGTCAGCGCACCGCAGCGGGTTGTCGACGGTAGCGGAACCGGGTCGTGTCGATGATGCTCTCGGCGACCTCGTCGATCCCGCAACGGAGGTGACGGGCGGTGACGGCATGCGGGTCGAGGAGCCTGCTGTCGTCGAGGGACCGGTCGATGAGGCAGGCCAGGTGGCGCAGCGTGTCGGCCTGGATCTTGTGGGGGCGGGGACGGGTGGGCGCGTGCGTGTCGCTGTCGGGGCTCAGGGGGACGACCTCTCTCGTGCGGGCAGTCGAGCATCGTCACACGAGGATGGGACATCGCCGACGCGCCCCGCTCGGGCGCCCCCGCTCAGGTCAGCCGAAGGATCGCGGTCATCGCCGTCGTCGTGAGCGTGACGGTCGCGAGGAGTGCCGTTGCCAGCCGCCACGTCTGGGACCGCAGCGCCGAATGGAGCGAGGCGAGGATCTCGTGGCGCATCGTCGACATCTCGTGGCGGAGTCCGGCGACCTCGAAGGCCAGGTGCTCTTTGGTGACGAGCGCGTCCCACCCGCCGGGGGGTCGGTCGCCCACGAGGAATGCAGCCTCGTCCACGCCGATCAGCTCCTCGAGCCGCTGCCGGGCCCGGATGCGCGCGTCATCGAGTGTCATCTTCGTCTCCTCCGGCCGAGGGCACAAGGACGCCGGATCCCGGCGGCGGTGACCGATCGATGTCGCCGAGGAGCTCGCGTCCCACTGCGCCGCGCCGGTTGGATCACATCCGGCGAGGCGGTCCGCACCCGGCGCGACGACGGGTACGGTCGTGCGGGACTCGCCAGGGAGCCGGAAATGGGGATCCGATACTCGAAGCCACCGGTGCTGCTGGAGGACGTGATCGACGACCTCGGTGCGGTCGTGCACGTCCTCGAGTCGCAGGCGCCGTACACGCCGCTCGGCGGCTGGTACAGCCCCGGTGCCGACCCGACCGCCCGCACCCGGCCGATGTGGTTCCAGAACGACTGGGTGCACGACACGTTCGCGGCCGAGGGCTCGGACCGCTTCCTCCGGCACCCGGGGTACCTCGCGGCAGCGCGGGAGTTCTACGGTGCCGAGGTCGTCGAGCCGACGAGCGTCTACGTGAACCTGATGGCGGCGATCGCCGAGGGTGGCCCCGCGCACACCGACAACCCGCGCTTCCGGGGCCGGGACCGGACGAACACGCCGATGTGGGTGCTGCGAGCGATGCTGTGGTCGGGGCTGTTCGACCGGTACGAGATCCTCCAGGCCACCGCGATCTGGTGGCTGAACGACGTCGACGGCGGCGGTCTCCTCTACTGGGCCGACGGCCCCGACGCGCCGCCGCGAGAGCACGTCGGGGCGATGGCCAACACGGCGCTGCTCGGCGACAACCACGGCATGTTCCACCAGGTCGGCCCAGTCGGCCCGCTCGACCGCGGCACACGCCGCGTCACGCCGGGCGCGCAGCTCGCGCCGGTGGGCGACGGCAGCGACGACTGGGCGGTGACCGACCTCGGTGAGGTCGCCTACCGGGCGCCGCTCGACGCCATCCGGGTGAGCGTGCTGTGGAAGGCCGACGTGTACCCCACCGCGGCGGAGCAGGCGCGTCTGGCGGACGACACGCTGTCGATGCAAGACGTCGCCGACACGTTCGACGCCGACCTCGCCGAGCGGGGTTCCAGCGTCCGGTTCGACCTGCAACGTCTGGACGACCCCCAGCTCAAGGGGGCGATCGCAGGCGTGTACCCCGAGGCCACGCCCGTCGGGGCGCTGCCATCCGCGTTCGCGGCCTGACCTTCGAGCAGATCGAGGAACGGCGGCAACGGAGCTGGACCTTCGGGTCCCTCGGCGCCGACCAGGACGCCTTCCAGGCCGGGGAGTCGATCTCGATCGCCCGGGGCGGCGCCAAGGGTTCCGGGGGACGCGGAACGGGTCCCGGGCCACCATGGGCGAATCGAGCGCGAAGTCCGCCGAGCACCTGCGTTCGAGCCGCTCAGCACGGCGGGACAGGCGGGACCGCTTCTTCGAGGACGACTGAGGCGCATCCTCTCTATATGGGTCGTTCTGCGGACACCACCACGGGGCGGCCGGGCAGTTCCCACCGGCCCGCCCCGCCAGTGGTTCCTTCGGCCCCGGGTACGCGTCAGGTCTCGTCGGTGAGCACGCCGTCGAGGATGTGGACCGTGCGGTCTGCGTAGTGGGCGATGCGCTCGTCGTGGGTCACGATGATCGCCGCGATCCCCCGCTTGTTCATCTCGGTGCGGATCAGTTGCGTGACCTGGTCGCCGAGCTTGGTGTCGAGCGCCGAGGTCGGCTCGTCGAACAGCACCAGCGTCGGATCGTTCATCAACGCCCGGCCGATGGCGACCCGCTGGCGTTGGCCACCCGACAGCGCACCCGGGAGGTGCCCGGCCCGATCGGTCAGCCCCAGCTCGTCGAGGAGCTCGTCGGCACGGGTCCTGGCCGGGGCCCCCGAGCGTGCGCCGATCTCGTCGACGACGAGGAGGTTCTCGCGGGCGGTGAGGAACGGGACCAGGTTCACCGACTGGAAGACGAACCCGATCTCCTCCCGACGGAACTCGGTGAGCTGTTTGGGGCCGTACCCGGAGATGTCGCGTCCGCCGACGACGACCGTGCCCGACGTGGGCGCGAGGATCCCCCCGGCGATCGAGCACAGGGTTGTCTTGCCCGAGCCGGACGGGCCGACGAGCGCGACGATCTCGTCGGGCGCGAGGTCGAGGCTCACGTGGTCGAGCGCGACGACGGCGTTCTCGCCACTCCCGTAGACCTTGCGCACCGCGTCCATCCGGAGCGCGCTCGGTTCGCCCGCCGACGGGCCGGTCCCTGCTTCGGAGGTTGCCGTGCTCATGTGCTGCTCCCGATGGCGGAGGCCGGGTCGATGCGCAGCACCCGACGCAACGAGAAGGTGCTGCCGGCGACTGCGGCGAGGACGAGGGACACCGCGCTGGTCACCACGCGGCCGGGGACGAGCTGATACGGGATCGCGCCCGACGGGATCAGCGCGTCGAACACGAGTGCGAGGACGCCGCCGATCGCGGCGGCGATCGCAGCGACGATCACCGCCTGGAGCACGACCCCGCCGAAGAGCGTCTGCGAGCGCGCCCCGATCGCCTTGAGGATCCCGTAGAGCGCGGTCCGCTCGACGGTGAGGAGCGCGAAGAACAGCGCGATCACCACGATCGCGATCACCACCGTGACCCCGATGATCTGGTTGAAGACACTGCGTTGCTCGCGAACTCCCCCGACCGAGTCGGCCGCCTCGGCGACCGTGACCGTCTCGGTGGCGCCGCCCGACGCCTCGTCGACGGCGCGAGCGAGGGCCGCGGCGTCCCGGGTGCCGTCGACGACGAGCGCCTGGAACACGCCAGAGGCGACTGCCGCATTGGGCTTGTTCTGCTCCTGGGCCCGGCGCCACGTCGCCGCCGAGGCCCAGAGCGTGCCCGCGCCGGAGTAGCTCACGTCGTCGACGAAGCCGACGACCTCCACCGGGGTCCGCGCCGGGCCCACGAGCAGCTGCTGGCCGACCCGGACGCCCGAGTCCTCGAGCAGCCGATCGGCGTAGGCCTCCCCGAGGCGCGGTGGTCTCGGAACACCTTGCGGCGCGATCTCGTAGCCGAAGAGCGCGACGTCGACGAGGTCGCGAGGCCCGTTCCCCGGGACGCGCGCGCCCACCTGCAGGACCCCGAGGCCGCCGACCCGGGCGACGCCGGGCACGGCCGCGACGGCCTCCCGGGTCGCCGGGTCGATGCGGCTGCGCAGGAACGACCGCTCCGCGGTCGACGAGAACGTGACGAGGTCGGCGCGCTGGGCCTCGATCGCGCCGATGGAGCGCGCGATCAACCCGTCGAGCAGGCCGCCGAGCAGCATCAGCAGCGCGGCGACGAGCGTGAGGAGGACAACCGCGATCACGAAGCGGCCGGGCCGTCGACGCATCTCCCGCAGGGCGAGCCTCACAGCTGGACTCCCGCGCCGGTGGTCGCCTCGATCGGGTCGATCGCGAGCACCCGGCGGGCGGCGACCAGCGCGCTCAGCAACCCGAGCGCGAAGAGCACGACCGCCCACAGGAGGACCGCACCCGTCTCGAACCGCAGGGGGATCGAGCCGATGCGCTGGAACGAGATCGGCGCGTACAGCGCCGTCCCGATCGCGAGACCGAGCCCGACCACGATCACGACCTGCACGAGCAGGGACTGCACCAGCCGACCGCCCGACGACCCGATCGCGCGCAGCAACGTCAACGAGCTCGCCTTCTGGAACGTGATGATGAGGAAGAACAGCCCCGTCACGAGCGGCACGACGAGCCCGTAGAGCAAGAAGATGAGCAGGAACGAGGTCCGCACCTGCGAGACGCCCGGCGCCTTCGTCGCCGCGTCGCTGCGGGTCAGTGCCTCGACGTCGGGGCTCAGCGCGTCGACCCGTCGGACGAGCCGGGCGTCCGACACGCCCGGCGCGGGAGCGAGGCCGAGCGCGTTCGGCCGCAGCGTCGTGGCATCGGGGTTGGCCGAGCGTGTGGCGTCCTCCCAGGTGCTGTAGCGGGTGAAGATCGTCGGGGTGGCCTGGAGGTTCATGTCCCGCGCCTGCCCGACGATGCGCAGCTCGTAGCCGCCCGGCTGCACCCGCACGATGTCGCCGATGGCGAAGCCGGCGTCGGCGTCGGACTCGCTGGCGATCCCCTCCCCCGGGCTCGTCGGCCGGCGCCCGGCGACGAGCGTCTCGGGCGCGCCGAGGCGCGCGTCCTCGTAGCCGATCACGGCCGCGCCGGCGATCTCGCCGTCGGCGAGCACGCTCAGCGTCCCCTGCCCGATCCTTCCCGCGCGCCCCAGACCCGGCACGGCGAGGACCTGCTGCTCGAGCTCGGGGGTGATCGAGCTGCTCTGGAGGTTGCGGCGACCGTCGGTGGAGAAGACGAGCACGGGCGACGTCTGGTGCTCGATGGCGCCGACGAAGGAGGTGATCAGCCCGGTCTGGAGGGTTTGTTGGAAGAGGATGAGGAAGACGAGCAGCGCGATCGCGCCGATCAGCATCCCGAAGCGCGTCTTGGCGCGGCGCATCTCCGTCCAGGCGAGGAACATCGCTACTCCGTCGGGGGTCTCGAGCAGCCAGGGTATTGGTGCCGGTGGAGCGCCGACGATCCGGCCCGACGGTGACCAGGTGCCGGCGACGTTCGGCTCGCGGCGGCGGACTCCGTCGTGGCGCACCCGCTCCACACCGCCCAGAGGGTCGCCCCCGGCGGCCGGCAGGAGGGGCCCGTCGTGACCTTCGGCCCTTGTGGTCCCGGCCCATCGGGGGACGCTGGACATGTTGGAGTTCCACGATCCTTCGGGAGGTGCGATGAAGTTCCGACGGCAGCGCGACGACACCGGACGCCCGCGGCGCGGGTGGGGGCGGCGCCAGGAGCGGCGGATGGATCCGACGCACACGCCCGACCTCGAGCCGGCCCGCGATCAGCCGTGGGTCCCCCGGAGCTCGTTCACCGCACGCGTCCGGCGTTCCGCCCACCAGTAGCGAACGAGCCATCGACGGGGGAGGATGCGATGCGCTACGTGGAGGCGGCCGGGCTGCGGCTCTCGGCGATCGGGCTCGGGTGCTGGCAGTTCGGGTCGAAGGACTGGGGCTACGGGAAGACCTACGGCGAGACGACCGCCATCGACCTGGTGCACACGGCACTGGATCTCGGCGTGAACCTCATCGACACCGCAGAGGTCTACGCACGCGGGGTCTCCGAGGCGATCGTGGGGCGGGCGCTGGAGGGTCGCCGCGACGAGGCGTTCGTCGCCACCAAGGTCCTCCCCGTCTGGCCCACCGCGGACCGGGTCGAGGAGCACGGGCGTCTCTCCGCGCTACGCCTGGGCATCGAGACCATCGACCTCTACCAGGTGCACTGGCCGAACCCGGCCGTCCCGCTGCGCTCGACGATGGAGGGGATGCGACGCCTCCAGGATGCGGGCACCGTGAACGCGGTCGGCGTGAGCAACTACTCCGCGGCGCGCTGGGCGAAGGCCGAACAGGAGCTGGGTCGGCCCGTCGCGACGAACCAGGTGCACTTCAGCCTCTTGCAGCGCAAGCCCGACGCCGCCAACGTGCCCTACGCGCAGGACCACGACCGCATCGTCATCGCCTACAGCCCGCTCGAACAGGGAGTGCTCGGCGGCCGCTACGACGCGGAGCACCCACCGCCCGGTCCGGCCCGGCGCAACAACCCGCTCTGCCTCCCCGAGAACCTCGAGCGGGCGACGCCGCTGATCGAGCTGCTGCGTCGCGTCGCCGGAGCCCACGACGCGACCCCGGCCCAGGTCGCGCTGGCCTGGCTGATCGCGAAGCCCAACGTGGTAGCGATCCCTGGCGCGAGCTCGCTCGACCAGCTGCGCCACAACGTCGCCGCCGCCGACCTGGACCTGGGTGCCGACGAGCTCGCCGAGCTCACCGCGGCGAGCGACGCGTTCACCCCGCTCGGCGGCCCCGCGACCGGCATGGCCCTGCTGCGCGCCCGCCGCGCCGGCTGAGCGCCGGTCAGTCGCCGGCGAGGGCGGGCAGCGCCTGCTGGTTGTCCATCATCTCGGTCATCACGGCCCGGATGAACTCGTCGGTCTCGGGCGTGGGACCCCCGGGGATGCCGCCGTAGATCGCACCGCTCTTGGGCGTCTCGTCACGGTGCTCGTGGGCGTACGCGATCGCCTCGCCGAGATCGGCGGCGAACTCCTCGACGAGACCGGCGCGGGTCTGGGGCCGCGTCACCGCCATGTGGATCGCGTTCGGGTACTGCTGACCGTTGAACCGCCAGCCCCTGGTCCGCATGAAGTCGTTCACGTGGTAGATGTCGAAGTCGCCGGACGTGAAGCTGAAGCAGAACGTCGGCGAGCCGATGACCCGCAGCTCCGGGTGGGCACGCACCGCGTCCTGCATCGCGAACGCGGTCTCGAAGATCTGCCGCGCGTACCCGAGGTAGCCCTCGCGGCCGAGGGCGACCATCCCGGCCCAGGTCGCGGCGAGCAGGCCGCCGGAACGGGAGCCGTCGATCCCCGGCGAGCAGTACTTCCCGCCCGTCCAGTCGGTGAGGAAGAAGTACTGGCCGTCACGCAGGGAGCGGTCGCGGAACGCGAGCACCGAGGTCCCCTTGAACCCGTACGCGTACTTGTGGGTGTCGGCCGAGATCGTGGTGACGCCGGGGTGCCGGAAGTCGAAGACCGGGATGTCGTACCCGAGCTCCTCGCCCCACGGGAGGATGAACCCACCGAGACACCCGTCGACGTGCAGACCCACCCCCCGATCGAGCGCCAGGTCGGACAGCTCGGCGATGGGATCGATCGTTCCATAGCCGTAGTTCGGTGCGGAGCCGACCAACGCGGCCGTGCTCGCGTCGACGGCATCGGCCGTCGCGTCGAGGTCGGCGCGCATGGTCACCGGATCCACCGGGACCTTGCGCAGCTCGATCCCGAGGAGCTGGCAGGACTTGTCGAACGCGGGATGGCCGGTCTCGGGCTTCACGACGTTGGGTGCATCGATCCCCCGGGAACGCGCGTGCTCCCGGTAGGCGAGCATGGCGTGGAGGATGCTGTTGGTGCCACCACTCGTGATCATGCCGGCGGGCTCGCCGTCGGCGATCGAGTCGGCGTGGAGCATGTCGAGGGTCATGGCGATGATCTCGCCCTCGAACTTGGTCGCGCTCGGGAACATGTCGCGCTGGAGGATGTTCGCGTGCCCGAACAGGCCGAACGCCTCGTTCATGAACGCATAGTGGTCGTGGTCGCCGCAGTACATGGTGCCGGAGCACTTCCCGGTCTCCCACTTCGCGTCCTCTTCCTTCGCCATCTCACCGAGCTCGGCGAGGATCGCCTTGCGGTCCCGCCCCTCGGACGGCAGCCCCCGGTTGACCGGGTACCGGTCGGCGTACGGGTAGTCGCTCATCGGTGTCGTCCTTCGTTCGGTTCGCGGGCGTCGGTTCGCAGGCGTCGGTTCGCGGGCGTCGGGTTGCGGGCGTCAGGCGTTCAGGGCGCGGAACATCGGTTGCAGGGCATCGAACGCGGCCACGAACTGCTCGTGCATCGCGGCCTGCGCGGCTCGGTTCGCCTCGCCCGGTTCGAACTCCCGGTCGACGACGACGAGGCCCCCGAGGTCGTCCTCGGTGAGGGTGCCGTGGCGTTGATGCGCGACGAGTGCAGCCGCGCGTGCCCCCGCGAGGCTCGGCGCCTCGAGCGTGCGGACGGGACGATCCATCACGTCGGCGAGGATCTGCGCCCAGACGGGTGAGTGAGCGGCGCCGCCACCGAAGATCACCTCGTCGATCCGCTCACCCGAGAAGTCCTCCACGAACGGTGCGAGCCAGGCGAAGTTGTGACAGATCCCCTCGACCACCGCCCGCACGAGGTGGGTGCGGCGCGTCTCGAGTGACAGGTTCAAGAACGCCCCCCGCATGCTCGTGTCGGCCCGCGGTGCGAGGGTCCCCGCGAGCCACGGGAGGAACAGCACCCCGCCGCTCCCGGCCGGCACGGCGCCGAGAGCGCCGTCGAGATACTCGAAGTGGTCGGCCGCGACATGGTCAGCGAGCTCGTCGGACGCGTACACCATGTTCGCGAGCACGTGTTCGAGGGCCTTGCCCCCGAGTCCGTTCTCGGCGAACACGATGTACCGGTCACCGAGGGGCCCGGGGATCGACGCGATCTCGTGGTCGAGGTCGGTGTCCTTGCGCGGCATGGTCTCGAGCAACACGCTCGTCGTGCCGATCATCGCGCCGGCCCGACCCGTTCGGTAGGCGCCGGTCGCGATCGCGCCGGCCTGGCTGTCGTTGATCCCCGCGTACACGGTCGCATCAGGCGGGATCCCGAGCTGCTCGGCGATCTCCGGGAGCGGCGCGCCGAGCGCAGCGTCGATCGGCACGAGCGGCGGCAACCGGTCCGCGTCGAGGCCGGCGAGGCGCACCAGGTCGGGGTCGTACTCCACGGCGCCGATGCTTCGGTTGTCGCACACCTGGACCGTGAGCATCGTGCACTGCGTCGCGGCGACGCGACCGGTGAGCCGGAGGTTCACGAAGTCCATCGGCTCGAGGTACGCCGCCGTCGCCTCGTGCACGTCGGGTCGATCGAGCTGGAAGTGCAGGAGATGGGCGAGCGAGAGGCCTCCCCCCACGGGTGGGATCCCGTGGTGATCGATGAACGCCACGAGCGACTCGGGGTGACGCTCCATGATCGCGAAGCAGTGGTCGGTGCCCCGATGGTCGAGATAGAGCTTGAGACGCGCAGTGGGATCGCCCTGCTCGTCGACAGGGACGGTGGAGGAGTACTGGCTCGCGCAGAGGACCGCGCCGACGGACGCGGCGGCACCCGGTGCCGCCGCGGTTGCCTCGCCGACCGCACCCACGACTGCGTCCCACAGGGCGTCCGGGTCCTGCTCGGCGATCTCGCCGTCACCAACCGTCGGGATCGGCCGCGAGGCGCTGGCCACGATCGTGCCGTCGTCGGCGACCAGCGCCGCCTTCGCGTTCGTGGTCCCGACGTCGATCCCGAGGCTGTGGCCCATCGGCCCATTCTGACCCGGCCACCGTGTCGCCACCTGAGCCGGGCGCAGATGGCGATCTCGGGGATCCAGGTCGCGACGGCGGTGTACGACACGCTGACCGTCCCGAACGCCAAGGGCGTCGCGGTGACCGAGGGAGAGCCGTCATGACCGCCCGGTTCGGCACCGTCGCGGGCGCCGGGCGCGCATCCTCTCTCTTGGAGACAACTGCGGGAGTCCGGGAGACTCCCGCACAGTTGGGTCCTTGTGCCCTGCTCTGCGGCGGGGGCGGCTCGGTACCGTCGGGCCGTGGACCCGAACCGGCGTGTACGAGCGGAGGATGTCGTGCGTCGCCCCGTCGACCGGCGGACCTTCCTCGCCTGGTCGGGGCGCACCAGCCTGGCCGGGATGGCGATGCTCGGCGCGTGGGGGCCGCTCGGCGGGGTCGCCGGCGGCCGCCGCTTCGTCGGGGTGGCGGACTCGGTCACCGGGCGGCTGCCCAAGCGGCTGAAGGTCGGCGTGATCGTCCCGACGTCGGGGATCGGCCAGTTCCTCGGTGAGATCGTCGATCGGTCGCTCAACGCGTCGCTGCAGCACGTGCGTGCCGAGCGCCTGATGAAGGGCACCGAGGTCGACTACGAGATCGTGAACGCCCCCGCAGAGCAGTTCGCCGACGCGACCACCGCGGCCTACAACAAGCTGGTCGCCGACCCGGACGTGATCGGGATCCTGTGGTGCACACCGAACGGGATCCGTGAGGCCCGGCCCCAGATCCGCCGTGACAACATCCCGGTGATCGGCGTGTACGCGGACCTGTGGTCCGAGGGCACCCTCTACCCCGACGGGTCCGAGCGATCCATCTTCCAGATGCTGTTGCCCGACAGGATGTCGTTCGACGCGCTGGCCCGCTACGCGGCGAAGGACCGGGGCTATCGCACGGCCGGGCTGATCCACGACAGCACGACGCTCGCGAACGCCGGAGACCTCTTCCAGGCTGCGGCCAAGAAGCAGGGACTGCGCGTCGCCGGCACGGAGGAGTTCCAGATCTTCTCGGGCGACTACGGCGCGCAGCTCCAACGCCTCAAGCAGGACGCGCCGCAGGCCCTCTTCGTGTGGGGCCTCTCCGACAACACTGCCGGCATCATCAGGGGCCTCGACGCGCTCGACGCGGGGTACGTCGACACGCCCACCGCCAAGAGCACCGCCGAGTGGCGACCCCACATCCTCGGCTACCCGGGCGGCACCGGCGAGAAGAAGTGGGCCGAGCTCGCCGGAGACGCCGCGAAGGTCGGGACCATCACCGCCTGGTACCTCGGCGGGCTCATCGGCGGTCCGCAGTTCGCGATCCGGGGCTGGCTCGCCGACGCCGGTGAGCAGGCGCCGAGCGGAGGTGAGGAGACGCCGGCCAACGGGTTCTGGGCGCTGCTCGCCGCCGCGAAGAAGGCCGGCAGCACCGACCGGGCGGAGATGGTCCGGGCGCTCGAGGGCCTCTCGACCCGGTTCGCCGGACTGAAGTACGGGTTCACGCCGAAGCGGCACCTCTCGCTCACCCCCGACGAGATCTGCCTCATCTCCCTCGAGCGCTACACCGGCCCCGTGGAGACGGACCCTCCCTACGAGCTGGGCCGCGAGTGGGAGACCACGTTCCCCGAGATCCGCCCCGACTACGTCGGGCCGGCGCACCTGCTGCGCCCGACCCTCGAGGCGAACAAGCGGGCGAACCCCGGCTACATGACCCAGATCCTCGAAGAGGGCTGGGGAACGCAGTGCACGAAGACGCCACCGGGCGCGCTCGGCGCAGACGTCAAGATGTCGAAGGCGTGCAAGGTCCACTAGCGCGCGGCCACGTCGGGCGTCGGCCTCGGAGGCGAGACAGTGGGTGAGATCGTCCAGACCGTCGTGTACGGCCTGACCATCGGGTCGGTCTACGTGCTGGTGGCCTGTGGCTACAACCTCGTCTTCGCCACGACCCGCATCGTGAACTTCGCGCAAGGTGCGCTCGTCGTCGTCGGCGGGTACCTCGCGTGGTGGGTGTACGCGGAGCTCGCCGGAGGCAACGTCCCGCTCGTGCTCGTCACGCTCGTCATCGTGGTCCTCACCGGCGGAGTCGGGGTGCTCGTCGACCTCGTGGCGATCACACCGCTCGGCCGCTTCGACCCCGTCACCAACATCTCGTGGCTCGTCACGACGTTCGCCGCGGGGATCGTCGCCCAGGAGCTGGTCGCCAAGACGATCAGCGACACCGGCCAGACACTCCCGCCGCTGGCCGACTCGATCCTCGGCTGGCAGGGCTCGGTCGTCGCCGACGTCGCGATCCAGCCGGCCGACGTCGTCCTGGTGGTCACGACGCTCGCGGCGGTCGCCGGGCTCGGGGCCTTCCAGAGCCGCACCCGCATCGGCGGCGCGTTCCGGGCGGTCGCGCAGGACCGGCAGGCCGCGTCGCTGATGGGCATCAACCCGCGGCGGGTCGTGATGCTCAGCTTCGCGCTCGCCGGCGCACTCGCGGGCCTCAGCGCGGTCCTCGTCGCGCCGCGCCTGGGCGTTCGGTTCAACATCGTGCTGAACCTCGGGGTCCTCGGGTTCGTCGCCGCGGTGCTCGGCGGGCTCGGCTCGATCAAGGGCGCGGTCATCGGCGGCTACGCCGTCGGCTTCGTCGACGGTCTGGTCGGGAGCATCACGAGCGACGCGACGGCCTGGCAGCCGATCGTGGTGTTCGCGCTGTTCGTGATCGTGCTCGCGCTGCGTCCCACGGGCCTGCTGGGCCGACCGCAGGTGGAGAAGGTGTGATCGCGCGGCGGGTCGCCGCGGCCCTCCCCGTCCTCGCGCTCGTCACGTTCCTGGTGTGGTTCGGCAACGCCCAGGCGACGGACCGCTACTGGATGACGCTCGGGATCGAGGCGCTGTGGGTCGCCACCGCGCTCGTCGGCCTCAACATCCTCGTCGGCGACCTCGGCCTCGTCTCGCTGGGCCACTTCGTGTTCTTCGTCATCGGGGGGTTCGCGGGCTCGATCTGGGCGGTGCAGGCCTGGGGCCTCGACCCCTGGCTCGGCTTCCCGGCCGCGCTCGTGGTCGGCATGGCGCTCGGTGCGCTGCTCGCGCTGACCTGCTGTCACCTCCGCGGCTTCTACCTGACCGTGGTCACCCTCGCGTTCGGCCTGGTGTCGACCGCGCTCGCGCTGCTGATCGAGGGGCCCTTCGGCGGGCTCCAGGGCCGTCCGGTCGAGCAGCCCCTCGACACGAGCTTCGGCTTCCTCGACGCGTCCAACCCGAACCGGCCGTTCGTGGGGCTCTACTGGATCGGCGTCGTGATGCTCGGACTCGGGCTCTTCGCGACCCGGAACCTCCGCCACAGCCGGTGGGGACGCGCGTACCGCGCGATCCGCGAGGCGGAGCTCGCCGCGCAGGCGAGCGGGGTCCGGACGTACTGGTACAAGGTCTCGGGCTTCGCGCTCTCGGCCGGGATCGTCGCCACCGCCGGCGTGCTCGCCGCCCAGACCAACCTCCAGGTCACGATGCTCGACGGCACCTCGATGGTCGGGCGGTCCTTCGAGTGGCTCATCTTCCTGATCGTCGCGGGTGTGGGCACGCTCGCCGGACCGGTCGTCGGCGCGTTCGTGTTCACCCTCGGCTTCGGCATCGCGATCGGCGGCGCGACCATCACCGACCGCCTCGGCGCCTACGAGACCCTCTTCAACGCCGCGCTCGTGATCGCCGTCGTGATCATCGCCCCCCGGGGCCTGGTCGGCGCGCTCCGCCAGGGGGTCGGCGCCCTCATCGGCCGCCTCGGGATGCAGCCCCGTTCCGTCAAGACCGCGCCCCTCCCCCGCGAGCGCACCCTCCCACGGCCGCGGCACCGCGCCGGCGACGAGGACGACAGCACCGACGCGCTGCTGGTCGTCGAGGGGGTCACGATCCGCTTCGGTGGTCTCGCGGCCGTGCGCGCCGCGGATCTCACCGTGCGCACCGGATCGGTCCACGGACTCATCGGGCCGAACGGCTCTGGGAAGTCGACGCTCGTCAACATCATCACGGGCGTCTACCGTCCCGAGACCGGGCGGGTTCGCTTCCGGGGCGAGCCGATCGACTCGCTCACGGTCCACGCGATCAGCCGCCGGGGGATCGCCCGCACGTTCCAGAACGTGCAGCTCTGCCGCCGGATGACCGCGATCGACAACGTCATGGTGGGCCTGCACGGGCGCACCCGCGTGGACCTCGCCCGCTCGTTGCTGCTCCCGGCATCGTTGCGCGGCGAGGAGCGGCGCGCACGCGAACGGGCGCGAGAGCTCCTCGCGTTCGTGGGGCTCTCCGGGCGCGAGCACGACCGCGCCGGGAACTTCCCCTACGCGGACCAGCGGCGCCTCGAGATCGCCCGCGCGCTCGCCTCCGACCCCGACCTCGTCGTCCTCGACGAGCCCGCCGCGGGGATGAACCCGACCGAGGCGCAGGCCCTGATCACGCTCGTCCGAGAGATCCGCGACGCCGGGATCACCGTCGTGCTCATCGAGCACCGCATGGAGGTGGTCATGGGGGTCTCGGACGTGATCACGGTCCTCGACGCGGGCGAGGTCATCGCGCACGGGACACCGCAGGAGGTGCAGGACAACCCGCTGGTGATCGAGGCCTACCTCGGTGAGCGGGTCGAGCCCGACGCCGCACCGGCCGTCGATGCCGGGGCGCCGGTGCCCGCGGGGGTCGCCACCGACGCCGGCGGCGCCGAACGACCGGCCGACGGGGACGCCGTCCTCACGGTGCGGGGCCTGGCCGTGGAGTACGGCGCCGTGCGGGCGTTGCGCGGCGTCGACCTCGACGTGGGCCAGGGCGAGGTCGTGGCCCTGATCGGCAGCAACGGTGCAGGGAAGTCCACGAGCCTCAAGACCATCTCGGGGATGGCGGAGCTGAACAAGGCGGTCCGGGGCGAGATCGTGTTCGCCGGCGAGCGCGTCGATCGGCGGCCCGCGCACCGCATCGCCCGGATGGGGCTCGCGCACGTGCCCGAGGGCCGGCGGCTGTTCCCGGAGTCGACGGTCGAGGAGAACCTCGCGCTCGGTGGCTACGGCCGGGCCGACGCCGCGCTGGGCCGCTCGCTCGACGCGATCTATGACCGGTTCCCGATCCTCGCCACCCGCCGGCACATGGCGGCCGGGCTCCTCTCGGGTGGCGAGCAGCAGATGCTCGCGATCGGGCGGGGCCTCGCGTCCGACCCCCAGTTCCTGCTCCTCGACGAGCCGTCCCTCGGGCTCGCGCCGCTCGTCGCGGAGGAGGTCTTCCGGATCGTCCGGACGCTCGCCGACGACGGGCTCTCCGTGCTCGTCGTCGAGCAGATGGCCACCCGCGCCCTCGCGATCGCCGATCGCGGGTACGTCCTGGAGACCGGTGCCGTGGTCGCCGCGGGCCTGGCCACCCGCCTCGCCCAGGACCCGGTCATCAAGCGGGCGTACCTCGGCGACGCCGACTGAGCACACACGCCACTCCCGCGTCGCCATCGGGGGCGATCGGCTCCGCTCGGGGGTCATTCGGTCCCGGAAGGCGTGACCACGGGTGCCAGAATCGGCCTCGTGGACCAGGACCCCCAGGGTGTCGTCCCCATCATCGACGGATTCCAGGTCGTCGAGCGCGAGTACTCCGACGATCCGGACGGGTTCAGCGTCGGCCTGGCGAACATCCACGCCGCCGTGCCCGGCATCGAGGAGAACAAGGCCAAGATCGAGCGCGCGGCACGGATCTTCGGAGAGCTGGGGGTCAACGTCGCGATCTTCCCCGAGTTCGCGCTGTCCGGCTACTTCTGGGACGACGAACCAGCCTGCCGGGCATACATGGACCAGGCACTGACCGAGAACCACCTGGACTGGATTGCCCAAGTGCTGCTGCCCCTCTGCACGGGCGAGCTGAAGGCGATCATCATCAACAACCTGACCGCGGCTCCCACCGGCCGGTACCGGAACCGGACGATCATCGTCTCGCCGGTCGTCGAGGATCCGCTCGACCCCGTGCACTCCTACGACAAGATCTTCCTCCCGGGCATCGAGAAGGTCTTCACGGACTCAGGCACCGATGAGCGGCTGGTGATCGACGCGGCGGGGGGCACGGGGCGGTTCGGTTTCACCACGTGCTACGACTACCTGTTCACCGAGCTGCTTCGTCGCTATGCCTTCGATGACCATGTCGACGCCATCGTGCAGATCGCGTCATGGCGCGCGGCGTCGAGCCGGGAGTACCCGCGCATGAACGTCCGGACCGAGCTGTACTACGGGGAGCTCTGGGACTCTGTGCTCGGTGCCGCGTCGGCTCAGAACCAACTGTGGACCATCGCCTGCAATGCGGTGGGGCGCCATGGGATCACAGGTGAGGCGTTCTGGGGTGGCTCGGGCATCTGGGCCCCGTCGGGCATCAAGCTCGTCCAGGCCTCGCACTTCAACGAGGAGCTCCTGGTCGTGCGCAATCTCGACATCCAAGGTGGGCGTCAATTCGAGCTCGACGACTTCAACTACGAGTTCGACTTCCGCCAGGTCTACCGCCCGATGGCAGCCGGACCGGCGGTCACGGAATCGATCGAATGATGCATCCGACCCTCGGATCGAGATTCTCCGAAGCCGGAGCGCCCTCGTACCCCACGTCACCCCGCCGTTCGGGAATGTCCTCAGGCAGGACGTCGCAGAAGACGAATCCGTCAGGCACGTGACGTCGACGGCACCCGATCGGTCTCGCTCGAGGTCATTGCGGAAACGTCGCCTGGCTCGATCGCCCAGGATCCCTGCGATCCCACTCGACCGGCTCGGATCGCGAAGCTAGCGGCACTCGAGTTGATCGCTCGCAGAACCCGACGCCCACCTCGAGCGCAGGGCCGGGTTCCGCTGCTCCGAGCCGAATGACGTCCTCGGGTCGACCTCAGCATCCAAGCCCTTCGCAACGGGATCGACGGCTCGTAGCATCCGGTTCCCGACGCGCGTCGGGGTGACGGGAGGCCGAGGCCATGGCGATGCGATCGGTGGAGACCGACTACCTGGTCGTGGGCGCGGGCGCGATGGGCATGGCCTTCACCGACGCGCTGATCGACCACGCCGACGTGCACGTGACGATCGTCGACCGCCGCCACACCGCCAGCGGGCACTGGCAGGACGCGTACCCGTTCGTCCAGCTGCACCAGGCGTCGCTCTTCTACGGCGTTGCGTCGACCGTGCTCGGGAGCGGCGCCGTGCAGCAGCACGGCCCGGAGTCCGGGCTCCAGGAACGCGCCCACCAGCCGGAGATCCAGGCCTACTACGACGACATCCTGCGACGCCGCTTCGCCGGCACGGGACGCGTCACCTTCCTCGGCGGACACGAGTACCACACCGACGGCAGCTCCCAGCTCGCGACGTCCCTGCTGTCGGGCGAGACCGTCGCGATCGACGTACGGCGGCGCGTCGTCGACGCCACCTACCTCTCGCCGACGGTCCCGGCGACGACACCCCCGCCGTTCGGCGTCGCCGACGACGTCCCCGTCATCCCGGTCAACGAGCTGGCTCGGATGACCGACGCGCCGAGCCGCTACGTGATCGTCGGCTCGGGGAAGACCGCCACCGACGGGATCGTGTTCCTGCTGACGAACGGGGTGGCACCGGACCGCATCGTCTGGGTGCGCCCGCGTGACCCGTGGATGCTCAACCGGGCCGTCGTCCAGCCCGACCCGGTGGTGGCGCTCACCCTCGCCGCCGACACCATGGCTGCGGCGGCCGATGCCGCGTCGCTCGACGACCTGTTCCTGCGCCTCGAGGCGGCCGGTGTGATGCTCCGGGTCGACACCGACGTGGTGCCCACCATGGCCAAGACCCCGACGCTCGGCGCCTGGGAGCTCGAGCTGCTCCGCACCATCGAGCATGTCGTGCGCCTCGGCCACGTCCGGCACGTGACCCGCGACGAGATCGTCCTCGGCGACGGGACCGTCCCCCTCGCGCCCGGTTCGCTCGTGGTGCACTGCGCGGCCTCCGGGCTGCAGTACCCGCCGCTCGTGCCGATCTGGGGGCCGGACGCGATCCGGCTCCAGACGATCCGGGCCGGCTTCCCGTGCTTCTGCGCCGCACTGGCCGGCTACGTCGAGGCGACCCGTGACGACGACCGGGAGCGCAACCGGCTCTGTCCCCCCAACACCCTCCCCGACGACCCGGCCAGCTGGGCCCGGATGCAGGTCGTCGGAACCCTCGCCGCGCGTGCCTACGGCGCCGAGCCGGACATCGCCGACTGGGCCAACGCATGCGCCCTCAACCCGGCACGCATCGCTCCGGCGCAGCGCGACGACCCCGCGGTGCATGCCGCGTCCGCACGCGTTGCCGACGGCACCGAGCGCGGGCTCGCTCGCCTGGCCGACCTCGCCGGCGAGCCTCTGCCCAGCGCCGACGAGGCGTGAACCCGGGCGGCGTGCCGCGCCCGGTCGAGATCGTGCAGGACGACGGATGCCCGTCGTCGCCGATCGGGGCAGTGGGCACGGGTCGAGTGAGCGCGTATCATCGACATCCACGCGCAACGCGCCGACATGTGGCCCGTGACCGGGGCAGCGAACGCCGTCGGCGTGCGCAGCGCATCACGAGCCAGGGGGACGCGTCGTGGCCGAGATGACCGAGTTCAGCGAGTCGCCGCCAGATCACGACGAGATCATCGCGGTGGCTCGGGGCATCGCGACCGCAGCGGCGCCGGCCGAGGGCCTCACGGAGGCACAGTCGGCGTTGCTCCAGGCGCTGACGAAGGCCCTGACCGACGTCGAGGTGGACTACGACTCCCTCGAACCGCTCGGCCCGGACGCCCTGGCGGCGGCGCTCGCCGACCACGGGCCGCAGTACCGCCGGCGCATCGTGCACCACATGGTGCTCGCCGAGCTCATCCTCCGTCCGCTGCCGGCCGAGGTGGCCGACCGAGTGGATGCGTACAGCCGGGCGCTGGGGATCGAGGACGACTTCGTCCGGGTCGCCCGCCGGTACGCCGACGGCGCGTTCGGGCTCGCCTGGTGCGACCTGCGCCGCAGCGGGTTCACCGACCGCTGGGACGATGACCACATGAACCCGCTCCACACCAAGGCGCGGTTCGAGGATCCCTTCGACGCCGCCGTCGCGGACCCCGAACTCGAGCGGCAGTGGCTCACGTTCGAGAATCGCGACCCCGGGTCGCTGGGGCGCGCGGTGTGGGACATGTACCAGATGCGCCAGTTCGCGGTGCCCGGCTCGCCGAACGGCGCGGCGGCCTACCTCGCCCAGCACGACTTCGTCCACGTCCTCGCCGACTACGGCACCAACCTCGAGGGTGAGCTCGAGGTGTTCGCGTTCCTCGGGCGGGCCGACCCCGACCCGAAGGGATTCGCGTGGCTCGCAACGGTCATCGGGCTGTTCGAGACCGGCTACGTCCACCAGCAGGGCTTCCTCCAGGCCGACGTGCGCGACCGGCACCTCCAGAGCCCGGGGATGCGCACCCGCCTCGCCGATGCCATCCGCCGCGGCAAGGTGGTGTGCGAGGGGTTCGGACAGGACCTCCTGAGCGTCGACTACCACGAGTGGGTCGATCTCTCGATCGACGAGGCGCGGGCGCGGGTGCACGTCCCACCGAAGTCCGAGGAGGCGGTGCACTGCGGCTCCGCCGGCGTGTTCGACCCGGCCGGGATGTCGGAGGCGCAGCGCCAGGCGGCCGCGGACGCCGGACGCGTCCTCTGATCAGCCGGTGAACTTCGGCGTCACGGGGACGGCCGGGCCTCGATCGCGCAGTGCCTCGAAGCGCTCGTCCAGCTCCGCCGTCGCCGCCTCGGTCGTCGTGAGCTCCGTCCACCGGTAGGGCAGGGGTACGCCGAGCCGCTCGAGCAGGGCTGCAGCCGCCGCGACCATGTCCGACTGGATGGGCGTGCGCGAGCGCGTGACGGACGCATCGAACGACGGCGTCGGGGTGGACGGGAGCGTGACGGTGTCGGTCCGGGGCGTGGCGAGGGTGAGGGCACCGCTCGCATCGTTCGCGGGAACGGGATTCGAGAGCACCTTGCCCGAGAGCCCGTCGAAGGACTGACCCGCGGGCACGCTGTCGAAGGGGTTGACATCCGGACCGCCGCCCCCCATACTCCTGACAATGTTCGTTTTTCCGATGATTGTCAGCCGTTTCATAGGTCGTCAGGAGCGGGACGCGTGAGCGCGGCCCCGAAGGCGGCGAGCGGGGCGCCGGCGCGGCCCGACCGCCGGGCCGTCCGTCGCCAGGAGACCAAGGACGAGATCGTCGCCGCGGCCTGGGAGCTGGTCCGCGAGCAGGGCCTCGCCGGCCTGGCGATGCGGGACCTCGGACAGCGGGTCGGCATGCGGGCGCAGTCGATCTACTCGTACTTCGCGTCGAAGCACGAGATCTACGACGCGATGTTCCACGAGGGCTACCTGGCGTTCGCCGCGGCGATGGCCGATGGCATCGATCCCGCGCGCGCGGTGGACCCCGACCCGTCGGCCGCCGCCCGCCGGGCCGCCCACGGGTTCTTCGAGTTCTGCACGTCCGACCCGGTCCGCTACCAGCTGCTCTTCCAGCGGACCATCCCCGACTTCGTCCCGTCCGAAGCGAGCTACACGGTGGCGCTCGAGGCCTACGAGGCGACGCGGGCGCAGATGGCGCGCTTCGGCATCACCGAACCGGAAGCCCTCGACCTGTGGACCGCGATGCTCACCGGCCTCACCGACCAGCAGATCTCCAACGACCCCGGCGGCGACCGCTGGGAGCGGCTGATCGACCGAGCCGTCCACATGTTCCTGCGCGAGATCGCCCCGCACGCCCTCGAGAACCAGACCGAAAGGAACCGACGATGAGCACCACCATCACCGACGTCGCGAAGAAGGCGCCGTTCACCCACGCCGAGGCCATGGAGCTGCAAGCCGCCGAGCTCGAACGGACCCTCGACTTCCTCCGGTCCCTCGATGCCGCCGACTGGACGACCCAGACCGTCTGCCCCGACTGGGACGTGCACCGCATGTACCTGCACGTGCTCGGTGCCTGCGAGGCCGCGGCCTCGATGAAGGAGAACCTCCACCAGATGCTGGCCGCGAAGCGTCTCCAGAAGTCCCACGGCGGTCCGCTCGAAGCGGGCCTCTCGGCGGTGCAGGTGCGGGAGCGGCTCGACCTCTCCCCCGCCGAGCTCGTCGAGCGCTTCGCCGCGGTCGCCCCCGTGACCGTCCGCAAGCGCACCCGGATGCCTGCGCTCATGCGTCGCATGCCGATGAAGATCGACGGGCCGGTCGTGGAGACCTGGAAGCTCGGCTACCTCGTCGACACCATCTACCTGCGTGACCTCTGGATGCATCGCGTCGACGCAGCCCGGGCCACCGGCCGCGACCTCGCGCTCAGCGCGGGTCACGACGGACGGATCGTCGCCGACGTGGTCGCCGAGTGGGCCCGGCGCCACGGCCGGCCCTTCACCCTCACGCTGACCGGGATCGCCGGCGGCACCTACACTGCGCCCGACACCGGGACCGCGACCCCGGTCACCCTCGAACTCGACGCGGTCGAGTTCTGCCAGATCCTGGCCGGCCGCGGCGAAGCCACCGGCCTGCTCGAGACGATCGTCCCGTTCTGAACCCGGACGCAGCTCCGACCATTGGCGTTCACGACGACCAGGAGGAACCACCCATGACCTTCGCTCCGCTCGCGCCCACCACGAATGTCGCACCGACGCTGATCGCGCCGGACACCTATGTGATCCACCAGGTCCAGCCGGCGCTGGGCCAACCCCTCTCCGTCTACATCAACTCCCTCCTGATCCTGGGCAAGGAGCCGGTGATCGTCGACACCGGCACGCCCGCGAACCGCGAGCAGTGGATGCGCGACGTGTTCGCGCTGGTGGAACCGAAGGACGTCCGCTGGGTGTTCGTGTCCCACGACGACGTCGACCACAGCGGCAACCTCGAACAGGTCATGGACGCATGCCCGAACGCAACGTTGGTGTGCACGTGGGCGATGGTGGAACGCCACACCAACTGCTTCAACTTCCCGCTCGACCGCTGCCGCTGGGTCATGGACGGCGAGTCCTTCGACGTCGGCGACCGCACCCTGCGGGCCCTGCGACCCCCGCTCTTCGACTCCCCGACGACGCGGGGCCTGTTCGACCCCACGACCGGCGTCTACTGGGCCGTCGACACCTTCGCGACACCCCTGCCGGACCCGGCGATGGGCATCGCCGATCTCGACCCGGACTTCTGGGCCCAGGGGATCACGATGTTCGCGTTCGGTGCCGTGAGCCCGTGGCTGGCCATGGTGGACCCGGCGAAGTTCGGTGAGCGGATCGACCTCGTCCAGAGTCTCGACATCACCGCGATCGCGAGCTGCCACAGTCCGGTGATCGACGGTCCGCTCATCGGGCAGGCGTTCGACACCGTGCGTGGGCTGCCGTCGATCGAGCCGCCGCCGATGCCCGACCAGTCCGTCCTCGACCAGATCGTCTCGGCAACGTCGCAACCGGCGGGCTGAACCCGGTTGGCGCGACTCACGGCAGCCCAAGCCACCGGCCTGCTCGAGACGATCGTCCCGGTCTGACCTCGACGACCCCGGCCGGCCCGGTGACGGTTGGCCGCGCCGGGGTTGTCGGCGGCCTCGATGCGGTCCTGGACAACAGCAGCGTCGAGTCCGTCCCGGAAGGCCACGGCACCTCCCGAGTCGCCCGGATCGTCGGCGACCCGAGGAGCGGCGGTCAGCCGAGTTCGAGCACCGCGGCGCCGCGGACTCGGTCGCCGGCGATCGCGGCGAGTGCCTCGTTCGCCTGTTCCAGCGTGAAGACCTCGGTCTCGGCTCGCACTCCGGCGACGCCGGCGAGCACCATGAACTCCTCGGCGTCGGCGCGGGTCATGTTCGCGACCGAGCGCAGCGAGCGCTCCCGCCACAGCCGCGCGTAGTCGAACGACGGGATCGGGCTCATGTGGATCCCCGCCAGGCTCACCGTCCCTCCGGGGCGCACCACGTCGAGGGCGACGGGCACCAGCTCCCCGGCCGGGGCGAACACCACCACCGCGTCGCACGGTTCGGGCGGGAGCTCGGCGGCGTCGCCCACCCAGTCGGCACCGAGCTCGCGGGCCAGCGCCTGGTGGCCGGCTCCCCGGGTGAGCACGACGACCTCGCAGTCCCAGTGACGCAGCACCTGGAGGGCGAGGTGCGCCGAGGCACCGAAGCCCATGAGCCCCACCCGCATCCCCGGCTCCACCTCGGCGCGCCGCAGCGCGCGGTAGCCGATCACCCCCGCGCACAGCAGTGGCGCCGCGTCGAGGTCGCTCAGCGCGTCGGGCAGCGCGACCGCGAACGCCTCGGGGACGCACAGCGCGTCGGCGAAGCCCCCGTCGGCCGTCCAGCCCGTGAAGCGGGCCCGCTCGCAGAGGTTCTCCTGGCCGCGCGCACAGAAGCCGCACTCGCCGCACGTCTCGTGGAGCCATGCGACCCCGACCCGCTCCCCGACCGCGAGGCGGGTGCATCCGTCGCCGAGTGCCTCGACGACGCCGACCACCTGATGGCCGGGAACGATCGGCAGGACGGGCAGGTCGAGATCGCCCTCGACGACGTGCAGGTCGGTGCGGCAGCAACCGCAGGCGAGCACCCGGACCCGTACCGCGCCGGGTGCCGGCTCGGGGAGCGGGCGTTCTGTGAGCACGAGCGGCCCGGCGGCGATCGGGGCCGGGGCACGGAGCACCTGCGCTCGCATACCGGCGACCGTACCGTGATCGGGAACCGCATCGGAACCTCCGCGAACGTGCGAGGGCCGAGCCCGCGGACCATCGGCCACGTTGCGAGCGTTGGCGGCGCGCGGCCCGCTACGACGATTCGAGTCCCGCGACGTCGGCGAGCAGCTCTGCGGAGTACAGGCGCGCCTCGACGGTCGGGGCCGAGTGGGCGACGATCAGCTCGTCGGCCTGGCAGTGCCGGGCGAACTCGGTGAGGAACTCGTCGACCATCGGCGGCGTGCCGACCGCGGTGTTGCGCATCATCTGCACCAGCTGCTGTCCGCCGGGCGAGGCGAGGATCGCGTCGGCTTCGTCGTCCGAGAGCTTGCGACCCGGGGCGAGGAAGAACCCGACGCGTGCCCTCCGCACCGTCACGAGGTGCTCCTGCGCCTCGGCCTCCGAGTCGGCGGCGATGACGTTCACTCCGGCGATGAAGTACGGCTCGTCGAGCCGGGCCGACGGCCGGAACTCGCGTCGGTACATCGCCGCGGCCTGCTCGAGCGCGTCGGGCGCGAAGTGGGAGGCGAACGCGTACGGCAAGCCGAGGAGCGCCGCGAGCTGCGCGCCGAACAGCGACGACCCGAGGATGTAGAGGGCGACGTCGGTTCCCTTCCCCGGGATGGCGTCGACGCCGGGGACGAGGGACTCGCCGCTGAGGTAGCCCTGCAGCTCGAGGACGTCGTGGGGGAACCGCTCGGCCGACCGGGCGTCGCGCCGCAGCGCCTGCATCGTCTTCTGGTCGCTGCCCGGGGCCCGGCCGAGCCCGAGGTCGATCCGGCCCGGATGCAGGGTCGCGAGCGTGCCGAACTGCTCCGCGATGGTGAGAGGCGCGTGGTTGGGCAGCATGATCCCCCCGGCACCGACCCGGATGTGCTCGGTGTGGGCGGCGATGTGGGCGATGAGGACACTCGTCGCCGACGAGCCGATCGACGACATGTTGTGGTGCTCCGCGTACCAGATTCGCCGGTAGCCGCACGCTTCGGCCCGCTGCGCGAGCGCGACGCTGCCCTCCAGCGCGTCGCGCATCGTCGCCCCGCGATCGATCGTCGCGAGGTCGAGGATGGACAGCGGGACGCGCCGCGGGGAGGTCATCGCCGCCCATCATGGCCCGCCGGACGCGATGATCGGTCCACCTCCTCCCGGCGATCTGCGGGGCGTCGAGCACCACGTCGAGATCGTGACCGTCTGCGTCGCCGGGCTCGGCCCGCCCGGCGACTCCGCGAGGTCTGGGCCTCGAACTCGATCCCGACGGTCGGGCCGCCCGTCGCCGCGAGGTGCGTGCGCAGAGCAGCCCGGGCGCGCGCCTCTACGATCGGCGGACGTGCCCCACCGCGCCCCCGCCTCCGCCGATGTGGTGCGACGCGCGCTCGCGTACCCGTACGAGATCCCGCGGCGTTCCTACGTGTTCGACCCGATGACCGGCCACACGCACCCGCTCGTCGATGCCGGAGCGGAGGTCGCGGCGGACCGCGACCGGACGCCGGTGCTCGCGATCGCATCGAACGCCGCGCCCGAGCAGCTGGCCCGCAAGCTCGGTGCCCGGACAGCGACGTCCGATCCAGTGGTCGCCGTGCGGGTCACCGTGCGTGACCACGACGTGGTCTACGCCGCCCGCGTGTCGGCCTACGGCGCGATCCCGGCGACGCTCGTGGAGAGCGCCGACACCGAGGTCGACCTCCACGTCCTGCTGCTCACACCGCAGCAACGGGAAGCGCTGGACCGCAGCGAGTCGCTCGAATCGGCGTACGCGCTCCACACGATCCCGCGCGACCTCGTCGACGGCGGGCCGGGACTGCGGGAAGACCTCGTCACCTATGTCGCGGCCGCCGGGCCGTTGCGCATCGACGGGGAACCGATCGGCCTCGCCGCGACCCCGGCCCGCTCGGCTCGCCGCCCCCGCTGGGACCAGGCCCGGGTGCTCCAGGTCGTGGCCGAACGATGCGGGCTGGAGGTGACCGACTGGATCACCCGCGTCACGACGGACGACCGCGCCCTCGATGCCATGCGCGCGCAGCTCCGGGCGTGGTCCGAAGTCAGCGATCCGACGGACGAGAACCCCAGCCTCCGCCCCCCGGGGTGAGGATCCGCAGCACGTCGCCCGCCGCGAGGCGCACGATGCACTTGTCGGCCAGGCGGACGGCCCGGCTCGCGTCCCCACCCGGGAGCAGCCAGTTCTCGCCGGTCGCGCCCGGCTCGCCGCCGGCGAGACCCCACGGCCGCGACACCCGCCGCTCGGTGACGAGCGACACCACGGTGTCCTCGAGCATCTGCAGCTCGCGCTCGATGCCGTCGCCGCCGGCGTGCGTACCGGCACCGCCGCTCCCCCGCCGCAGCGTCGACACGCGCACCCGGATCGGCAGCGCCCGCTCGAGTGCCTCGGTCGGCGTGTCGGCGGTGTTGGTCATCGCGGTGTGCATGCCGCTGGCACCGGGAGCCCACGGTCGCCCGCCCTGGCCACCCCCGAGGGTCTCGTAGTAGACCCAGGCGCCGTCGCCACGGCCGGGCGGGCTGCCGAGCAGCACGTTGTTCATCGTTCCCTGGCCCGCGGCGCCGACGCGGTCGGGCACGACCACACCGAGCGCGCCGAGGCACACGTCGGCCACCCGCTGGCTCACCTCCACGTTCCCCGCGCCCACGGCCACCGGGGGCTGCGCGCCGAGCACCGAGCCGGGCGGCACGATGACCCGCACCGGTCGCATGGCACCGCCGTTGGCCGGGATGGTGGCGTCGGTCGCGGCGCGCAGCGCGAAGGCGACGGCGCTGACGGTCACCGCCTCGACCGCATTCACGTTGCCAGGGCGTTGCGGGTCGGTGCCGGTGAAGTCGAACGTGACCGTGTCGTCCGCGACGCTGACCGCCACCACCACGCGCGTCGGCGTCTGCTGCTCCGGGCGCGGGCCGGCCGAGTCGAGCACGTCGGCGAAGGTCCAGGTGCCGTCAGGCAGCTCCGCGAGCGCAGCACGCATGCGGCGTTCGCCGTAGTCGACGATCTCGACGAGTGGTGCGGTCGAGCCGAGCGCCTCGATGACGACAGCCATGCGTTCGACGCCGAGCGCGTTCGCGCCGCGCTGCGCATCGAGGTCGCCGCGCCGCTCCTCGGGTGTGCGCGACGCTTCGACGAGCTCCGCTTCGACGTCGGGCGTGAGACGCATCGGAGCGAGTCGCAACCCCTCCTCGTCGATCACCAGCGCGTCGGGGGGCATCGAGCCCGGCGCCGTCCCACCGAGGTCGGCGTGGTGCGCCCGGTTCGCGACCCAGCCCACCAGCTCGTCGCGCACGAACACGGGCGCGACGAGCGTGACGTCGTTGAGATGGGTCCCGCCCGCGAACGGGTCGTTGCCGATGATCTGCTCGCCCGGGCCGATGCCATCGCCGGCAACCGCGATCGCGGCGCGCACCGCGGTCTCCATCGACCCGAGGTGCACCGGGATGTGCTCGGCCTGGGCCAGCAGCACGCCGTCGGCGGTGAACAGCGCGGCGGAGCAGTCGGCCCGTTCCTTGATGTTGGGGCTCGACGCGGCCCGGCGCAGCACCGCGCCCATCTCGTCGGCCACGCCGCTCAGGCGGGCGACGAGCACCTGGAGTGCGGCCGGGTCGAGGGTCATCGCCGGGCCCCGCGCCGCCGAAGGAGCCACGCGCCGAGCGCGCCGACCTCCGCCTGCCACCCGTCGGCGACCCAGATGGTGCAATCGGTCTCGGCGATCACGGCCGGTCCATCCACTCTCTTGTCGCGCTCGCCGGGAACCGGCAGGTCACCGACCTCGAGCGGCCCGTCGCGCCGCGCACGCGCCCGCAGTGCCACGACCTCCACCGGCTCCTCCGAACGGGCGTACCCGTTGCGGCGCTCGTGCTCCGTGTGGAAGTCATCGACCCGGGCGACGACGAGCGCATGGCTCTGCCCCGGGTACCGGGCGTCGACGGCGGTGGTGACGGTGGCCTCGGGTCCCACGAGCGCCCGCGCTTCGTCGCCCAGGCCTGCGAGGGCGGGCCCGAGCCCGGTGTGGTCGCTCGGTGTCGGCCAGGTGCGCACCAGGTCACGCGCGCGGGGCGACGCGAGGATGCCGACGGCCGAGAGCACGCCGGCCCGGGGCGGGACGATCACCGCGGGCATGCCCAGGGCGTCGGCGATCGCGCAGGCGTGCAGTGGGCCGGCACCGCCGAAGGCGACGAGCGCGAGCGTGCGCGGGTCGACGCCTCGCTCGACCGTGACCCGGCGCACCGCCTGCTCCATCGCGGCGTCGACGACCGCCACCACTCCGGCCGCGTCGACACCGGCGTGCGCGAGCGCCGCAACGGCTGCGGCCGGGTCGAGGCGACCGAGGTCGGGGAACGTGGCCGCGGGGTCGATGCGCCCGAGCACGAGGTCGGCGTCGGTGACGGTCGGCTCGACCCCTCCGCGCCCGTAGCAGGCGGGTCCCGGCACGGCGCCGGCGCTGCGGGGGCCGACGACGAGCGCGCCCCCGGGGTCGAGCCGGGCGATCGAGCCGCCCCCGGCCCCGATCGTGTGGACGTCGAGTGACGGCATGCGCACCGGCAACCCGGCCACGACCCGCTCCGCCGCGGACTCCGGCGCGCCGTCGCGCACCAGGACCACGTCGGTGCTCGTGCCTCCCATGTCGAACCCGACCGCATCCGGATAGCCACATGCGTCGGCGACCGCGGCGGCGGCCCGAGCACCGCCTGCGGGACCGGAGAGGAGGATCGCAGCCGGCAGCTCGGCCGCGTCGGACACGGGCACCAGCCCACCGGCCGAGGTCATCACCAGCACCTCGTCGGCCGCCGACGCGATGCCGTGGAGGTAGGCGCGGCAGACGGGCCGGAGCATGGCGTTCATCGCGGTGGTCACCGTGCGCTCGTACTCGCGCATCTCCGGCGACACCTCGTACGAGCACGACGTGTCGTGCCCGCGCGCACTGAGCGCACCCGCGACCGCCTGCTCATGCGCAGGGTTGAGGTCGGCGTGCAGCAGGCACACCGCTACCGCATCGATGTCGTCGGGCACCCGAGCGAGATCGCCGAGGGCGATCGGTTCGAGCTCCCGCCCGGACGCGTCGAGACGCCCGCTCACCTCGATCCGCAGGTCGCGCGGGACGAGCGGATCGGGCCGGTCGACCCGCGCGTCATAGAGCGACGGCCGCACCTGACGGGCGATCTCGATCACGTCGGCGAAGCCACGCGTGGTCACGAGCGCGATGCGTCCACCCCGTCGCTCGAGGAGCGCGTTGGTCGCGACGGTCGTGCCGTGCGCGAGCAGCGACGGGTGTTCCGAGGAGCCGAGTGCCCCGAGGGCGGCATGCACCGCCCGCCCCGGGTCGTCCGGCGTCGAGGACACCTTGGCGATGGTGCCGTCGTCGGCCACGACGTCGGTGAACGTGCCTCCGGTGTCGACCCCGAGGCAACGCCCGTGCTCACCCATCGCGCGGACCCTCGCGCACGTGCGCCGCCGTGTCGATTCCGGATCCGCTCCCCCGGGTAGCGTCCCCGAATGACCGAGTTCCCTGACCAGTCATCGGCGTCGATCGAGGCCGGCGCTCCGCCCCAGGCCGTGTGGCAGCTCGTCGCCGACGTGGCGCGCATGGGCGACTGGAGCCCCGAGCGCGTGCGGGCCGAGTCCTCCTAGCGCGGCCCAGCGCTGTCACGCCTCCGGCGCGCCCGCCAGGTCGGGATCGCGGCCACGGCGAGGAGCACGGGGAAGATCTCGAGCCTGCCGAGGAGCATGAGCCCCATCGTGATCACCCGCGCGCCGGGGTCGAGCGCGAGGAAGGTGTCGGTCGGCCCGATCGCGCCGAGGCCGGGACCGACGTTGCCCATCGACGTCGTCGCGGCCGACGCCGCGGTGACGAGATCCGCGTGGAACGCGGCGATGCCCACCGACCCCGCGACGATCAACATCAGGAACAGGACCGTGAAGCCCATGATGCGCGACACCGTCGCCTCGTCGACGGGGTCAGTGCCGATCCGCAGCGGGCGGACCAGGCGTCGGTGCATGGCACGCCGCAGCTCGCGTTTCGCGTAGTCGAGGATCAGCACGAACCGGATCACTTTGAACCCGCCCGCGGTCGAGCCGGCCATGGCCCCGATCGCCATGAGCGCGAGCAGGAGGCCCTGGATCGCGACAGCCCATGCCGTGTAGTCGGCGAGTCCGTAGCCGGTCGTGGTCGCGGTCGCCACCACGGTGAAGGCGGTCTGACGGGCGACCTCGTGGCTGAACCCGACCTCGGCGAGGTTCGTGACGATCGCTGCGCCGATCACGAGCCCCACCATCGCCACGTACCAGCGCACCAGCGTCGAGCGGAACAACGCGCCGGGCTTGCCCCGCAGCACGCGCCAGTACAGGGCGAAGTTCACGCCGGCCATGAACATGAACACCGTCGCGGCCCATTCGAGGAACGCGGAGTCGAAGTGGGCGAACGAAGCATCGCGGGTCGAGAACCCGCCGGTGGAGATCGTCGTGAACGAGTGGTTCACCGCGTCGAAGAGCGTCATGCCGCCCACGAAGTAGACGGTGGCGATCAGGAGGGTGAAGCCCCCGTACAGGCCCCAGAGCCGACGGGCGCTGTGGCGCACGCGCGGGTCGAGGCGCGGGTCCGACGGTCCCGGCGCCTCGGCCTGGAGCAGCTCGAGCCCACCGACACGCAGCGCCGGCAGCACCGCGACGACGAGCACGATCACACCCATGCCGCCGAACCACTGCGTCATCGAGCGCCAGAACAGGATCCCCGACTCCACACCCTCCACTGGCGACAGCACCGACGCGCCGGTCGTGGTGAGCCCCGAGATCGACTCGAACAGTGCGTCGTCGAAGCGATCGAACGTCCCGGTGAGCAGGTACGGAATGGTCGAGGCGACCGACAGCACCACCCAGCTCGCAGTGACCGCGGCGAAGATGCTCGTGTTCGGGACCCGGTCCGGCACGCGGGTCGCCCGGTTGAGGGCCAGCCCGACGAGCCCGATCCCGACGCCGGACACGACCAGCTCGAGGACATGGGGCCCGCCGCCGATGGCGTCGACCCCGCCCGAGACGACCATCCCGATGCCGCCGATGAGCAGCACCAGCCCGACAACGTGCGCGACCGCGCTGGGCCGGGCGCGCGCGGGTCCCGGGAGCCGTGTCCCGTCGATGACGCCGAACACCCGGCTAGCCGAACACCTGACGCACCCGCTCGATCGCACGAGGGAGCGAGAAGATGACGAGCCGGTCGCCGGCGAGCAGGCGGGTGCGACCTCGGGCGATCTGGCCGGCACCGTCGCGGACGACGGCGCCGACGAGCACGTCCTTGGGCAGGTGCAGCTCGTCGAGCGCGGTGCCGTCGGCCGGGCTGCCCGCGGCGACCTCGAGCTGGACGACCTCGGCGTCGCCTTCGAGCACGATCGCGACCGCGTCGACGCCGCCCCGAACGGCACGCAGCACCGCGTTGGCGCTCGCCGTGCGCGGTGAGAGCGCGATGTCGACGCCGACGCGCGGCAGGAGCGGCAACAGCTCGAGGCGGTGCACCACCGCGATCGTCTCGCGGGCACCTTCGCTCTTCGCGAAGAGGCAGGCGAGGATGTTCGCGTCGTCCTCACCGGTGAGCGCCACCACGACGTCGGCGGCCCCCACCCCCTCCTCGGACAGGAGGGAGGAGTCCGTGATGTCGCCGTGGATCACGTTCGCCCCGACCAGGCTCTCGGCGAGCTCCTTGGCCCGGTGCTCGTTGCCTTCCACGACCGTCACGTGGGTCCCGCGTGCCGCGAGTGCCGCGGCGACGAGCTGACCGGTGCGCCCGCCGCCGAGCACCATCACCCGCCGGGGCGTGAGCTCGTGCAGGCCGAGCAGCTCCAACAGCTCCTCGCGTGCCTGCTCCATGCAGATCACCCGGACGAAGTCGCCGGCCTCGATGTGGTAGTCGCCTCGAGGCACGAACGCGGCGCCGTCGCGGGTGATGACACCGAAGAGGAACTGCCAGTCGGGCTCGTGGGAACGCCCGACCTCCTTGAGCGAGCGGCCCACGATCGGCGCACCGTCGGGCACCCGTGCGCCGAACACGGACACCTCGCCACCGACCATCCGGGCGATCTCGGCCATCCCCGGAACCTCGATGAGCTCGAGGATCTCGTCGACGGTCTCGGAATCGGGGTCGATGACGATGTCGACCCCCATCGCCGCACACAGCTCCTCACCCGCAGGTCCGCGCAGCTCTTCGCTCTCGAGGCGGACGACCGTCGACGCGGCGCTCGCCTGGCGGGCCATCCAGCAGGCCATCAGGTTCGTCTCGTCGGTGCTCGTGACCGCCACGAGCACGCTGCAGGAGCTGATCCCCGCCGCCTCGAGTGCGCTCGGGCTCGACCCGGAGCCGTGCACCGTCAGCACGTCGAGGCGACGCTTCATGTCGTGCAGCCGCTCGGCGTCCTGCTCGATGACGGCGATGTCGTGGCCCTCGAGGCTCAGACGTTCGGCGAGGTAGTAGCCGACCTCGCCGGCGCCGATCACGATCACACGCATCGAGCATCGACGCTACCCGAGGCGACTCGCGCCGCACAGAGCGCTCAGCGGCCCCGCCCGGCCCGGTAGCGCCTCGGATCGTCGGGGTTGTCGGCCGCCTCGATCCGATCCTGGACGCTGCTCAGCTCGGCCCGCGCCTCGTTGCTGTAGCGGGGATCGGCCTCGATGACGTCGCCGGGCAACGGCGGCAGCCCGAAGCCCGAGTAGACGACCTTTCGGGGCCGATCGACGGGCGGGAAGGCCCGGTGCAGCGTGTCGCTGCAGTGGACGGTCACGTCCCCGGTCCGTGTCTCCAGCAGCCGGGGGCGCAGATCGAGCGCCGGATCGCGTCCGGTCGCCATCGTGTTGGCGCGGTGACTGCCGGGGATCACGCCGAGCGCGCCGCTGGTGCGGTCGGCGCCGGTCACCGAGATGCCGCAGGTGAGCCCGCTGCAGATGTAGGAGTGGCGGCCCTGGCCGCAGTCCTTGTGCCACGGCAGATCCGAGAGGCCCCGCACGATGCCGAGCGGCTTCACCAACCCCTCGCCCCCGCCCTTGTGGCGGTGCCCGTCTCCGGTGAGGTCGCCGATCCACTGGTACCGGTCGTCGTGCACCAGGGCGCGCAGCGCGGCCGACTTGTCGTAGAAGTTGAGGACCCGCACCGCCTGGTCGACGCCGTGCTCGTCGGTGGCCCACCACGAGTCGCCGTCGTCGGGAGTGGCCCGGGCGATCCACTCGTCGATGTCGACGCCGACGGCGGCCATCTCGTCGTCGGTGAACACGTCGCGCACGTGGAGGAAGCCGGCCTGCTCGAGGAAGTGCGCGATCTCCTCGTGGTCGTCGTCGATCGTGAACGACCGGTCGAGATCGAGATCGCCACCGTCGCGGTCGGTGAAGGTGACGGCTCCGGTCTCGTGCACCTCACGACCGTCGAGCAACGCACGCAACACGGGTTCCCAGCCGATCCAGTCGGGCATGGTGCCGGCGATGAGCTGCACGCGGGCGGTCATCGCGAGCCCCATCGTCGACTGGGTGTCCTGGACGAGATCCGAGAGCGCGTCGGCAGCCATCACCGCGACCACCCTGGCGTCGTCGAGCCCGTCCCGCAGTGCGAGCACACCGCCGGAGACCCCGAGCGTGACGCCCCGGCCGTCGACGTCGAGGCCGAGCGCGGGCAGGTCCTTGTAGGTCACGCCTCGGGCGGCGAGGTCGCCGTGCACCGCGATGGCGTCGGGGAGCACCGAGTCGATGACCTCGTCGCGCGCGAGCGAGCGGACGTCCTTGTGGAGCCGCGTACGGGTGTCGATCGTCATCGGTCCTCCCGTCGACGCATGCAGTGTCGCACGGTCATCACCCGCCGGGCGCGAGCTCCTCGAGGCCCTGGCGGACGAACGCCCGGTAGTCCTCCACGCCCACGAACGGTGCCTCGTCGGCATCGGCGCGGGCGAGGACCTCGTCGGCGGTGGCGCCGGCCTTGAGACCCGCGTACAGGTAGACGACCGCGGCCGATCGCGGGCCGGCCCGGCAGGTGACGAGCGTCGGACGGGGCAAGCGGTCGAGCGCCTCGACGTGGCGGCGCGCCTTGTCCATGTCGAGCACCTCGGGCGGGTCCGAGACGACGTTCTCGGACTCGGGCACGGCAGCCTGCACCTGCTCGTAGGACATCCCGCCGTCCATCGCCGCGAACTCGTCGCCACAGAGGAAGAGCCACGACGCGGCACCGGAGTCCTCGGCGAACGCTGCGGGATCGGCGATCGGTCCCCGGTTGAAGGTGAGATCGGCAGGTACCTCGAAGTCGGCCATGATCAGAACCTACCCCTGTCGCACGTGGCTCCGCGACCGGCGATCATCAACGCACCCAGGGGCCGTTGCCCCCGATGTGCTCCACGTCGACGTTCACCACCACGGCGCTGCGGGACGTGCGCAGCGGCATCGACTCGTCGACCCGACCGAGGTACGTCGCGCGCAGCGCGTCGAAGAGCTCGGGATCGGGGCCGTCCTCGATGCGGGCCGTCCCCCGGATCACGAGGTGGTGCTGGAACCCGCGCAGGTTGCGCTCCGCGGCCTCGTGCGGGAGTGACCGCAGCGTGGGTGTGCGCTTGGTGGCGCCTCCGGCCTCGTCGACACCCGCCGGGATCCGGCGGCATTCCGGTGGACCCTCGGGTCAGGAACCGCGGCGGCGGGGTTCGTCCTATCCGGCGCGACCCGCGTGGCGGTGATGGATCAGGTGGTGCGACGCATGGGCCGCGACCGGCGCGTCGGCGACCGGAGTCGTCCGGCTCGGCACCACCGCGAGCACCAGGAGGAACCCGAACACCGCCAGCACTCCGTCGACGACGAACGCGACCTGGATGCCGTCGATGAGCGAGTCGGCCGACGTGACGATCGCGGTGTTGATCCCGAGCCCGACCGCGCCACCGGCGATCTGGCACATGTAGACGATGCCGCCGGCGAGGCTCGACTTCGACGCATCCAGCGACGTGACCGCGGTCGTCGTGATCGCCGAGTAGAAGAGCCCGACGCCGAGCCCGAGGATCGCCATCCCGGGCACCAGCGCCCAGAAGCTCGAGTCGGTGTCGAGCAGCGCAAGGAGGAACATCCCCCCGGCGAGCGAGATCGCACCCGCGCCGGCGACGATGCGCGCGCCGAGCCGGTCGTAGAGGTGCCCGGCCACGAAGGAAGCGATCGTGAAGACGCCCATCATCGGCAGCAGTCCGGCCCCGGCCTCGAGCGCCGTGTAGCCGAGGATCTTCTCGAAGTACTGCGGCAGGTAGAGCAGGGCCGAGAAGAAGATCGCCGACATGAAGAGCACGGTCGCCGCGCACGCGGCGAACAGTCGGTTGCGCAGCACCGAGCTCGGGACCAGCGCGGCCTCGCCCATGCGCCGCTCGACCACGACCCAGCCGACGAGCAGCACCGCCGCGAGCCCGAACAAGCCCAGGATGATCGGGTCCCCGAAACCCTCGGTCGGACCCTCGTCGAGCGCGACCAGCACCGACACGGCCGCGACGGAGAGGATGGCGATGCCCGGGTAGTCGATGCGCCGCTCCCCCGTGTCGAGCTGGCTCTCGGGAACCTTCGCCTGGGTGATCCACATCGCGAAGACCGCCACCGGCACGTTGAGGAAGAAGACGGCCTCCCACCCGATCTCCTGGGTGAGGACGCCGCCGAGCAGCGGACCCACCGCATTGCCCGCGCCCGCGACGCCCAGCACCAGCCCGCCGGCGAGACCGGCCTTGTCGTCGGGGAGCAGCCCGTAGACCATCCCGAGGATCGCCGGCCACATCAGCGCGCCGCCGACGCCCATGAGCGCGCGTCCCGTGATCAGCAGCTCGATCGACGGCGCGAGGCCGCTCAGCAGCGAGAAGATGCCGAAGATCGCGGCGCCGATCATGAACGCCCGCTTGCGCCCGAACAGGTCGGCAAGCCGTCCGCCTGTCACGATGAGCACGCCGAAGACGAGGGCGTACGCGTTGATGACCCACTGCGCGTGGCCGAGCGAGGTCGACAGGTCGGACTCGATGTCGGGGATCGCGACGCTCAGCGCCGTGAAGTCGTTGGCGATGAGGAAGATGCCGAGGCACATCGCCACGAGTGCGACCTTGGTGCCCCCGTCGAGTCGTCCGCTCGTGGTCTCGCCCACCGACCGACTTCCCCCCGTCGCGACCGATGTCGCCGAGACTAGGAGATGGCCCACCGATCCCGCGAGAGTGCGAGAGTGTTCGTCACAGCACCACAACATTCCCGACGGTCGTCGGGCAGGAGCCCGTATGAGCCCGATCTTCAACTACGCCGCCGACCTGAAGCTCGCGCCGTTCTGGGCACCGTTCGGTGTCCGCCCGTCGAAGGACGGCGTCACGCTCTCCGACGACGGCCGCTTCGTCGCTACGTTCGGACTGCTGAAGCTCGAGACCGCGCTCGACAACATCGACGGCGCCCACATCACGTCGGGCTACCGATGGTGGACTGCGGTCGGCGCGCGCATGTCGTCGAAGGACGACGGGCTCACGTTCGGCACCAACGCGGACCGCGGCGTCTGCGTGCACTTCCGCGAGAAGGTGCCGAGCCCGCTGCGCCGGTCGGGCCACTCGGCGCTGACCGTGACGGTGGCCGACTGCGAGGGGCTCGTCGCCGCGCTCGGGGCGGATTCGTCCGCCGGCTAGGAGATCCGGCCCCGATGTCAGGGCGTATCGGAGCACAGGAGGATCTCGCCGGCGAACTCCGCGCCCCAGACGACTCCTGTCGTCCGGTTCGGCACGACCGAGAGAGAGAGAGAGAGAGAGACCCGTGGCGCGCGCGGGTCGTACCGGGCGCATCGGACGGGACCAAGGACTCTGGTGATTGCCCATGCCCTGGGACAGAGTGCCTCGACCGCCGGATTCATTTCCGCGTGGTGCGCTGGCCGAGATCGACGAGCTCCGACCCGGCGGAGGTTCTGATCCTCGTGTTCGGGTTCAGCTGCCCGGCGACGCCATCCAGATCCTGACCTGACGACGAAAGGCACGGAAGCCACATGACCACCGATCTCGACACCAGCCCCGAAGAGCTCGCCCGGATCGCGGAAGACGCCTATCTGTTCGGGTTCCCGATCGTGCTGATGGACGTCACACGACGAATCACCACCAACGTCGCTGCCGGTGTTCGACCGGGGTTCGGTCCGATGAACCTGTTCACGCACATGGAGGCGTTCCCGCCGGGTGACTTCAAGGAAGTCGTCCGGCCGAACTTCGACACCTTGTACTCGATCCTGTGGTTCGACCTCAGCGACGAACCGATCGTGATCTCGGTGCCCGACACCGCCGGCCGCTACTACATGCTGCCGTTCATGGACATGTGGACCGACGTCTTCGCGCTCGTCGGGCGGCGCACCACCGGCACCGTGGCGGGCCACTACGCCCTCGTCGGCCCCGACTGGTCGGGAACGCTTCCCGACGGGATGGAGCGGATCGACGCGCCGACATCGATCGGCTGGGTGATCGGGCGGACCCAGACCAACGGCCCCGCCGACTACGCAGCCGTGCACGAGGTACAGGCCGGCTTCGTCGCCACACCGCTGTCGGTCTGGCCGGCTGCACCAACAGTGCCGACCTCTGAGCCCGACGACTCGGTCGACATGACCACCCCACCGGTGGACCAGGTCCTGGCACTGTCCGGCGTCGAGTTCCTCCGACACACCGCCGAACTCATGCTGCAGCACCCACCGCACCTCGTCGATCAGCCACTCCTGGCCCGCATGCGCCGGCTGGGTGTCATCGCCGGCGAGCCGTTCGACCTCGACGCACTCGACGCCAGAACACGCGCCGCCATCGAGGCCGGCGCCGTCTCGGCGAAAGCCAGGATGGAGCGAATGGCGTCCATGCACCCGGTCGTCGACGGGTGGAGCCAGCCGACGTTCACGATGGGGGTCTACGGCACCGACTACTGGCGGAGAGCGATCATCGCCAAGATCGGCCTCGGCGCCAACCTCGTCGAAGATGCGATCTACCCGGTCCTGCTCCACGACGCCGCCGGAAACGTCCCCGTGGGCGAAGTCCACCATGTCCTCCACTTCGCTGCCGACGCATTGCCGCCGGTGGACGCGTTCTGGTCGGTCACGATGTACGACGGCGACGGCTTCCCGGTACTCAACGACCTCGACCGGTACGCCCTTGGCGACCGCGACCCCCTCGTCTACAACGACGACGGGTCGCTCGACCTGTACCTCCAACACACCGACCCCGGCGACGCTCGCCGCGCCAACTGGCTGCCGGCCCCCGCTGGACCAATCGGTGTGACGATGCGACTCTACGACCCAGGACCCGAGGCACTCGACGGCACCTGGACACCACCACCGCTCACCGTGGCCTGACTCGCCGTCGCCGATGCGGAGGTGACCGACGATGGGTGACCTGGTCGGCGACCCGGCATCCGCGACGCTCTTGCCGAGTTATCCGATCCGCGCGAGGCTGCGCGCTTCGCATCGGTAGGGGGGAACCATGGCACACCCGAACGAAGACCTCGTCCGCAAGGGCTACGCGGCGTTCTCGAGCGGTGACATGGAGACGCTCGGCTCGATCATGACGCCCGACGTCGTCCACGCCGTCCCGGGCAACAACCTCACGTCCGGCGAGCACACGGGCCAGGAGGCGGTGTTCGCCATGTACGGACAGCTCTTCGAGCTGTCCGACGGCACCGTGCAGGTCGACCTGCAGGACGTGACCGCCAAGGGCGACGACAAGGTGGTCTCCAACCACCGGGCCCAGGCCAAGCGGGGCGACAAGTCGCTCGACGTGATCGAGACGCTCGAGTTCACGATCGCCGACGGCAAGATCACCCGGATCGACGAGACCACGAGCGATCTCGCCGCCGAAGACGCGTTCTGGGTCTAGCGATCGGGCCGGGCCGGCCGCGCACCACGCGCTCCCGGGGCCTGCGAGACCCGCGCAGCCGCGAAGCGCACGCTGTCGGCGTCCATATCCGCGCCCAGCGCGCCCGGATCCCGGTGTACGCGTCGAGGATGAGCGCGTGCCCGCTCTCGAGCATCGCCTCGACGCACGACGTGTTGCCGCCATCGCGCACGGTGTCGGCGCCGGGGGCGGCGACCGATCCTTGCGCGACGACGGGCCGGCAAGCGCGTCGCCATGATCGCGGGTGGCGTCGCGATCTTCGCCGTGATCGTCGCGCTCTCGCTGACGACCGGATCCGGGCGGGACGCTCGCTCGCGCCCGTCGTCCACGTGGACACGTTCTGGTTCGCCTGGTCCGTGTTCGTGCCCGACGCCGCCGTGCTCCGCTGAGATGCACGACCTCCTGTTCCCGCGTACCGATGCGGGGGTGCTCGTCCAGGGGCTCGTCATCTTCCCGACCCTGATCGCAGTGCTGTTCCTCGTCCGAAGGGACCGCGAGATCCGCCTCTTCGTGCTCGGGCTCACGACGCTGGCGCTCGCCTGGTTCGGGATCCGTGCGGTGCACTGACGCTCGTGGATCGAGTGGAGATGACAATCGAGCCCTCGGTGCGCCAGCATCTCCCCCATGGCATTCGAGGTCGCCGAGGCCCGCACCGTCGAGGAGAAGGAGGCGGTCTACCGCTTCCGGTACTCCGTGTACGTCGAGGAGATGGGCCGCTACCAGGGCAGCGCGGATCACGAGGGTCGGCGTCTCGTCGAGGCCGAGGACGAGACGAGCTGGATCTTCTTCGCGAAGGAGGGCGACGACGTCGTCGGCACCGCACGGCTCTCGTGGGGTGAGCGCGGGTTCTCGGAGCGCCAGGTCGACGAGTACAGCCTCGCCCCGTTCCTCGACCAGATTCCCCACCGCCACCTCGCGATCGGTGAGCGGGTGATGGTGACGCCGCGCCTGCGGGGGACCGGCCTCGTCGACGACCTCCTCGCGTGCCGTCACGAGACCGCGATCGCGCACGACGTGCGCGTGCAGTTCAGCGCATGCGAGCCGCACCTCCTCTCCCTGTACCTGGGGCAGGGGCGACGGACCTACGCGACCCGCAACATCAACAGTCCGGAGGCCGGCTACCTCATCCCGCTCGTGGTGTTCCCCCTGGGGACCGACGTCCTCGTCGGGCTCGACGATCGTGCGCCCGACGCGGCCCCCGACTGCGTCGCCGAGATCCTCACCGGCAGGGGCGGGGCGGTACTCAGCCCGCTCATGAGCGGCGAAGGCGACTACACCGCGCAGCTGCGGTCGACACTGCACGAGATCGAGGGACTCGAGATCTCGGCGTTCCACTCGTTCACCGACGACGAGGTCGAGCGCTGCCTCGCTCGGAGCAACGTGATCGAGTGCGCCGTCGGCGACCACGTCATCAAGAAGGGCGGCGTGGCCCGGAACCTCTTCGTGGTCCTCGCCGGCACCCTCGAGGTCCGGGACGGCGACCGCGTGGTGGCCGCGCTCGCCGAGGGCGATGTCTTCGGGGAGATGGCCTTCCTGCTGGAGCGGCCCCGGGCCCTCGACGCCTTCGCCGCCAGCGCGGCGGTGCGGGTGCTGAGCCTGAGCGAGCACACCCTGCGGGCCATGATCGATGACGAACCCGTGATCGCGGCCAAGCTGGTGGTCAACATCTCCAAGATGCTGTGCGTCCGCCTCATCAAGACCACCGGAGCCGCCTGAATCGGCGGTCCGGGCAGGCCTCGCTCCCCGACCCCCCGAATTTTGTCCTCCGCCGGGAGAAATCGACGCGAAATGGCGTAGACTGGTCACCTTCGAGGCCCGCACCGAACGGACCGTCCCAGCGTGAGGACGTGAGGACGTCGGGAGCCGGCACCGTCGAAACCCGGGGTTGCAGCCGCGCCTCCGGACCCGCATCGAGGGTGCGCGACCCCGCAGCCTCGGTCGATCGGGAGAAGACCACGATGGCAGTGCCCAACCGGAAGTCCTCCAGCGAAGATCCCGACCTCGTCCGGATGTACCTCGACGATGCCGGACGCTACGACCTGCTCACCAAGGACGACGAGGCTCGCCTCGCCCAGCTGATCGAAGACGGAGTCGCCGCCAAGGCGCTCCTCGACGACCCCGACGCGAAGCTCACCTCGGCAGAGCGCCGGTCGGTGCGTCGACGCATCCGCAAGGGCGACGAGGCCCACCTCCAGTTCGTCCAGTCGAACCTGCGGCTCGTGGTGTCGATCGCGAAGCGATACCAGGGTTCGGGCGTGCCCCTCCTCGACCTGATCCAGGAGGGCAACCTCGGGCTCATCCACGCCGTCGACAAGTTCGACTGGCAGCGTGGCTTCAAGTTCTCGACGTATGCGACCTGGTGGATCCGCCAGGCGATCTCGCGCGGCATCGCGAACATCGGTCGCACGATCCGTCTGCCCGTCCACGCCGGCGACAACCTCATCAAGCTCCAGCGTGCGCGTTCGGTGCTGGAGCTGCGCTTCGGCCGCCCGGCGACGCACGCCGAGCTCGCCGAGGAGCTCGGCATCACCGAGGAGAAGGTGCGCGAGACCACGTTGATCGCACCGACTCCGCTGTCGCTCTCGCAGCCACTCGGCGAGGACGGCGACGCCGTGCTCGGCGACGTGGTCGAGGACCGCGGCGCCGCGTCGCCATATGAGGCGGCCGCTACCGCGCTGCTCCCGGCCGAGGTGCAGAAGCTGCTCGGGGCGCTCGCGCCGCGTGAGGCGAAGGTCCTCACGCTGCGGTTCGGACTCGACCGCGGTGAGCCGCGCACGCTCGAGGAGGTCGGTGAGCACTTCGACCTCACGCGTGAGCGCATCCGCCAGATCGAGGCCCGCGCGATGAGCAAGCTGCGCCACCCGGCCTGCGGGGCCGACGTGGACAACCTCCTCAGCGTCTGAGGCGCTTCATCCGGCCCATCGCTCAGAGCAGGTCGAGCTCCACCTCGACGCGGTTCGCGGGCGTGCAGTCGAACGTGCCCTTCTTCTTCGGGTAGACCCGCACGAATTCCCCGTCCTGAACCTGCACCATGATGAAGCACGGCGAGTTCCGGCGGGCGCCGACGTCGGTGGTCCCGAGCATGCCTCCGGCGTCGAAGTCGTCGATCGTGGCGAGCTGATCGAAGAGCGCCGCTCGTGTGACCGCATTGACCCCGTCGGTGGCCACGATCTGCTCGACCGCCTCTTGGAGCAACAGACCCGACGCGAACGCCTGGATCCCGAACGCGTCCGCCTTGTCCTTCCCGACGAACCTCAGGAAGGCCCGCAGCGTCCGGTTCTTCGATGCCTCCTCGAACGGCAGGAACCCGAGCTGGACGAACTGGCGCTCGACCGCCGCACCTCCTTGCTCGAGCAGCTTGCGCTCGTAGCACTGGAGCGTGCAGTCCCAGATGATCTTCGGGTCGGTGAGCCCCTGGATCTGCGCCTCCTTGCGGGCCGCGACCGTCGCGTCGAACGGCCCGCCGTTGCTGAAGAAGTTCGACTCGTCGTCCTTCATCGCGCGGATGATCGAGGTGTACGCCGTCTGGAGTGCCCGGCTCGACACGTCGACCTCCTGGTCCGCCTTGATCCCCGCCTCCTGGAGGGGCGCCGCGATCGCGCGTGCCGACAGCTCGGCGGCCTTGACATCGTTCGTGTACACGTACGCGCCGTGCAGCTTCTTGCCGAACTTCTTCTTGTAGAACGCGACGCGACCGTCGTTGCCCTGGTACGTCTGCGGGTGGTCGTCCTTGGTGGCGCAGACGATCTGCGGGGGATTGATGCTGTAGGTGGTCGGCGAGCACTGCTGCTCGACCTCGGTGGTGACGACCGCGAGGTCGGGGAGCCCGGTCGTGACGTTCGCCTTGTCGGCGCACTCCTCGATGTCGGCGACGGTG
>DASUAO010000052.1:0-28441 GCA_035763745.1 Acidimicrobiia bacterium
GCCGACGCCGAGGTGGTCGAGCACGGCAGCGACGTCCGCGGCCATCGCCTCGAACCCGAGCCCCGTCGCCAGGTCCGGGGGAGCATCGGTGCCACCGTGACCGCGCAGGTCGACACCGATCGGCCGGAACGTGTCGGTCAACCGCCGCGCGAGGGGGTCGAACAGCCCCGCGCAGAACCCGTTGGGGTGGAGGAGCAGCAGCGGGAGACCATCACCGCCCCAGTCGAGTGCCGCGATCCGCAGCCCGTCGTGCTCGACGAGGAGTGGCGTCGGCTCGCCCGGCACGTCGCTGCGACCTGCCGCCGAGCCGTGGCTCAGGCCGGGACGGGCTCGTCGGCGAGGGTCTTGCCGATCTTCAGCAGCTGCTGGGTCGCGCCGCCGAGGGTGAGCTCGAGCTTCTTGGCCCACAGGAAGTAGCGGTGCAGCGGGTAGTCGCGGTCGACACCCATGCCGCCGTGGAGGTGCTGCGCGGCGTGCACGACCCGCTGCCCGCCGTCGGCAGCCCAGAACTTCGCCACCGCGACCTCGGTCGACGCCGGGAGCCCCTCGGACAAGCGCCACGCGGCCTGCCAGGCGGTGAGCCGGATCCCCTCGGTGTCGATGTAGGCATCAGCGGCCCGTTGACCGACCGCCTGGAACGTGGCGATCGGACGGTCGAACTGCTCGCGGGTCTTGGTGTACTCCGCGGTCATGCGCACGGCTTCTTCGCAGATGCCGATCGCGGTGACGGCCAGCGCCGCGGTCGCGCGCTCGACGATCCACTGCAGCGCCTCGGCGCCACCGTCGGGGCCGACCAGCACGTCGGCGTCGGCGATCGTCGCACCCGACAGCGTGAGCCGGGCCTCGGGATGGTTGTCGGTCGTCTGCTGGGCCTCCCGCGTGACACCGGCAGCGCTCGGATCGACGATCGCGATGATCACCTTGCCGTCGCCGGTCACCGCCGGGACGAGCACGCGGTCGGCGAGCGGGCCTGCGGGCACACAGTCCTTCACGCCGTCCAGCGTCCAGCCGTCGCCGGCACGCGTCGCCTTCGTCGAGGGCACGAGCGGGTCCGTGCCGCCGTCGAACAGCGCGGCGGTCACGATCGACTCACCCGACGCGATCGCCGGGAGCAGCGCCGCCTGCTGGGCGTCGGAGCCGTACTGCGAGATCGGGAGCGCGCCCAGCACGAGCGCCTCGTAGCAGGGGACGGGAGCGACGGTGCGGCCGACCTGTTCGAGGACGAGCGCGACCTCGAGGTAGCCGTAGCCACCGCCGCCGTGCGCCTCGGGGATCGCGATGCCGAGCAGCCCGGCCTCGGCGAGCTTCGCCCACAGATCGCGGTCGAAGTTCGTCTCGCCGGCCTCGATCTCCTTGAGCCGCTCGTTCGTCACCTCGTTCTCGAGGATCTGCTTGGCGAGTCCCTGGAGGTCGGTCTGCTCTTCGTTGAAGCTGAAGTCCATTGCGTGTGCTCTCTCGCTCTCGAAGGGAAGGGTGGGGCTAGCGCGGCGACAGCGGCATGCCGAGGCCGAACATCGCGATCAGGTCTCGCTGCACCTCGTTGGTGCCACCGCCGAACGTGAGGATGATGAGACCCCGGTACGACGACTCGAGCCGAGCCTGGAGCACCTGACCGGCCGCGTCGTCCTTGAGGTAGGAGTGCTGGCCGAGGATCTCCATGAGCAGGCGGTGCGCCTCGATGTAGAACTCGGTGCCGAACACCTTGGTGGAGGATGCGTCGGCCGGCTGGAGCATGCCGGTGGTGGAGGCCCACGCGATCTTCCAGTTGATGAGGCGGAGGAACTCCAGCCGGGAGTGCACCCGGGCGAGGCTGAGCTGCACCCACTCCTGGTCGGCGACGCGCTGCCCGTCGGGCAGCGTCGTCTCCTGCGCCCACGTCCGCACGTCGTTGAGTGCCCGCTCGACCATCCCGGACGAGCACAGCGTGACCCGCTCGTGGTTGAGCTGGTTGGTGATGAGCTTCCAGCCCTCGTTCTCCTCACCGACGCGCGTCGAGGCGGGGACCCGCACATCCTCGAAGTACGTCTGGTTGATGTCGGACTCACCCATCACGTGGATGGGGAGCACCTTGATGCCCTCGGTGCTCATCGGGATGACGAACAGCGAGATGCCCTTGTGCTTCTTGACGTTCGGGTCGGTGCGCACGGCGAGCCAGATGTAGTCGGCATCGCTGGCGAGGCTCGTCCACATCTTCTGGCCGTTGATGACGTACTCGTCGCCGTCGCGCTCGGCCTTCGTGCGCAGCGCGGCGAGGTCGGTGCCCGCGCCGGGCTCGGAGTAGCCGATGCAGAAGTGGATCTCCCCCGCCATGATCTTGGGGAGGAAGAAGTTCTTCTGCTCGTCGGAGCCGAAGTGCATGATCGTCGGCCCGACCGTGTTGACCGTGAGCATCGGCACCGGGGCACCGGCCCGCATCGACTCGTCGAACCAGATGAACTGCTCGACCGGCGTGAAGCCCCGCCCGCCGTACTCCTTGGGCCACCCGACCCCGAGCCAGCCGTCGGAGCCCATCTGCTTCACGACCTTGCGCATCCCCGGACCGACGCCGCCGGCGCCGTGCAGCGAGGCGCGCACCTCGGGGGTGAGGAGCTGCTTGTAGTAGTCGCGCACCTCGCGCTGGAGCTGGCGCTGCTCGTCGGTCAGGCCGATGTACATGGGCGATCCCTCACGCTGGGCTCGAGCTGGAAGACTGGAACACGTTACAGAGCGGCCCCGGCCGGGGGCCATTCCCGTTGCCCAAGGGTCGAGGCCGACGTCAGGACAGCCCCATGAGGTCGGACAGGCCGGTGCGCATCCCGGCCGTGTAGCCGCCGTCGACCACGAGTGCGTGACCCGTGACGAACGAGGCGTCGTCGGAGGCGAGGAACGCGACCGCGGCGGCGATCTCGTCGGGCCGTCCGAAGCGCCCGAGCTTGTGGTGCTCCCGGTACTCATCCGCGTAGGACGCCATGGCCTCGCTGCCCATCACCGAGCGGAACATCGGCGTGTCGAAGAACCCGGGGCACACCGTGTTCACGCGGATGCCGAGGCGGCCGTAGTCGATCGCCATGTTCTTGGTCAGCAGCACCACGCCGCCCTTCGACGCGTTGTACGCGCTCCCGCCCTCGGTGCCCTCGATCCCCTCGACGCTGGCCACGGTGACGATGCTCCCCGAGCGTTGCTCGACCATGTGACGCAGCGCGTGCTTGGCGCTCACGTAGGTGCCGGTGAGGTTCACCGCGATCACGCGAGCCCATTCCGAGGCGTCGAGACCGTGGACCGGCCCACCGCCCGCGACGCCGGCGAAGGTCGCGAGGATGTCGAGGTGCCCGTGCTCGGCGACGACGGCGTCGGTCGCCGCTTCGACAGCAGCCTCGTCGGTCACGTCGACGCTGCGGACCGCTTCCCCGTCGCCACCCTCGCGGTCGAACCCGACGACGAGCGCCCCCTCTTCCCGGAGGCGCACGCAGGTCGCCTCGCCGAGGCCGGAAGCTGCGCCGGTGACGATGGCGACCTTTCCGTCGAGTCCACGCATGCTCGTATGCTCCCCCTGGAACGCGTTCTCGTGCCGCCGAGAGGCTGCCACAGATGGAATCCACCGAGGTGAGGTCCCCGCGATGAAGTTCGCCCTCTTCTACGAGATCCCCGTCCCCAAGCCGTTCACGCCCGGCAAGGAGCACGCGGCGTACAAGCACACCCTCGAGCAGGCCATCCTGGGCGACGAGGTCGGCTTCGACGCGTTCTGGACCGTCGAGCACCACTTCCTCGAGGAGTACTCCCACTGCTCGAACCCCGAGGTGCTCTACGGCGCGATCGCGGCGCGCACGAAGAACATCCGCATCGGCTACGGGGTGCGCCTGCTCCCCCAGCCGTACAACCACCCGATCCGCACCGCCGAGTCGGTCGCCGTGCTCGACCTGCTCTCCGACGGACGCGTCGACTTCGGCACCGGTCGGTCGTCGAGCCGCCTCGAGCTCGAGGGGTTCAACGTCGACCCGGACACGGCCCGCGAGCAGTGGCGCGAGGCGCTGAAGCACATCGTGGGCGCGTGGACCGAGGAGCACTACCAGGCCGACGGCGAGTTCTGGAAGATGGGTGGGCCGCGCCGCGTCCAGCCCAAGCCGCTCCAGCAGCCGCATCCCCCGATCTTCGGTGCGACGAGCTCACCTCAGGGACACGAAGAGGTCGGTCGGCAGGGCATCGGCCTTTGCTCGTTCACGGTCGGGCTCCCGCCCGAAGAGCTGACGAAGAGCCTCGACCTGTACCGCAAGGGCCTCTCCGAGTGCGTCGAACCGGTCGGCAAGTTCAAGAACGAGACGGCGGCCACGTTCACGATGGTGCACTGCGCCCCGACGAAGGACGAGGCCTACGCGGTCGCGAAGGACTCCTTCGAGTGGTACCCGAAGGCCGGAGCCCGGCTCATCGCGTCGGTGGCGGAGTGGATGGAGGAGCAGCAGCGGGCGCTCGGCACCTACGAGTACACGGGCAGCACGCTGCAACACGACCGCGAGGGGGCTCTCGAGCACCTCACCTTCGACTTCATCCACGACTCCGGCTCGGGGGTCGTGGGCGACCCCGAGGAGTGCATCGAGACCTTCAAGCGCTACGAGGCCGCGGGATGTGACCTCATGCTCTGCCTGGTCAACCCCTACGACATCCCCCACGAGAAGGTCATGGCCTCCATCGAGCTCCTGGGCAAGGAAGTGCTGCCTGCCTTCCGCTGAGCAGGACCGTGCACCTTCCGTCTGACACCCCGTCAGGTACATTGAGGTCATGACCGAGAAGCAACTCGTTCCTGCCGACATCAACCTCTGGGACAAGGACCGCTTCGTCGATGGCGTGCCCCACGACTGGTTCACGCGCCTGCGCAACGAGGCACCCGTCGCGTGGCATCCGGGAGATCCCGACTTCCACGGTCACCAGGGTGGCGCCGGCCCGTTCTGGTGCGTCACCGGCTACGACGACGTGGTCGCGGTGAACCGCGACTTCGAGAGCTACTCGTCGGCGCGCGGGCTCGTGTACATGTGGGACCCCGACGAGGCGGCGCTCGAGCAGCAGCGGATGCTCATGCTCACGATGGACCCGCCGATGCACACCCGCTACCGACGCCTCATCAACAAGGGCTTCACGCCCCGGATGGTCGGCGAGCTCGAGTCGACGATGCGCAAGCGCACCACCGACATCGTCGACGCGATCGTCGACCGCGGCGAGTGCGACTTCGTCGTCGACGTCGCGGCCGAGCTCCCACTCCAGGTGATCGCGGATCTCATGGGCGTTCCCCAGGACGACCGCCACAAGCTGTTCGACTGGTCGAACCGGATGATCGGCGCCGAGGACCCCGAGTACGGCGTCACGGAAGAGATGGCCCAGCAGGCCTCGATGGAGCTCTTCGCGTACGCGGCGGAGCTTGCGGCGAAGAAGCGGGCCGACCCGAAGGACGACCTCATCTCGGTGCTCTCGCACTCGCAGGTCGACGGTGAGCAGCTCACCGAGCTCGAGATCGACCTGTTCTTCCTGCTCCTCACGGTCGCGGGGAACGAGACGACCCGCAACCTGATCTCGCACGGGATGGTCGCGCTGCTCGAGCACCCCGACCAGCTCGCGCGCCTGCGGGCCGACCGGAGCCTGCTCCCCACCGCCGTCGAGGAGATGCTGCGCTGGGCGAGCCCGGTGATGAACTTCCGCCGGACCGCGACCCGCGACATGGAGCTCGGCGGTCAGCAGATCTCGGAGGGCGACAAGGTCGTCATCTGGTACGTCTCTGCGAACCGCGACGAGTTGCAGTTCCCGGACCCGTTCACGTTCGACGTCGGACGCACGCCGAACGAGCACGTCGCGTTCGGCGGCAGCGGCCCGCACTTCTGCCTCGGCGCCAACCTCGCCCGCTCCGAGATCAACATCATGTTCGAGGAGATCCTCGACCGCCTCGACGACATCGAGCTCAACGGCGACGTCAGCCGCCTCCGCTCGAACTTCATCAACGGCCTCAAGCACATCCCGATCAGCTTCACGGCCAAGTAGTCGGGGAGGCAAGGCCTCGCTCGCGTCAGGCGTCGCGGTAGAGGTTCGGGGGTGGGCGCAGCCGCCCGATCTGGGCGTCGACGAACGCGTCGAGGTCGCGACCACGCTCCTGGAACATCGGCAACGTGTGGTCGGGGTGCGTCATCAGGTGGTAGGTGCCATCGCGGATCGCGTCGGCGACGAGCACTCCCACCTCTTCGGGCTGCATCGGCGGCTCGAGGTCCATCTCGCCGATCCAGCGCGAGAGATCGTCGAGCCCACCCATGCGGGCGTTGTCGCCGATGTTCGTCTCGATCAGCCCCGGGGTCAGCAGGGAGACCCCGACCCCGAGCGGCTTCACGTACAGCGCGAGCGCCTCCGTGAACCCCGTCACCCCGAACTTCGCGGTGATGTAGGTCGGGTGGTCCCACGCGTACGCGTACAGACCGGCCACGGACGAGGTGTTCACCACGTGCCCGCTGCCGCGCTCGAGCAGATGGGGGAGGAACGCCCGCACCGTGCGGATCACGCCGTACAGGTTGATCTGGAGGATCCAGTCCCACTCGGCCATCGACAGGCCCTCGATCGGCCCCATCATCACGACGCCCGCGTTGGCCATGACGACGTCGACCCGCCCCATCGCGGCCAGCGCCTCGTCGCGGAGGCGCTCGACGTCGGCGTCGTGGGCGACGTCGCAGTGCACGCCGAGGTACCGGCGCCCGAGCGCCTCCACCGCGGCCCCGACCTCGGCGATGCGTCCGTCGTTCACGTCGGCCACGACGATGTCGGTCCCGCGCCCGGCGAGCTCGAGCGCGGTGCCTCGGCCGATGCCGCTCGCACCCCCCGTGATGACCGCGACCTTCCCCTCCACGTCCATCACCGGTCCACCCCGTTCCCCGACTCGACCACGAGCTTCCATGCCGGGTCGGCCGAGTACGCCCCCTCGGCAAACGCGCCGTAGTCGGCACCCTTGCGCAGGGACTGGCCGCCGTCGATGCTGATGCACTGGCCGGTGATGTAGGAGGACTCCGGCCCGACCAGGAACCGGGCGAGCGCGCCGACGTCGTGCACGGTGCCGGCCCGGTGCAGTGGGATCTCGGCGAGGTAGCTGTCCATCACCGGTCCACCCTGGGTGATCGCACTCATGAGCTCGTTGTCGATGATTCCCGGACGGATCGAGTTCACCCTCACCCGCGCCGATCCCAGCTCGTCGGCCGCGACTCGCAGGAGCTGGTCGAGTCCCGCCTTCGCCGCGCCGTAGACCCCGAGGAAGCGAAAGCTGTCGAGCCCCGCGTGCGACGACACCCCCACGAACGAGCCGCCGGATCCCGACGCGGCCGCCTCGGCGAGGTGCCCCACCGCGGCCTTCAGCGTGAGGAACGTCCCGACGACGTTGAGGTCGAGGGTGGCTCGCACCGCATCGACGTCGGCCATGTGGATCGGACCCATGTGCAGCGAGCCCCCAGCGGAGGCGACGACACCGTGGAGGCCGCCACCCTCGTCGACCGCCTTCGCCACCGCGGCGGCGACCTGGGCCTCGTCGGTCACGTCGGCGCCGATCACGTGCACGCCGGCGCCGGGCACGGCGTCGCGGATGCGTGCGGCGGCCGCATCGAGCTTGGCGACCGTCCGGCCGCAGATCGTCAACACCGCCCCGTCACGAGCCAGCGCGAGCGCACAGCCCTCGCCGATGCCGCTCCCACCGCCGGTGACCAGCACCGAGTATCCGTCGAGCGTCGCCATGGCCTGCTCCTCATCTGACCGGGGCCGATAGGTTCGCGCACATGAGCGATGAGGAACGACGGGAGCGGGGCGAACGCATCTGGCGCGAGGTCATGGAGTTCGACGCCCTGCCGGCGACCGAGCCCTACACCGAGTTCACCATCGACACGGTCTTCGCCGAGCTGTGGAACCGACCGGGCCTCTCACGCCGGGATCGCCGGCTCATCTCACTGACGATCTGCGCGATGTCGGCGCAAGGCATGGCGATGGGCGCCCACGTCGCCGCCGCGCTGAGCAGCGGCGACCTCACCGTCGAGGAGCTCGACGAGTGGGTGCTCCAGCTCTCGTTCTACGGCGGCTGGCCGGTCGGCTCGTCGGCCTACGCCGCCCTGCGCACGGCGGTCGCCAAGGCCGCGGCACGTAGCGACACTGCCTAGCGGACTGGCCTACCGGTCGGCGACGAGGTCGGCGACGAGGTCGAGGCAGCGCAGATCGGTCGTCGCGGGGACGAGGATGCACTCGTCGCAGCCTGCGGCCTCGTACGCATCGAGCGCCGCGTTGATGCGATCGGCGTCGAACGCCTCGACCATGCCGGCCACCATCTGCGCGACCTCCGTGCCGAACACGCCGAGGTACTCGCTCGTGAACGAGCGCAGGCGCGCATCGGCCTCCGGACCCAGCGCGAAGAAGAACCCGCTCACGAGCCGCGGGGCGGCGTCCCGCCCGGCGTCGACCCATGCGGCCTCGGCGGCCCGGAACGAGCCATCGACCTCGGCGCCGTCGGCGGTGACCGAGAACCCGGAGATGCCGTCGGCCCAGACCGCGGCGCGCGCGAGCGCCTTCGGGCCCATCGCGCCGGCCAGGAGGCGTGGCGAGGCCTGCACCGGGTCGGGACCGATCGGCGAACCGTCGGCCGTGGCCCCACCGCCCCACAACCGCCGCATCTCGGCGACTGCCTCGTCGAGACGTTGGTGGCGATGCGCGAACGACACACCGAGCGCGGCGTAGTCCTGCTCGCGGCCTCCCACCCCCGCGCCGATCTCGAGCCGGCCGTTCGAGAGCACGTCGATCGTGAGCAGCTGCTTGGTGACCATCGCCGGCGCGTGCCACGGGAGCACGAGCAGGTTGGCGAAGATGCGCACCCGCTCGGTCAGTGCGGCCGCGGCGGCGCAGGCCGTCAACCCTTCGACGTTGTGGAACGTGATGCGCTCCCCCGCGGAGATCGACGAGAACGACCCGTCGTCGATCCCGCGGCACCAGGCCTCGAACGAGTCGTGATCGATCCCCCGGGCCATCTGCGGGATCGCGACGCCGACCTCCACGACGGTCCGCGCTCCGCTATCGCGGTGCGCGCGGCATGCCGAGACCGGCCATCTGGATGATCTCGCGCTGCACCTCGTTGACGCCGCCGCCGAAGGTGCCGACCGGAGCCGAGCGGTAGGCCTGCTCGAGCTGGCCGTGGAGCACCGCGCCCGGCGAACCATCGGTGATCGTGGCGTATGCGCCCACGATCTCCATGAGCCGGCGCACCGAGGTGCACTGCTCCTCGGTGCCCAGCACCTTCATCGCAGACGCGTCGGCGGGGTTGAGGTCGCCGGTGCCCGACGCGACCTTCCAGTTCATCAGCCGCATCGCCTCGACCACCGCATGCACGCGCGCAAGGGACAGCTGGACCCACTCCTGGTCGATGACCCGCGTGCCGTCGGGGAGCACCTCGGTGGCCGCCCACCCCCGCACCGACTGGAGCTGGCGGTCGATCTTCCCGGCGGGCCCGAGCGCCACCCGCTCGTGGTTGAGCTGGTTCGTGATCAGCTTCCAGCCCGCGTTCTCGGCCAGCATCACGTTCGTCACCGGGACGCGCACGTCCTCGTAGAACGTGGCGTTGGTGTGCCCGCCGCCGAGCACCCAGATCGGCGAGTGCTTGAAGCCCGGCGACGTGGTGGGCACGAGGATGATCGAGATCCCCTTGTGCTTCGGCGCATCGGGGTCGGTGCGGCAGGCGAGCCACACCCAGTCGGCGTCGTGGCCGCCCGTGGTCCAGATCTTCTGGCCGTTGATCACGTACTCGTCGCCGTCGCGGACGGCCTTCGTGCGGATCGAGGCGAGGTCGGTGCCGGCGCCGGGCTCGCTGTAGCCGATGGCGAAGTGCAGCTCGCCGGCGACGATCTTCGGCAGGAAGTAGTCCTTCTGCTCGTCGGTGCCGTAGTGCATGATCGTCGGCCCGACGGTGTTGAGCGTCACCAGCGGCAGCGGCACACCGGCGGTGTTGGCCTCGTCCCAGAAGATGTACTGCTCGAACGGCGTGAACCCCCGCCCGCCGTACTCCGTGGGCCAGCCCACGCCGAGCCAGCCGTCGCGGCCGATCTCGAGGACCAGCTCGCGGTAGGCGGTGCCGCCGGCCTCGCCGCCGACGAGCGCGGCCCGCCGCTCGGGCGTCATGAGCGACGCGAAGTACTCGCGCACCTCGGTCTGGAGGGCTCGCTGCTCCGGCGTCAGGTCGATGTGCACAGGCGGGGCTCCATCGCTTCGGGGGCTCGGGACGGTACCGTCGCGCGTGGAGGCCCACAACACGCCCACACGATGGTCGCGGTGGACCGAGCGTACGAGGAGGCCACGTTGGCGAGCAAAGCGTCCCGGAAGCGCACCCCGGTCATCATCGAGGCTGCCATCAACGGCACCACCACCAAGGAGCGCAATCCCCACGCGCCCCGGCTCCCGGAGGAGATCGCGGCCGATGCGCTCGCGTGCCTGGCCGCCGGCGCCGCGATCGTCCACAACCACGTCGACGTGGTCGCGGTGCCCGGCGAGGAGTCGGCCGCCCGCTACCTCGAGGGCTGGCGGCCCGTCTTCGCCGAGCGCCCGGACGCGCTCCTCTACCCCACGACGAACTTCGGCCCCGGCGTCGAGGGCGCGTACTCGCACATGGCGCCACTGGCCGCGAGCGGATGGCTGCGCATCGGGATCATCGACCCCGGCTCGGTGAACCTGGGCGGCATCGACGACGACGGCACCCCGGCTGCTCCCGGGTTCGTCTACGCCAACTCCTACGGCGACATCCGGCACCAGGCCGCGGTCTGCGCGGGATCGCGGCTCGGGCCGTCGATGGCGATCTTCGAACCGGGTTGGCTGCGCACCGCGCTGCTGTGGCACCGCGCCGGTCGCCTCCCGCGCGGCGCCATGATCAAGCTCTACTTCGGCGGCGACGCCGGGTACGTCACGAGCGCCGCCCAGCAGCGCGGGGGCGCGACCTTCGGGCTCCCGCCCACGCCGACCGCACTCGACGCGTACTGCGAGCTGCTCGACGGGTGCGACCTGCCCTGGTCGGTCGCCGTGATCGGCGGCGACCTCCTCGCGACGCCGGTCGCACGGCTCGCGCTCGAACGCGGCGCGCACCTGCACGTCGGCCTCGAGGACTACTCGGGCCCCGAGCAACCGACGAACGTCGCGTTGGTCGAGCAGGCGGTCGCGCTCTGCGCCGAGGTCGGTCGCCCCGTCGCGACGAGCGACGACGCCACCGAGATCATCGATCTCCCCCGGCGCGGTCCCGAGCCCCCGGACCACGCCGACGCTGACGACGAGGTCGTCACCTCGGCGTGAGCCCCTTCAGCTCCTGAGGTGCGGCACGCCCTCGGGGAAGTTGAACTCGATCCATCCGCGACCCGTGCGGCCGTCGGGCGTCTCGAACGCGCAGAGCGCGCGAGGAAAGCGCGATGCCTTGCCCTCCGGTGAGACGAGGAGCACAGGCGCGTGCATCTCGGCCGTCCAGGTGAGGTCGAGGTCGCCCACGGCGAGCGAGCCGCGGATCGGGAGCTCCTCGTCGTCGAGCTCGTACTCGATGCCGATCTTCTCCGACGGGTGGAGCGCCATGTCCGGCGAGACCACGTACCCGGTCTGGAAGATGTCGATCTTGGGGACGATCGACCGGGCGCAGTGCCACCAGGTGTCGTCCTCGAGCCGGCCGGAGCACCACACCCAGCCGAACTGCCACCAGTCCCGCACGCCCCACGAGTGGTCGCGCTGGCCGGGGCAGTGCACGTCGATCGTCTCGTCGCCGATCGTCACGGACCCGCGGACCCACGCCGACTGCTCGAAGCGGGTCGTCGCGCGGTACGGGAACGGCTCGGTGACGCCCTCCCACGTGAGGTCGAGCTGCACCGACACCTTCGGGCCGCGCTCACCGTGGAACGCGTCGGCCGGGTTCGCGAGCTCGACGCCGGTCCCCTCGGTCGTGATGCGGTACGTGCGGAGTGCGTCGATCGGGCCCCACGAGCCCCGCACCCGGTCGGATGCCGCCTCGACGGGTCCCTCCATGGCCGTCGGGCACGGCACCGAGTGGTCCCGCACCACCACGAGCGGCCTGCCCTCGCGTACGAGGTGCACCCAGTACCACGCGACCTCCTGGTTCGGGTAGAGACCGAGGCGCAGGTACCCGCCGTAGCTCCCGTCCGACGCGGCGAAGTCGTGGTACCAGGACTCCCCCCACAGCGCATCCGTTCCCGGGAGGTGGCGACCCTCGTCGGTGGCAATCAGCTCCATCGGACATCTCCTGTCTTCCCCGGTTCCCCGGATTCCCCGGATTCCCCGGATTCCCCGGATTCCCCGGGTCCTTGGCGAGCCAGTGACGCTGAGGTTCCGTCACGAACCACGAGCGTCACTTGCTCACCGAGCACCGGGGGTCAGATCCGGTCGGGACCGAACATGGCGTCGGTCCCCCCGTCGACGAAGAGCGTGCTCCCCGTCGTCCACGACGACTCGCTCGACAACAGGAACCAGACCGCCGCGGCGATCTCGTCCGGCTCGCCCCACCGGCCGAGCGGGACCGGGAGGCCCCGGATGAGGTCCCCCGTCACCGGGTGCTGGAGGGCCTCCTCGGTGAGGCCGGTCAGCACCGGACCCGGCGCGACGGCGTTGACGCGGAGCGTGGGGGCCCACTCGACCGCGAGGCGCCGCACCTTGCGGGCGAGCGCGTGCTTGCCGTGCGCGTACACCGTCTCGCCGTCCATGGTCGCGGCCTCCGTGACGGCCGCGTCCTCGTTCCCGGCCACGCAGGCATCGACGAGGGTCGGGTCGCTCACCGGCACGAGCGTGGCCGAGTTGGAGGCGATCGCCACCGCCGCGCGCAGCGCGCCGCCCTCGAGGGCGGCCCGCAGGCCGTCGAGCAGCGCAACCGCGCCGAAGTAGTTGATGCGCACCACCATCTCTGGCGGCGCCGAGGTGCTCCCGCCGATGCCCGCCGCGACCACGAGACCGTCGAGCGTGCCCCCGGCCCGCTCGGCGACGGCGGCGCACGCGGCCGCCCGTCGGTCGGGTGTCGAGAGGTCGGCGGTGACCTCGGCGTCGCGCACGTCGACGCCGATCACCCGGTGCCCCTCGGCCTCGATGCGCCGACGGATCGCGCCGCCGATTCCACCCGCCGATCCGGTGACCGCCACGACTCCCATCTGCTCCGCTGTCCTCCCCGAGACGTGGTCGCCCGAGAACGGGCGTTCGACGGCGACGCTAGCCTGACCCCGCGATCGTGGGCCCCGCTCCGGGGCCACGTCCGGGAACCGCGACCACGGGAGACACCATGCTGGACCTGATCATCCGGGGAGCCGACGTCGTCGATGGGACGGGTGCCCCGCGCCGCCGCGCCGACATCGGCGTACGCGACGGTCGGGTCGTGGCGATCGGCGACGTCACCGAGGACGCGACGCGCGTGATCGACGCCGAGGGCCGGGTGGTCGCGCCCGGGTTCATCGACATCCACACCCACTACGACGCCCAGGTCCTGTGGGATCCTGCGCTCACGCCGTCGCCGTTCCACGGCGTCACCACGATCGTGGGCGGCAACTGTGGATTCACGATCGCTCCCGTCGAGCCGAGCGAGACGGAGTACCTCACCCGCATGCTGTCGCGCGTCGAAGGCATGCCGCTCGAGTCGCTCGTGGAGGGCGTCGACTACGGCTGGCGCACGTTCGGCGAGTACCTCGACCGCATCGACGGGACGCTCGCTGTGAACGCCGGCTTCCTCGTCGGGCACTGCGCGATCCGGCGGGTGGTCATGGGCGACGACGCCGTCGGCCAGGCGGCGTCGGCCGAGCAGATCGCCGAGATGGGCCGGGTCCTCGCGGAGTCGCTCGCCGCCGGCGGGCTGGGCTTCTCGTCGTCCCAGGCCACCACGCACAACGACGGCGACGGGGAGCCGGTCCCGTCCCGCGCGGCCGACCCCGAAGAGCTGATCGCGCTGTGCCGGGTCGCCGGCGAGCACGAGGGCACCACGCTCGAGTTCATCCCGACCGTCGGCGAGTTCGAGGAGCAGCACCTCACGCTCATGGCCGAGATGTCGCGCGCGGCCGACCGGCCGCTGAACTGGAACGTGCTCGTGCCGACCGCGGCGCGCGCCACCGACATCTGGCGCCGCCTCGAGGCGGGTGACTTCGCGTCCGAGCGGGGCGCCAAGGTGCTCGCGCTGACGGTCCCGGACGTGATGCGCACCCACCTCACCTTCAAGGCAGGGTTCGTGCTCGACGCGCTGCCGGGGTGGCGCAAGCCGATGGCGCTGCCCGTCCCCGAGAAGATCGCCTACCTGTCCGACCCGCAGCTGCGCGCCGAGCTGGCCGAGAACGCGGCCTCCCCCGAGGCCGGCCTTCTCCGCGGGCTCGCCCGTTGGGCACACATGACGATCGTCGAGACCTTCTCCGAGGAGAACGAGGGGCTCGCGGGGCGCACCGTCGGGGACATCGCCGAGGAGCGGGGCCAGGAGCCATTCGACGCGCTCTGCGACATCGCGATCCTCGACGACCTGCGCACGATCCTGATGCCCCCGCTCGCGGGCGACGACCAGGAGAGCTGGGAGCTGCGCCGCGACGTCTGGCGCGACCCGCGTGCGGTCGTGGGTGCGTCCGACGCCGGCGCCCACCTCGACATGCTCTCCACCTTCAGCTTCTCCACCGCGATGCTCCGCTCGTGCCGCGAGCGCGGGCTCATGCCGCTCGAGGAGGCCGTCAGCCTGATCACCGACCGTCAGGCCCGTCTCTACGGCCTGCGCGAGCGGGGTCGCATCGAGGAGGGGTGGCACGCCGACCTCGTGATCTTCGACGAGGCCACGATCGCACCGGGTCCGGTCACTTGGCGCAACGACCTCCCGGCCGGCGCGGGTCGCCTGTACGGCGAGGCGGTAGGGATCTCCTCCGTCATCGTCAACGGGGTCGAGGTCGTCCGCGACAACGAGCTCACCGGCGAACGCTCGGGGACCTTGCTGCGCAGCGGTCGCGACACCGAGACCGTCACCGCCGCCACGGGCTGAGCACTCAGCCGGTCTCGGGGGCCATGGTCGGGAGGCCGAGCTTGCGGTGGTCCCACGACACGTACTTGTCAACGTTGATCTTCACGACGACCCGCTTGTTGATCATCGCCTCGACCCCGGCGCGCATGTCCTCGGTGTAGGCCATCTTCGTCGTGCGCTCGAAGACGCTCACGCCGAGCTCGAAGATCCGGTCGGGATCTTCGACGATCTCGGCGGTCCCGACCATCTCGACCCCCATGAGCTGGTCGTAGGTGTCACCCTCCTCGACGAGGCAGGTGATCCGGTTGTCGCGCCGCAGGTTCTGGACCTTCTGGCTCTTCGCCTTCGTCTCGAGTGCAGGGCACCCGTCGAGGAACCCGTACCACATGGCCACGAGATGGATCGTGCCGTCGTGATTGAACGTCGCGCAGTTCATCGTGTGCCAGCCCTGGAGGAACTCGTCGATCTCCTCCTGGGTCATCTTGATCAGGTCGCGCTGCTTCACGCCCTTGCCGAACGGCGTGCTCATGTCGCTCATGCAGTCACTGCTCCAGTTCGGGGCGCCACGTCAGGCCGTGACGCCCATCTGCTCCGGGCGCCACGTCAGGCCGTGACGCCCATGTGCTCCGGGCGCCACGTCAGGCCGTGACGCCCATGTCGATGGGAACGATCGTGCCGGTGATGTAGCTCGCCTCGTCGGACGCGAGGTACGCGATGAGCGACGCCACCATGGCCGGCGTCCCCATCTCCCCCGTGGGCGGCATCATCTTCGTGTACTCGCGCGGATGACTGCCCTCGACGAAGCCGAAGTCCTTGGTGATCGGGGTGTCGATGCCCGCGGGGGCCACGGCATTCACTCGCACGCCGCGCCGGTTGAACTCGACCGCCATCGAGCGGGTCATCAGCGACACGCCACCCTTCGAGGCGCAGTACGCCGCGTTATAGGGCTGGCCGAAGATCCCCGCGCTCGACGAGATGTTGACGATGCAGCCCTTGGTCTCGAGCAGGTGGGGCAGACATGCCCGCGACATCGCGAACGCGCCGACGAGGTTCACCTCGAGGATGCGCCGGAACTCCTCGACCGGCTGCTCCTCGGAACGGGCGAACTTCCCGATCCCGGCGATGTTCGCGAGCACCGCCGGCCGTCCGAGCTCGGCGGCGATCGTGCCCACGACGTCGTCGACGGCGTTCTCGTCGGTCACGTCGAGACGCCAATGGCGAGCCCGACCCTTCGCACCGACGATGCAACCCGCCGTGGTCTCGGCGCCGTGCTCGTCGACGTCGAGGCAGGCGACCACCGCGCCCTCGGCACCGAACCGCTCGGCGGTCGCCGCGCCGATGCCCGATCCGGCACCGGTCACCACCACCACGCGATCGTCGAAGCGAGCCATGACGGCGAACCTACCTGCTCGGATCGGGCTCGCCGGGCGCCGGGGGGCTCACGGCAGGGGCCAGGAGTGGCACGATCCCGGCCAGGAAGCCGTTCGGATCCGAGCGCTTGGCGTGCGAGGTCGCGGCGTGCGCGTCGCTCGCGAACCCCTCGAAGTCTTCGGATCGCAGCAGTGCGAGCAGCGCGGCAGCCACGTCCTCCGGCGTCTGCGCGTTCGGGTCGGGCGGGAACGGCTCCTCGTTGTCGGGCGTGGGTCGCGAGAACTCGGTCGCGGTCGTTCCCGGGACGAGCACCTGGGCCCGCACGCCGGTGCCGAGCAGGTCGAGGTACAGCCCCTCGGTCCAGAGCTCGAGCGCCGCCTTCGATGCCGCGTACGCCCCGACCCGCAGCGCCGCGCTGCGCGTTCCCATCGACGACACGTTGACGATCCGCCCCCACCCCCGCTCGATCATCCCGGGGAGCAACGCGTTCGTCAGCGCGACGGGCGCCAGGAGGTTGACGTCGAGGACGCCGCGGAGCTCGTCGAGCGTGAGGTCGGGAATGCGGCGTCGCTTCGCGACACCGGCGTTGTTGACGAGGACGTCCACGCGGCCGAGCGTGCGCTCGATCCGCGCCGCGAACGCGCCGAGGCCGTCGACGTCGGCGAGGTCGACGACGAACAGCTCCGAGTCCGGCGCGTGCCGTCGGCAGTCCTCCAGCACCTCCCGCAGCCGGTCCTCGCGTCGCGCGCAGAGTCCGACGGCCGTGGCACCCGCCGCGGCCAGTGCGCGCGCACTCGCGGCGCCGATCCCCGACGATGCCCCCGTTACCAGGGCGACCCGCCCGGCGATCGGGTCACCGGCCCCGCCCACCTCGGACGACGGATCGGCCACCTACTTGATCACCACCGGGTTCACCGGGCTGCCCACCGCGTGGGTGAACGGCAGTGGCGAGGCGTCGAGGAAGAACGCGTACCGACCGTCCTCCGCGCAGTCGCGCGCCAGCTCCTCGAGGTCCCAGTTCTGGCCCTGCGTCATCCCCATGTCCACGAGGTGGAGCAGGTGGACGGGCAGCATCGCGTCCTCGCGCTCGGACGGGAAGCACTCGAAGACGATGTTGTCGGTCGCGACCGCCGCGACGTCGTGCGAGTGGAACCACTCCACCGTCTGCAGCGACGGGCCCGGACACGGCGACCCGTAGGCCTCGCGGTCCCCCGCGTGGAAGAGCTGCATCTGGCCGGTGCGGACGAGCACGATGTCGCCCGAGCGCACCTCCACCTTGCCCAGCTCGCAGGCGGCGTCGAGGTCCGCGGCGGTCAGGGGGTAGTTGCCCTCGATCCGGTCGACACCCTTGGCGCGCGCGACGTCGAGCAGGACCCCCCGGCCGACGATCGTGCGGATCTTGTCGATGCCCATGCGGGCCGCACCTGCGGCGCTGATGACGTCGCTCGACTTCACCCCGTTGTAGAGGTTGCCCTCGTAGCTGACATGGGCGAGCGCGTCCCAGTGCGTGCCGGCCTGGATCCCCATCGCGACCTTGTCGTCGCTCGTGGTGAAGTCGGCCGGATCCCCGAGCAACGGGGTGTCGACCATGATCATCTCGCGCACGGGGTTGTCGCGGCCCGGGATGGCTCCGGTCTGGGGTCCCTGGTCGTCGAGCGGGAGCCCGAGCGCGAGACGCCTGCCGGTCCGGATCTCGTGGGCAGCCTCCACCACGACCTCGTCGGTGATCAGGTTCAGGGTGCCGATCTCGTCGTCGGCGCCCCAGCGACCCCAGTTGCGGACCCTCGCCGCGAGCTCCTGCACCTCGGGTGGCATCGCCATGTCGGTCCCCTTCTCAGTCGTGCACGTCTACGACGCGGCCATCTCGGCTTCGAATCGCTCACGATCGACCTCGATCCACGTGGCGCGTGCCTTCGCGCGGAGATCGCCCATGTCCGTGGTCAGGACGACGGACACGTCGCCTTTGCGTCCGTCCCGACGCTCCAGGCGCGACAGGACGATGTAGCGGTACCCGACGGGAACTGGCCCCAGGCGCTCGACCGCGAGGCGCCCGAGCACCCAGGCCGAGTCTGCTCCCGCCTCGGCGAACAGCGGCGACACACCCGGGCAGTCGAGCGCGGCCCACACGAATTCCGGGTGGACGTTCCCCTTGTCGTCCGCCAGCGATGCGTCCGGAACCCACGGCGCGGCGTGGACGCCGTCGTCGCGGCCGGGAACCGGTCCGAACACCAGCGCCAGCCCGTCGGGCGCCCGGCGCTCGGTCCCACATGCGAAGCACGTCCGGAACGCGAACCCCTCGAGCGCGGCTCGCCCGGCAGCCGCGGCGGCCTCGGCATCGGCGAAGCGGATCGGATCGGGGACGTCGACCTCCACGCGGGCGATCGCCTTCGCCTCGGCGACCACCGCGTCGCCGTCGCGCAGCACTCCGAGGCCGTCGCCCGCGTGCTCCACCTCCAACGGCCGTTCCAGCGGTGGCGGGAGCCGCAGGGTGACCTCGGCCGGTTCGCCGACCTCCATCGCCAGCCGACCGGCGACGTACCCGCCGTGCCCGGAGTGCGGCGGTCCACAGAACCGCGGCTCGACGACGATCACACGCGTCGCGCTACGGGGCCGAGACGGTGAGGACACCGCGCGCGAGCTTGCCCTCGTGCAGGTCGTGGACCGCCGACTCCCAGTCGTCGAGCGGGTACCGCTCGCTCACGAGCTCGTCGAGCTTGACGAGGCCTCGTTGGTACGCGCCGACGATGAGTGGGATGTCCCAGTGGGGTCGGTGGGAACCCGCGCGTGACCCGGTCACCGTGCGCTCGACGTGGGTGAAGTTGGTGACTCGGGCCGGGACCGTGGCGGTCGGGGCGGGAACGCCCACCGCGACGGCCGTGCCGCCCCAGTCGAGCATCTCGATGCACTGGTTGAGGATGTCGGGATGGCCGACGCAGTCGAAGGCGTAGTCGACGCCGCCCTCGCCGAAGGAGCCGACGACGTTCGCGATCACCGTCGGGAGCCACTCGCGGATCGTGGCGACGACGTCGACGCCCTCCCCCGCCAGGATGAAGTCGGTGGCCCCGAAGTCGCGGGCGGCCTGCTCCTTCCCGGCCACGGTGTCGACGGCGATGATGCGGCTCGCGCCCTTGACCTTCGCGCCCTGGATGACGTTGAGCCCGACCCCACCGACGCCGAACACGACGCACGTGTCGCCGAGACCGAGCTCGGTGCGGTTCCACACCGTCCCGATCCCGGTGAGCACACCACACCCGATGAGCGCCGCGACCGAGAGGTCGATCTCCGGGTCGATCTTCACGCACTGGACGCCCTGCACGACCGTGTACTCGGAGAGGCACGACGTCGCGGCGAAGTTCCACGCCGCCTCGCCCCCGACGGTGAACGGCTGGCTCGCGTTCGAGATGCTCTTGCGGCAGTACGCGGGGCGTCCGGTGTTGCACCACTTGCACTGCCCGCAGAACGCGAGCGTGTGCAGGACGACGTGATCACCGGGCTCCACGTGGGTGACCGCCTCGCCGACCGCGTCGACGACCCCGGCGCCCTCATGGCCGAGCACGGCCGGGGGCGGCCACGGGATGGTGCCGTCGATCACCGAGAGGTCGCTGTGGCAGAGGCCCGCGGACGTCACGCGCACCTTGACCTCGGTCGGTCCGGGTGGGCGCACCTCGACGTCGTCGCGGATCCGCGCGACCTTGCCGTCATACACGAGCGCCTTCATGCGTGTGCTCCTCGATCGTGATGCATCGGCTCGACGGACGTCATCCGGGCCAGACGACGCTCTGGATCTCCGTGTAGGCGTACAGGCCCCAGTCACCGCCGTCGCGACCCACACCGCTCATCTTGAAGCCGCCGAAGGGGGCCTCGTGGTTGCGTTGGGCGGTGTTGATCCCGACGTTGCCGGCCTCGAGCTGCTGGGCCATCAGGTAGGCGGCGGCGGTGTCCTCGGAGAACACGTAGTCGTAGAGCCCGAACTCGGAGTCGTTGGCGATCGCGATCGCCTCGTCGTCGTCGTCGTAGGGCACGACGACGATCACCGGGCCGAAGATCTCCTCGCGCACGGCCTTCATCTGGTTCGTGCACCCCGTGAGGAGCGTCGGCCCGACGTAGAAGCCGCGGTCCATCGCGGGGTCGCGACCATCGACGAGCAGCTCGGCGCCCTCGTCGGCACCGGACTGCACGTAGCTCGCGATCCGGTCGCGGTGGGCAGCCGAGATGACCGGGCCGACGATCGTGTCCTCCGCCTCGGGCGGGCCGATCTTCAGCTGCGGCGCGGTGGCCTGGAGCCCGCCGACCAGCGCGTCGATCTTGCTGCGGTGCACGATCGCCCGCGTCGGGGCGGTGCAGATCTGACCCGAGTGGAAGCCCCACACGCTCGCCAGCCCGGCGATCGCCTTGGCGACGTCGGCATCCTCGCGCACGATGCAGGCGCCCTTGCCCCCGAGCTCGAGCAGGAGACGCTTCATCGTCTTCCCGCCCGCCTGGAAGATGCTCGCCCCGACGCCGGTGGAGCCGGTGAACGAGATCATGTCCACGTTCTTGGACTCGACGAGCGCTTGGCCCGACTCCGGGGTCGACCCCGTGATCACGTTGACCACGCCCGACGGGAAGCCGACGGCCTCACAGATCTCGGCGAGCTCGATGATCGCCAACGGATCCTGCGGTGCGGGCTTCATCACGATCGTGTTCCCAGTGGCCAGCGCGGGGCCGATCTTGCCCGCCATGTTCACGAGCGGGAAGTTGTAGGGCGAGATGCAGGCCACGACACCGACGGGCTGACGGAGCACCTGTCCGCCGATGACGCCGCCCGCCGCGAGCGGTGTCGTCGGCATGATCGAGGGTGGCAACGCGACGCTGATGTCCTGCATCGCCCCGCGCGCGTAGCGCTCGAAGCGCGCGACGGCCTGGGGCACCTGGAGCGACGAGCCGACCTTCAGCGTGGCACCGGTCTCGGCCATGATCAGTGGGAGCAGGTCTTCGTTGCGCTTGGCGATCTCCTCGCCCAGCGCGGTGAGCAGGTTCGCTCGCTCCTCGGGGCTCGTGCGTTTCCACGCCGGGAGCGCGTCGCGGGCGGCCTGTGCCGCGGCCTCGGCGTCGGCAGCGCTCGCCTCCGGCGCCTCGTTGACGACCTCCTCGGTGGCCGGGTTCACGATCCCGTAGCTGCCGCCGGAGCCGTCGACCCACTCGCCGCCGATCCCCAGCCGGTACCGCTTGTCGGTCGCGATCGCCATGTCTCCCTGCTCCGTCGTGTCGCGTTCAGGCGTGGTCGCCGGCCGCGGACCGTACCATCGACGCCCGGGTGCTCATGCGCCTGCGGGGACCGGCACCGTGCGGGTGTCGCGCCCCGAGCGCAGGATCCCGCCGGGCAGGTCCCCGGTGAGGTTCCCGTCGGCGACGACCGCGCGTCCGTTCACGAGCACCGTCGGGACGCCGATCGCGCCCGAGAACAACCGGGGCGTCGCACCCGGGAGGTCGTGGACCATCTTGGCGTCCTCGGCCCCGACCGTCTCGGGGTCGAAGCAGACGATGTCGGCGTGCATGCCCTCGGCGAGCAGTCCCCGGTCCCGGAGACCGAACAGCTCGGCGGGGGCCTGCGTGAGCAGGTGGACCGCGCGCTCCAGACCGACGAGCTTGCGGCCACGGAGGCAGTCCTTCAGGAACTGCGTCGTGTACGGCGCACCGCACATGCGGTCGAGGTGCGCGCCGGCGTCGGAGCCGCCGAGCAGCACGTCGTCGCGCTCCCAGGCCTGGCGCCGCAGCTCCCAGCTGTCGGCGTCGTCGTCGGTGGGCAGCGGCCACAGCACGGTGCGCAGCTCGTCGGCGATCACGATGTCGAGGAGCGTGTCGAAGGTGGACCGGCCCCGCTCGGCGGCGATGTCGGCGATGACCCGGCCCCGGAGCCCCTCGTTCTCGGGCGCGTACGTGTCGCCGAGCTGGTAGCGACCCCACTCGGTGAGGCGCGAGAAGACGCCCGCGTCGGGCGACTGCGCGCGCTCGTCCAGGTGGGCCCGCACCGCGGGATCCTCCAGCCGAGCGATGCGCTCGGGGATCGGGAGCTTCATGACCTCGCCCCAGTCGGGGAGCATGAAGAGCGCACAGTAGGTACCGAAGCTCATGTTCATCTCGACGAGGACGGGCATCGTGAGCGCGATCGCCTTGCCGCCCTGGGCCGCGGCGTTCTCGCACGCGGCGAGCTGGGCCCGGTAGCGCTCGGGCTCCTTGGCGTCGACGGTGAGCACGTTCCAGTTCAGTGGCCGGCGTGCCGCGAGCGTCATCGCGGCCATCAGCTCGACCTCGTCGTCGCGGAACCCACGCATGCAGCCGTCGGTCACGTACTCGAGCGTCGTGCCCTCGTGGTCGCGTACCGCCGCGCACAGCGCGAGGACCTCTTCACGGTCGGCCCACCGGGAGGCGACCGGCTCGCCGTCTCCGTCGGAGTGCGTGAACGCGAGCGTGGTCGAGAACCCGAGCCCGCCCGCCTCGATGGCCGCGTGCAACAGGTCGACCATCTCGTCGACCTGGCCCTCGGTCGCGGGGCCGGTGACCGCGTCCGCACCCATCACCCGGCGCCGGAGCGCGCAGTGGCCGACGAGGAACCCGGCGTTCACGGCGATCGCGCCGTCGAGCCGGTCGAGGTACTCGCTGAACGAGGACCAGTCCCACGGGACGCCCTCCTCCAACGCGAGCAGCGGCATCCCCTCGACCTTCGCCATCATCCGGCGCGTGTAGTCGGCGTCGGCCTCGGTGATCGGTGCGAGCGTGAAGCCGCAGTTCCCGCCGATGATCGACGTCACCCCGTGGAGGCTCGACGACGAGGCGGCCGGGTCCCAGAAGAGCTGGGCGTCGTAGTGGGTGTGCGGATCGACGAACCCGGGGGCGACGATCAGCCCGTCGGCGTCGATGACCTCGGTCGCCTGGTCGTCGCCGAGGTCCCCCACCGCCACGATCCGACCGTCGCGGATCCCGACATCGGCCCGCCGTGACGGAGCGCCGGTGCCGTCGACCACCGTCCCGCCCCGGATGACAACGTCGAGCATCAGGCCCTCCCCGGGCGTCCTCGGCCCCCCATCCGGTCGACAGGGGCGCTGGTGCAACAGGTTCTGATTCTCGTCGGCCCACAGCCGCCCGACAACTTGCCCACCCCGCGCTTCTTCGCGGTTCGGCCACGAGCGGTGGTGAGGTGACCCGCGGGCAACTAGTGTTCGCCCGTCCCTGTTCGCAACAGAGGAGCACTCATCCATGCGCCGAAATCGGCTCATCAAGTTGGCTTCCGCCTTGACGGTGGCCTGTCTGGGAGCCGCGCTCAGCGTGGTTCCTGCAGGCGCCCAGGGCCAGGGCCCGCTGGTCATCGGGAGCCTCGCTCCCGAGACCGGCGACCTCAGCGCGATCGTCGATTCGCTGCGGACGCCCGTCAGCATCGCCGTCGACGAGATCAACGCCGCCGGAGGCGTCTTCGGCCAAGACGTCGTGTTCGCCACCGGCGACGACGGCACCGACCCCGAGGTCGCAGCCCAGTCGCTCGAAACGCTCGTGACGTCCGAAGGGGCGCACGCCGTCATGGGTCCGGCATCGTCGGGGACTGCGCTCGGCATCCTCGACAAGGTCAAGACCGATGACGTCCTCGTCTGCTCGGGCTCCAACACGTCCGCCCAGCTCACGAAGGACGGGCCGAAGAAGTCCGGTGGCCGGTACTTCCGCACCGCTCCGCCTGACGGCCTGCAGGGCCCGGCCCTCGCCGAGCTCATCCTCTCCGACGGGTACAGCAGCGTCGGCATCCTCGTCCGGAACGACTCCTACGGCGTCGGCTTCGGCAAGGCGCTGGCGAAGGCCCTGAAGCAGGGTGGCGCCGACGTCGTCGGGAACGTGGCGTACGACCCCGAAGGGGCGAACTTCGACGCCGACGTCCAGAAGGTCGCCGACGAGAGCCCCGACGCGGTCGTCATCATCGGCTTCAACGACGACGGCGCCAAGATCGTGCAGACGATGATCGCCAAGGGCATCGGCCCGGACGCGGTGCAGATCTACACGGCCGACGGCATGCAGGGCGGGAGCTTCGGCGAGACCGTCGACCCGGCCAACCCGGGTGTGGTTGCCGGCATCAAGGGCACCGCGCCGTCGGCTGCTCCTGGTGGCGTCGAGCACCCGTTCCAGGCTGTCTTCGCGGCCACCGGGATCGACACCATCTTCTCGGCCCACTACTACGACTGCACGATCCTCACGGCACTGGCTGCCGTGGCTTCGGACTCCACCTCGGCCAAGAAGATGGCCAAGGCGTGGCCGAAGCTCCTGAGGGGCGACAACGACTGCAACACGTTCGCCGACTGCAAGGCGTTGCTCGAGGACGGTGAGACGATCCACTACCGTGGCGCCTCCTCGAACTTCGACAAGTACGGCAAGAACGAGCCCAAGGAAGGTGTCTACGACGTCTGGTCGTACGACGCCGCCGCCGAGGTCGCCACGGAGGACGCGTCCTCCCAGATCGTCATCGGCTGATCCGGCACGCAGCACGCGAGCACACGGGGGGTCCGGGCCACCGGGCCCCCCGCTCGCGTCCGGGCCCGGTCCCACCGGCGGCCCGAGCCTCGGGGCCCGGCCCCGGCCTCAGTCGACGCGAGCGAGGGACCCGAGGTACAGCTCGATGACCTTGGGATCGCGCAGGAGCTGCTCGCCCGTCGCCTCGTAGGCGTTCGACCCCGCGTCGAGCACGTAGCCCCGGTCGCAGATCTGCAGGCACCGGCGGGCGTTCTGCTCGACCATCACGACCGCCGTCCCGGCGTCGTTGATGCCCTCGATCCAGTCGAAGACCTGGTCCTGCATGATCGGGGAGAGCCCGGCCGACGGCTCGTCGAGGAGCAGCACCGCGGGCTCGGTCATGAGCGCCCGGGCCATCGCCAGCATCTGGCGCTGGCCACCCGACAGCGATCCCGCCTGGGTCCCGAGCCGGTCCGCGAGCACCGGGAACAGCTCGACGACCGCCTCCTTGCGCTCGCGGAAACGAGCCGGGGCGAGGTACGCACCCATGCGCAGGTTGTCCTCGACGCTCAGCGTCGAGAAGACGTTGCGGACCTGCGGGACATAGCCCACCCCGCGCTGCACCATCGCGTGTGCGGGCAGGGACGTGATGTCCTCGCCGCGGAACGTCACCGAGCCCCGCCGCACGTCGACCAGACCGAAGAGCGCCTTCACGAGGGTGGACTTGCCCGCGCCGTTGGGGCCGATGATGCCGACGAGCTCTCCCTCCTCGCAGACGAGATCGACGTCGGTGATGATGTCCACGTCGGCGACGTAGCCGGCGCTGACGCCCGCGACGACCAGCAGGGGGACGGTTCGTTCCGCGCTCACGTGCCCGCCCCCTCCCCGTGATCGTCTCGATCGGCTCGTCCTTCGGTGGCCAGCTTCGCGGTGCGGCGGTGCCGCCCGAGGTAGGCGTCGATGACCGCGGGGTCCGACACGACCTCGCGTGCGGTGCCCTCCGAGATGATCGAGCCCTCGGCCATGCACACGACGCGGTCGCTGATCGTGGTCACCACATCCATGTCGTGCTCGACGAACAGGACGGTCATCCCCTCGTCCTTGAGGCTCTGGATGCGTTCCAGCAGCGTCTCCGTGAGCGCCGGGTTCACCCCCGCGGTCGGCTCGTCGAGCATGAGGAGGCGGGGTGCGGTCATCATCGAGCGCCCGAGCTCGAGCAGCTTGCGCTGGCCGCCCGACAGCGTTCCCGCGTAGTCGGAGCGCTTGTCGGCCAGGCCCACCCAGTCGAGCAGCTCGAGCGCGCGGGTCTCGATGGCGTGGTCCTGCGAGATCCACAGCGGCCGGGCCAACGCTGCGAAGAACCGCTCGCCCCGCTGGTGGGGGGCGGCCAGCTTCATGTTGTCGAGCACCGTCATCTTGGACAGGGCCTTCGGGATCTGGAAGGTGCGGACCATCCCGGCGCGCGCGATCCGGTACGACGGCTTGCCGGTGAGGTCGCGTCCGTCGAAGACCCAGCTCCCGTCGTCGGCACGCTCGAAGCCGGTGAGCAGATTGAAGAACGTCGTCTTGCCGGCACCGTTGGGACCGATGAGACCGAGGATCTGTCCCCGCGGGACGTGGAACTCGTCCACGTCGACCGCGATCAGGCCGCCGAACGAGCGGCGCATCCCCCGCGCCTCGAGGATCGCGTCATCGCTCATCGACGAGTGCCTCCTCCCGGTTCCCGAGCATCCCCTGGGGTCGGAAGATCATCAGGGCCATGAGCGCGAGCCCCACGAATGCGATCCGCATCGGGCCCGTGTCGGTCGTCGTGAGCACGTCACCGAACACGCCCTGCTTGATCGCCTGGCGCAGCAGCGTGTCGAGGCCCGTGTAGAAGAACCAGAAGATCATGGCCCCCAACACGGGGCCGAAGACGCTGGCCACCCCACCGAGGATGAGGACCGTGTAGGCGAAGAACGTCACCGGCGCCTTCCAGTAGTCGGCGTTGGTGAACGACGCGTCGAGGGCGATGATGATGCCGCCGAGGGCGCCGAAGACGCCTCCCACGAGGAGGGCCTGGAGCTTCGTCGCGAACGCGTTCTTGCCGAGGCTGCGGGCCGCGTCCTCGTCCTCCCGGATCGACCGCAGGACGCGCCCGAAGGGGCTGCGGATCAGGAGCCGGACGATGAGCGCGCCCCCGATGACGCACGCCCAGGCGACGGTGAGGAGCCAGAGGGTGCGGTGGTTGAACGACACGTCGCCGATCCCGTAGCGGCCGGTCGGGTACGGGTTGAGATCGTAGAAGGCCTCCGCGAACCCCCCGATCCCGAACGCGCCGCCCGTGAAGCCCTCGAGCTGGCGGGAGGCCACGGTGATGCGCAGGATCTCGGCCGCGGAGATCGTGACGATCGCGAGGTAGTCGGCGCGCAGACGCAGCGTCGGGATCCCGAGGAGCATCGCCAGCCCGACCGCGGCGAGGATCCCCACCAGGAGCGCCAGCCACAGCGGCCCTCCGCGGTCGACGGTGATGGCGGTGCCGTAGGCGCCCACGAGGAGGAACCCGACCTGGCCGAAATTGAGCAGACCGGTGAACCCGTACTGCACGTTGAGCCCGATGGCGGCAAGGGCGAAGGCGGCCGCGTTGATGCCGATGGACGCCCTGAGGCCGTCGGTCAGGATCTGGCCGAAGTCCACGAGCCACCTCCTCGTCGTCCGCTCCGCGTGCTCATCCGATCCGCTCCCGCACGCCGAGGATGCCCTGCGGTCGGACGAGCAGCACGAGGATCAGCACCGCGAGGGCGATCGCGTTCTTGAAGTCGGTCGGGATCCAGAACGTGCTGACCTCGAGCGTGAGCCCGAGCACGATCCCACCCACCATCGCGCCGAACGCCGACCCGAGCCCACCGAGGATCATCGCGGCGAAGATCACCAGCAGCACCTTGAAGCCCATGTCGTACTCGACCGTCTGGGTCATGCCGAGGAGCACCCCCGCGGCTGCCGCGAGCGCACCGCAGGCGATCCAGACCGAGAGGATCACCCGCTGGACGTCGATCCCCGACGACGCCGACAGGTCCTGGTTGTCGGTCACGGCCCGGACCGCAGTCCCCAATCGGGTCTTCAGCAGGAGCAACGCCACGACGACGAGGATCACGGCGCAGATCACGATCGTGGCGGCGCTCTTGGGGAGGATGTCGAGCGGGCCGATGTCCCAGGCCTCCTGGACCGCGTACTGCTCGTAGGACTTCGGGGCCGAGCCGAAGCCGATCTGGTAGACGCTGCGCAGGAAGAGCCCGAGGCCGATCGACACGACGAGCAGCGCGACGTTCCCGGTCCGGCGGCGGCGCAGCGGCCGCCACAGGCCGCGCTCCAGGGCCCCGCCGAACGCTCCGCCCGCGATCACCGCGAGCACTCCTGCCACCACCAGCGGCAGGCCGAGGCCACTGGCGCTCGAGTTGAGGTACCAGGCGACGATGGCACCGAACGCGAGCAGCTCGCCGTGCGCGAAGTTGATGAGCCCGGTCGTGCCGAACACCAGCGACAGCCCCACCGCGGCGACGGCGACGATCAGACCGAGCCGGAGACCACCCGCGGCGAGATCGACGATCCGGTCGAACCCGTGGGGACGGGTCGCCACGCGGTCGCCGAACGGGA
>DASUAO010000053.1:0-31188 GCA_035763745.1 Acidimicrobiia bacterium
GTGTGGGCCGGGGGGACCACGACCTACACGGTCCGGGTCACGAACGCCGGGCCGTCGCCGGTGACCGGGGCGGTCCTCACCGACCCGGCCGTGGCCGGCCTGACCAAGACCGGCGTGGCCTGCTCGAGCGCGGCCGGCAACCTCTGCACTGCCGCCCCGGACATCGCCGACCTCGAGGGCGCCGGCGTCACGCTGCCCACCCTCGCCAAGGACGCGTTCTACGAGATCGAGGTGGCCGTGACCGTGGACGCCACCTCCGGGACCGTCACCAACACGGCCACCGTGGCGCCACCTCCGGGCACGACCGACCCGGACCTCGACGACAACACGGCCGACGACACCGACGACGTCGGCCCGGTCGCCGACCTGTCCGTCACCAAGGACGACGGCCGGACCAGCGTGCCGGCCGGGGGGACCACGACCTACACGGTCCGGGTCACGAACGCCGGGCCGTCGCCGGTGACCGGGGCGGTCCTCACCGACCCGGCCGTGGCCGGCCTGACCAAGACCGGCGTGGCCTGCTCGAGCAAGGCCGGCAACGTCTGTCCGCCCACCCCACCGCCCGCCGCCCCGACCATCGCCGAGCTCGAGTCCGGGTTCGCGCTGCCCACCCTCGCCAAGGACGCGTTCTACGAGCTCGAGGTGACCGCGAAGGTGGACGCCACGTCCGGGACCGTCACCAACACGGCCATGGTGGTGCCGCCCGAGGGCACGGCCGACCCGAACGCCGCCGGCGAGGTGGTCCACGACACCGACACGATCCCCGAGATCCACTCGTGGTTGGACGGCTTGCCCCTCACCGGGTCCCAGACCGCCCTGCTCGTCGCCGTCGCCTTCCCGCTCCTCGCGCTGGGTCTCGGGCTCCGGCGGATCGCCAGACGCCGAGGATGACGGCCGCGTTCCTCGTCGACGCGGTCCGCACGCCCGTCGGGCGCCACGGTGGCGCCCTGGCGGGGGTGCGACCCGACGATCTCGCAGCAGTGGCGCTGCTGCTCGCCGGCCTGCCGACGACGGTACCGGGGACCACCGTGAGCCGGCTCTGCGGCTCGGGGCTCGAGGCGGTCGTCCAGGCGAGCCGAGCCGTCGAGGTCGGCGACGCCGGGCTCTGTGAGCAGGTGACGTGGAGTCGATGACGCGGGCCCCATGGGTGCTCCCCGAGCCCGAGCGCGGCTTCCCCCTAGTGTGTGAGCAATGGCGACGTTGCCGTCGGGTCGGGTCACGTTCTGGGTGACCGACGTCGAGGGCTCGACTCGGCTCTGGGAAACCGCCCCGGCCGCGATGCGCTCGGCGATGGAGCGCCACCGCGACCTTCTGGGCTCGGTGGCCACCGCCCACCGAGGGCACGTGTTCAAGGACACCGGCGACGGCGTGCTCGTGGCGTTCGCCAGGCCCGATGACGCGCTGGCCGCAGCCGTGGAAGGCATGCTGGCGCTCGAGCGCGAGTCGTGGCCCGAGGCGGCACCTCTGCGGGTGCGGATGGGCGTCCACTCGGGCGATGCGCGCCCATCCAATGATGACTACCACGCGCCGGTCGTCAATCGAACGGCGCGGATCGGTACCGCCGCGCACGGGGGTCAGATCGTCGTCTCCGCTGACGCGCGCGTCGGGCTCGCTCGTCCGCCACCCGACGTCTCGTTCCGCGACCTCGGGCCGCACCACCTTCGGGATCTGGCCGAAGCGGTCGAGCTGGCCCAGGTGCTGCATCCCGGACTGCAGTCACAGTTCCCTGCGTTGCGATCGCTGGAAGCGGCGCCCCACAATCTCCCGAGTGCCGTTTCGAGCCTGGTCGGCCGTGGCGACGACATTGCTGAGGTCCGAGGTCTGCTGCGTTCGCATCGGTTGGTGACGCTTCTGGGTCCCGGGGGTGTGGGCAAGACCCGTCTTGCTCTCCAGGTCGCCGCCGAGGAAGTCGGTCGTTACAGCGACGGCGTCTGGCGCGTGGAGCTCGCTGCATCCAATGTCGAGGCGGTGGCGTCGAACGTCGCCAGGACGCTCGGGGTCGGTGACCAGCCGGGACGCGATCCAAGTGACGTGGTCGTCGACCATCTGCGCGACAGGGACGTGCTGCTCCTCCTTGACGACTGCGAACGCGTCGCCGAGCCCGTCGGGCGCCTGGTCCGGTCGTTGCTCGAAGCCTCTCGCCTGACTCGTGTCCTGGCGACCAGCCGAGAGCCGCTGCGCGTACCTGGCGAGCAGCGATGGCTGGTAGCGCCACTCCCCGCACCTCGGGCGGCAACCGACGTCGACATCGCGTCAGCGAGTGACTTCTCCTCGGTCGGTCTCTTCGTCGAGCGGGCGCGCTCGGTCGACCCGAGCTTCGCGCTCGTTCCCGAGAACGTCGGGGCCATCTCCGAGATCTGTCGCCGGCTCGACGGCCTGCCGCTCGCGCTCGAACTCGCCGCGGCACGCACGCACGTACTCGCACCGGATGAGCTCCTGGTACGTCTGACGGACCGGTTCGCGATCCTCGGCGACTCGCGCCGGGGCGTCGATCCGAGACAGCGCACGCTCGGCGCCGCTGTTGCGTGGAGCTACGAGATGTTGGATGACCGCACCCGCGCAGCGTTCGACGCACTGTCCGTATTCGCCGGGGCATTCCGGCTGGACGACGCCATCGAACTGCTGCGCAGTGGCGACGAGGCAGGGTCCGCCGACTTCGATCACGTGCTCGTCATCGGCGAGCTGGTGGACAGGTCGCTGCTCCAGGTGGACTCTGCGGCTACCGGGAACCGATACCGGCTGCTCGACTCCATTCGGGCCTACGGGCGAGATCGTCTGGCCGAGCGCGGACAGTGGAAGACACAGCGCGGAGCCCATCGGGAATGGCTCGCAGGCCTGGCCCGTGACGCGGCGCGCAACCTGGGTGGAGAGCAGCAGACGGTCTGGCTCGAGCGGATCACCGAGTTGCGCGACGACGTCCGCTACGGGTTGCGATCCGCGACCGAAGACGATGAAGCCGAGTTGGGGCTCGAGATCGCCGTCGACCTGTTCCGTTTCTGGCAGATCCGGGCCGTGCGGGAGGGCTACGACTGGCTCGTGGAGCTACTTGATGCCGCGACCGACCCCCGACCTCCGGCTGCGGCTCGAGCCGCGATGTACCTCGGCTACCTGGCCCAGGAAATGGGTCGACGCGACGAGGCACTCGAACGACTCGACGCCTGTGCGCAGTTCCTCGACGACGTCGGGGAGAGAAGGGGCCTCGCCTGGGTGCTGACTTGGCGTGCCCAAGCCTCGGCCGGATCGCGGGAGGCGACCGTCGTGAGCGAGGACCTCGAGCGCGCGACGACGTTGTTCACCTCGCTCGGCGACGCCAGCGGGCTCGCGCTCGCGCAGATGGGCTTGGCCTTGACGGCGCTCGCGGTCGACGACGTCGACAGGGCGCGGGGTTGGATCGAGAAGTTGGGCGAACTGCGCGCACGCGTCGAGGACCCACACGTGCTCGCGCATGTTCACGAGACGCTTGCCGGCTTCGACACGATCACTGGCGAGCACCTCGAGGGCGCGATCGTCGAGCTCCTCAAGGCCCTTGACCTCTACCGGACCCTGCATCACCCGGTCTGCGGTGCGCACGCCCTGATCACGTCGTCGGCGCTGCTGGCCACGTTGGGCGACCCGGAGACCGCCGCCGTTCTCGAGGGTGCGGCCGAGCACCTCCGTACCGTCGCGGGCGTCGACCTCGCGCCCATCGGAGAAGTTGCCTACGACGCGGCACACGAGCGCACAATCGCTGCGCTCGCCGGTCAGACGTACCGATCAGCGTTCGACGAGGGCTCCGAGCTCGAGTACGCGGTTGCGTTCGAACGCGCGATCCACGCGCTCGCCGAGCACTGAGCTGCTCGAGCTCACCTTGGGCCAGCACCGTCCGGACCGCCGCCCAGGTGTTGACGCGAGCGAGACCCCATTCCAGAAGGTCGGCGTCGGCAACGCGACGCCACCGACCGGCACCCGACCTTGGGTTGCATCTTTGAGTGACCGGAACGCACAGCCGCGAGTCCTGGTTGACGTCCCCTGGCGTGGTGTAACTCGGCTGGGGGTCCACCGATGAGGTGGGCCACCGCGTGATCCTCAGCGTGGACCTTCCAGAGTTCACGCGAGAGGAGCAACACGGTGGCCCTCGTTCAGTCTGACCTTAGCGATCTGCTCGACGCGATCCGCGCTGGTGGTGATCTCGATGTCGTGCGCCGGAGCGTGGAGTTGGTGCTCCAGGCGTTGACCGAGGCCGAAGCGACGGAGGTGATCGGCGCGGAGCCGCATCAGCGCACCGCGTCGCGCAGGCCGATACGTGAGGACCGGGCACGGAAGCCCAGCCCGACCAGACGTGGATCATCCCTGTTCCCTGTACGACTTCGAGTGTCGGGAGCACCGGTCAGTAGGCCGTGTGGCGGACCGCCGGCATCCAGCGAGGGCCGGCGGTGGCGTCGATGCGGGCGACGAAGGCTTCGTGGTGGGCCTCGACCGCCTCGCAGAGCGCCCGGGTCGTCGCCTCGCCGGCCGCCTGCCACGCCGGCGCCGTGAGCATGTCGGTTCTTCGTTCGAGATCGTGGCGGAACGCCCGGCCGGCGTCGTTGACCGACGATGCCGTGGCCAGCCCCTTCGCTTCCAGACGCTCCCATCCGAGCGCGATCTCCTGGTCGCGGTTGCCGCGGCTTCGGGCGATCCACTCCTCGGACCCGTACTCCTCGACGTCGACCATGACCGAGTGGAGCAGGCCGACCTCGACCGCGTCGAGGTCCGCAGCGGCACAGAGAGCCCAGTGGTTGTCCCCCCGCAGCTCGCGCAGGCAGTTCGCCGCTCGCCAGGCTGACAGCGGAGATGAACCCTCGGGTCGCGGCTCCGCCCGGAAGGCCGAGAAGAGCGGCCGCGCACCGAAGTGCACCGAGTCGACGCCGCGCCACAGGTCTTCGGCCAGCGGGGCGAGCTGGGCCCCGAGTCCGGGCGCGACCGAATCGAGCCCTTCCTCGACGGACTGGTCGCGGGCCCGGCCGATCGATGCCGGGTCGGTCGCTCGGTAGGCCAGGTCGAGGATCACCTCGACGACCTGTGGGTGGATGGAGAAGGTCGTCGCCGCAGCCGCGGCGGGTGCCACCCGACCGAGGGGGGCGAGGCGCCAGGCCTGGATCCAGCCGGCGCCGTCCTTCACCCCCAAGGCCTCGTACCGGGCGATCGCGTCGGGGTCCCACATCAACCAGCCCACGAGGTCATGGCAGGCTCGCCCGGCACGCTGGGTCAGGTCGATCCAGTCGGCCGACACCGACGTGTGATCGGGTCCGGTCATGGGTCCTCCCGTTCGTCGAGGTCCGCCCCGTCAGTCTCCGCCGCCGGCCAGGTCGGTGAGGAAGGGCCGGAGTCTATGAATGGCAGCGGCGCGGCGCGTCTGCACCATCTCCAGAGCAGGCACCCGGGCGGGTGACGGTCCTCCGACGCTGCATGCGGTCCGGCCAGGGTCTTTCTGCTGGACTCACCGGCGTGTCCGAGACTCCCGCCCGCCTCCACCGTGCCCTCGGGCTCGGCCAGCTCACGGCGAGCGGCGTGGGCATCATCATCGGCGCCGGGATCTACGTGCTCCTCGGCGCCGCCACCGAAGTCGCGGGTACGGGGGTGTGGATCGGCTTCGTCGTGGCGGGCGCGTGCAGCGCGCTGACGGCGCTGGGCTATGCCGAGCTGACGGCGATGTTCCCGACGGCCGGCGCCGAGTACGAGTACACGCGACGGGTCGCGGCTCCCTCGGTCGCCTTCCTCGTCGGATGGGTGATGATCGCCGGCCTCGTCGTAGCAGCCGCCGCCGTGTCCCTCGGCTTCGCGACCTACCTCCGGGCGTTCGTGGACGTCCCCCTCCGTGTCGGTGCCATCGCCCTCCTCGGCGTCGTCACCCTGATCGCACTGCGGGGCATCCAGCGCTCCGCGAGCCTCACGGTGGTGTTGAGCCTGATCCAGGTCGGCGGGCTGGTGGCGGTGGTCGCGATCGGCATCCCGCACCTCGGCGACCACAGCCTGGTGCACGGGGTCAGCCTCGGCGGCGTCGTGAGCGGTGCAGCACTCGTGTTCTTCGCGTTCATCGGCTTCGACGAGGTGATCACCCTCGCCGAGGAGACGGACGCCCCCACGCGCACCGTTCCCCGCGCGCTGCTGCTGGCGCTCGGGATCTCGACGTTCCTCTATGTCGCGGTGGCGATCGCTGCACTCGGGGTGCTCGGACCGCAGGTGCTTGCCGCATCCGAGCAACCCCTCGCCGATGTCGTGCGCACCGCGATCGGGTCGACGGGCGCCGATGTTGTCGCCTTCGTGGCGCTGGTGGCGACCACCAACACCACGCTCCTGTGCGTGACGGCAGCCTCGCGCCTCCAGTACGGGATGGCCGACACGCGAGCGCTCCCGGGTTGGGTCGCCGCCCTGAACGTGCGTCGCGTGCCGTGGCGCGCGGTCGCGATCACCGCGGTCGTGGCCTCCTTGTTCGTCCTGATCGGCGACCTGACGGTCGTGGCGAGCGTCACCGACGTCGCGGTCTATCTGGTGTTCATCGCGGTCAACGCGACGGTGATCGCACTCCGGGTGCGCCAGCCTCATCGCAGGCGACCGTTCCGAGTTCCCTGGAGCATCGGTCCGGTGCCGATCCCGACCGCGCTCGGGATCGTCGTGGTCGCCGTGCTGATTCCGTCCCTCGAGCTCGCGGCGATCGTCACCGGAGCAGGCCTCTGCGCCGTCGGTCTCGTCGCGTACGCTCTCACTGGGCGCTTCACCAGCTCGACGAGCTCTCGCGCGGATCCGGGTGACGACATGCGACGCACCAAGGTCACGATCGAAGAGGCCAGACGCGTCGCGGTGGTGCTGCGGGTCGACTTCGCAGCGGTCGAGTTCGATGCCGAAGAGCTTCGGCACGGGATGCAGATGGAGCTCCAGCACGGCCGTGCCGATCCCGACACCAACGTGACCGACGACGACCTCGTGGCGACTGCGAAGATCGCCCTCGCCCATCTCAACGAGATCCCCGACTACTACACCCGGCTCGAGGCGATGGAGACCGCGGCCCGCCGTGAGTGGGCTCAGAAGCGCGGGAGCTGAGGTCCGGTCGGTCCCGAGGCTCATCGGGGCACGGGTCACGACGTTCGTCGTCGAGAGGTGACCGGTGTCCAGTTTGGCGGAGCACGTCCGAGATGGGGGCGGGCAAGGCCTGGTTGCCGCGCGAGGAGTCGATCCCGACGCCGGCGATGCTGGAGGCGATCGACGGCCGTCCCCCGTTCCCGCGGATCGCGCCGCCGTATCGGCGCGGGGTGCACGAGATCATCGACCGCGTCGTCGGCGATCACTCGTCTACTTCGTCGGCCGCGCATGTGCAATTGGCGGGACCTGGTGGTGACGCGGTCGGGTCGCCGGCGCTGGTCAACAACGTCGAGACGCTCGCCAACGTGCCCTTGATCATCGTCGAGGGGCACGAAGCGTTCCGGTCGATCGGCACAGGGGAGTCACCCGGTTCGCTGGTCTGCACCGTGACCGGGGCAACCCGGCGCCACGGGGTGGGCGAGGTGCCCATGGGGACGCCGCTCGGAGAGGTGCTCGACCTCATCGGGGGCGGACCCAAGCCCGGCCGCGCCATCAAGGCCGTGATGGGCGGTGCCGCGACCCCGTTGTTGACGGCGGACCAGCTCGACACTCCGGTCAGCAACGAAGGCATGCAGAGCGTCGGTGGCTACCTGGGCTGTGGCGGGTTCATCGTGTTCGACGACCACAGCGACATCGCTGCGGTCGCCGAGGGCGTGGCCAGATTTCTCTCGGTCGAGTCGTGCGGACTGTGTGTTCCGTGCAAGGAAGACGGCATGGCGCTCGCCGACCTCTTCGGGCGTGTTCGACGATCGCAGGCCAACGACCACGATCTTGCCGCGATCGACGACCACTTGCGGACCGTCACCGACGGAGCACGGTGCAACCTCGCGACGCAGTATCAACTCGTCCTCCAGAGTGCGCTTGACAAGTTCGCGGACGAGATCGATGCGCACGTGCACGGTCGTGCGGCTGCCGCGGATCCTGAGCTCATCGCCTCCATCGTCGACATCGACGGAGCAGTCGCGAGCCTCGACGAGTCCCACACCGGCAAGCAGCCGGACTGGACCTTCGAGCCTCACTGGTCGGGAAAGCTGCCTGCCGACCGCCTCCCGGCTTCCGGGCGCACGAGCCCACGCTGAGCGGCGTCACGACATACTCGCGTCGAGCCGCCCTCCGGCTCGCGTCGTTCGAAGAGGTTCGAGCCCCTCGGCGTGCACGCAGGGAGGTCCCTTCGGAGCGGCCTCCCATTCCCCGCGCGCACCGTTGACCCGCGGCCGATCCGATCGCGCGCCACATCGTCCCTCACGGGCGGCCCGGTCCGGCGGTATCGTGCCGACCGCGCCCCGGGCGGCCATGCTCGGTGCTTGGAAGGAGTCATCGTGGACGATGTCGTGATCGTGGACGCAGTGCGGACGCCGACCGGGCGACGCAACGGCGGCCTGTCGACCATGCACTCGATCGACCTGCTGGGCATCGTGCAACGTGAGGTGCTCGACCGGGCCGGCGTCGATCCGGCCGAGGTGGGCCAGGTGGTCGGAGGCTGTGTCGGCCAGGTCGGGATGCAGGGCATGAACGTGACCCGCAACGCCTGGCTCGCGGCCGGGCTCCCGATGGAGGTCGCTGCGTCCACCGTCGACGCGCAGTGCGGTTCCGCCCAGCAGGCGACGAACCTCGCGGCGGCGCTCGTGGCGGCCGGGCAGGTCGATGTCGCCGTCGGATGTGGTGTGGAGGTCATGAGCCGCGTGACCATGGGATCGACGATCCCGCGCGACCCCGACGTGGGGAAGCCGATCAACCGCCGTTACCGCGAGCAGTACGAGTGGACGAGCCAGTTCGAAGGTGCGGAGCGGATCGCGGACCAGTGGGGGATCACCCGCGCGGAATGCGACGCCTTCGGGAAGCTCTCGCAGGATCGCGCGGCGCGCGCGTGGGAGGAAGGCCGCTTCGAGACGCAGGTGGTGACGGTCGCGGCACCGGATCTCGACGCGGATGGGAAGCCGACGGGGTCGACCCACGAGGTCGCGCGCGACGAAGGGCTGCGCGAGACGTCGCTCGAGGCACTGGCTGCGCTGAAGCCGACGGGGCGACCCGATGGCGTGCACACCGCCGGGAGCTCGTCGCAGATCGCCGACGGTGCGGCTGCCGTGCTCCTCATGACGCGCCAGAAGGCCGAGACGCTCGGTCTCACGCCGAGGGCGACCATCGTCCAGTCGTGCCTGGTCGGCTGCGACCCGGTGCTCATGCTCGAGGGCCCCATCCCGGCCACCCGCAAGCTGCTCGCCGACAACGGACTGGAGATGTCGGACATCGACGTCGTCGAGATCAACGAGGCGTTCGCATCCGTGGTGCTCGCGTGGCAGCGTGAGCTGGACCCCGACATGGAGAAGGCGAACCCCAACGGCGGCGCCATCGCGATCGGCCACCCGCTCGGCGGGACCGGCGCCATCCTCCTCACCAAGGCGCTGCACGAGCTCGAGCGCACGGACACCGAGCGGGCGATCGTGACGATGTGCTGTGGCGGTGGCCTCGGCTCGGGGACGCTGCTCCGCCGAGGGTGACCGGCCACGGGAGCCACGACGGTTGAGGGACGACCGATGAGCGCCCACGGGGCGGGGAAGCGAGACCCGGCCCCTGACCTCGCCCGCGCAGACCTACCCCGCGACACCGTCGGGCTCCTCGAAGGCCTGACGTCGACCCGGTCGATCCGTCGCTACCGTGACGAACCGATCCCCGACGACGCGTTGCGGGCGATCCTGTTCGCCGCGACGCGGGCCCCGAGCGGTTCCAATCGCCAGCCATTCCGTTTCCTCGTCCTCACCGACGGGCCGAAGGCCCGAGAAGCCAAGGCGTTGATCGGGACGAGCGCCCGTCGGATGTGGGGGACCAAGCGCAGTGTCGACGGCTACGACGAGCGGTCGGGGGCCGAGGACGCGTCGCCGAAGGCCAGGATGGCGGCGACGATGCAGCACTACGTCGACGAGTTCGAGCGGGTACCCGTCCTCGTCCTCCCGTGCCTGGTCCGCTACCGGCCGCCGGCGTCCTTCGAGGGCGCCTCCATCTACCCGGCCTGTCAGAACCTCCTGCTCGCGGCGCGCGCGCTCGGGTACGGCGGCGTGCTCACCGGATGGAACTTCGGGGCGGACGCCGAGCTCCGGACGCTGCTCGACATCCCCGACGACGTGTTCGTCGCCGCGACCATCTCCCTCGGGAAGCCGGCGGGGTCCCACGGCCGAGTGCGTCGCCGTCCCCTCCCCGAGCTCGTCTTCGAGGAGACGTGGGGGAGCGCGCCGCCGTGGGCCGTCGACCCGCCGGGCACCGCGCACACGGCGGCGGGCCCGCCGACCGAGCCTCGCTAGGATCGCCATCCTCACGGATCGACTCGACACGAGGCTCGCGTCATCGAGCAGGTGCAGTGACGGCGAAACCCGGCGAATCACGGCAACCGCCGCAGCAGGGATCTTCGACGACTGACGATCTGGCGTTGCTGCGCCGGTTCGAGCCCATCGTCCGGCTGACGGGGGGTGAGCGGTTCATGCCGTCGGCCGTCGACGACTACGTCGCGGCGTGTTCGCTCCGGGCGCGCACGGAGTCCGGCGTCCTGACGCTCGTCGCGCCGGGACGGCTCACCCTGGAGCGCCTCGCCACGGCCGAGGGCGGGCGGACCGGCACGTTCCTGCAGTTCGTGACCGAGGACGAGCGGCGCGTGGGCGCCAAGCTTCGGTGGCGCACGCGCCGGGCCGGACTGACCCGCCTGGCTCGGGTCGGCTTCGTCGGGCGGGTCGCCGACGTCCTCTTCCAGCTCTCGCTCATCGTGCGTCGAACCGTCCCGTCCGGCGTCGCCGCGGCGGCGGCGGAGAAGGCCGAGCGAATCGGGATGCACGAGCGCCCCTGTTACTACGCGCGGGTGGTCCGCGACGGCGGGTGGACGGTGCTGCACTACCTGTTCTTCTACGCGATGAACGACTGGCGCTCCACGTTCGGGGGGGTGAACGACCACGAGGCCGATTGGGAGCAGATGATGGTCTTCTGCGAGGAGACCGAAGACGACGTCACCCCGCACTGGGTCGCGTTCGCCAGCCACGACGACTCCGGCGACGACCTCCGTCGCGCGTGGGGCGACCCCGAGCTCACGGTGGTGGGGGAGCACCCCGTCGTGTTCGTCGGCGGTGGATCGCATGCCTCGTACTTCCAGGCCGGGGACTACGTGATCCGGCTCGACGTCCCGGTCCTCCGGCACGTCCGACGGTTCACGACCTGGCTCCGTCGGATCGCGCGCATCGACGCCCCGCCCGGGGGATTCGGCATCCCGTTCGTCGACTCCGCGAACGGCGACGGCCCCGTCATCGGCCCGGACGGCGATCGCCCCTGGGAGCCGTACGTGATCGACCCGGCGGCGCCCTGGGTCGCCGACTTCCGGGCCCTGTGGGGACTCGACACCACCGGCGTCGTCGGCGGAGAGCGAGCCCCGGCCGGGCCGCGATTCAACCGGGACGGCTCGGTCCGCCAGGCCTGGTCGGATCCCGTCGGCTTCGCAGGCCTGCAGAAGGTGGCGCCGCCGGCGATGGAGGGCGAGGTCCGCCGCCGGCGCCTGGAGATGCTCGAGCGCGAAGCCGACGAGCTCACCCGCACCTTTGAGGAGTCACGGTTGCGCCTGCGCGCCGAAGCACTCGTCGGCAGCATCGGACCGAGCGAGATCGCAGCTGCCGAGGTGGAGCTCGCACGGCTGCGACGCGCCCAAGCGGAGCTCCGGTCGGAGCAGCGTCGGCTCGAGCGGGGTGCGGCGACGCCCTCCGCTCCTCGCGCCCACCTCAGACGCCCCGCGATCCCCGAGCCTTCCGAACCGCTCGTGCGTCGGCGTCTCCTCAACACCTGGGGAACCCTGAGCGCCCCGCTGATCCTGGGCCTGGTCGCGGCGATCTTCTACACCCCGGCCGTCATCGGCGCGTGGACCGGTGCCGGTGTCGTCGCGCTGCTCGGCATCGAAGCCTTCCTCCGGCGCCGGTTGATCAACTTCCTGTGGTCCGTGCTGGTGCTCGTCGTCGTCGTCTTCGTGGCCGCGTTCGTCCTCGCCCTCGCCGTGCGGGACTGGCGGTGGGTCTTCACCGTCGCTTTCGGCTTCGCGGCCGCGGCGGTGCTCGTCGCCAACCTTCGCGAGCTGCTCGCTCGTCGGTGACCGGTCCTGCGAGTGAGCTCCGAGCTTCGAGATGGGGGTACGGTCCCGGGCGATGCCACTGAGGAACGCGCAGCTCGCGCGGTTGCGGCGACGACCGGTTCCGGCATGGTGGCGCGACGCCAGTACCGCCCGAGCATGCTCTGGAACGACATCGCGTGGCCACCGACCCCACTCGCCTCTGGGCCCTGTTCGAGGACTACTACGCCGCGAACCCCGACGGGGTCGTGAACAACCGCTGGATGCCGTGGAACCCGTTGTTGGGCCTCGCCCGCACGAACGCTGGTCGGCGGGTGATCGACGCGGGTGCGCGTCGGCAGGCGACCGAGGGCGCCGGGATCGTGCCCCCGAAGCCACCGCACTTCGACGTGCGCACGCCCGAGTACGTGTCGTTCACCGGCATCCAGCGCACGCCGTGGGAGTGCGTGCGCGGGATGGAGCAGAGCTTCGGGTGCAACGCGGAGTCCCGACCGGAGCACTTCCTCGCCCGCGACGAGCTCCTGTGGTCGTTCAGCGACATCGTCGCCAAGGGCGGGAACCTGCTGCTCAACGTCGGACCGCGCCGGATCGACGCGCAGATCCCCGACGAGCAGCAGACGCGGCTGAGGCGGCTCGGCGTGAGCTGCGGAAGCTCGCGGGCCCCTAGGCCTCCCTCGGCTGGGCGATCGAGGGATCGGCGACCGTCTCCCGCATCCAGTCCTCGATCTCCTCCTCGTCCTCGTCGCCGAGCGGCCCCGGTGAGAACCAGCCGAGCAGGAATCCGACACCCGCCGGGACCACGAGCAGGGGGATCCACACCTTGCCGGCGGGGGTGACGAGGAGGAGCTCGGCGAGGATCAGCGTCGCCGAGACGCCCGCCCCGGCGCCGACGAGCCCGAATCGCAGACCTCGCCGCCAGCGGCTGGACGGGAGTCGCCGTCGCCCGACCGCGATCCAGATGACCGCGATGCTGGTGGCCGTCGCGATGGCGACGACCAGTGTGAAGACCGCCATCAGCGACGTCGCCGAGCTCTGGACGTCGAGGGTGAAGCTCTGCTTCCCGAGCACACTCCGGTCGGAGTCCAGCAGACGGATCGACGCCGGCAGAAGCCCGCTGGCCTGCTGCCCGAGGTCGACGAAATCGACCGGGACCTCGACCCGGGTCTCGTCATCGGCCGCGATCTCGGCGTTGATCGTGACGTTGTAGGACAAGAGCGTGATCCCGAACGCGCCCCCGCGGATCTGGACGTTGCGGACCGTGACCGAGGAGTCCGTGTTGTTGCGCATCGTGAGCGTGAGGAACGACTGCCGGTCTGGATTGAGCACGATCGGATCGCCGGAGGACGAGAGGCTGAGGTCCTGCTCGTCCAGGATCGCGACGAACGCCACCCGCGGCGGTTCCTTGGCGGCTGCTGGGGTGGCGGCAGCGGTTGCGAGTGTGAGGCCGAGGAGCGCGAGGACTCCCGTCGCGGTGAGTCGTCGGATCGGTCTACGCACCGATCAGTCCTCCTCGGCGTCCGACGCCGGTGGTGGTTCGGCGTCGGACGAGGCGTCGTCCGGAGGGCTGTCCTCGCCCGGAGGCGTCCCGGCGTCGGAGCCGGTGATGGTGGTGTCGCGGGAGGTGCGGGGTCCGGCGTCGGAGCCGGTGATGGTGGTGTCGCGGGAGGTGCGGGGTCCGGCGCCCTCCCGTTCGGCCTGGCGCTTGGCGCGCCGCTGGGCCCGCCGCTCCGCCCGAGCCTGGGCGCGGCTCAGGTTCTCGCCGGGCCGCGGTGTCATCGTGCCCGCCCCGATCGTCTCGGCTTGGTCCGGGGGAGGCTCGGCCTTGCGCTCGCGAGCCCTGACGAGCCGTCTGCGCCGGCCGGCCATGACGGTGGCTTGCGCGATCGCGAGGAAGGTCACCACGCCGATCGCGGTCCCGGCGACCAGGGTCTGCCACGTGATCTGCGGACCACGCAGAGCCCATCCCAAGTCCACGACGGCCGCGCCCGCGATCCCGCCCAGGACCGCCATCGCGATGTGCGCCGTCGGCCGACGCTTCCCACGGCGCAGGGGGAGGCTGAGCGACCAGCCGTAGGTGAGGACGAAGGCCAGGACGAGCAGGCCAGCGAGACCGTTCGCGGCGAGGAAGAACGGGCGATCGGACTCGAAGCCGAACTCGTCGGCCCGCAGCTCCCGCTTGCGGTCGTCGAGGAAGCGCAGCTCACCGTGGACCTTCCCACTCACCAGCACCCGGACACGCTTCGCGTCGATGTCGGCCTCGAACCCGCCGCCCCGAGCGGGCGCGAGCAGGGCCGAGCGGGACGGGGGGATCTGTACGCCGAGTGCGGAGAACCCGAGGCGCACGTAGACCGCGTCGGCGGCGCCGGCCGGGAGGTCGTCGATGCGAACCGGGATCTCGTCCGCCAGGTTCGCATCGACCCGCTCGTCAGTGGCGATGTCGGTGCCCGCGACTCGCACGTCTCCCGTGCGCAGCGTGTTCGCCGGGGGATCGGCCGAACCGAGTCCGAGCGCGCTCACGACGACGAGGCCCGCGAGCAGCGCGGTCGACGCGAGGGTCGCGAGGATCGGCCGCTTCGGCGGTGCGATCAGGTCGTCGATGCGGACGAGGTCGTCGGGCGTCAGCTCGTCCATCCGCGCACGGTCGCGATGGGAGGCGTCGCGACCCATGACGGCCGTCGCACCGGCCGCGTCGTCCGACGAACCATCCGTCGGAGGAGTGGCCGGGCCGGCGGCGATCGCGATCGGTCCGGTGGCCACCAGCGTCAGTTCGGCGCGCCCCAGCCAACCAGGTCCGAACGCCTCGGTGGCTGCCTCGGCAAGCGCCACGCCGAACTCCTCGGCGCTCTGGTAGCGGTCGTGCGGTTTGCGGGCGATCGCGCGCATCGTGACTTCGACGAGCGGCGCGGGCACGTTGGGCGCCACCGTTGCCAGGTCGGCCGGCTCTTCGTTCACACGCCGCTCGAGGACCTCGACCGACTTCCCCTCGATGGAGAAGGGGAGCGACCCCGAGAGCAGCTCGAACAGCACTGTGCCGGTGGCGTAGACGTCGGCCGTGGGTCCGCACGCCGCGCCCTCGGCCTGCTCGGGCGCCATGTAGGCGGGCGTGCCGATCACCGCACCATCGACGGTGGTGACGGTCTCGTCGCCGCCGAAGACCTGCGCGATGCCGAAGTCGGTGATCTTCAGCGTCCGATCGGCCGCGAACATGAGGTTCTCGGGCTTCACGTCCCGGTGGAGGACGCCGCGTTCGTGGGCGAACTGCAACCCGGCGCACGTCGCCAACACGGCGGTGCACGCAGTGGCCATCGTCAGGCCCTGCCCGATGAAACGGTCCCAGAGGGTCCCGCCCGGGAGGGACTCCATCACGAGGAGGCACAGGCCCTCACGCTCGACGTAGTCGTACACGGGGACGATGTGGGGGTGCGCCAAGGAGGCCAGCGTGCGGGCCTCATGGCCGAAGCGTTGGCGGACCTCCTCGTCGGCCGCGAAGGCGGCCGGGAGCTGCTTGATGGCGACCTCGCGATCGAGCTGACGGTGCCTGCCCGCGAGGACGATGCCCATCGCGCCGCGCCCGAGCTCGCCCCCGATCTCGTAGCTCGGGAGCGCGTTCTGCACCGGCGTCAGGACGACCTGGACCATGTGCTGCGTGGGCCTCCTAGATGAGTTGGCTCGGATGAGTTGGCTCGCGTGACCCTAACCCGCGGAGAGTGATCGTCGCTCGGGGATGATGCCGAAGTGGTCAGTGAGGTGGAACGGGAGCCGGACCGGGATCCGCCACCGGGGGCGCATAGCGGGCGCTCCGATACCATCGGGGTATCAGCGCTCGAGGCTCGGCATCGAAGGCCCCCGCTCCCGGAGGGTCGGCCACATCGGATGGGTCCGCGCCGTCCTACCCGCTGGTCGAGGTGCGCCCGCCGCGCAGCAAGCCGCTCGTCCTGGCGATCCGTGAGCCGGTCGAGATGGGTCGTGAGTGCGACGGACTCCTGCTCGCGGACCCGGAGGTGTCGCGGCGGCATGCCGTCGTCCGGTTCGAGGGCAAGGAGCTCGTCATCGAAGACCTCGGGAGCACGAACGGCACGACCGTCAACGGGGTGAGGATCGAGGTCCCGGTCCCGCTCTGGGAGAACGACATCGTGCGACTCGGGGGAACCGAGCTCCGGTTGGTCCCGGGAACCGCTGCTACCGGTGGAGGATCCGGCGTCGCGAGTGCTGGAGCCGTGGTGCGCGGCAAGGCCGACACGTCGGGCGCGCGCATGACCTCGATCGAGTCGGTCGCCGCCTCCGTCGACGAGGAGAGTGCCAAGGTCGCATCGCAAGCCGCCGTGAGCGGGACGATCACGATCGTCTTCTCCGACATCGAGTCGTCGACCGAGTACGCGATGTCGCTGGGTGACCAACGCTGGTTCGAGGTGCTCGGTGAGCACAACGAGATCATCCAGTCGAACCTCGCCAAGCACCGGGGGAACGTGGTCAAGAACCAGGGCGACGGGTTCATGCTCACGTTCCCGAGCGCGCGGGGTGCGCTCCTGTGCATGATCGACGTCCAACGGGCGCTTGCGACGCGAGCAGCCGAGACCCCCGACTCGCCGATCCGTATCCGGATCGGCATGCACACCGGTGAGGCCATGGTCGACGCCGAGGGCGACCTCTTCGGCAAGCACATCATCATGGCGGCACGGATCGCGAACCTCGCCGACGGTGGGCAGATCTTCGTGTCGTCGCTCACCAAGGAGATCACCGCGAGTGGCGGCGACCTGAAGTTCGGGCCTCCGATGGAGCTGGAGCTGAAGGGGATCGAGGGGATCCATCACGTCTACAACGTGATCTGGAACGACAGCGCCGGGAACGCGGACGACACCGCGGTGGGCCCGGCCGCGCCATCGGCGGGTTAGCGCTTCTTGAACTGCGGCGTGCGCTTCTCGGCGAACGCCTTCGGGCCTTCCTTGGCGTCCTCGGAGTTGAAGACCGCCTGCCCGTAGTCGTGCTCGTGCGCGAAGGCCTCGGGCTCGGTCATCCCGATCGTCTCGTGGAGTGTGCGGGTGATCGCCTCGACCGCGAGCGGGCCGTTCGCGGCGATCGTGGCCGCGATCTCCTGTGCGTGCGCGAGCGCGCCACCGTCGGCGACCACATGACCGATGAGACCGATCTCCTTGGCCTCCGCGGCGCTGACGTGCTTGCCGGTGAGCAGGATGTCGGCCGCCACCGTGTACGGGATCTGGCGGGCCAGACGGACGGCCGAGCCCCCCATCGGGTAGAGCGACCATCGCGCTTCGCTCACGCCGAACGTGGCTGACTCGCCCGCGACCCGGATGTCGGTGCCCTGGAGGATCTCGGTGCCGCCGGCGATGGCATTCCCCTCGACCGCGGCGATGATCGGCTTGTTCGGCCGGTAGGTCTTGAGCAGCCCCTTGTAGATGAAGTCCGGTCCCTCGTCCTTCATGCGCGCCTCGACGTCGAGGTCGTCGGTCTTGGCGACGTCGCCCGCGAGGGCCCGCAGGTCCATCCCCGAGCTGAAGTTCCCCTCGGCGCCGGTGAGGATGATGACCCGGACGTCGTCGTCGGCCGACGCCTGCTGCCACGCGTCCGCCATACGGGCGAACATGTGCAGGGTCATCGCGTTGTAGCGCTCGGGACGGTTCATCGTGACCGTCATGACGTGGTTCTCGACGTCGACCAGTGCGTCAGGCATCGAAGGGTTCTAGCACCCGGCGCGACGATCGGTCAGGCGGACCGCGACCCCGGGCATCGCTCCGATCGCGGCGAGTTCAGCCCGCGCCCGATCCCGGTCGCCGCCGGTCACCTCGTCGAGCCAGGCACCGAGGATGCGCAGGTGGAGCGTGACAGTCGGACGCCACCGCGTTCCGGCTCGTCCGGTCACCTGGGCCGCCATGCCGGTGACGAAGTCGCGGACGAGATCGGGGACTCCGCCGACCTCGTCGATCAGCTCGAGATAGAGCCCGACATCGCTGCAACCCTGGTGGCCCGCGTCCCGGATGTCCACGCGATGCACGTCCTGGCGGGCGAGCGCGTCGAACGCCGGGTCGGCGTCGATGACGGGTGGGGTGACGTCGTCGAACGAGCCGGTGACCATCAAGAGCGAGACCGAGATCCGTCCGAGATCGTCGAGCGGGATCGTCCGGGTGAGGGACTGCAAGCCTGCCGCACCGCGGATCCGTGGTCGGTCCGACTCGGCCGAGGCGAGCGCATACGCGGTGAACGCGCCGTAGGAGTGGCCGGCGACCGCGACCCGCGCGGGATCGATCACGGGGAGGCCGTCGAAGGTGCCCGACTCGCTGCCGAGCAGGTGGTCGAGGACGACCTGTAGGTCGGCGACCCGGTTCCGCTCGTTCGTCGCGTCATCGACGGCCGTCCCGGTCATCCAATCGAGCAGCGTGTCGCCCGGATGCTCCGGCGCGACGACGAAGTAGCCACGTGCCGCGAGGCCTTCGCAGAGCATCACGTAGGACGTTCGCGTCCCGGACCGGCCGTGGGACCACACGACGAGGGGATGCGGTCCCGGTGCGGCGAGCGCAGCCTCGAAGGCGAACGAGGTGACGCCGATGCCGGGGAGGAGCTCGTACACGGTGGGGGAGTGATCGCCGGGCAGCGCCGGGTACCAGCACTCGAGATCGATCGTGCGGTCGTCGCGGGCCTCGTCGACGATCCGCGCCGGCCGGTGCCCGACCGCGACACCACGTTGCTCGAGCGGTGGCCCAGCGGCGACGACGGAGTCCATCGGCGTACCTTCGCGCGTTCGACGTGCGCCGGTCGGCGCAGTGGAGCATGATGCTGCGATGGCGTACACCTTCGGTCTTGCCGAGACCCCCGAGGAGCGGGCCGCAGTCTTCGAGTTCCGGTACACCATCTACGTCGAGGAGATGGGCCGCTACCAGGACACCGCCGATCATGAGCATCGCTGGCTGGTCGAGCCCGAGGACGACCACAGCTGGATCTCGTACGCGCGGGACGGGGACTCGGTGGTCGCCACTAGCCGGCTCACCTGGGGGCCGCACTTCTCGGAGCGTCAGATCCACCAGTACAGCCTGGCCCCGTTCCTCGAGCAGGTCCCCGCCGAGATGATGGCGGTGGGGGAGCGCTTCATGGTCGCGCCCGATCGCCGCGGCTCCGGCTTGGTCGAGGAGCTCATCGCCCACTCCGCCGAGCTCACCGGCAGTCCCGACGTGCGGATCATGTTCGGAGCCTGCGAGCCCCACTTGCTGCCGCTCTACCTCGGGATGGGTCAGCGCACCTACGCGAAGAAGAACATCAACAGCGCCGAAGCCGGCTACCTCATCCCGCTGGTGCAGTTCCCCCAGGGCGTGGACGCGCTGGTCGGAGTCGGGGCGACGTCGAGCCTCGAAGCACTCGTGCTGCCCCCGGCGGTCGACGCGATCCTCGCCGGCGACGGGGCCGTGATGAGCCCGATGCTGCTCGCGACCGGCGAGTACCGGGTCGAGGTGAACCGGGCGCTCGCCGGGCTGGAGTCCGACACCATCTCGGCGTTCTCGGGCTTCACCGACGACGAGGAGGAGCGCTGCCTGCGGCACAGCAACATCATCGAGTGCGATGCGGGTGACCACGTCCTGAAGAAGGGTGGCGTGGCGCGCAACATGTTCGTCGTGCTCGGCGGCCGGCTCGAGGTGCGAGACGACGACCGCGTGGTGGCGGTGCTGTCGCCCGGCGACGTGTTCGGCGAGATGGCCTTCCTGCTCGAACGTCCGCGCGCGCTCGACGTCTACTGCGCCACCGACGGGACGCGGGTGCTGAGCCTCAGCGAGGGGACCCTCCGCAAGATGATCGCCCAGGACGCGGACGTCGCCGCCAAGCTCCTGCTCAACGTGTCGAAGATGCTCTGCGCACGACTCATCAAGTCGAACTGAGGCCGTCCGACCGGTTCGCACCGCTCCGGGGGCGATCTCCGCGGGCAACACGTCGTCGCGCCCACCAACCGTGGCGTCCGACTGATGCATCTGCGTCATTTCGGGGTTGATGCGTCGTGGTCTGTGGAGCCGGGCCCGTCCTGCCGATCGCGCAGAGGCAGGAAGCACAAGGCCGAGCCGTCGGAAGGCCGCGGTCACCATGGACGACGCAACCAGGGCGAATCGACAGGAGCGGCGCGCCCGGGTCCGCACGCGCCGTCCCTGGCCGATGCGGCTGCTGCGCCTCGTGCTGGTCACATGCACGCTCGCGAGCACGGTCGTGTTCGCGGGAGTGGTGTTCGGCAACGCGACCGGTCACTTCCGCCTCGCGCCGGTGCTGTCGGGGTCGATGAGCCCGGCCATCCCGACCGGCTCCATCGTCTTCGCCGAGCCGATACCGACGTCCGACGTCAACGTCGGCGACGTGATCCTCTTCAACGCGCCCACCGACGGCAACCCGCTCACCATGCACCGGATCTACGAGGAGCAGGAAGCCAAGGGCGAGGGGACGGTCTACATCACCAAGGGCGACGCCAATGACGCGCCCGATGCGTGGCGGATCCGGCTGCGCGGGGCCACGGCCTGGCGGGTGGTGCACCACGTCCCGAAGGCCGGGACCATCCTCGGGTGGCTCACCGGTGTGAACATGCGGATGATCGTCCTCGTCGGCGGGGTCCTCGTGTTCCTGCTCGCCGCGCTGTCGGTGATCTGGGGCAAGGGCCCGATCAGCTGGAAGGCCCACGACCCGCACGGCGTCATCCGCCGCCGCCAGCGCAGGATGACGACTCGGCGAGCGTTCGCGATCACGACCGTCGGGGTGACGACGGTCGGTGCGCTTGCCCTCGCCGGGCTCGCCGGCGCCCAGTTCACCGCGACGCCGACGCCTCCCGCACCCGCGGTCGGGAGCGCCTCGCTCTTGCCCCCGACGAACGTGCAGGCCACCTCGAACGCCGGCGTCAAGCTCACCTGGACCGCGCCCGCATCGCCGAGCGCCGACGGCGTGCGCGTGTTCCGCTCGAGCGCGAGCGGGGGTCCCTACTCGCAGATCACGCAGATCGAAGGCCTGGGGACCACGACGTACACCGACTCACCCGGGAACGGCACCTGGTACTACGTGCTCCGATCGAAGCGCACGACTGGCGGGGCGAACTGGGAGAGCGCGAACAGCACACAGGTCTCCTTCACGGTGGGTGGCGCAACGTTCGTGTTCAAGGACACCACCGCCAACACGGGGACGAACTGCCTCGTCGGCGCGACGGGATCGCCGCTGACCTCGCGCGACATGCAACAGGGCTTCACTCCCACCGGACCGGAAGCCTCGTGGGGCGGGCGCGAGGCGACCATGGACTTCTGCTCGAGCACCTTCACGACGGGTCAGTCGCTCGCGGCCGGGACGACCACCGCCAACCTCTACCTCACGAACACCCGGAACCAGGACTGCCCTGTCACCCTCACGCTCCTGCGGAACGGGACATCACTCGGGACCACGGTCCTGACGGTGCCGGCACAGACCGACAGCACCACCCTGTTCACGTCGTCGTTCTCCACCACCTCCACGAGCTTCACGACAGGCGACCGCCTCGCCTTCCGGTTCGACCAGCCGAACACCCCGTTCTGCTCCTCGACCAACCTCTACTGGAACAGCGCGTCGTCCGCCTCGCAGATCACCGTGCCGCAGCTGACGTGACAACATGCCGCGCGACGTCGGCGACGTCGGGTTCCCGATCGAGCTGCACCCGCGCGATCCCGATACCGCATGGGTGTTCCCGATGGACGGCACCGACGTGTGGCCGCGCACGAGCCACGACGAGCAGGGCCGCATCCGCCGGCACATGCGGGTGTTCCTCAACGGCGAGACCGCCGACGACCTCGACTCGGCGATCGCCGAGACGGACGAGGTCGTGATCATGCAGGCGCTCTCCGGCGGCTGAGCATCGACGTCCTCCGAGCTCCACTCGCGGTGGACGTCGTCAGAGCCGCGCGAACACGAGCGTCGCGTTGTGGCCGCCGAAGGCGAACGAGTTCGACAGGATCGCGCCCGGCGCGAGCTCGCGCGGTGCGGTCACGACGTCGAGGTCGATCGCGGGGTCGGGCGTCGCGTAGTTGGCCGTCGGAGGGATGGTGCCGTGGGTGAGCGTCACGATCGACGCCACGGCTTCGATCGCGCCGGCCGCGCCGATCGCGTGCCCGATCGCGCCCTTCGCCGACGTGACCGGCGGAGGGGCGCCGCCGAACACCGACCGGAGCGCGGTTGCCTCGGCGACGTCGTTCTGCTCCGTCGAGGTGCCATGGGCGTTGACGTGGGTGACGTCGGCCGCGGTGATCCCGGCGTCGTCGAGTGCGAGCTGCATGCAGTCCCGAGCCCCGGACCCGTCAGCGGACGGCGCGACGAGGTGGTGCGCGTCGGTGTTGCGCCCGTAGCCGAGCAGCTCGGCGTGGATGTGCGCGCCGCGGGCGCGGGCATCGGGGAGCCTCTCGAGGACGAGCGAAGCGGCGCCTTCGGCGATGACGAAGCCGTCGCGTTCTGCGTCGAACGGCCGCGAGGCTCCGCCCGGGTCGTCGCGCCGTTCCGAGAGGGCGCGCGCCGCCGCGAAGCCGGACACGATCCATGCGGTGATCGGAGCCTCGGCTCCCGCGGTGACGACCACGTCGGCGGCCCCCTGCTGCAAGAGCCGAGCGCCTTCGCCGATCGCGTTCGCGCCCGCCGCGCACGCCGTGGTGACCGTGAGGCACGGTCCGCGGTGCCCCCCACGGATCGCGATCTGCGCCGAGCCGGCATTGGGCATCGCCGTTGGGATGAAGAGCGGGTGGACGCGGCCCTTGGTGTCAGGCGTGGCGGTCGCGAAGAAGTCGCGGGCGCTGTCCTGGGCGGACTCGAGGCCGCCGAATCCGGTCCCGACGACCGTCGCGATCCGCGCCGGGTCGGGCGTCGGCGCGCCGGCATCGGCCCACGCGGCATCGGCGACGGTGACTGTGAGCTGCGTCGTGCGGTCGAGGCGGCGGGACTCCTTGGCCGAGAGCACCGACGCGTCCTCGAAGCCGCGGACCTCGCATCCGAAGCGGATCGGACAGCCGGTGAGGTCGACCCGCTCGATCTCCGCCGCCACCGACTTCCCGTCGAGCAACCGGTCCCAGAGGTCACCCACCGTGCAGCCGCCCGCCGATGCCACGCCCATCCCCGTGACGACGATGCGCTGCGGCTCCTCGTCTGCTCCGTGCACGGCTCTCCCGCCGGTCGTGGCGCCCTTTCGGGAGGTACGTTATCGACGTCCGCCGATCCGGTGAACCCCGACGTCCCCCCAAGCCAGGAGGCACGGTCACACATGGCGTTTCCTGCGCTCGACGAGCTGCTGGTCGAGCTCCGCGAGATCGCCGAGGACGACGAGATCACCGGCGCGTCGAAGCTCGCCGAGATCGAGGTCGACTCGCTCGACATCCTCGAATGGGTCTTCGAGATCGAGCGCAAGGCCGGCATCGAGGTCGACGAGTCGATCTACGACAAGGACGCGCTCGCCGACTCGACGGTCGGCGACCTCTACGAGCGGATCAAGAGCTCGGCCGCCACCGGCTGATCCGGATCCCGACCCCGCTGCCCTAGGCTCCCCGGCCGTGGAACCGGTCTGGGTGCTCGCGCGGATCCTCGTCTATCCACTGCGCCTCCTCTTTCGCATCCGCTTCTCCGGGCGCAAGCGGATCCCGCACAAGGGGCCGGTGCTGATCGCCGCGAACCACGTCTCGTTCCTCGACCCCCTGCTGCTGCTCTGGCTCGGGGAGCGGCGACTGCGCAAGGCCCGGTTCCTCGCCAAGGCCGAGCTGTGGAACATCCCGGTGTTCCGCTTCTTCCTGGTGCGCACCAAGCAGATCCCCGTGCCCCGCGCGTCCGCCGCGGCTGCCGGCTCGCTCACCGCGGCCGCCGAGTCCTTGCGGGCCGAGCAGATGGTGTGCATCTACCCCGAGGGGACGATCTCGCGGACCCTCGAGCCGATGCCCGGCAAGACCGGGATCGCCCGGCTCGCGGCGACGAGCGGGGTGCCGGTCACGCCCGTCGGGCTCTGGGGCTTCCACCGGGTCTGGACGATCGGGCGGAAGCCATCGTTCCGACCCTGGGTGTGCGGGTGCATCGTGGTGGGGGAGCCGGTGTCCGTCGGGCCCGACGATGACCTCTTCGACGCGACCGATCGCATCATGCAGGGAGTGGTCGACTGCGTGCAGACCTCGCGGCGGATCTACCCCCAGCGGCCGTGGTTCGGCCGGAGCGCGTGGTGGGTCCGGGCCCCGGAGACCGCCGTGCTCCGGCCCACGCCACGCGAATCCTCGGGCGGTCGGTTGGGCTGAGGGCGGCGCGCGCCTCAGGGGGTTGCGTCGATCTCGCGGTCGAGGATCTTGATCGGCTCGTTCTCCCAGATGCCGAAGCGCAGGTGGAACCGGCGGAGGAACCTCGGCGACCACCAGTTGAGGCGCCCGGCGAGGCGCATGAACGCGGGGACGAGCGTGGCTCGGATCAGGAACGCGTCGACGAGGATCGCCAGCATCAGGCCGAGCCCGAAGAGCTTGACCTGGAACACCTTCGACGTCGTGAGTCCGAGGAACACGATCGTGAGGAGCAGCGCCGCAGCGGTCACGATGCGGCCGGTCTTCCCGAGGCCGACGGCGACCGCTCGCTCGTTGTCGTGGTCGTAGTCGTACTCCTCCTTGATGCGAGAGAGCAGGAACACCTCGTAGTCCATCGAGAGACCGAACGCGATGCAGAACATGAGGACGGGGGTGAAGGTGTCGATGAAGCCGGTCTCGGTGTAGCCGAGGAACCCGGTGAAGCGCCCCTCCTGGAAGATGAACACCATCGCCCCGAACGTCGCGGTGAGGCTGAGAATGTTGAGGATCAGCGCCTTCAGCGGGACGAGCAGGCTCCCGGTCATCAGGAACAGCAACACGAACGTCACGAGCGCGATCGCCCCCAACGCGATCGGGAGGCGATCCCCGATCGTCGCCTTCGTGTCGACGAGGCGCGCGGACGGTCCGGCGACCGTGAAGTCGAACGGCGCCCGTGTCGCCCGTACCGCGTCGACGAGATCCTCACCCTCGCCAGAGATCGGCTCGATGTCGGGAACGACGTTGACCCAGGTGTCGGTGGGGTGGTCCTCACTGAAGAAGCGTTCGGAGAGCACGGTGACCTCAGGTGGGAAGTCGCAGTCGCCTTCGGGGCAGACGTCGGTCGGCTCGGGCCCGTAGTAGACGCCGGATGCCGCGTCGACGCGGGCGACGCCGGCAAGGTCGCGCAAGCGCTTCGCGAACGTGTCGACGTCCGAGACGTCGGCGACGGGATCCACGCCGGGGAGGAACAGTCGCAGTGCGCCGTTTTCCCGGCTCTCGAAGTCCTCGCGGATCCGGTCGGTCGCAGCGCGACTGCTCGCGACCTCGGGCGGGATGACGCGATCGTCGATCTGCCCGAGCTGGATGCTGAAGAAGGGGATCGCCAGCGTGACGAGGATCGCGACCACCGAGATCGCGTAGATCCACGGGCGGCGCATCACTCGTAGCGCCTGGAGGCCCCAGAAGCCGTTGTGGTCGTCGACCTTGTGCTTGAAGAGCTGGCCCTTCTCCACGCGGGGGCCGAGGGCAGCAAGGATGGCCGGGAGCACGATGATCGCGGCCACTGCCGCCAGCCCCACGACCGCGACGCCCGCGTACGCGAACGACCGGAGGTAGGGCTGCGGGAACAGCAGGAGCGCCATGAGGGAGATCATCACGGTGCCGGCGCTGAAGGCGACCGTGCGCCCCGCCGTCTGGAGCGTACGAGCGACGGCGACACGCGAGGACACTCCCGACGCGAGCTCTTCGCGGTAGCGCGAGACGATGAAGAGCGCGTAGTCGATCGCGAGCCCCAGCCCGAGGCCGGTGGTGAGGTTCATCGCGAACACCGACACCTCGGTGAGTGACGCCAGGATCGTGAGCACGAGGAGCGTCCCGACGATCGCGAGGATCCCGATGGCGAGCGGCAGACCGGCGGCGACGAGGCTCCCGAAGACGAGGATGAGCGCGATCCCCACGATGGGTGCGGTGATGAGCTCGGACCGGAGCAGATCCTTCTCGGACCGGTCGCTCACCTGCCGCGCGACCTCGGAGATCCCCGTGATCGCGGTGCGGATGACCGGGGTGTCGACGGTGAACTCCTCGGAGAGGTGCTCCGCGGCCTTCACCCGCATGTCGAGGTCGCCGCGCAGGATCGCGAAGATCAGCGCCTCATCGCCCCCGGTGCTCCTGAGCGGTGGCGGCTTCCCGCTCGTCCAGTAGGAGCCGACCTCGATGACCTCGGGGCGAGTTGCGAGGTCGTCCACCAGCTCGGTCGCGACCGCGGTGACGTCCTCGTCGTCGACCGAGCCGGACTTTGCGGTGACCAGGATCACGAAGTCGGGCTCACCCGCGGACGGGAACCGTTCGAGCAGCGCCTCGGCCGCGAACGTCGACTCACTCCCGGGGTCCTCGAAGCCGCCGGCGGAGAGATCTTCCTTCACGCCCGCACCCAGCACGCCGGCGACGATCAGGAACACGACTGCGCCGACGATGACGATCCATCGCCCCCGGACCACCCATCGCGCGAGTCGGCGCATCAACGTCCCCCTGGTCCGACTCCGAACCCCCGGGATGAGCGTACGATACGCTGCCGCGCGTCGCACGCCTGCACGTGCATGCGCGGTGGGGGGGAGAGCATGGCGAAGCCGTCTCGACGGGAGCTCGTCGACCTGCTCGCGGACGTCAACTTGTTCTCGCGCTGCTCCAAGCGCGAGCGCGGCACCGTCGCGCGTCACATGGAGACCGCGTCCCTGCCCGCGGATGCGACGCTCATCGAGGAGGGGGAGGAAGGCGACGCCCTGTTCCTCGTCGTCGACGGGACGGCGTCGGTGCGCCGCGGCGGCGAAGAGGTCCTCGCGGTCGGGCGGGGGGCGTGCTTCGGTGAGATGGCCCTGCTCGACGGCGAGCCTCGGAGCGCCACGGTGGTCGCGACGGCGCCGGTCACGGTGGCGGTGCTCGGCGTCCGCATGTTCCGCACACTCCTGCGGGAGTTCCCCGAGATGACCTTCGAGCTGCTCGCCGGCCTCGCCGCCGAGCTCCGACGGACCCGCGACGAGCTCGAAGCTGCGACGAAGTCGTCCGCGTCGGCATGACCGTCGCCAGGGACGGCGGACCTGTCCCCCGCGACGCGATCGAGCGACTCATCGAGGAGGGCTCGATCTTCAGGGGCCTCGACCCCTCCGCGCGCGGTCTGCTCGCGAAGCAGTTCGAGCCACAGGCGATACCCGGAGGCGCGGTGCTGATGCGCCAAGGCGACCCGGCCGACGCGCTCTTCCTGGTCTCGGTCGGACGGTTCCGGGTGTCGATCGAACGCGACGACGGCACCGAGACGGTCGTCGCCGAGCTCGGACGCGGCGACATCGTCGGCGAGCTCGCTCTCATCACCGACGACCCGCGCTCGGCGACCGTCACTGCCGTCCGCGACAGCCAGGTGCTTCGGCTCGACACGACGGCCTTCACCCAGCTCGTCAGCACGAACCCGGCGATCCAACGGGAGTTCACCACCGAGGTCATCCGACGCCTGGTGCGCTCGTTCCGGGAAGGCAGCCCGACCAGCCCCGTCGCGACGATCGCGGTGGTGCCGCTCGACCACGGGCCCGGAGTCATCGGGATGAGCGAGCGTCTCCACCAGTCGCTCGATCGGCTCGCCGGCCCGGCCGGCCACGTCACGAAGGCAGCCACCGCTGCGGCCGTGGGCACCCTCGAGGAAGTCGGGCCCGACCGACTCGCAGCGTGGTTCGCGGAGCACGAGAGCGGGTTCGAGGTCGTCGCGTACCAGGGGAGCGCCGAGCCGGGGTCGTGGACCGACGCGTGCATCCGGCAGGCCGATCTGGTCCTGGTGGTGGCATCGGCGGACGGCTCCCCAGCCGTGCGTGACATCGAACGTTCGATCGCGGAGCGGCGCCGTCTCCTCAAGAGCCGGGTCGAGCTCGTGCTCGTGCACCCCGCGTCGACGCAGGATCCGCGCGAAACCCGCCGGTTCCTCGCGGGGCGCGACGTCGATCGCCACCACCACGTCCGGGTCGACCGGGATGCCGACGTCGATCGTGTCGCCCGTCTCATCCTGGGTCGAGGCATCGGGGTGGTCTTCAGCGGCGGCGGCGCCCGAGGCATCGCCGGGATCGGCGTCTACCAGGCGCTGCTCGAGGCCGGTGTCCCGATCGACGCGACCGGGGGTACGAGCATCGGTTCGCTGCTCGCGGGTGGTGCCGCACGCGGCCAGACCGCCGACGAGATCGCGGCCCAGATCCGGGCCGCGGTGCTCGACTCGTCACCGTTCGACGTCACGTTCCCGGTCGTCTCGCTCGCCCGCGGGCGGCGCGTGACGCAGTCCATCCGGGATGGCGCCGAGGGGCTGGACCTCGAGGACGGATGGCGCCACGTCTACTGCGTCTCCACCAACCTCACCACCGGGCACGAGGTGGTCCATCGCAGCGGCCCCGGGTGGTTCGCGATCCGGGCGAGCTTCTCGATCCCCGGTGTCTTCCCGCCGGTGCGCACCGAGAACGGCGACCTGCTCGTCGACGGCGGCATGCTCGACAACATGCCGGTCGGTGTGATGCGCGACGAGCACGAGGGGATCTCGGTGATCGCCATCGACGTCGGCAAGACGCGTGATGTCGTTGCGGGAGCGCTCCCCGACGACGGGGTGGTCTCGGGCTGGAAGCTGCTGCGCAACCGGATGCGACGCAAGAAGCACCGCACGAGCGCAGCCGGCCTCGGACGGATCCTGATGCGGCTCACCGAGCTCGGCAGCGAGCAGGACGCCGACCACGGCGACCTCTACATCCGGCCCGACATCGACGACTACAGCATCGCCGACTTCAAGGCCTTCGACCGCCTGATCGAGCTGGGCTACGAGGCCGGCCAGCGCGACGTCGCCGCGTGGCTCGCGTCGGGAGACGCGCCCAAGTTCTGACCCGCGTCCGGCGCCCCCGACCTCGTGGGCTCGGTGCGCCGGACGCGCGTCGAGGTCACGTCGCCCGCTAGTTGTCCTCTTCCTCTTCGTCCGCGGGAGGCGGCGGCGGGTTGAGCTGGGCGTCCTTGCCGACGAAGGCGCCGAAGTCCTTGCCGTACTTGTCGACCTGGAAGAACCAGTTCTGCCGGATGGGGAAGCCCGCACCGCTGTTGCGCGGGCTGTTGGGGCGGAGCGCGTAGTACGGGTTCCTCCAGTCCCACACGATCTTGCCCTTCGGCGTCACCTCGATGGTGCGGCCCTCGGGGCCGTAGGCGATGAACGTGTTGCCGTTCGGGAGGCGCTGCGCGCTCGAGACGATCGCCGCGAACTCGCCCTCGTCCTTGCCGCCCTTCACGGGATAGACACGCTCGCTGATCGCCTTGAAGCCACCCTTCGGGTCCCGCACGTAGTTCCCGTCGGCGTCGAGCTCGGGGATGATCTCGTCGACGGTCGTGAACTCTCGGATCTCGGGTGCGCCGTTGTTGAACACCAGGATGTTGCCTTCGCCAGGGAGTCCGGACTCGATGAACTCGGCGTCGTGCTGGAAGAACAGCTGACGCTCCCCCTTCTTGTCGCCGTAGGCGAGCGGGTTCCCGTAGCGGAACTTGATGTCGCCCGCTGGGCCCGCGGCCTCATCGGTCGTGGTGGCGTGGTCGATGACCCAGAACTCGCTGAAGGTGCGCAGACTCAGCACGATCTCGTCGCGCTCCGCGCTGTAGTTGATGCCGTTCGCGTGGTTCCAGTCCGCCTCGGCGTTGTCGCCGTTGAGGATGTAGTTGATGTCGATGCGGTCGGGGCGGGTCGAGACGTCCTCGACGTAGTTCGGGAGGTCCGGATCGAAGTCCTGGACCAGGTGATCCCACACCTTCCACTCCCACACGAAGGAGTCGGTCGCAGGGTCGTACTCGACGATCTTTTCCGGCCAGAGCTGGTCCTCGGGGTGGTTCGGGTTGAACCCCTTGCAGGGCTGGGCGCAGAGCCTCTTCGGTCGGCGACCCATCGCGATCGCCTCGTCGGCGGTCTTGTACTCCCAGACGATCGCGAGCACGTGGCCGTTGGGCATCACATCGATCTCGTGGTGCTGCATCTCGGTGTCGCTGGCGATGTCCTTCTGCCACAGTGTGCTGCCGTCCCACGCGAGGGCCTCGATCCGACCACCGGCACCCGCGCCGCGTTGGAACACCCCGTTCAGCTCGAGGTTGCCGGCGCGCACCAGGGTGCCGTCGGGGAGGAGCTCCTGGGAGAGCCCCGGGCGGGTGCTGGTCCGCCACGACTTCGCGACGCGTCCGTCCATGTCGACGAGGTACGTGTACTGCTGCTCGAACGGCGCGACCAGCGTCCAGGCGTCGTAGGCGCCCTTCGCGTTGGTCTTGACGCCCGGGTCGTCGGGGCCGATCTGGGTCGGCTGGGCGACGGCGACGCCGCCGAGCAGGCCAAGGACGAGCGTGACGAGCGCGACGAGGTGAGCGGAGCGACGCATGGAACCCCCCGGGTGACGAAACTGGACCGACAGATCATGGCATCTCCGGGGAGCCACCGGCACGTCAGAGGCCATGCATCCCTTGTGTTGTGGCGGATGCGGGCGAATACGACAGATGTGATTCATGTGGCTGATGTGAAGTCATTGGGAGTGACCACTGGCGCGCGCACCGTGATCTCTGGAACAGTTGCGTCAGGCAATTGCGCTTGGGGGGCATGCCATGGGATCTGCACCGAAGCCGCCACCGTCGATCTGCGGTCTCGGCACCGTCACCGGCTTCGGCTGGGGGAACAAGCACCTCTGGGACGGTCTCGTCACGAGCGAGCCCGCCGCGGTCCTGCACCCCGGATTCGCGGAGCAGTTCGGTCGGGACGAGATCTGGCTCGCGACGATCCCCGACGAAGAGAGCCCGTCCGACGGCCCCTCCAAGTTCAGCCGGTCGCTGCATGCCGCGGCCCGGGAGGCGATCGAGGACGCGCACGGGCGGGGGTGGCGCCCCGGCGGCACCGTCGGCGTGATCCACGCGTTCGTGCTCTCGGAGGTCCAGCTCTGGCGCGACTTCTACGTCGAGCGC
>DASUAO010000054.1:0-77941 GCA_035763745.1 Acidimicrobiia bacterium
CGCCCCCCGATGCCCACCCGTCAGCCGGCTCGCCCGACGGCGGCGCCCGAGCGTCCGCCGATGCCCACCCGTCAGCCCGCGGCCGCGTCCACACCGCCGCCCGCGCCCCCCGAAGCGCCGCCCGAGCCGCCCGCGGCCCCCGACGCGTCGTTGCTGCGCTCGGCGACCGGCAAGCCGATCCCCCCGCCCCCCGGTCAGCGTCGGGTCCCGCCGCCGGCAGGCGGCGCACGCTCGTTCACGCCCGGCACCGGCGGTGGCGGCTCCCAGCGCCCGTCCGGCGGTGGCGGCGCCCCCGGTGGTGCGCCACGACGCCCGGGCGGCGGCGGCGGTGGTGGCGGGTTCGCACCCCGCCCCGGTGGTGGGCCGGGCGGCGGCCCCGGCGGCGGCCCTGGCGGTCGCCCGGGCGGCGGCGGACGCGGACGTCCCGGCGGTGGCCCGCGTCCCCGACGCAAGAAGCGTCGTCGCCGCAATGCCGAGGATCTCGGGCCCGCGTCGGCACCCGTCCTCACGCCGATCGACGCTCCGGTTCCCGAAGGCGAGATCGTCGTGCCGCGGGGGATCACGCTCCAGGAGCTCGCGCCGAAGCTGAACCGCAACACGGCCGACCTCGTCCGCCTGCTGTTCGACGCGGGCGAGATGGTCATCGGGACGCAGTCCCTCGCCGACGAGATGATCGAGCTGGTCGCGGAGACGCTGGGCGCCGAGGTGCTGCTCGTCGAGCCAGGCCAGGAGCAGGAGCAGGAGCTGCGTGCACTGCTCGGCGACGAAGAGGAAGAGGAGGAGGACGAGAGCCTCCTCGAGCCGCGCGCCCCGATCGTCACGGTGCTCGGCCATGTCGACCACGGCAAGACCACGCTCCTCGACCGCATCCGCCAGGCCAACGTCGTGTCCGGTGAGGCAGGAGGCATCACCCAGCACATCGGTGCGTACCAGGTGAAGCACGGCGACAAGCCGATCACGTTCATCGACACACCCGGTCACGAGGCGTTCACCGCGATGCGGGCCCGTGGTGCGCAGGCGACCGACATCGCGATCCTCGTCGTGGCGGCCGACGACGGTGTCATGCCGCAGACGATCGAAGCGCTCAACCACGCGCGGGCGGCCGAGGTGCCGATCATCGTCGCGATCACCAAGTGCGACCGCGAGGACGCCGATCCCGACCGCGCCCGCCAGGGGCTCGTGGAGCAGGAGCTGGTCCCCGAGGCCTGGGGTGGCGACACGATCGTCGTGGAGGTCGCCGCACCCGAGGGTCGCGGCATCGACGAGCTGCTCGAGGCGATCCTGCTCGTCGCCGAGATCGAGGAGCTCGCGAGCAACCCGAACGCGCCGGCACGGGCGTTCGTGCTCGAGTCGAATCTCGATCCCGGCCGTGGTCCGGTCGTCACCGCGCTCGTCGAGCGGGGAACCCTGCGCGTCGGCGAGTCGGTCGTCGCCGGCGGTGGGTGGGGTCGTGTCCGTGCGATGTTCAACGACCTCGGTGAGTCGGTGAAGGAAGCCGGCCCGTCCACACCGGTCGAGGTGCTGGGGCTCGACGACGTCCCGCTCGCCGGCGATGAGCTGCGCGTCGCGCCGGACGACAAGGTCGCCCGCATGGTCGCCGAGGCGCGGGCTCACCGTCGCCGGTCCGCCGAGCTCTCCCGCCCGATGTCGCTCGCGGGGGGCACGCGCCTCGAGGACATCTTCGCGATGGTCCAGCGCGGCGAGGTCGCGACCCTCAACATCGTGCTGAAGGCCGATGTGCACGGATCCCTCGAAGCGCTCACCGACGCGTTGCGCAAGCTCGACCAGGACCACGAAGAGGTACGGCTCTCGTTCGTCCATCGCGCGGTCGGCGGGATCAACGAGTCCGATGTCGACCTCGCCAGCGTCTCGAACGCGACGGTGATCGGCTTCAACGTCCGACCCGACAAGAAGGCCCGAGAGCGCGCCGAGGCCGAGCAGGTCGAGCTGCGGCTCTACGAGGTGATCTACAAGGTTCTCGAGGACGTCAATTCGGCGCTGCTCGGGATGCTCGAGCCGGAGTTCGAGGAAGTCGTCACCGGCGAGGCCGAGGTGCGCGAGGTGTTCGGGGTGCCGCGGGTCGGGAAGGTCGCCGGCTGCTTCGTGCGCAGCGGCCAGATCACGCGCAACTCGAAGGTCCGTTTCCTCCGCGACGGTGTCGTGATCTGGAACGGGGCCATCAACTCGCTGAAGCGGTTCAAGGACGACGTCCGCGACGTGCAGGCGGGCTTCGAGTGCGGGATCGGCCTCTCCGACTTCCAGGACCTGAAGCCGGGCGACGTCATCGAGACCTACGACATGAAAGAGATCGCCCGCACGTAGGGCGTTCACGTGCCCCACCGACGACACGCGCTCGGTGCGGGTCGCTGCCTGCTGATCGGGCACCCCGCGCCACAATGGGGTCATGCACGCCGCCGCCGTCCGCTTCGAGCTCTTCGTGCCCGAGAGCGGGTCCTTGAAGGCCAAGCGCGCCGCGATCCGACCGATCGTGGACGCGTTGCGGCACCGGATGAAGGTCTCCGTGGCCGAAGTGGACCACCAGGACACCTGGCAGCGGGCCGCGATCGCGGTGGCCCTGGTGGCGCCCACCGACGGCCGGCTGCGCGAGATGCTCGCGAGCGTCGACCGGCTCGTGGCCAACGCCCCCGACATCGAGCTGCTCGACACCGAGACGGTCTGGCTCGACGCCGACCCGCCCGCTGCCGGTCGGTCCGGTTCCGGTCCGGCGGAGTCGGCCGTCTCGTGGGGCGAGGTCTGACATGGCCCGGAGGGCACCGCGACGCTTCGCGCGCACGCTACGGGTCAACGAGGTCGTCCGGGAGGTGCTCGGCGACGAGCTGGAGCGCCTCGGCGACCCCCGGCTCGAGATGGTGACCGTCACCGGGGTGGAGGTCAGTCCCGATCTGCGCCACGCGATCGTCTACTTCGCAGCGCTCGGGAACCACGATCCCGGGATCGTCGAAGCGCTCGAGAGGTCCGCACCTCGCCTCAAGCGCAGCCTCGCTCGCGAGACCCAGCTGAAGTACGTTCCTGCGCTGCACTTCCGCGAGGACCCGGCGATCGAGGCGGGTCAGCGGGTCGAGGAGATCCTCCGCGAGATGCACCGCAAGGCGGAGTCATGAACGAGCGATCCGGCGTCGTCCCTGCACCCGCAGCCGATCCCGACTTCGATCGCGCGGTCGAGGTGATCGGGGCTGCATCGCAGGTCGCGCTGGCCTGCCATGTGAACCCCGATGGTGACGCGCTCGGCTCGATGCTCGGGATGTTCCACGCCCTCCGCGGCGCGGGCCGCGACGTCGTGGCGTCGTTCCCGCCGCCGTTCGAAGTCGCTCGGCACTACCGCGAGCTCCCCGGGCTCGAGCTGCTCACGCCGCCCGAGGAGTTCCCCGACGAGCCCGCGGTCATGGTCACGTTCGACTGCGGGTCTCTGGACCGTCTGGGCGGCCTCGATGCCCCGGCGAAGTCGGCGACCGAGCTGATCGTCGTCGACCATCACATCTCCAACGACCGGTACGGGTCCATCAACGTGATCCAGCCCGACGCGGCCGCGAGCGGCACCGTCGCGCTCGAGCTCATCGACGCGCTCGGGTTCGCACTCGACCGGGACGCCGCGGTCTGTCTCTACGCCGCGCTCGTGTGCGATACGGGCCGCTTCCAGTACGACACCACGACTCCCGCGGTCTTCGACACGGCCCGCCGGTTGAGCGAATTCGATCTCCCGATCGCGAGCCTCTCGAGGTCGCTCTTCGAAGAGCACTCCTTCGCGTACCTCCAGATGCTGGGGGAGGCGCTGCAGTCGGCAGTGCTCGTCCGAGAGCAGCGGCTCCTGTACACCGCGATCACCCAGGACCTCCTCACGCGTCACGGCGTCCGCCTGGACGAGGTCGAGGGGCTGATCGACGTCCTGCGCCGGGCGACCGAAGCCGAGGTCACCTGTGTCCTCAAGGAGGAACCCGACGGGACGATCCGGGTGAGCCTGCGCTCGCTCGGGGACATCGACGTTCGCCGGGTCGCCGAGGCCCACGGCGGTGGTGGCCACCGGTTCGCGGCGGGGTTCTCCTCGGACCTCGACCTCGACACCGTGATCGCGCGCATCCGCGCGGCGATCTAGCGGCGGCGAGGGCCGGTGGTGGTCGACGGACTGGTCGTCGTCGACAAGCCGGCGGGATGGACGTCGCACGACGTCGTGGCGAGGATCCGCAAGGTCTACGGTCAGCGCAAGGTCGGTCATGCCGGGACGCTCGATCCCGACGCGACCGGCGTCCTGCTCGTCGGCCTCGGGCGGGTCACGCGGCTGCTCCGCTACCTCCAGGAGACCACGAAGGTCTACCGGGGCATGGTGCGGTTCGGCGTCGCCACGAGCACGCTCGACGCGGCCGGCGACGTGCTCGAGCGCGCACCCATGGACGTGGGTCGTGACGATGTCGTGGCGGTGTCGCAGCAGTTCCTCGGCGACATCGAGCAGGTCCCTCCGATGGTGTCGGCGATCAAGATCGACGGCCAGCGACTGCACGAGATGGCACGCCGGGGCGAAGAGGTCGAACGGCCACCGCGCGCCGTCCACATCGCCCGCCTGGAGGTCGAAGCGTTCGAGGACGGTCCGTACCCCGCCGCGGAGGTGCTCGTCGAGTGTTCTTCCGGGACCTACATCCGGACGCTCGCCGCGGATCTCGGCGCCGCCCTGGGAGGGTGCGCGCACCTCGAGACCCTGCGCCGGCTGTCGGTGGGCTCGTTCGGCCTCGACGAGGCGCACGACCTGGACGAGATCGCCGCGGATCCCGACGCGGTCGTCGTCTTGCCGATCGACGCGATGCGCGACCTCGAACGCGTCGACGTCGACGTCGAGTGTGCACGCGCGGTGAGTCACGGTGCGACGTTCGCGGGATCGGCGTTGCCCACGACGGGTGCGGGGCCCTACGCGCTCGCGTCGCCCAGCGGAGAGCTGGTCGCGGTCTATGAGCGCCGGGGCTCCGGGGTGAAGCCGTCGGTCGTCGTCGCGACCGGGGATGCGGGATGAGCGCGATGCGGGTCGTCACCGACCTCGTCGGGTACGAGCCGGCCTCGCGCGGCGCGGTCGTCACCATCGGGGCGTACGACGGGGTGCACCTGGGTCACGAAGCGGTCCTTCGCCTCGTCAGCGACCTCGCGACCGCTCGTGGGCATGACTCCGTGTGCCTCACGTTCGATCGTCATCCCGCCGAGATCGTGCGGCCGGAGTCCGCTCCCAAACAGCTCACGACCCTGACCCAGAAGCTCGAGCTCCTCGCCGCGACGGGGTTCGTCGACACGACCTGCGTGCTCACCTTCGACGAGGCGCGTAGCCGCGAGCCCGCCGAGGAGTTCGTGCAGCAGGTGCTCGTCGACGGCCTGGGTGCCCGCCTCGTCGTCGTCGGGGCCGACTTCCACTTCGGCCACCGTCGTCACGGGAACGTCAAGCTCCTCGAGCAGATGGGCGCCGAGCTCGGCTTCGAGGTGCTCGGTCTCGGCCTCGTGCCCATCGAGGGCGATCCGACGGGACTGCCGTACTCCTCCACCCAGATCCGCGACCTGCTCGGGGCGGGCGACGTCGCCAGCGCCGCGGAGCTGCTGGGCAAGCCGCCGCGCCCGTACGAGGTGCGAGGGATCGTGGAGCAGGGAGACAAGCGGGGGCGGGAGCTCGGCTTCCCGACCGCCAACCTCGCCGTGCCGAGCCGGGTGTGCCTGCCGGCCGACGGCATCTACGCCGGGTGGTTCGTCGCCGAGGACGAGGAGATCCGTCCCTGCGCGATCTCGTTGGGGCGTCGCCCGACCTTCTACGAGTCGGCGGAGGCGTCGTTGCTCGAGGCGTTCGTCCTCGGTGACGACGGCGGCGGCTACGACGGCGACCTCTACGGTCAGGCCGTCAAGGTCCGCTTCGTCGAGCGGATCCGTGCCGAGCAGCGCTTCGACTCCGTCGACGCGCTGGTCGCCCAGATGCACCGCGACGTGGAGCAGGCGCGCGCGCTGCTGGCGACGGGCCACTCCTAGGTGGGGCCGAGGCGGCGGGCGAGGAGTGCGATCGCGTGCGTCGTGCTGCACGCCGTGGTCGTCGGCGGGGTCGGTGTCGCGCCGGCCGGAGCCGAGCGGGCGAGTGCTGTTCCGGCCGCTGCGGAGAACCCGGCGAGGTGGGATCCGAGGGTCCGGGAGCTGGTGCGCTTCGTCGAGCGCGAGCGCAAGCTGTCGTTCGACCATCCGATCGACGTGGAGTTCCTGGACGATCCCGAGTTCGTCGACGCGCTCGCGGTCGAGGAGACCGCCCAGGACCGGAAGCTGGACCGCCTCTACGCCGGCGATCTCCATGCGCTCGGGCTGGTCGGCCCCGAGTTCGATCTCCGCTCGGCGGTGGACGAGCTCGATGCGACGGGCGTCTTCGGGTTCTACGACGACGAGCAGGAGTCGATGACGGTACGGGGCCAGGACCTGGACGACGTCGTGGTGCGGGCCACCGTCGTCCACGAGCTCACCCACGCGTTGCAGGACCAGACGTTCGACTTCCGTGCGCTCCGTCGGAGCGCGAAGTCGTCAGGAGCCGACTTCGCGCGGACCGCGCTCATCGAGGGTGACGCGACCTGGGTGGAGGAGGCCTACGTCGCCACGCTTCCCGTGCGCGAGCAGGACGAGTACGAGGCGTTGTTCGAGCTGACGACCGAACCCGTCGACGGCTCGGCAGGCGCGACGGCGCCGGCGATCGACCTCCTGCTCGCGACCCCGTACTCGCTCGGATACTCGTTCGTCGCGTACCTCCAGTTCACAGGGGGGACCCGCGCCGTGAACCACGCGTTCCGGGAGCCGCCGCCGTCCGACGAGCACATCGTCGATCCCGTCTCGTTCCTCGGGGACGAACGCCCCGATCCGCCGACGAAGCCCACGCTGGCCGCCGGCGAGGTACGACGGGGCGGCGCCGACGAGATCGGTGTCGTGCTCCTCTACTTCGTGCTCGCGACGCGGCTGGATCCGCGTGTGGCCCTCGCTGCCTCCACCGGCTGGAAGGGCGACAGGTACGTCGGGTTCACGCGGGACGACGTCCCCTGCATCCGCGCGGTGATCCGGACCGACGGCGCCGGCGAGGCCCGGGAGCTCGCGGACGCGCTCGTCGACTGGGCCGGCTCGGATCCCCTCGACGCGGTGTCCGTGGAACGGCGTGGCCCGACCGTCCGCCTCGACGCGTGCGGCGTGGCCGACGCGGCGCTGCCGACGGAGACGGCGCTGCTCGAGGCCGCGGACGCGCTCTCGACCCGGTTCCTCGTCTACGAGGGGATCGAGGATGCCAGCGCCACGCTCACCCCGACGGAGGTGCGTTGCGTCACCGACCTCCAGATCACGGACCCCGTGGTCCGGGAGCTGCTGTTCACGCCCGAGCTCACGCCGCAGGAGCAGCGGCGCCTCGACCGACGCGGGAGCGACCTGGCCGGGCGTTGCGGCCTCGTGGCCGAGGGCTGACCGGGGTTCGGTCACCGGGAGCGAAGCGGCCGGCGGGACCCGAGGCCGGGCCGATCCCCGACCCCTGATAGCCTGGGCGGGTCCCGGCCGTCCGGTCGGGGCCGTCCCACCTCGGAGCCAGAGCGAACGCATGCCCGACACCGCTGCCGTCATCGGTGAGCACCGCCGTCACGAGACCGACACCGGTTCGCCGGAGGTCCAGATCGCGTTGCTGACCGGGCGGGTCAACCACCTGACCGAGCACCTGAAGGTCCACAAGAAGGACCATCACTCGCGTCGGGGGCTGCTCATGCTCGTCGGCCAGCGGCGACGCCTGCTCGACTATCTCCGGCGCAACGACGTCGAACGGTACCGAGCACTCATCGCCAAGCTCGGACTCCGCCGGTAGGACCCACCAGGGGCCGCGCCAGGGAGGCGCGTGCCCGACGAAGAGCGCTCGGGCACGATGCCCGGGCAACGACGAGCGCGTCGGTTGTCAGTCGCCAGCGCCCGGGCCCCGTTGCCGAGCAACAGGTCCGGACCCTGACCACTGGGAACCGCCGGCTCTCCGATACGAGGAGTACCAAGTTCCCATGTCACCCCAGGCGTCCAACGCCATCCGTGTGTCCGGCCCCGTCAACGACGCCGGCCTCACCCTGTCCTTCGAGACCGGTCGGCTCGCCAAGCTCGCCGCCGGCGCAGTCCTGGTCCAGATCGGCAGCACGACCCTGCTGTCGACCGTCGCCACCTCCACGCCGCGTGAGGGGATCGACTTCTTCCCCCTCACCGTCGACGTCGAGGAGCGGATGTACGCGGCCGGGAAGATCCCCGGCTCGTTCTTCCGTCGTGAGGGCCGTCCCGGCGAGGCCGCGATCCTGACCTGTCGCCTCACCGACCGCCCGTTGCGACCGTCGTTCCCGAGCGACTTCCGCAACGAGGTCCAGGTCATCGCCACGATCCTCGGCGCCGACCTCGAGAACCCGCACGACATCGCCTCGATCAACGGCGCGTCCGCCGCCCTGATGGTCTCCGGCATCCCGTTCGCCGGTCCGATCGGCGCAGTGCGCATCGCACACGTCGACGGCGCATGGGTCGCGCACCCCACCTACGAGCAGGGCGACGAGTCCACGTTCGAGATGGTCGTCGCCGGTCGCAAGCTCCACGACGGCGACGTCGCGGTGATGATGGTCGAAGCCGGCGGCACCGAGGGATCGTGGGACCGCTACGAGAGTGGCGCACCCAAGGTCACCGAGGACACGATCGTCGAGGGCCTCGAGTTCTCGAAGCAGTGGATCGTCGCATCGATCGACCTCCAGCTCGAGCTCGTGAAGAAGGTCCAGGAGGCGAACGGCCCGATCGAGATGATCGACTACGAGCCGCGCGTCGACTACACGCCCGACGTGTACGACGCCGTCGTCGCCGAAGCGCTCGAGCCGACCTCCGAGGCGCTCTCCATCGCCGAGAAGAACGCGCGCAACACGCGTCTCGACGAGATCAAGGACGCGACGATCGCGACCCTCGTCGGATCCAGCGATGTCCCCGGTCCGCTCGCCGGGCGTGAGCGTGAGATCAAGGCCGCGTACCGTTCGCTCCAGAAGAAGGTCGTGCGCGACCGCATCGTCAAGGACGGTGTCCGCATCGACGGGCGCGGCACGAGCGACCTCCGGCCGTTGGCGGCCGAGGTCGACCTGCTGCCGACCGCGCACGGCACCGGCCTCTTCGAGCGTGGTGAGACGCAGGTCCTGAGCGTCGTCACGCTCGGCATGCCCCGCATGGAGCAGATGGTCGACTCCATCGGGGTCGACGACCGCAAGCGCTACATGCACCACTACAACTTCCCGCCCTTCTCCACCGGCGAGACCGGGCGCGTCGGTTCGCCGAAGCGCCGCGAGATCGGCCACGGTGCGCTGGCCGAGCGTGCGCTCACCCCGGTGCTCCCGAGCGCCGAGGAGTGGCCGTACACGATCCGGGTCGTCTCTGACGTGCTCGCCTCGAACGGCTCGACCTCGATGGCATCGGTCTGCGGATCGTCCCTCTCGCTGATGGACTCCGGGACGCCGATCAAGGCGCCCGTCGCCGGCATCGCCATGGGTCTCGTGCTCCACGACGGCGAGTACGTCACCCTGACCGACATCCTCGGCCAGGAAGACGCGTTCGGTGACATGGACTTCAAGGTCGCCGGTACCCGCGATGCGGTGACGGCGCTCCAGCTCGACACCAAGATCGATGGCATCCCCGCCGACGTGCTCGCCAAGGCGCTGCAGCAGGCGCGCGACGCCCGGCTCCAGATCCTCGACGTGATGCACGAGGCGATCGCAGAGCCGCGCGACGACGTGCAGGCGAGCGCGCCGAAGATCATCAGCATCCAGATCCCGATCGACAAGATCGGCGAGGTCATCGGCCCGAAGGGCAAGGTGATCAACACGATCACCCAGGAGACCGGTGCCGACGTGTCGGTGAGCGACGACGGCGTCGTCGGGACGGTGTCGATCGGCTCGAAGGACAACAGTGCGGTGGACGAGGCCCGTCGTCGCATCGAGCTGATCCTCGACCCGCCGACCGCCGAGCTCGGCGCGACCTACACCGGCCGGGTCGTGAACATCACGAAGTTCGGTGCGTTCGTCAACGTGCTCCCCGGCCGTGACGGGCTGCTGCACATCTCGAAGATCGGTGGCGGTAAGCGCATCGACCGGGTCGAGGACGTGCTCAACCTCGGTGACGAGGTGGAAGTGCGCGTCGACGACATCGACAACTCCGGGAAGCTCTCCCTGAGCCTCGCCAGCTCCGAGCCGCCGGCCGAGGGGTCGTCGGATCGTGGCGGTGACCGTGATCGTGGAGGTGACCGTGATCGTGGCGGTGACCGTGATCGTGGCGGTGACCGTGGTGGTCGTGGACGCGGTGGCGACCGCGACCGAGGTGGTGACCGTGATCGTGGTGGCGAGCGCGATCGCGACGGCGATCGAGTCTCGGCGGGGTCCAGCGACGGCGGCGAGACCGTGTCGTTCGAGGAGACGTGGGAAGCCACGGCCCGTGAGGAGTTCGGCGACCTCGGCCCGGCAGAAGCCCCCCGCAGCGGCGGCGGTGGCGGGCGAGGCGGCCGCGGTGGTGGCGGCGGTCGCCGTCGCCGGTGACACCGCTCCTCGCCGCGCAGGTGGTCTGAGCGCTCGATGAGCGCCACCGCGGGCATCCGACGCACACGGCTCGACTCGGGCGTGCGCGTGGTCACGGAGGCGCTCCCGGCGCTGCGCTCGGTGGCCATCGGCTGCTGGGTCGGCACCGGTGCGCGCGACGAGCCCGACGCGATCGCGGGCGCGAGCCACTTCCTCGAGCACCTGCTGTTCAAGGGCACCGATCGACGGAGCGCGGCCGAGATCGCGGAGGCCGTCGAGTCGGTCGGCGGCGACATGAACGCGTTCACGGCGCACGAGCTCACGACCTACTACGTGCGGGTTCCGCACGACCGTCTCGCGCTCGCGGTCGAGATCCTCTCCGACATCCTGTGGTCGCCGGCCTTTCGCCCGAGCGAGGTCGACTCCGAGCGACAGGTGATCCTCGAGGAGATCCGGATGCGCGACGACGCGCCGGAGGACCTCGTGCACGACCTGTTCGCGGGAGCGCTGTTCCCGTCCCACCCGATCGGTCGGGACGTGATCGGCACGCCGGAGACCATCGAGGCGATGGGACCGGACGAGATCGGCGCCTTCCACGCCGAGCACTACCACCCGAGCAATGTCGTGGTGGCCGCGGCGGGGAACCTCGACCACGACGCGGTCGTCGCCCTGGTCGAAGCGGGACTGGTGCGCGCGGACGGTGCGCGGCCCGCACGCGACGCCTGGCCCGGTGAGCCCGGCCCCTCGTCGCTCGCGGTCCTGACGCGCGACACCGAGCAGGCGCACGCGGTCCTCGGCATGCGGGCACTGCGCCGCGACGATCCCGATCGCTATGCCCTCGGCGTTCTGGCGCAGGCGCTCGGTGGCGGGATGTCCTCGCGCCTCTTCCAGGAGGTGCGCGAGAAGCGCGGGCTCGCGTACTCCGTCTACGCGTACCGCAGCGCCTACGAGGAGACCGGCACCCTTGCCGTCGCGGCCGGCACAGCGCCGGAGCGCCTCGACGAGCTGCTCGAGGTCGTCGACACCGAGCTCGGCCGCATCGTCTCGGAGGGCGGCGTCTCGGAGCGGGAGCTGGTCGCCGCGAAGGGTCATCTCACCGGTTCGCTCGCGCTCTCGCTCGAGAGCTCGAGCTCACGCATGCACCGGATCGGTCGCAGCGAGCTCACCCTGGGCGAGATCCCGTCGCTCGACGACCTCGTGGCCGAGGTCGAGGCTGTCGGAGCCGACGACGTCGCCCGGGTCGTGGAGCGGCTCCTCGCTCCGACCGATCGGACGCTGGCGGTGGTCGGGCCCGTCGACGAGTCACGGCTCTCGGCCCGGATGTCCTGAGCGGTCGCGTCGGGACCCCGGTACCCTGCGGCCGATGGGAACGAAGCGGATCAAGGTCGGCGTCTTCGGCGCCGGTGGTCGGATGGGCGCGACCGTCTGCGCGGCCGTCGCCGCAGCCCCCGACCTCGACCTGGTCGCGGCGGTCGATCCGTACCACGCGGGGATCGACCTCCAGCAGCTCGGTGTTCCCGACACGGGCCTGCGAGTGGCGCGCAGCGCCGACGAGCTCACCGACGCCGGCGCCGAGGTCGCGGTCGACTTCACCGTGGTCGACGCCGCGCGCGAGAACGTGCGCTGGTGTGCCGAGCACGGCGTGCACGCGGTCGTCGGGACCACGGGCTTCTCCGACGAGGACATGGACGATCTGCGAACCCGCTTCGAGGCCGCGAGCACCAACGTGGTGATCGCCCCGAACTTCGCGATCGGCGCGGTGCTGATGATGCGCTTCGCCGAGATCGCCGCGCCGTACTTCGAGACCGCCGAGGTCATCGAGCTCCACCACGACGAGAAGATCGACGCCCCCTCGGGCACCGCGATGCTGACCGCCCAGCGGATGGCCGACCGGTCCGACGAGTGGGCACCCGATCCGACCGAGAAGACCGTCGCCGAAGGCGCACGCGGCGGGTCGGGACCGGGCGGAATCCGGATCCACTCCGTCCGCCTCCGCGGGTTGGTGGCCCACCAAGAGGTCCTGCTCGGCACGACGGGGCAGTCGCTCTCGATCAGGCACGACTCCTACGACCGGACGTCGTTCATGCCGGGCGTGCTGCTGGCCGTGCGGGCCATCAGCGCGCGGCCCGGCATCACGATAGGGCTGGACGGCCTGCTCGACGCCTGATCGGCGCCGCCTCCGAACCGGGTGCGGATCTGCCGCGCGTCATCCAGGGCGGATAGCGTCCGCCCGATGAGCGCCCAGCCGCTGCTCGCGGTCCAGAGCCTCGAAGTTCGCTACGGCGGCGTGGTGCGGGTGCGAGGTGTCAGCTTCGACGTCGGAGCCGGCGAGATCGTGGCGCTGCTCGGCGCGAACGGCGCCGGGAAGTCGAGCCTGCTCCGGGCCATCTCGGGCCTGATCCAGGTGTACAACGGCCGCGTCGTCCGCGGCGACGTGCTCCTCGACGGCACCTCCATCCTCGGCTTGAGTGCGCCGGCGATCGTGCGCCGCGGGCTGGCGCAGGTCATGGAGGGTCGTCGGATCTTCGCCGAGCTCACGGTCGAGGAGAACCTGCGTTCCGGGGCGTTCACCCGACGCGACCGCTCCGGCGCGCGTGAGACCCAGGACGAGGTCTTCGCGATGTTCCCCGTGCTGGGCGAGCGGCGTCGATCCGTGGCCGGGTACCTCTCGGGAGGGGAGCAGCAGATGCTCGCCATCGGTCGGGCCCTCATGGCCGGGCCGCGGCTCCTGCTCCTCGACGAACCGTCGCTGGGACTCGCTCCGCTGATCCAGGAGCAGATCCGCGACACGATCGTGACCATCGCCGAGGGGGGGACGAGCGTGCTGCTGGTCGAGCAGAACGCCATGATGGCCCTCTCGATCGCGCACCGGGCGGCGGTCCTCGAGGGGGGCTACGTGGTGCGCGAGGGGCTCGGTTCGGAGCTGCTCGGCGACGACGAGATCCGCGAGGCCTATCTCGGGGCCGGCGATCGCGGGCGACGGTCGTTCAAGGACCTCAAGAGCTACGGCCGCCGCCGTCGGTGGAGCGCATGACGTGACGATGACCGGTTCGCGCCTCGACCGTCGCCGCTACGAGGGATCGTTGCTCGAGGTCAAGGACGTCACGCTCCAGTTCGGGGGCGTGACCGCGCTGCGCAACGTGAGCTTCGACGTCGAGGAGAACGAGCTCTTCGCGGTGATCGGCCCGAACGGGGCCGGGAAGACCTCGATATTCAATTGCCTCAACGGGGTCTACCGACCCCAGGAGGGCAGCATCCGGTTCCAGGGACTCGAGCTCGTGGGCCGCCGCCCGACGGCGATCGCCCAGCTCGGGATGGCTCGCACGTTCCAGAACCTCGGCCTCTTCGTGAACCTGAACGTGATCGACAACCTCATGTTGGGGCGCCACGTGCGCATGCGCTCGGGCCTCCTCAGTGGGATGGCCTGGATCGGGCGCGCCCGGCGCGAGGAGATCGCCAACCGCCGTCGCGTCGAGGAGATCATGGAGCTCCTCGCCCTGCAACCGTTCCGCTACGAGCCGGTCGGTTCGCTCCCGTACGGCATCCAGAAGAAGATCGAGCTCGGCCGCGCCCTCGCGATGGACCCGCGGATCCTCCTGCTCGACGAGCCGGTGGCCGGGATGGACCTCGGCGAGACCGCGGACATGGCCCGGCTCATCCTCGAGATCCGCCATGAGCTGAACCTCTCGATGGTGCTCGTCGAGCACGATCTGCACATGGTGATGGAGCTGGCCGATCGGTTGCTCGTGCTGGACTTCGGGGAGCCCATCGCGATCGGCCCCCCGGCCCAGATCCAGGCCGATCCCCGTGTGATCGCGGCGTACCTCGGGCAGGGCGACCAGTGAGCGCCCCCGTCGCCGAGACCCCGGCTCCCGACCTCGTCCCGGGCCCGACGACGCTGCCGGCCTGGTTGCTCCTCCAGGCCGAGCTGCGCCCGAAGGCGATCGCGATGCGGGTCAAGGAGCTCGGGCGCTGGCGCGAGATCTCGTGGTCGGAGCACGCGAGCCGCGTCGAGTCGGTCGGGCGGGGTCTGGCCCACGCCGGCGTCGGTCGGGGCGACCGTGTGCTCCTCCTCAGTGAGAACCGGCCGGAGTGGGTCATGACCGACCTCGCGGTGCAGGGCCTCGGCGCGGTGACCGTCGGCGTGTTCCCCTCCACGCCGGTGGCGGAGGTCGGTCCCCTCCTCGAGCGCAGCCGGGCGCGGATCGCCGTCGTCGAGGACGAAGAGCAGCTCGACAAGCTGCTCGCCCTGCGTGACGGCACCGCGCTCGAACGGATCGTCGTGATCGACACGCGTGGGATCCGTGTGCTCGAGAATCCGGCGTCGAGCTTCGAGGCGCTCGAGGCGATCGGCACCGTTGAAGCGGTCGAGCTGCGGTCCGGCCGGCTCGACGAATGGCGGACCGCGGTGGGCTCCCTCGCTACCCACGACGTCGCGATGGTCGCGTTCACGCCGGGGACCTCGGGCGACCCGAAAGGGGCGCTGCTGACGCACGGCAACCTCGCGGCCGCCGCCGATGTCGGCATCGTCACCTACGACGTGCGTGCCGGTGACCGGATCGTGTCCTGCCTGCCCCTGTGCGAGATCGCGGAACGTGTGCTCGTCGTCGCGCAGGCGACGCGGGCCGGGTGCACGGTGCACTTCGGGGAAGGAGGGGATGCCCTCGAGAACGACATCCGCGAAGTGCGTCCCACCGTGTTCCTCGGAGCCCCCCGGCTCTGGCAGCGACTCCAGGCGCGGGTGGAGACCGGGCTGCGCAGTGCCGGACGGCTGAAGCGAGCCGCGTTCCGGTTCGGGGTCGGGAACGGTCCTCGGCTCCTGCGAAACGCACTCGTGACGGCACCGGTGCGGCGACGGGTCGGTCTCACGGACGTGCGGGTCGCGCTCGGCGGAGGGGCCCCGATGCCGACCGCACTGCTCGAGTGGTGGTCGAGCCTCGGTGTCGACGTGCACGAGATCTACGGACTCACCGAGACCTGCGGTGTCGCGACGTTCGTCGTCGACGCCACGACCGGCGCGGGAACCGTGGGACACCCGGTGCCGGGAACCGAGGTCGAGGTCGCGCCGGACGGCGAGGTGCTCGTCCGCGGCGCGTCGGTGTTCGCGGGTTACCTCGACGACCCCGATGCGACCGCCGCGGCACTCGGTGCGGACGGGTGGTGCCGCACCGGTGACCTCGGCGTCCTCGGCGACGACGGCGATCTGATGATCGTCGGGCGGCGCAAGGAGGTGCTCGTCACGTCGGGCGGCCACACCGTGGCACCGGGGCCGATCGAGCGCCGCCTCGCCGCGAGTCCGTTCGTGCGAACGGCGATCGTCGTCGGGGAGAGCCGTCCACACCTCGGCGCCCTCGTCGCGCTCGATGGCGAGACCGTCGGGGACTGGGCATCGGAGAAGGGCATTCCGTTCACGACCCATTCGGCGTTGGTCGAGCGGCCCGAGGTGGTGGAGCTGATCGCGGCCTGGATCGACGAGGTCGGCGAGGATCTCGCGTCGGAGGAGCGGGTGCGTTGCTTCGCGCTGCTCCCGCACGAGCTGACGGAGGACAGCGGCGACCTGACTCCCACACTCGAGGTCCGACGCACCGCGACGCTCGATCGGTTCGCGGATCTCGTGGAATCGATGTACTCGTGAAGTTCCCGCAGCTCTTCGCCTCGGGCGCGGCGCTCGGCGCCGTGTACGCACTCGTCGGGCTCGGCTTCGTGGTGATCTACCGGGCGACCGGTGTCATCAACTTCGCCCAGGCCGGCATGGTCGTGTTGGGCGCGTTCCTCGTCTACGGCGCGACGACGACCTTGGACCTGTCCTTCTGGCTCGCGCTGCTCGTGGCGATGGGCCTGGGTGCGCTCCTCGGAATCGTGCTGGAACGGGTCGTGCTGCGTCGCATGATCGGGCGCCCGGTCTACGCGGTGATCCTGGTGACCGTCGGGTTGCTCCTCCTCGTGGAACCTGTCGTGACGACGATCTGGGAGAACCCGGCAACCAACATCGAGACCCCATGGGGCCTCGGCAAGGTGACCATCGGGAGTGTGAACATCCTGCAGGTCGACGTCGCGACGGTCGTGATCGCCGGGACGGTCCTCGGGGCGTTCTTCGCCTTCTTCCGGTACACGAAGTACGGCGTCGCGATGCGGGCCACGGCGATCGACCAGGAAGCCGCGCTCGCCCAGGGGATCAACGTGCAGCGCATCGTCGCGCTCTCGTGGGCGATCGCCGGCGTGGTCGCGGTGCTCGCAGGGACGATGCTCGGGTCCGGTGCCGGCCCGGCGACGGGACTCGGCGTCGGGATCGGGATCATCTCCCTGAAGGCGCTCCCTGCGGTGGTGCTCGGCGGGCTCGACTCGCCGCTCGGCGCGGTCGTCGGGGGACTGCTCATCGGCATCACCGAGGTGCTGATGGCCGGGTACCAGAACGACGTCCTGCCGTTCCTCCCCGACGGGTTCGCCGCCGTCATGCCGTGGGTCGTGATGCTCATCGTCCTCCTCGTCCGCCCCTACGGGTTGTTCGGCACCCGAGACGTGAGGCGCATCTGATGGCCGGCGCGACCCGCGGGATGGTGCGGCGGTACGCGCAGGACCTCCGCATGGTGCCCTCGTGGCGCGCGCGGGGGTTCCTCGTCGCGCTGTTCGCGCTCTACCTGTGGCTGCCGTTCCAGCTCGACGACTTCTGGGCGAGCGTCTTGACGCTCGCGGGCATCACGGCCATCGGTGCGCTCGGGCTCAACATGCTCACGGGCTACACCGGGCAGCCGTCGCTCGGCACGGCCGCGTTCATCGGCCTCGGTGCGTTCACAGCGAGCTACCTCGGGCGGCCGGAGGACTTCGGCGGGCTCGAGTGGCCGTTCCTCGCGTACCTCGCGGTCGCGATCGTGCTCGGAGCGGTCGTCGGCTTCGTCGTCGGGGTTCCCGCACTTCGCCTGCGCGGGAACTACCTCATCATCGCGACGCTCGGACTCGTCTTCGTCGCGCTCTATGTGTTCAAGAGCTGGGAAGAGGTCACCGGGGGGAACTCCGGTGTGCCGATGCCGCTCGAGGTGAACCTGCTGGGCCTCGACTTCGCGAACCTCGACATCTTCGGGGAGACGCTCGGGCGCAACCAGAGTCTCTTCTTCCTCGTGTGGGCGTTCGTCGCGCTCACGGCGCTGTTGTGCAAGAACGTGGTGCGCACGCGTGCCGGTCGCGCGCTCCAGGCGGTCCGCGACCGCGACGTCGCCGCCGAGGTCGTCGGCGTGAGCCTCTTCCGGACGAAGGTCGGCGCCTTCGTGCTGTCGAGCGCGATCGCGAGCGCCGCCGGCGTCTTCTACGGCATCTGGATCCAGTACCTGGTCCCGGACGACCAGTCGCTGGGACTGAACCTCTCGATCCAGTACCTCGCGATCATCATCGTCGGCGGGATCGGGACCATCTACGGTCCCATCCTGGGTGCGCTCCTCGTCGGGGCGATGCCGGCGCTCATCGACGAGTTCGCAGGCCAGCTCCCGCTCGTCTCCGAGTCCGCCACGGAGTCGGGCATCTCGAAGCCGGCGTTGAAGGCGTTGCTGTACGCCGTCCTGATCATCGTGTTCCTCGTCACCGAGCCCAACGGCCTGGGCGGCATCTGGCGGCGGATCCGCGACTACTTCGCCAGCTGGCCCCTGTCCCGCTGAGCCGAGGCCGGGCGCCCAGGGAGGCGGGTGTGACCAACGGCCCTGGTCGGGCGGGCGGCGTCCGCGACAGGCTTGGGCATGCCTGCGGGGCAGACGTTGGCATGCCTGCGGGGCAGGACGGCGCAACACAGATCGGTCGATCTCGACCCCACGATCCCGAACGAGAGGGATCCCGAACGAAAGGCTTGTGTCATGGCTCGACGAAGCGTGCGAGGAGCCCTCGTCCTCGCGGTGGTTGCGGCGCTTGCCGTGGTCGGCGTCGTTCCCGCCGGTGCGAGTGTCGCCGCGAAGACCCCACCGGAGACCGACGGGTTCGACGGCACGACGATCAAGCTCGGTGTCATCACCCCACTCACGGGTACGGTGAGCATCATCGGGAACCCGCTCACCGCGGGCAACCAGATGTGGTGGGACTACGTCAACGACGAGTTCGGTGGCGTCGGCGGCAAGTACAAGGTGGAGCTCGTCCAGGAGGACAGCGCGTACCAGCCCCCGCAGGCGATCCAGGCCTACGACAAGATCAAGGGCGATGTGGTCGCGTTCCAGCAGATCCTCGGGACCCAGGTCACCAAGGCGCTGCTGCCGAAGATGAAGATCGACCAGGTCGGCGGTGCACCGGCCACGCTCGACGCGACGTGGGTGAAGAACCCCAACCTCTTCCCGATCGCCGCGCCGTACCAGGTCGAGGCGATCAACTCCCTCGACGTGTACAAGCGGACCGAGGGCAAGGGCAAGAAGGTCTGTGCGCTCGCCCAGGACGACGAGTTCGGTGAGGCGGGCCTCGACGGGTTCGCTACGGCGAAGAAGGCGCTGAAGCTCAAGACGGGTCCGACGCCGCGGTTCAAGTCGGGCGAGGACCTCACGGCCCAGATCCAAGAGCTCGCCGACGCCAGCTGCGACGCGGTGCTCGTGGTCGCGACGGCCGTCGACGCCACGGCGATCATGACGAAGTCGGTGTCGCTGAACTTCACGCCGCGAATGATCGCACTCGCGCCGTTCTGGCTCCCGGTGTTCGCGGGGAACGCCGCGCTCGGCGACTTCCTGACTCAGAACCTGTGGGTCGCGAACGAGGGCGCCGCGGCCTGGGGCGATTCCTCCGTCCCAGGCATGGACGAGTTCATCGCCCGCCAGGAGCAGTACGCACCCGACCAGGCGCCGGATCCGTACTTCGTGTTCGGCTACGGCCAGGGCCAGGCGCTCCACCAGATCCTCGAGAAGGCCGTGAAGAACGGCGACCTCTCCCACGCAGGGATCCTCAAGGCGTCGACCCAGATCGGCACGCTGGAGATCACCGGGACCGGTGACTACTTCTACGGCAAGAAGGCCTCCGCTCGGAAGCCACCCCTCAGCACCGCGACCTACCAGGTCGACCCCGCGACGCCGATCGGGCTCACGCTCGTCGAGCCGGCCGCGGCGTCGAAGGCCGCGAAGAAGTACAAGATCCCGGCCGGCTGAGCCGAGACCGCCCGGCGCGTCCGGGCAAGCACGCACGAACCCGAGGGGGACGGCCATGCCGTCCCCCTCGGCGCGTCCGGGCCTCGCGTCCGGACTGGGCGTCCTACCCTGGGCGGGTGACGACGGAGGCCGCGGAGACCCCGCGCGAGCGGGTGTTCGGGGGCGCGTACGAGTGCGTGGAGCGGTTCGGACTCGGGAAGACCACGATCGAGGACGTCGCGCGCGCGTCCGGCGTGAGCCGGGCGACGATCTACCGGCTCTTCCCGGGCGGACGCGACCAGCTCCTGCGCGAGACGGTGGGGTGGGAGATGAACCGCTTCTTCGCCCGGCTCGCCGAGGCGGTCGCCGACCTCCCCGATCTCGCGTCGCGCCTGGAGCTCGCGCTGGTGTTCGCCCGGCAGTCGGTGCTCGACCACGCCGTCCTCCAGAAGGTGCTGGTCACCGAGCCCGAGGTGCTGCTCCCGTTGATGACGATCGAGCAGCACCGCGTCGTCCGCTACATCACCGCCTATCTCGTCCCGCTCCTGGGCGCCGAGCGAGCCGTCGGCCGACTCGATCCGGTCGTCGACCTGAACCAGGCCGCCGACCATCTCAGCCGGATGGTGCTGTCCCTCATCTCGAGCCCGGGTCGCTGGGACCTCTCGGACCCCGACTCGGTCCGCCGGCTGGTGCACCAGGAGCTGCTGGGCGGGCTCCTCGTCGCCTCCGACCGAGCCGTCGCCCGGCCTCACGGGGAGGGACGGGTGTAAACCAGGGGGTGGGCAGCGCCGTCCCAACTGCGGCATGATTCACCCCGGGGTCGCGCAGACCGAACGGAAGGAGCCCTCTCATGGGCATGTTCAAGGACCTCAAGAAGCTCAAGGACCAGAGCAAGGAGATCGGTGAGGCCACCGGTCGTCCCACGACGATGCGCGGGATGATGAAGAACCTCCCGAACGATCTCCACAACGCGACCGAGATGGTCGACGATGCGATGGCGATGCAGGCCGACATGGCCAAGCAGCAGGCGCTGCTCACCACCGGCACCCCGGGGACGGCCACGATCACGGGGCTCACGGACACGGGCACGCTCGTGAACTTCAACCCCCAGGTCGTCATCGACATGGAGATCGCCGTGGAGGGCCAGGCGGCGTACGCGCACCAGCTCACGACACCGGTGCCCCAGATCCACATCCCGCTCGTCCAGCCGGGCAACACGATCGGCGTTCGGGTCGACCCGGCCGATCCGTCCTCGGTCGCCATCGATTGGGCCCGCCCCCAGGGCTGAGCTCCGCACGCACGGTCGCCGGGGATGGGGCACGGCCGCCCCCGGTGCCGTCGCGTCCGGGGACCGGTTCCGGGACCACATCGAGTGTGACCTGCGACACGTTGATGATGAGACGATCAATGTCGTATCGTCTCAGGAGATGACTGCCGTCGCGACCCGTGTCGACGTGATCGCCACGGACGGTGTGCACGCCCGGGCGATCGCCGCGACCCTGGCCTGCGTGGCCCGCCACGGGATCGCCAAGACCACCATCGACGACATCGCACGCGAGGCAGGCTGCTCCCGAGCGACGCTCTACCGGTACTTCGAGTCCAAGTCCGACCTGGTCGCGGCCACGATCCGCTCCGAGGCCGAGCGCATCATCGGGCGCATCGAAGCTGCCGCCGGGGCGTGCGGGTCGCTCGAGGACGCCGTGGTCGCCATCCTCGAATGCGCGGACCACGAGCTCGGTGCCCACCCGGCGCTCACGTTCGTCGCCGATTTCGAGGCCGAACGCCTCCTTCCCCACCTCACGTTCGGCGGGGGAGACCACTTCCTGCGGCTGGCGGGCGCAGCGCTCGCCCCCGCGATCCGGCCCTTCGTCCCCGACGACCCCGAGCGTGCCGGCGAGTGGATCGCCCGTGTCGGGCTCGCGCTCTGGATGTCGCCCGCGTCCCGGGCATCGCTCGGCTCCCGGGCGGCGTTGCGCGCCTACGTGCACGACTTCATCGTGCCCGGACTCCTGCCGGAGCACTCAGACCTCGCTCTCTCGTCCTCATCCGCTCGGTCCTCATCCGGCCCGTCCAGGGGGTAACCCGTCATGGCCATCTCCAACGAAGAGCTCCTCGGTCGCGCCGACGTCGACGACGTCGAATCGATCCTGGCGATCTCGAACTCGGACATCGACGCGGTCATGCACGCGGTGCCGTCGAGCGGCGACGCCGTCTTCACGTGGGACTACGAGCGGACGCGCGCGTCGCTGGAGAAGCTGTACGAGAAGGCCAAGAGCTCGCAGTGGAACGCGAACGACCTCCCCTGGGACACCGATGTCGACCAGGAGAAGGTCGTCATGGAGAACCAGGCCGCGAACTCCTACCTCTACGACAACGCCGACATGACCGACACACCGTTCGCCAACTGGGGCGAGAAGGAGTGGCTCGAGTTCGGAGTCGAGTCGCAGAACTGGACCTTGTCGCAGTTCATGCACGGCGAGCAGGGCGCGCTCATCTGCACCGCGCAGATCGTCGAGACCGTCCCGTGGATCGACGCCAAGTACTACGCCTCCACCCAGGTGATGGACGAGGCCCGCCACGTCGAGGTGTTCGCGAAGTACCTCGACACGAAGCTCTCCGGTCACTACCCGATCAACGCCCACCTGCGGATGCTGCTCGACGACATCATCGGCGACACCCGCTGGGACATGACCTACCTCGGGATGCAGATCATGGTCGAGGGCCTCGCGCTCGCGTCCTTCGGGTTCATGCACCAGATGACGACCGAACCCCTCCTCAAGCAGATGCTCCGCTACGTGATGAGCGACGAGGCCCGCCACGTCGCGTTCGGCGTGCTGTCATTGCAGGAGTACTACGAGCAGCTGTCGGCGTCGGAGATCCGGGAGCGCCAGGAGTTCGCGTACGAAGCCGCCGTGCGCATGCGCGACCGGTTCCTCCAGCAGGAGGTCTGGGAGCGGATGGGCGTCGATGTGAAGTCGGCTGTGAAGGGCGTGCTGGCCGCGCCGGATCGCCCCATCTTCCAGGCGATGCTGTTCTCGAAGATCGTCCCCAACTGCCGCAAGCTCGGTCTGCTCGACGCCGCTGACGGATGGCTGCGCGAGAAGTTCACCGATCTCGGTGTCATCCAGTTCGAGCACATGACCGACACCGGCGAGGAGTACGGCGAGCTCGACGAGGTCGCAAAGGACCGCGCCGTCGCCAACGCCTGACCGCCCGGGTCAGGCGTTCTGGAGCCGGCGGGCGCGCTTGTCGGCGTACATCGCGGCGTCGGCCGTCGCGATCAGCTCTTCGAGGGTGACGGGGTGCGCGGGGTCGAAGAGCGCCGCGCCCATGCTCACCTCGATGGGCGGGTCCTCGCGGTCTCGGCCCTCCCAGTTGAAGGCGAACCGCAGGCGGTCGAGGAGCTCAGGGACCGAGGGGTGCGGCGTGTCGCTCGCGAGCACGCAGAACTCGTCGCCGCCGACGCGCGCGATGACGTCCGTGGTGCGCAACGTGTGGGTGAGCGTCCGTGCAAGCCGCTTGAGGAGCTCGTCTCCCGCGGCGTGACCGAGACGGTCGTTCACCACCTTCAGGTTGTCGAGGTCGAGGTACACGAGCGCAGTCGGGCGGTCGAAGCGCACCGCGGAGGCGAGGACGTGGGTACCCACGGCGAACAGCCCGTTGCGGTTTGCGAGGCCGGTGAGCTCGTCGAGGCCAGCGCGCTGTCGGCCCTCGAGCTCCTCTTCCGCGGTCGCGGCCAGGTCGCGGAGGAGTCGTTCGTCCTCGGCGCCCAGGTAGCGGGGGTGGTGGTCGACGAGGCAGAGCGTGCCGACCCGACGACCGTTCCCGACGAACAGCGGACACGCGGCGAAGAACCGGAACTTCGGGTGCGCGCTCACGAGCGGATCGTCGGCGTACCGGGGGTCCGACGACAGGTCGTGGACGACGAACAGGTCGCCGTCGGAGAACGTCTTCTCGCAGAACGAGAGCGCGCGTGGGGCCTGCGTCAGGTCGAGCCCGTGGCGCGACGCGAACCAGGAGCGGTCGCCGTCGAGGAGGGTGACCACGGCGATGTCGGTCGCGAACAGCCGCTGGGCGATGCGGGCGATGCGCTCGAATCGCTCGGCGTCGCTCGCGTCCAACGCGGCGACCGGTGCGCCGACCGGTGCGCCGACCTGGTCGCCAGCCGGGTCGCCGACCGGCGGTGCGGACCCCGGGGAGGGCGCCCCGACGGCGGGAACCGGTTCGGGCGCGCCCGAGCCCGCGACGTTCTCCGGGCTCTCGGAGCCCTCGGCCACCCACTCCACACCTGCGAAGGTAGCCCCACTGGCCAATCCAGGCACAATGTCCCGGGCAGTAGCCTCAGAGCCTGATGGCTTCCCCGGTGCGGATCGTGTTCCTCGGGGGTCTGGGCGAGATCGGGCGGAACTGCTTCTGCCTCGAGGTCGACGGCCGGATCGTGGTCGTCGACTGCGGGCTGATGTTCCCCGACGCCGACATGCCCGGGGTGGACCTCGTCCTGCCCGACTTCACCTACCTCCGGGACCATGCCGACCAGGTCGACGGGATCGTGCTCACGCACGGCCACGAGGACCACGTGGGAGGCCTCGCCTACCTCCTCCGGGACGTCCCGGCGCCGATCTACGGCTCGTCGCTGTCGCTCGGGTTCGCCCGGAAGCGCCTCGACGAGGCCCGGCTCATGGGTTCGACAGAGCTCATCCCGGTCGAGGGCGGCGAGACCCGCCGCATCGGACGGATCGACGCCGAGTTCATCCCGGTCACCCACTCCGTGCCGCACGCGTTCGCGGTCGCGTACTCGACGCCGGTGGGCACGATCCTGCACACCGGCGACTTCAAGATCGACCTCACGCCGGTCGACGGACGCCGCACCGACCTGGCCCGCCTCGGCGAGCTGGGGCGGGCCGGGGTCAGGCTGCTGCTCTCGGACTCCACCAACGCCGAGCGGCCCGGCCACACGGAGTCGGAGTCGCTCGTAGGACCCTCGATCCGCGGGATCCTGCGTGACCATCCCGACCGCCGCTTCGTCGTGGCGTCGTTCGCGTCGCACCTCCATCGCGTGCAGCAGGTAGCCGAGGAGGCGGTCGCCGCCGGCCGTCGCGTCGCGTTCCTGGGGCGATCCATGGTCCACAACACGGCGCTCGCTCGAGAGATGGGGCTGCTGGACCTCCCTGTCGACCGCGTGATCGACATCGAGGACGCGGCGCGCTACGAGCCCGGCGAGGTGTGCGTCATCTGCACCGGCTCGCAGGGCGAGCCGATGAGTGCGCTGTCACTCATGGCCGCGCGCGAGCACAAGCACGTGAAGATCAGCGCCGACGACGTCGTCGTGATCTCCGCGCACGCGATCCCCGGCAACGAGTCGAGCGTGGGGCGCGTCATCGACTCGCTGCACCGCGCGGGCGCGGAGGTGCTCCACGGTGGGGATGCCTCGGTGCACGTGTCGGGCCACGCATCGCAGGAAGAGCTGAAGTACATGCTCGACATCGTGCAGCCCGAGTGGTTCGTCCCGGTGCACGGCGAGTACCGGCACATGGTCCACCACATGCGGCTCGCGCTCCAGATGGGCGTGCCCGACGACCGGATCTTCGTCTGTGAGGACGGCGACGCCGTGACGCTCGACGAGAACGGGGCCGATGTCGAACGCCGGGCGGTGCCCGCCGGATACCAGTACGTCGACGGCAACAGCAGCGACGTGGGCCACGAGGTCCTGCGCGACCGACGGACGCTGGCCGAGGAGGGCTTCGTCGTCGTGATCGTGACCGTCGATGCCACCACCGGTGAGGTGGTCACGGGACCCGAGATCGTCACCCGCGGCTGGATCCACGCCGACGAGGCCGAGGGGCTGCTCGACGACGCGCGCGCCGCGGTCACGGCGTCGCTGGCCGAGGCGGCCGCCGAGGGGGCGACCGACTTCGAGACGCTGCGCCGACATACCCGGCGCGCGGTGGGGCGACTGATCAACCAGCGCACGCGGAGGCGACCGGCGATCATCCCGGTCGTGATGGAAGTCTGAGGAGCGGGCGGTGATACGCGACTGGTCGAACTTCATCGGAGGCCGAACCGCAGTGGTGACGGGCTCGGGTGCGGGGGTCGGCCGAGCGATCGCCATGCACATGGCGCGCGCCGGCGCCGAGGTCTGGATCAACGACCTCGACCTCGGGCGGGCCGAGTCCGTCTGCGGGGAGATCGCCGAGGAGGGCGGGACCGCGCGGCCGGTCGTGGCGGATGTCTGCGACCCCTTGTCGGTGCAGGACCTGGTGAAGACGACGGGACCGGTCGACATCCTCGTGAACAACGCCGGGAGCGGCGTCAGGGCGTTCAGCGAGGGCCGCGCCCGGCTCGCGACGTTCGCCGAGGCATCGCCCACCGAGTGGGAGTCGGTGATGCGCGTCAACCTCACCGGCGTGCTGCACGTGACGCACTCCTACTTGCCGGCGATGATCGAGCGGAAGTGGGGGCGCATCCTCACGATCGTCTCCGACGCCGGCCGCAAGGGTGAGCGACTCCAGGTCGTCTACGGCGCCGCGAAGGCGGCGGCCATGGGCTTCGCCCGTGGGCTCGCGGCCGAGGTGGGGCGCGACGGCGTCACGGTGAACTGCATCTCGCTCGGCTCGATGATGCACGGCGCGATGGCCGATGCCGCCGAAGCCGACCCGGGGTTCGAGCCGAGGATGTCCCGGCCGTACCCGGTCGGGCGCCTCGGCCGGGTCGACGATCCCGCACCGCTCGCCGTCCTGCTGTGCAGCGACGCCGCGGAGTGGATCACCGGCCAGGTGTATCCCGTCGACGGGGGATACGTCCCCGCGCTCTGAGCGGGTATGCGGCTGTGGCGGGTGTGGCCAGTGTTACCGTTGCCCGATGGCCACTCGCACGTCGGCGCGCCGCGCTCCCGCCCGCTCCAAGGGCTCCACGTCCGGTCGCGCCGGCACGCGCAAGGCCTCGGGGTCCCGGCGGCCGGCGAAGAAGGGCGGTCGCGCCGCCCCCGCACCCACCCGGACCGAGCGAGCCCGCGCCGCGGCCCGGCGGGAGCTCGCGGGGCACACCGCCGACGCCACCGCCGTCGGCCTGATCGTTCTCGGAGCCCTCACGACGCTCGGCCTGGTCTCCGACCTCGCCGGACCGGTCGGCTCCGGGCTCGCCGACGGCTTCGGTGCCATGATCGGGCGGGCGCGGTTCACCGTCCCGCTCGTCTGCCTCTTCTTCGCGATCCTCCTCTTCCGTCAGCGACCCGCGGCGCGCCGGGCTCTCGAGGCCGAGGAGGCCGGCGAGGACAGCCCACCCGAGCCCGCGCCGCTCCGGGTCGCGATCGGTGTCGGGCTGATCGGGCTCGCAGCCGTCGGCGCCCTGCACCTCGTCTTCGATCGCCCGGCGGTCGACGGGTCGCTCGACCGCCTCCGCGACGCGGGCGGGGTGATCGGCGCCGCGATCGGTGGACCGCTCGCCGCTGCTGCCGGCACCGTCGGCGCCGGGATCGTGCTCGGGGGCCTGTTCGTGCTCGGTGCGCTGCTCGCGCCCGGCGTCCCGATGCGCGACGTCGTCGGCATGTTCGGCCGCGGGGCGCGCTCGGCCGGGGGTCGCCTCGGTGCGCGCGCCCGCCGGTTCGGCGACCTCAGCGACGGCGCACCCCGGCCGAGGCCCGACGACGAGATCGACCTCACCGCGCCGATCCCACCGGTCTACGACGAGTCGTTGCCCCCTGAGGAGCCGGTCGTCGCCGACGGCGCCTTCACCGCCGACGAGCCCGACCTGCCCCACGTGACGCTCTACGACGTCGAGGCGGATGCCGCGCCCGACCCGGACGTCGCCATGCACGCCCCGACGCCGGTCCCCACCGTGGTCGAGGACGACGGGCAGGTCGCACTCGACCTCGGGGCCCGATCGGGTCGCCGCGGCGGGTGGAAGCTCCCGCCGAAGAACCTCCTCAAGAAGGGCGACGCCAAGCCCACCGACCGCCGCCTCGTCGAAGAGGGCGGCAAGGTGCTGGCCGAGGCGCTCCGCGAACACGGCGTCGACGCCAAGCTCATCGGCATGACGGTGGGCCCGACCGTCACCCGCTACGAGCTGGAGCTCGCACCGGGCGTGAAGGTGAACCGCGTGACCGGGCTGAGCCACGACATCGCGTACGCGATGGCGTCGGCCGACGTGCGCATCCTCGCCCCGATCCCCGGTCGCTCCGCGATCGGCGTCGAGGTGCCGAACAAGACCCGACAGCTCGTGACCCTCGGCGACATCCTCACCTCGCCCGAGGCCAAGGCCGCCACCCAGCCGCTCGAGGTGGGGCTCGGCCGCGACATCGCCGGGCGCGCCGTGATGCTCGACCTGGCCACGCTGCCGCACGTGCTGATCGCCGGCGCCACCGGCGCCGGCAAGTCGAGCTGCATCAACTCGCTCGTGACGTCGTTGCTCATGCGCAACACGCCCGACCAGGTGCGCCTCATCCTCGTCGACCCCAAGCGGGTCGAGCTCGGCGCGTACAACGACCTGCCGCACCTGTTGACGCCGGTCGTCACCAATCCGAAGAAGGCCGCGAACGCGCTCGACTGGGCCGTGCGCGAGATGGACATGCGCTACGAGGCGCTCGCCGAGGTCGGCGTGCGCGACATCACCGGCTACAACGCCGCGTACGACCGCGGCGAGCTGCCGTCGCCCGAGGAGCCGGATCCGCTCACGGGCAAGGGCTACGAGCGGCTGCCCCACATCGTCATCGTCGTCGACGAGCTCAACGACCTGATGATGGTCGCCGCGCGCGATGTCGAGGCGAGCGTGTGTCGAATCGCGCAGATGGCCCGCGCGGTCGGCATCCACCTCGTGATCGCGACGCAGCGGCCGTCGGTCGACGTCATCACCGGCGTCATCAAGGCCAACGTGCCGAGCCGGCTCGCGTTCAGCGTGTCGAGCCTGGCCGACTCGCGCGTGATCCTCGACCAGGCGGGCGCCGAGAAGCTCATCGGCCAGGGCGACCTGCTCGCACTCACCGCCAGCTCGAGCCGGGCCCAGCGGATCCAGGGCGCGTGGGTCGACGAAGCGTGCGTGCGCAAGGTCGCGGCGCACTGGAAGCGCCAGGCGGGCGAGGTCACCTACGTCGAGGGGATCGCGGAGGAGACCCCGCAGTCCGGGGGGCGCGGCTCCGACGACACCGACGACGATCCGCTCCTCGTCGAGGCAATGGAGCTGGTCGTGCGGGGCGGCCTCGGCTCCACGTCGATGCTCCAGCGCAAGCTGCGGGTCGGCTTCTCGCGCGCCGGGCGGCTCATGGACCTGCTCGAGCGCAAGGGTGTCGTCGGTCCCTCCACCGGCTCCAAGGCCCGCGACGTGCTGATGACCGTCGAGGAGTTCGAGGGCATGGAGGCCCGCGGCGCCGACTGACCGGGCGTGTGCTCCGCATGTCCGAGTTCGTGGGCCGGTGCCGGGCGGCGCTCGGCGTCCGGAGAGCGAAGGCGCCAGTAGCATCGACGGATGCCCGCGGTCGATCGGCCCACTCGCGCCGCCCCCGATCGCGCCGCGACGGGCACCTTCTGGGTCGAGACGCTGGGCTGTCCGAAGAACGAGGTCGACTCCGACAAGATCGTCGCGTCCCTGCTCGGCGACGGGCTGGTCCCGGCATCCTCCAGCGAGGACGCCGATCTCGTCGTGGTGAACACGTGCGCGTTCGTCGAGGCCGCCCGTCAGGAGTCGGTGGAGACCGTGCTCGACCTGTCGGGGCGCCGCCGGGCCGACGCACGGGTCGTCGTCACCGGCTGCATGGCCGAGCGCTACGGGGCCGAGCTGGCCGAGGCGCTGCCCGAGGTCGACGCCGTCGTCGGGTTCGCGGGTGAGGGCGCGCTCTCGCAGTACGCACCGGTCGAGATGTTGGCCGGCCGCAAGCCGGTCGGCGTCCGCGACCTGCTCGAGATCGAGCGGAGCGTGCGGAGTGCCCCCTGGGCGTACCTCAAGGTCGCAGAGGGCTGCGACCGGGCGTGCGCGTTCTGTGCGATCCCGTCGTTCCGGGGCGCCCAACGCTCGCGCAGCGACGACGCCATCGTGGCCGAGGCCCGCGCGCTGGTGCACGGCGGTGCCGCCGAGCTCGTGCTCGTCGCCCAGGACATCGCCTGGTACGGACGCGACATCGGGACGCCGGGCGGGCTGGCCTCGCTGCTGCGCCGCCTCGACCGTGAGCTCGCACGCGAGGGCCTCGCGCGCATCCGGCTGCTCTACCTCTACCCGAGCGAGGTGAAGGGCACGCTCCTCGACGCGATCCTCGAGGTGCCGAGTGTCGTCCCGTACTTCGACCTGTCGTTGCAGCACGCCGACCGCGCGCTCCTCGCGCGCATGAAGCGCTGGGGAAGTGGTGACCGGTTCCGGTCGATCATCTCCGACATCCGCGAGCGTGCACCGGAGGCCACGTTCCGGTCCTCGTTCATCGTCGGCTTCCCCGGTGAGACGGAGGCCGCGCACGACACCCTCCTCGAGTTCCTCGCCGACGCCGCACTCGACTGGGCCGGCTTCTTCCCGTTCTCGCCCGAGCAAGGCACACCCGCCTCCGACCTCGACGGCGGCGTCCCCGGCCACGTCATGGGCGAGTGGATCCGCGAGTGCGACGAGCTCCAGTCACGGATCACCGCGGCCGCACGCGACGCGCTCGTCGCGGCCGGCACCGAGGTCGAGGTGCTCGTCGACGGGGTGGGGGAGCACGGCGACGCTCACGGGCGGACGCACCGCGAGGCCCCCGAGATCGACGGTGTCGTCCACCTCGAGGGCGCCCAGGCCCGCCCCGGCTCGATCGTGCGCGCGAAGGTCGTCGGTGCCACGGGGACGGACCTCACCGCCACCCCGATCGAGGTGCTGCGATGACCTCGCCGACCCGGATCCCGGCGGCCGAGCGGATCAAGCGCTACACCGAGTCGGCGATCGTCACCCGGGCCAACGTCGTGACCATCGCCCGCCTGGTGCTGACGCTGCCGGTGCTCGTCCTCATGCTCGAGGACGGGTCGACCTGGTTCACCTGGGGTGGTTGGTTCTTCCTGTCGGTCACCGACGGGCTCGACGGGTGGATCGCCCGCCGCGACGGCACGACCCGCTCCGGCGCGTTCCTCGACCCGATCGCCGACAAGTTCCTCGTGCTCGGCGGGTTCGTGGTGCTCGCCATCAACGACGACTTCTCCTGGGTGCCGGTGATCCTCGTGATCGCGCGGGAGGTCGGGATCTCCGTGTACCGGTCGTTCGCCGGTCGCCGTGGCATCTCGCTCCCGGCCCGCCAGCTGGGGAAGTGGAAGGCCGTCGTCCAGTTCTTCGCCGTCGGCTTCGTGCTCTTCCCGCCGACGGCCGACGCGATGACGTTCCACCTCGTCATGGTGTGGTCGGCGGTCGCGATCTCGCTCGTGTCGGCACTCGACATCGTGCGTCGCGGCTGGGTCGAGACCCGGGTCGCGTGATGAGGTCGGTCGCGTGATACGGATCGTCTGATGGGAGTGCGATGAGAGCAGACGTCCTCGCGATCGGGACCGAGCTGCTGCTCGGGCAGATCGTCGACAGCAACAGCGCGTGGATCGGCGAGCAGCTGGCGTCCGCGGGGATCGACACCTACGACCACCGCAAGGTCGGTGACAACCAGGACCGGATGGTCGCCGCGATGCGCGACCTCCTGCGCGAGGCCGACGCGCTGGTCGTCTGTGGCGGGCTCGGTCCGACCCAGGACGACGTCACCCGCGACGCGATCGCCGAGCTCATGGGCGTCGAGCTCGAGCGCCGCGAGGACCTCGTCGAGCAGATCGCCGCGATGTTCGGCGTGCGCGGCCGCGACATGCCGGCGAACAACCTCCGCCAGGCCGATGTCCCCGTCGGCGGTGACGCGATCCCGAACCCGATCGGCACCGCACCGGGCCTGCGGTGCGAGGTCACCGTGGACGGCCACCAGCGCGTCGTGTACGCGGTGCCGGGCGTCCCGTACGAGATGCAGCAGATGGTGCGTGACCACGTGCTCCCCGGCCTCCTCGAGCAGTCGGGGGAGCGAGCGGTGATCGTGAGCCGGTCGCTGAAGACATGGGGCACGTCGGAGTCCGGCCTCGCCGAGATGATCGCCCATCGGGTCGACGGCCAGTCCAACCCCACGATCGCGTTCCTGGCGCGGGGGATCGAGGGTCTGTACGTGCGCCTCACCGCGAAGGGCGCCGACGAGGCCGCGGCCCGGGCGCTGATCCAGGCCGAAGAGGCCGAGCTGCGCTCGATCCTCGGCGACCTCGTGTTCGCGGTCGACGACGAGACGATGGAGTCGAACGTCCTCGCCGCGTGCGAGGCGCGGGGCTGGACGCTGGGTGTGGCGGAGTCGCTCACCGGGGGCCTCGTCGGTGCCCGGCTCGCCAACGTCCCGGGCGCGAGTCGCACGTTCCGGGGCTCGATCGCGTCCTACGCGACCGAGGTGAAGCGCGACGTGCTCGGGGTCGACGCCGAGCACGTCGTCTCCGAGGAGTGTGCGATCCAGATGGCCGAAGGTGCCCAGCAGGTGCTCGGCGCGGACGTCGGGATCTCGTGCACCGGCGTGGCCGGTCCCGACGAGCAGGACGGTCAGCCGGTCGGCACGGTCTGGTTCGGGATCGCAGTGCCGGGGCATCCCACGCACGCCATGTCGACCCGCCTGCCCGGTGACCGGGAGCGCATCCGCCAGTTCTCGACGATCTCGCTCGTCAACCTGCTTCGTCTGCGCCTCGACTCCCTGGCGTGAGCCCGAAAGGTCGCGCGTTCGTCGCGGTCGTGCCACCCGCGGCGGTGCTCGACGGCATCGAGGAGGCCCTCGCGCCCGTCGAGCACCTCGTGCCGGCTGCACGCTGGACCACGCGCGCGCAGCGGCACGTCACCCTGCGATACCTCGGGACACGCGTCGACCTCGAGGCGGTCGCCGGTGCGCTCGGAGGGCTCGCAGTGGCGGGCGGGGACGTCCGCCTCCGCGGCGGTGGCGGGTTCCCCGACGAGCGGCGGGGGAGCGTCCTGTGGGCCGGGGTCCCGGAAGGCGCGGGATTGCTCGGGCGTCTCGCCGGGGCCGTGGGCGAGCTCCTCACGCCGCTCGGCCACGAGCCCGACGGGCGCGGGTTCCACCCGCACCTCACGCTGGCCCGGCTCCGAACCCCCGGCGACCTGCGTGCCGCGATCGCCGCGCTCGGCCAGCGCGAGCTCGGCCCGGCGTGGCACGTCGAGGAGGTGGTCCTGTTCCGGAGCGAGACCCGTCCGGAGGGCGCCCGCTACGAGGCGGTCGCCCGGATCCCGACCCCGCCCCCGGCCGGCTCCTGAGGGCGGGTGCCGCGCCGAGGTCCGGTGGGCCCGGTCCGGGTGCGGCTACTGGAACGGGCGGCTGCCGAGCTTGCGGCCCGGGGCCCACCGGCTCGGCTTCTTCGGGGCCTTGGGCTCCTTGAAGCGGGGCGTGACCTCGTCCTTGCTGCGGGCCAGCGCCTCCTCTGACCGGACGTTCGGCGACCGGACGTTCGGCGACCGGACGTTCGGCGTGCTCGGGGCGTCGGGGGTCGGTTCCACTGGTTCCTCATCGGCCATCCCCGAGAGCCTAGTGGCCTGTGGTGCTTGACCCCGAACGGGTGTTCGTCTAGCGTCTCACAGACGTGGAGTTCCACGTGTGTGATCCACCGCTCCGGACCCCCGCGCAGGAAGGCCCGGCGTGACTGTCACACCCCCGCCGTAGGTTGCCGGTCAGCACCAGCGAGCAACTTCCCCCAACCGAGAACGAAGCCCTCAGGAGGGTCCCCGTGGAGCGTGAACAGGCACTCGAGATGGCACTGGGTCAGATCGAGAAGAACTACGGCAAGGGCGCGATCATGCGCCTCGGCGAGCGAGGCCACGTCGGGATCTCGGCGATCCCCACCGGGGCGCTCGCCCTCGACATCGCCCTCGGCATCGGGGGCCTACCCCGCGGCCGCGTCGTCGAGATCTTCGGTCCCGAGTCGTCGGGGAAGTCCACGCTCGCGATGCACGTGGTCGCCGAGGCCCAGCGCAACGGCGGCACCTGCGCCTACATCGACGCCGAGCACGCCATGGACCCGGTGTACGCCGCGGCCATCGGCGTCAACGTCGACGACCTCTACATCTCCCAGCCCGACACGGGGGAGCAGGCGCTCGAGATCGCCGACCTGTTGATCCGCTCGGGCGCGCTCGACGTCGTCGTCATCGACTCCGTGGCCGCGCTCGTGCCCCGGGCCGAGATCGAGGGCGAGATGGGCGACACCCACGTGGGGCTGCAGGCCCGGCTCATGAGCCAGGCGCTGCGCAAGCTCACCGCGAACCTCAACCGGTCCCGCACGGTGTGCGTCTTCATCAACCAGCTGCGCGAGAAGATCGGCGTCATGTTCGGTTCACCGGAGACGACGCCGGGCGGCCGGGCGCTGAAGTTCTACTCGTCGGTCCGCCTCGACATCCGTCGGGTGGAGACGATCAAGGACGGCGCCGAGATGATCGGCAACCGGACCCGGGTCAAGGTGGTGAAGAACAAGGTCTCACCGCCGTTCAAGATGGCCGAGTTCGACATCATGTACGGCAAGGGCATCAGCCGGGAGGGCTCGATGCTCGACGTCGGTGTGGAGCTCGACATCATCAAGAAGTCGGGAGCCTGGTTCACCTACGAGGGCGAGCAGCTCGGCCAGGGTCGGGAGAACGCCAAGGGGTTCCTCAAGGACAACCTCGACATGATGCTCGAGATCATGGAGAAGATCCGGGTGAAGGCCGGGATCGGGGAGTCCGCCGACGTTCCGCCGCCCGACGGTGAGATCGACCTCACCGAGGCGGCAGCCGACGCCATCGCCGAAGCCGCGGAGGTCGCGGCGAAGTCGGCGAAGGAGACCAAGGACGCTCCGGCCGAGTCGCCGGCCCCCGCGGCGAAGAACGGCACGAAGGCCTCCTCCAAGTCCTAGGACACGCAACCCTGACCGACCAAGTGACGCTCCGGGGCCACATCGGACCCGGAGCGTCACTTGTTCACGGACGAGGTGAGGAGCCGCGACGAGCGCGCGAACGGATGTCAGAGCAAGCCGCGCGCGATCGCGACGCAGCCCGCGATCCCCGAGACGATCAGCACCATCGGTCGGAGCCAGCCGCCGTCCACGAACACGTGGAGGTGCTTGCTCGCCCAGAAGCCGGCGGCCATCGCCGGGAGCAGTGCCAGCGCGAACAGCGCCTGGTCTCCATGGATCGTTCCGGCGATCGTGTAGCCGATGAGCGACATGCTCGCGCTCACCGCGAAGAACGATCCGAGCGTGGAGCGAGCCGACGGGCCGTCGCGGTGCTGGAAGAGGAGTGCGACGGGCGGCCCCCCCACTGCGGCCGCGGTCCCGAAGATGTTGGACGCGAAGCCGGCCAACGCGCCCGTCACCGCGGTCACCGGGACCGGCGGCGAGACGACGCTGAGCAGCACCCCCAGCAGGACCACGAAGCCGACGAGGGTGGCCAGCGCGCTCGTGCTCACTCGCGTGACGATGAAGAGCCCCACGATGGTGCCCGGCACCGCACCCACGAGCATCTGGCCCACGGCCGTCCGGTCGATCGCGTGGTGCTCGCGGGCGACGGTCGTGATGGTGAGCGGGAAGGCCACGAGCACGAGCGTCGTCGGCAGGGCCTCGGGGACGACGATCGCCACGAGGGGTGCCGCGAGCAGGTTGAGCCCGAAGCCGATGGAGCCCTGTACGACCGAGCCCATGAGCACGGCCCCGAGGGCCACCACCAGCTCGAGGGCTCCGACGTGCACGACGGCTGATCCTGCCAGGTCGGCCGCACGAGGGACGACCGGGGCCCCCGTACACTCGGTGGTCGTGACCCGCCGGTTCCACGTCCGCACCTACGGGTGCCAGATGAACGAGCACGACTCCGAGCACCTGGCGGGGATGATGAGCGCCGCCGGGCTCGAACCCACCGACGACGCCGAGGATGCCGACGTCATCCTCCTGAACACCTGCTGCATCCGGGAGAACGCCGACAACCGGTTCTACGGGCACCTGGGCAACCTCAAGGCGCTCAAGGAGGCCCGTCCGGGCCTCCAGATCGCCGTGGCGGGCTGCCTCGCCCAGAAGGACCGGGAACGGATCGTGCAGCGAGCCGGGCACGTCGACGTCGTCTTCGGGACCCACAACCTCCACCGGGCGGTCGATCTCCTCGACCAGCAGCGGGTCACGGGCGGGACGATCGTCGAGATCGCCGAGGAGCACGGCCCCGACGCCGCCGCCATCGCCGGCGCCCTCCCGGCTCGGCGCGACCTCGACCACTCGGCCTGGGTCACGATCCAGATCGGGTGCGACAACTCGTGCACCTTCTGCATCGTCCCGCTCGTGCGCGGCGGCGAGGTCAGCCGTCGGATGGGCGACGTCGTCCGTGAGGTCGAGGACCTCGCAGCCGACGGCGTGAGCGAGGTCACGCTCCTCGGGCAGAACGTGAACTCCTACGGCCGCGACCTGGGCGCCGGCCAGTACCGACCCCGCTTCGCCGACCTGCTCCGGGCCATCGACGAGGTCGACGGGATCCAGCGCATCCGGTTCACGTCGCCGCACCCCAAGGACCTGCGCCCGGAGACGATCGCCGCCATGGCCGAGTGCGACGCGGTCTGCGAGCACCTCCATCTGCCGCTCCAGTCGGGGAGCGACCGGACGCTGGCTCGGATGCACCGCGGCTACACCGCCGAGCGCTACCTCCAACGGCTCGACGCCGCGCGCGCGGGGATCCCCGACCTCGCGGTCACGACCGACCTCATCGTCGGGTTCCCGGGCGAGACCGACGACGACTTCGAGCGGACGCTCGAGGTGGTCGACACCGCCGGCTACGACGCGGCCTACACGTTCGTGTTCTCACCCCGACCGGGGACACCGGCCGCGGACATGACCGACGTCGTGGTGCCCGCCGAGGTCGTGCGGGAACGCATGGGGCGTCTCACCGAGGTCGTCGAGGGCCACGCCCTCCGTCGCCACGAAGCCCGTGTCGGCAAGGTCGAGACCGCGCTCGTGGACGGGCCGTCGAAGACCGATCCGTCGCGGACCTCGGCCCGCACGGGGCAGGGCAAGCTGGTGCACTTCGACGCCGGCACCGCGACGATCCCGCCCGGGTCGTATGTCCGGCTGGAAGTGACGCGCGCGGCACCGCACTGGCTCGAAGGCACGTTGCGCGGCGTCGAGTCCACGCCGAAGCCGCGACCGGTGCGCATCCCGGTCGCGTCGGTGTGACCACGACCCACCTCGCCCTCGTCGGGCCCACCGCATCCGGGAAGTCCGCGGTCGCGCTCGCCGTCGCGCGGGAGCTGGGCGACGTCGAGATCGTCTCGGTCGACTCGATGCAGGGCTATCGCGGCATGGACATCGGCACCGCCAAGCCGTCGGCCGGGGATCGGGCGAGCGTGCCCCACCACCTGCTCGACATCGCGGATCCCGCTGAGGACCTCAACGTGGCCCGGTACCAGGAGCTCGCCCGGACCGCCGTCGCCGACATCGCCGGACGGGGCAAGCGTGCGCTCCTCGTCGGCGGGACCGGCCTCTACTTCCAGGCGGTGGTCGACGACCTGCACTTCCCGGGTGAGGACCTGGAGCTCCGAGCCGCGCTGGAGCGACGCACCGCCGGGCCGGGCGGTGTCGCCGACGCGTACACCGACCTGGAACGGCTCGATCCGCTCGCGGCATCGCGCATCGACCCTCACAACGTGAGACGCATCGTCCGGGCCCTCGAGGTGATCGAGCTCACCGGCGAGCCGTTCTCGTCGTTCGGTCCCGGGGTGCAGACCTTCGGGCCGACGGCGTTCCCGGTGCACACGGTCGGGCTCTGGCTGCCCCGGGAGCTGCTGGCGACCCGCATCGCCGAGCGGGTCGCGGTCATGCGCGAGCGTGGCCTCTGGGCCGAGGTCGAGCGCCTGCGCCGTCTGCCCGCGTGGTCCCGCACCGCCCGCCAGGCCATCGGGTACAAGGAGATCCTCGACGTTCTCGATCGTGGCAACGGTGACGCCGCCCCCGACGCGACCGCGGTCGACGAGGCGTTCGAGACGATCTCCCGACGCACCCGGTCCTTCGCCCGGCGTCAGCGGATGTGGTTCCGGCGAGACCCGCGCATCACCTGGGTCGGGACGGCGGGGAATCCCTGCAGCCGTGTGGGCGCCGTGCTGGCATTGTGGAGGCGATGACCTTGCGCGTGAGCAAGCTGCACGGGACCGGGAACGACTTCCTGGTCGCCGTCGTGGCCGACGGCCCCACCGTGGCCGCCGATCACGCCCGCGCGCTCTGCGACCGCCATCGAGGGATCGGGGCCGACGGGATCATCTCCCTCGGCACCGGATCCGACGGCGCCGACTGCACCATGGAGCTGCGCAACGCCGACGGCGGGATCGCAGAGATGAGCGGCAACGGGATCCGGTGCCTCGCGTGGGTCGCCGTGCGCGAGGGTCTGGCCCGCGACGGGCGACTCGTCGTCGACACCGGGGGCGGCCGCAGGTTCGTCGACCTCGACCTCGGCCCCGACGGGCTGCTGCGGGCCGCCACCGTCGACATGGGGCCCGTCACGTTCGAGCCGGCCGAGATCCCGCTCGACGCCCCGTCCGCGCTCGGCCTCACGGCCACCTTCCACGGCGTCGAGTACTCCGGGGACGCGGTGGGGATCACCAACCCGCACCTCGTGCTCCTGGTCGACGACGTCGACGTGGCCCGGGTCACCCAGCACGGCCCCCGGCTCGAGCGCGACGACCGGTTCCCGAACGGCACCAACGTCGAGTTCGTGGAGGCCGTGGGCCCGGACCGGATCCGCATGCGCGTCTGGGAGCGGGGTGTCGGCGAGACGCTCTCGTGCGGCACGGGTGCATGTGCCGCCGCCGCCGTGGCCCATCGCCGGGGCTTCGTCGGCGAGCGCGTGGTCGTCGCCGTCCCCGGCGGCGAGCTCGTGGTCGAGCTCGGCGACACAGTGACGCTCGGCGGCCCCGTCGTCCACGTGTTCGACGTCGACGCCTCGATCGAGATCACCGCGTGAGCCGGTCTGCGGCGCGGGGCCGGCGTCGGCTCACCGCGACCGAGGTCGACCTCGCGGTCGTCCGCCAACGAGCCCTCCTCGTCGGGACCGGCTTCGGCACGAAGACGGTCGAGGAGGCGACGGCTTCCCTCGACGAGCTGGTGCTGCTGGTCGACACCGCCGGTGCCGACGCGGTCGACGTCGTCCTCCAGCGACGCGACCGCCCTGACCCGGCCACGTACGTCGGCCGAGGGAAGGTCGAGGAGCTCCAGGCGACCGCCGAGGCGCTCGACGTCGACGTCGTCGTCTTCGACGACGAGCTCACGCCGGCGCAGCAACGGAACCTCGAGGCGAGGTTCTCCTGCGATGTCGTCGACCGCGTCGCGCTGATCCTCGACATCTTCGCCCAGCACGCCTCGAGCCAAGAGGGCATGGTGCAGGTCGAGCTCGCGCAGCTGCGATACCGCATGCCGCGCCTGCGCGGTCGCGGCCTCCAGCTCAGCCAGCAGGGTGGCGGCATCGGGACGCGGGGCCCCGGCGAGACGCAGCTCGAGGTGGACCGGCGACGGATCCAGCGCCGGATCACGACGCTCGAAGGGGAGCTCGAGCGCCTGGCCCGCAACCGCGCGACCCAGCGCAAGGCGCGCCGACGCCGCAGCCTGCCGACGCTCGCGCTGGTCGGCTACACGAACGCGGGGAAGTCCACCTTGCTCAACCGGATCACCCAGGCCGACGTCCTCGTGGAGGACCGCCTGTTCTCGACGCTCGACCCCACGACGCGACGGCTGCGGCTCCCCGGTGGGGAGACCGTCCTGTGCTCCGACACGGTCGGCTTCGTGCGTCGGCTCCCACATCAGCTGGTCGAGGCCTTCCGCTCGACGCTGGAAGAGGTCGCCGAGGCCGAGCTGCTCGTGCACGTCGTCGACGCGACGGCTCCCGACGCGGAGGCACAGATCGACGCCGTCCGGTCGGTGCTCGGCGAGATCGGTGCCGGGGACCTCCCCGAGCTGATGGTCCTCAACAAGATCGACGTCGCCGACGTCGAGCGCCGCCACGAGCTCGTGCGCCGCGCCGGGGGCGACGCCGTGGAGGTGTCGGCGCGCACCGGGGCGGGGGTCGACGAGCTGATCGCCGCGATCTCCTCCCGGCTCCGAGCCATGGGCGCCGTGGTCGAGCTGGTCGTCCCCTACGAGCGGGGCGACGTGCTCGCGGCGCTCCACCGCGACGGCGAGGTGATCGTCGAGGTGCACGACGACGACGGCACGCGCGTCCGGGCGCGGCTCGGCTCGGCCGACGTCGAGCGGTTCCGGGAGTACGCGGTCGAGGGCACCGCGTGAGCCCGCCGTCGGGTGAGGTGCCTCGGACGGGGGGAGGGTTCGTCCCGCCCCCGTATCCGCAGGCTCGGTTGGGCGAGCTCCACCACGTGGCCGAGACGGTGCCCGGAGGCGCCATCGACACGTCGGTCGGCACGCCGGTCGATCCGATGCCGGAGGTCGTGGTGCGGGCGCTCGTCGACACGGCCGCTCTCGCGACCGGGTACCCGCAGTCGATCGGGTCACCCCACTTCCGGGAAGCGGCCGCGGCGTGGATCCACCGGCGGTTCGCGGTCGAGGTGGATCCCGCCGCGGTGCTCGCATGCGTCGGGACCAAGGAGGTGGTTGCCGGGCTCCCGCGGCTCCTGTCGCTGCGGACGCCCGATCGCGACACGGTCCTGTACCCGGCGGTGTCGTATCCCACCTACGCGATGGGCGCGACGCTCGCCGGGCTCCGCGCGGTCCCGATCCCGGTCGACGCCGACTGGCACCTCGATCTCGATGCCGTCGACGCGGCCGACGCCGATCGCGCGCTGATCGTGTGGCTGAACGACCCCGCGAACCCGACGGGCGCGGCGGCGTCGTCGGAGCGGATGGCGCGGACCGTCGAGTGGGCACGCGGCCGCGGCGCGATCGTCGCGAGCGACGAGTGCTACGCGGAGTTCACCTACGACGCCGGTGGGGCCCCGGCTCCGCCGGTCACCGCGCTCGGGCACGGCGACGACGGCATCCTCGCCGTGCACTCGCTGTCGAAGCGCTCGAACATGGCCGGGTTGCGCGCCGGGTTCCTCGCCGGCGACCCCGACCTCATCGGCTACCTCGGTGAGGTCCGCCGCCACGCCGGGATGATGGTCCCCGCTCCGGTCCAGGCCGCGGCGGCCGCAGCCCTCGGCGACGACGCCCACGTCGACCTCCAGCGGGCCCGCTACGCCGACCGGCGAGCGCGGCTCGTCCCGGCGCTCGAGGCCCTGGGCCTGCACCACGACGGCGGCCCCTCCGCGTTCTACCTGTGGCTCCGGGACCACGGCGACGACACGAACGACGGCTGGGGCGTCGCGGCGTTGCTCGCCCGGCGGGGCATCGTCGTGGCACCCGGCGACCTCTACGGGGCACCCGGTGTCCGCCACGCCCGGCTGGCCCTGTGCATCCCCGACGCCCGGCTCGGGTTGGCCCTCGAACGCCTCGACGCGCCACGCTGAGGCCCCCTGGCCGCCCCGTCATCGCCGCACCGCACCAGAGGAGCCCCCATGACCGACCTGCCCGACGAGCTCGCCGACGACATCGGAGCGCTCTGGGAGCACCGTGACGACCTCACGGGGCTCATGCCCGAGGCAGAGGCGCGCACGCTCGTGCACGCGGCGATCGACCTGCTCGACCAGGGTGGCGCCCGCGTCGCCGAGATCGTCGACGGCGAGGTGGTCGTCCACCAGTGGCTCAAGCAGGCGATCCTGTTGCTGTTCCGCCTCTCGAAGATGGAGACGCTCGAGGTCGGCCCGTTCGAGTACGCGGACAAGATCCCGCTGAAGCGCGACTACGAGGCGGCCCACGTCCGGGCCGTGCCAGGTGCGTCGGCCCGGTGGGGCTCGTACCTCGCTCCCGGCGTCGTGCTGATGCCGAGCTACGTGAACATCGGCGCGCGGGTGGGGGAGGACACGATGGTCGACACCTGGGCCACGGTCGGCTCCTGCGCGCAGATCGGGGCGCGCGTCCACCTCTCCGGTGGTGTCGGCATCGGCGGCGTCCTCGAGCCGCCGCAGGCCGCGCCGGTCATGGTCGGCGACGACACGATGATCGGATCACGCTGCATCGTCGCCGACGGCGCACGCGTGGGCGAAGGCGTGGTCCTGGGTGCCGGCTGCGTGCTCACGTCGTCGATCCCGGTCATCGACGCCGAGACCGGCGAGGAGCTCGGCCGTGGCATCGTGCCCGACTGGTGCGTCGCCGTGGCCGGGACGCGTCCGCGCACCTTCCCGGGCGGGGAGTTCGGGCTCCCGTGCATCCTCGTCATCAAGCGGCTCACCGAGGGTGAACGCCACGAGAAGTCACGCCTCAACGACATCCTCCGGGATCACGGGGTCGCGACCTGAGCCCGGTTCCGGGCCCGACGGTCGTGCCGCCGCATCGCGACGGGGGCCAGGCCCAGCACGTGGGGATGCCGGTCGAGGAGACGTCGGGGCCGGACCCGCTGCGGGCGACCCTCGACCGGACGCTCGACCGCCTCGACGAGCCGCTCACCGTGGAGATGCTCGCGGCCCGGGCCCACATGAGCCCCCGGACGTGCGCGCGGCGGTTCCGCGCGACGACCGGGGTCACCCCCCACCAGTGGCTGCTGCACGCCCAGCGGCTGCTCGAGACGACGGACCAGGCCGTGGAGCGGGTCGCGCATGCCTCGGGGTTCGGTTCTGCCGGCGCGATGCGACTGCACTTCCAGCGGACGCTCGGGACGTCGCCCCGGGCCTACCGGCGGACGTTCCGGGTGACGAACGGCTGGCACGAACGGCCGGGACGAGCGGGGTGGGGTCAGAGGCGGCGCAGCAGCGTGACGACCTTGCCGAAGATCGCCACGTCGGCAGGGTCGAGCACCATCTCCTCGAGGGCAGGGTTCTCGGGCCGCAGCACGACCTTGCCCCGGCGGCGGAGGTAGGTCTTCACGGTCCCCTCGTTGCCGTGGATCCCGGCGACGACCGTGTCGCCCGGCTCGGCCGTGGTCTGGTGGCGCACGACCACGTAGTCGCCGTCGAGGATGCCCGCGTCGATCATCGAGTCGCCCTTGACCTTGACCATGTACAGCTCGCCGGCGCCGGTGAAGTCCTCCGGCATCGGTACGCTCTCGTCGATCTCCTGTTCGGCGATCACACCGGCGTCGCCGGCCGCGATCTGGCCCACGAGCGGGACGTGGCGGACCGGTCGCCGCTCGACGGCCGAGCCCGACGCGGAGTCGTAGACGAGCTCCATGGCGCGGGGCTTCGTGGGGTCCCGCTTCAGGAAGCCCTTGTCCTGGAGGGCCGCGAGGTGGGCGTGGACCGTGGAGCTCGACGAGAGCCCGACGGCCTCGCCGATCTCCCGCACGCTCGGGGGATAGCCGCGGTCGCGGACCTCGGCGTCGATGAACTCGAGGACCTGGCGTTGACGTTCCGTGAGATCGGTCATGCCGGTGACGGTAGCACGAATACGTGTTCGGGGCAAACACCTGTTCGACCCCACGGGGATGCGCGGGCTACGTGGCGTCCCTGATCTCCCGGAGGAAGTCCTCCAGGGGGAGCGCGCCCTCGAAGCGCTTCCGGTTCCGCCCGACGCCCCGGGCGGGACCGTCGGGGGCCGGGAGCGCCGGCGCCTCGGCCCGCTCCACGGCCTCCGGCGCTTCGCCGAGCATGCGGGCCGGCTCGGTCTCCGACGGTCGGGGGCGTGGGTCCATGGCGGGCCTCTCGAGGTCGGGGTTCGGCGTCCCTGGGACGTCGTGGGCGGGCTGGGGTGTCGGCGTCCTCATCGGCACCCGTCCGGGAATTCCTGAGCTTCCTGCGCCTCGAACATCTGTTCTTGACGCCGAACAGATGTTCTGCTTGGATGGGAACACGCGTTCGGGACCTCCCCCTCCAGCAAGGCCCGCACCCAGCAAGGCCCGCACCCAGCAAGGCCGGACCGACCCGACGCCGTTGTCATCGCTCGACTGTCACACCCGGGTGGTCCCATCTCCGGGTGGACGCACGACGCCAGATCCCACCAGTCCCAGACCGCCCTGCTCGGGTCCCGGCGACCCGAGCCCAGACCCAGGAATCGCACCAGATGGCTGCCGTCACGACCGTCCCCGGCTTCGGAGTGGCAACGGGTCCCGCAACCCGTCGCTGCACGCCGCGCGCTGCCACGCGCGGTCGCCGGTGTTCGCCCACCACGTACCGGCGCCGCCGCATGGCGGCGCTGCTCGTGTCGGTGGGCCTCGTGGTCGTGGCCGCACAGGCGGGTGCTGCGCTCGGGGGCTCCTCCCTCGCTGCTTCCGAGCGCCGCCCGACCTCGCAGCCCGGCACCGCGCCGGGCGCCCCGGAGGCCGACACGGCCGGCCTCCGGGAGGTCCCCGGCCGGGAGGTCGTCGTCCGTCCCGGCGACACGCTGTGGGCCATCGCGGTCCGCCTGGCGCCCGACGAGGACCCGCGTCCACTCGTCGACGAGCTCATGGCGGCCCGCGACGGTGCACCGCTCGAGCCCGGCGAGGTCATCGTCGTCCCGGCCTGAGCCGTGCCCCGTGCGGATCGCCGGCCGGACCGCAGCGATGCGGTGTCACGGTCGTCCGCCCGACGGAGGGCTACCGTCGCGCGATGCGCTGCCCGTACTGCGAAGCCGACGACGACAAGGTCGTGGACTCGCGCCCGGTCGACGGGGGCGGGTCGGTGCGACGGCGACGGGAGTGCCTCGGGTGCGGGCGCCGGTACACGACCCACGAACGACCCGTCGAGCTGCCGCTGATGGTGGTGAAGCGCTCGGGCCTCAAGGAGCCGTTCGACCGGGCGAAGCTCATCGGCGGGATCGCCAAGGCCCTCGCCGACGGGGCCGCGTCGGCCGAGGCGCTCGACGTGATCGCCGCGGAGATCGAGGAGGATGCCCGCGCCGCGGGGCCCGAGGTCGCGACCGAGACCCTGGGCATGGCGGTGCTGGAACGGCTGCGGGTGCTCGACCCGATCTCGTACCTGCGCTTCGCGTCCGTCTACAAGGGCTTCGACGCGGTGGCGGACTTCGAGCGCGAGGTCGTCGCGCTCCGCAAGACCACGGCGCCGAAGCGGCGGCGGGGCCGCCCCGGATGAGCCGGATCGGCCGTCCGGAGCCGTTTCCCCCGGCTCCCCAGGATTTCTTCGCCTGTGGCCAAAGTGACCATTGACACAGGTGGAATTTCAGTGGTGTAATTCACCCCGCATCTCGTAGGCAGGAGAGTACGGACCACCAGATCTGGTGGTCCATAGAGTTGGTGGTCCGCACTTCTCGGTCGTCGGGACGACAACATCCAGACCAGGCCCAGCACCACCGCAGCACCCGCACCACGAAGCACCTGACCGCAGACGAGGCCGGCCCCGCGCCGACCGCAGGAGAGAGGAACCACGCATGGCGATTGCGCCGGAGCAGATCGGCATCGGGATCCGCCGATACTTCACCCAGCCCGGAGTGCACCCCTACGACACCGTCGAGTGGGAGCAGCGCGACGCCAGGATCCAGAACTTCAAGGACGGCACCGACGCCTTCCTCCAGACCGAGGTCGAGTTCCCCGTCGCCTGGTCGCAGAACGCGACGAACATCGTCGCCCAGAAGTACTTCCGCGGGACGCTCGGCACCGACGAGCGCGAGTCGTCACTCAAGCAGGTGATCGACCGCGTCACCGACACGATCACCAGGTGGGGCGTGCGCGACGGCTACTTCGTCGACGAGCAGGAGGGCGCCGCCTTCCGCAACGAGCTCAAGTACGTCCTGTTGCACCAGCGCGCCGCGTTCAACTCGCCGGTGTGGTTCAACATCGGCGTGAAGGGGGTTCCGAAGCAGGCATCGGCGTGCTTCATCCTCGCGGTCGAGGACACGATGGACGGCATCCTCAACTGGTACCGGGAGGAGGGGACGATCTTCAAGGGCGGTTCGGGCTCGGGGATCAACCTCTCCAACATCCGCTCGTCGCGCGAGCACCTCGCGGGCGGCGGCACCGCGAGCGGACCGGTGAGCTTCATGCGCGGCGCCGACGCGTCGGCCGGAACGATCAAGAGCGGGGGCAAGACCCGCCGCGCGGCGAAGATGGTCATCCTCAACGTCGACCACCCCGACGTCGAGGAGTTCATCTGGTGCAAGGCCCGTGAGGAGCGCAAGGCCCGTGTCCTCAAGGAGGCCGGCTTCGACATGGACCTCGACGGGATCGACTCGCACTCCATCCAGTACCAGAACGCGAACAACTCGGTGCGCGTCACCGACGAGTTCATGAACGCCGTCGTCGAGGACACCGACTGGGACCTCACGGCGGTGAAGAGCGACGAGTCACTCAAGACCGTGCGCGCGCGCGACATCATGCGCGCGATCGCCGAGGCCGCCTGGGAGTGCGCTGACCCCGGGATGCAGTACGACACCACGATCAACGCGTGGCACACCGCACCCAACACCGGCCGCATCAACGCGTCCAACCCGTGCTCGGAGTACATGCACCTCGACAACTCCGCGTGCAACCTGTCGAGCATCAACCTGCTCGAGTACCTCAACAACGACGGCTCGTTCGACATCGAGGGCTTCGAGCACACGGTCGAGGTGATGTTCACGGCGCAGGAGATCCTCGTGGGCAACGCCGACTACCCGACCGAGGCGATCGGCGACAACAGCCGCAAGTTCCGCCAGCTCGGCCTCGGCTACGCGAACCTCGGCGCGCTCCTCATGGCCCAGGGCCTCGCGTACGACTCCGACGAGGGCCGCGCCTGGGCGGGCGCCATCACCGCGCTCCTGACCGGGCACGCCTACGCCACGAGCGCGCGCACCGCGGGCAGGATGGGCCCGTTCGCCGGCTTCGCCGAGAACTCCGAGCCGATGCTCGAGGTGCTGCGCAAGCATCGCCGGGAGACCGCGAGCATCGACGAGGACCTCGTCCCGGTCGAGCTGCTCAGCGCCGCGCAGCGCTCCTGGGACGAGGCCGTCGAGGTCGGCGAGATCCACGGCGTGCGCAACTCCCAGGCGTCCGTGCTGGCACCGACGGGCACGATCGGCCTGATGATGGACTGCGACACCACCGGCATCGAGCCCGACCTCGCGCTCACCAAGTCGAAGAAGCTGGTGGGTGGGGGGACGATGCTGATCGTCAACCAGACGATCCCGCGGGCGCTCCGCAAGCTCGGGTACTCGGGCGAGCAGGCCGATGCGATCGTCGCGCACATCAACGAGCACAAGTCCATCCTCGGTGCGCCGCACTTCAAGGAAGAGCACCTGCCGGTGTTCGCGTGCTCCATGGGCGACAACACGATCCACTACACGGGCCACGTGAAGATGATGGCGGCGGTCCAGCCGTTCATCTCGGGAGCGATCTCGAAGTGCGTCACCGGCGACACGCTGGTGACCACCTCCGACGGGCTCGTGCGGATCGGGTCGCTCCATCGCGGTGAGTCGGCCGACAGCTTCCGCAACGAGATCCTCGAGGTCGCGTCGCTCGACGGCACGCAGAAGACCGACGCCTTCTACTACGGCGGGCACCGCCAGGTGCGCGAGGTCACGCTGCGGTCGGGCCACCGCGTGCAGGCGACCCCCAACCATCGGCTCCTCGTCGCTCGCGACGGTGGGCTCGACTGGGTGGCCACCGAGGACCTCGAGCTCGGGGAGTGGGTTGCCGTCCAGTACGGCGACGACCTCTGGTCGACGCTTCCCGCGCGCTTCGACGACTTCACCCCGTACGCCGCGTACGGCAACCAGAAGTCGGTGCGGATCCCGACGGAGATGAGCGAGGAGCTCGCGTTCCTGCTCGGCGCGTACATCTCGGAGGGCCACACCACGCGCTCGAACTGGACGGTCACGATCACCAACTCGGTTCCGTCGGTCCTCGACCGCGTCGCGGCCGCGTGGCGCGACGAGTTCGGTGTGGAGGCAAGGCTCGAGGTCCGCGACAACCGCTGCGCCCAGGTGCATGCCTCGTCGAAGACGATCGTCGAGCTCCTCGAGCACCTCGGGTGTGGCGAACGGGCGTCGGAGAAGCGGATCCCCGACGTCGTCCTGCGCTCGCCGAAGGAGATGGTGCTCGCGTTCCTCCAGGGGCTCGCGCTCGACGCGTACGTGACGACCTCGACGGCACCCAAGTGGGCGATCTGCATGGACTCTCCAGGGCTGCTCGACGACCTCCAAGCGATCCTCACGAACCTGGGGATCGTCCACGGACGCGTCTCGAAGGCGAATCCGCAGTACGCCAAGTCCTACGACGAGGTGTACGTGACCGGCGAGGATGCCCAGCAGCTCGTCGGGCTCGTCCCGTTCCTCGAGCCCGAGAAGGCCGAGCGGGCCGAGCGCCTGCTCGACCTGGCGATCCATCGCGCGCACGACACCGCCGACGTCGTCCCGGGCATCACACCTCGCGAGCTCTACGACCTCCTGCCGAAGGGTCGGCCGGGTCGGAGCGGGCGGGGCACCGGGGTCTCGCAGGAGTTCGCGTTCCTCTGCGACCCGCGCACCACGCATGTCACCCGGCGCACCGTCGAGCGGGTCGCCCGGGTCGGGGGAGTGCACCTCCCGACCTGGCTCCAGACGGTGCTCGTCGACAACCTGCACTTCAGCCCGGTCCAGGCGGTTCGAGACGGTGACGTCGTCGACGTGTTCGACCTCTCGGTGCCGGCGACGCACGCCTTCGTCGGCAACGGCATCGTGAACCACAACACGGTCAACATGCCGGAGGAGGCGACGGTCGAGGACGTCGAGGAGCTGTACCTCGAGGGATGGCGCCTCGGCCTGAAGGCCGTCGCCATCTACCGCGACAACTGCAAGGTCGGCCAGCCCCTCTCCACCCAGAAGAAGGCGAGCGCGGCCGCCGACCCGGGTGCCGCCACACCGACCGACACGGCGACGGCGGTCGTCGATGCGCTCACCCAGCAGGTCGAGCGCATCGTCGAGACCGTGATCGTCCAGCAGCCGGTCCGCCAGAAGCTCGGGCGGGTCCGGAGCTCGAAGACGTTCTCGTTCCGGGTGGCCGACTGCCACGGGTACGCGACGGTCGGGGAGTTCGAGGACGGGCGTCCCGGCGAGGTGTTCCTGAAGGTCGCCAAGCAGGGCTCGACGCTCGCCGGGATCATGGACGCGTTCGCGATCTCGGTGAGCATGGGACTCCAGTACGGAGTGCCGCTGCGGGCGTTCGTCGAGAAGTTCACGAACATGCGCTTCGAGCCGGCCGGCATGACCGACGACCCGGACCTGCGGTTCGCGACGAGCCTCGTCGACTACATCTTCCGGCGCCTGGCGGTCGAGTACATGGACCCGCAGGAGCGGGCCGACCTCGGCGTGCTCACGGTGCACGAGCGGCTCGAGCCGACGTTGCCCGGCGTGGAGGAGGCGGCGACGCCCACCTCGAAGGGCCAGGACCTGCTCCCGCCCGAGGACCGTGCGCCGTCGGACTCGCTGTTCGACGCCCCGCCCGAGGTGTCCGAGCCGGTGGCCGAGGCGCCGGTCGCCGACGCGCCGGCACCGCCCGAGGCACCGCCGGCGCGCGCGATGGAGGCCGAGGTGGTGCTCTGCTACGTCTGCGGCGACATCATGCAGCGGGCGGGCTCGTGCCACGCCTGCCCGTCGTGCGGCGCCACGAGCGGCTGCTCGTAGCGGCTCTCGGCACCGGTCTCCGTCAGGCGACGGGGACCGGTCCGAGGCCCAGGCGGGCCCGAACCTCGGGGCGGCGCAGTGGTGGCTACGCCGAGCGCGACCAGGGGGTCTCGGGGCGCTCCTGGGCCTCACCGTCGATCGAGACGTCGACCCGCTCGTCGTAGAAGCAGATCAGGTCCCGGATCCGGTCGGCGCTCTCGATCGGCCGTTCGTAGCTCCAGGCCAGGTCCCGGTGCTCGGTGTCGCCGATCCGGAGGGTCCAGTACGACGCCTGCCCCTTGAACGGGCAGACGGTCTCGGTGGTCGTGGCGTCGAGCAGGTCCATCCGCACGTCGGCGCGTGGGAAGTAGTGACGGACCGGGAGCCCGGTCTCGAGCATCCCGACCGTGGCCGACGAGTCGGCGATCGCGACACCGTCGAGACTGACGACGATCCGGCGGCTGTCCTCGTCGAACCCGAGTGCGTGTCCTTCCATGCGAGCCAGTGTACGTGCGGCGCATCGCGCGCCACGATGGGCCGGTGCAACGCGTCGCGCTGGTCGGCAACTCGGGATCCGGGAAGACGACGCTCGCGTCCACCCTTGCCCGGCCCCTCGGTGTACCGCGCATCTCGACTTCGTCCGGCTCGGGTCACCTCGGGCTGGCCTGCGCTTCCTCCGCTCCGTCGGCTGATCCCGCAGGTCGAGGTGCGGGCGCGCGACGCAGACGGTTCGTGATGGGGTCGGCGAACCGGGTGAGGACCGGACCGGCGATCGCGAGGATCAGCACGTAGGCGGCCGACAGCGGCACGAGGTCGGGCTCCACTGACGCGCCGATCGCCAAACCCGCGATCACGATCGAGAACTCGCCGCGGGCGATGAGGATGCTCCCGGCGCGGACGCGACCTCGGGCCTGGATGCCCGCCCGGGCGGCCGCCCACCATCCGGTCCCGAACTTCGTGACTGCCGTGACGACCGCGAGCGCCGCCGCGGCGATCAACACCGGAGGAAGTGTCGCCGGGTCGATGCGGAGGCTGAAGAGCACGAAGAAGATCGCCGCGAACAGGTCACGTAGCGGACCGATGAGGTTCGAGACGCGCTCCTGCACCGGCCCGGAGACCGCGATCCCGACGAGGAACGCTCCCACCGCGGCGCTCACCTCCAGCGCCTGCGCGGCGCCGGCGACGAGCAGGGTCAGACCGAGCACTCCGAGGAGCAGCGCTTCGTCGGTCCGGGCGGCCACCGCTCGCGACACGTGCGAGCCGAACCGCAGGGCGATGACCAGGACGACGGCCGCCGTCGAGAGCGCCAGCACCACGGCCACCACGGCTCGATCGAACGGCTCCGCCGCGAGCATCACGCCCACCACCGGGAGATAGGCCGCCATCACGAGATCCTCGATCACGAGGATCGTCAGGACGGTGGGTGTCTCACGGTTGCCGAGACGGCCGAGGTCGGTGAGCACCTTCGAGACCACGCCCGACGACGAGATGTAGGTGACGCCTGCGAGCAGGACCGCGGCGGTCGTGTCCCACCCGAGGAGCATCCCGGCAGCGAAGCCGGGAGAGGCGTTCGCGACCAGGTCCACGAGCCCGGCACGCCAGCCCGCGCGAAGGCTGTGCTCGAGCTCGGCCGGCGAGTACTCGAGTCCGAGGGTGAACAGCAAGAGGACGACGCCCAGCTCGGCGGCCACCTCCAGGAAGTCGCTCGAGAACGCGGGTGCGACGATCCCGCCCTGCCCGAAGAGGAGCCCGGCGCCGACGTAGGCGGGGATGGGGCTCACGCCGAGGCGGTCGGACAGGCGCGCGAGCGCCGCGAGTCCCAGCGCGATGGCGCCCAGCTCGATGAGCGCGAGCCCGAGATCGCCGGAGGCGGCAGCGAGCATCAGGCGCTACGCCGTTGCCCCAGGTGCTCGGCGAGCAGCGTGAGCCCCTCCGGTCGACCGACGGCGACGCACACGTCGCCGACCTGCATCACCGCGCCGGGGCCCGGTGCCGGGACAGCCGCGCCGTCCCTGATGATCGCGACGATCGAGACGCCCGTCTTCGTGTGGACGCCGGCATCGGCGAGCGACCGGCCCGCCCAGTCCGAGCCCGACTCCACGTCGACCCAGTCGATGCCGAGGCCGGCGACGTCCTGCTGGAGGGCGACGAGCTGCGCGGTCACGCGGGAGGCGCCGAGGAGCTCGGCCAGGGTGCGGGCGTCCTGGGTGTCGAGCCGGAGCGTCGAGATGCACGCGTCCGGATCGTCCTGGGAGTACACGAACAGTTCCCGGCGCCCCGTCCGGTGGACGAGGACACCGACCGGGTCTCCGGCGGCCGTCATGAAGTCGTACCGCACGCCGGCGCCCGGCAGCTCGGTCTCGCGGATCTCGTCCATCTCCGTGCTCCTTCGTCGGGCCTCGACCTGGTGCCCTAGCGTGCCACGGCGGGCCGGGCTGGACCGAAGGCCCGAGAGGGCCCTAGCAATGGATGGACCGACGTCCGCCTCTGAACGCAGGAGCACCTGATGAACATCGTCGAACGGCTCGGGATCGAGTTCCCGATCTTCGCCTTCTCCCACTGCCGCGACGTCGTCGCGGCGGTGAGCCGAGCCGGTGGCTACGGCGTGCTCGGCGCGCTCGCCTTCAGTCCGGACCAGCTCGAGATCGAGCTCACGTGGATCGACGAGCACGTCGACGGCAAGCCGTACGGGGTCGACATCGTCATGCCCGCGAAGTACGTGGGAAAGGGTGGAGGTGCCGAGGCGAGCCTCGCCAACCTCGAGTCGATGATCCCGGCGGAGCACCATCAGTTCGTCGACGAGCTGCTCGAGCAGCACGGGGTGCCACCGCTGCCGGCCGATCTCGACGCGCCGGTGAAGGCCGCCGGTCTGGGCGTCGACGAGGAGGGACCGGGTCAGGTCGAGGTCTCGCTCGCCCACGGCGCCAGCATGCTCGTCAACGCGCTCGGTCCGCCCCCGCCCGAGGTGATCGCCCAGGCCCACGAGCACGGCGTGCTCGTGGGCGCGCTCGCCGGCGCGCGGGTGCACGCCGAGCGTCAGGTCGCGATGGGTGTCGACGTGATCGTCGCGCAGGGCACCGAGGCCGGCGGCCACTGTGGCGACGTGTCCACGATGGTGCTGGTCCCCGAGATCGTCGACGCGGTCGGACCCGACGTACCGGTGCTCGCGGCGGGTGGCATCGGTACGGGGCGCCAGATGGCCGCTGCGCTCGCACTCGGTGCCCAGGGTGTGTGGACGGGATCGATCTGGCTCACCGTCGCCGAGGCCGACACGTCACCGGTCGTGGTGGAGAACCTGCTCGCGGCGGGCTCGCGTGACACGGTTCGCTCGCGGGCGATGACGGGCAAGCCGGCGCGCCAGCTCCGGACCGGGTGGACCGAGGCCTGGGAGCGGGAGGACACCCCCGACCCGCTGCCGATGCCGCTCCAGGGGATCCTCTACAGCGAGGCCGGGCGCCGGGTCACGCGCGCGAACAACAAGGACCTCGCCGGGTTCCCCGTGGGTCAGATCGTCGGTCGGATGAACGCCGTGCGCCCGACCCGCGACGTCATCTTCGACATGGTGCAGGAGTGGATCGAGACGACCGAGCGCCTCGGCTCGATGATCGCCGAAGGTCCGGCGGCCCGATGAGCCGTCCCGTCCCGCGCCACTTCTCCCTCGGCGACCTCTTCGAGCTCGTCGCCGACACCGTGCCCGAACGCCTTGCGCTCGTCGCAGGGGACGACCGGCGTACGTACGCCGAGCTCGACGATCGGTCGACCCGGCTCGCCAACCATCTCATGGCGAACGGCGTCGAGACGGGCGACAAGGTGGCGGTGTACTCGTGGAACCGCGCCGAGTGGATCGAATCGATGTTCGGGGCGTGGAAGGCACGCGCGGTCCCGATCAACGTGAACTACCGGTACGTGGCCGAGGAGCTGCGGTACCTGTTCGAGAACGCCGACGTGAAGGCGGTGATCTTCGAGCGGTCGTTCGCCCCGCTCGTCGCGGAGGTGGCACCCGACCTTCCCCTCCTCGAGCACCGAATCGTCCTCGAGGACGGCTCACGTCCCGATGCGGCCGATGCCGACGCGACGGCTGCCATCGCCTACGAGGACGCGCTGGCGGCCGCGTCGCCGGAGCGGGCGGGGATCGAACGCTCCGCCGACGACCTCTACATGCTCTACACCGGCGGGACCACCGGGATGCCCAAGGGAGTGATGTGGCGGCAGGCGGACATCTTCTTCGCCGCCATGGGGGGCGGCGGCTTCGGCGAGCCGCCGATCCAGACGCCCGAGGAGATCGTCGAGCGGGTGAAGCCCGAGGACCAGCGCATGATCTCGATGGCGCTCGCTCCCGTGATGCACGGCGCCGCGCAGTGGGGGTTGTGCATCACGCTCTTCGGCGGTGGCACGACGGTCCTGTACACCGGCCACCACTTCGACCCGCACGAGGTGTGGAGGATCGTCGAAGCCGAGCGGGCGAACTCGGTCATGGTCGTCGGCGACGCGATGGCGCGCCCGCTCGCGGAGGCCCTCGCCGAGCCGGGCGCGGACTACGACACGTCGTCGGTGTTCACGGTCGGCTCGGGTGGCGCCGTCTTCTCGAAGGTGGTGCAGGACCAGCTGCGGGCCCAGCTCGGCGACGTGCTCATCATCGACACCTTCGGGGCTTCGGAGCTGGGTGCCGGCGGCAGCTCGCTCGGCGCCGACGAGGGCATGCGCTTCGCGGCCAACCCCTCGATGACGGTGCTCGGCGAGGACCTGCGGCCGGTGGCCGCCGGTTCGGGCGAGCGGGGGCTGCTCGCTCGCCGCGGGCACATCCCCCTCGGCTACTACAAGGACGAGGCCAAGACGGCCGCCACCTACGTCACCGATCCCGACGGGGTTCGCTGGGCGCTTCCCGGCGACTTCGCACTCCTGGAGGAGGACGGGAGCATCACGCTGCTGGGGCGGGGATCGGGGTGCATCAACACCGGCGGCGAGAAGGTGTACCCGGAGGAGGTCGAGGCCGCGCTCAAGAGCCACCCCGACGTGTTCGACGCGCTGGTGGTCGGCCTGCCCGATGACCGCTTCGGCGAGCGCGTGGCCGCGGTGGTCGCGACCCGGGAGGGGACGACGCCGTCGCCCGACGACATCGCGGCGCACTGCCGCACGAAGGTCGCGGGCTACAAGGTGCCCCGCGACGTCCGCTTCGCGGAGCAGATCGGGCGCACGCCCGCCGGGAAGCCCGACTACGGGTGGGCCAAGACCCTGTTCGCCTGACGACTCAACCCGGTGGGGTGGCGGGTCCCGATCCGTCGAGCGTCCTCACCGTGAGCCCGAGCTCGTCGATCAGGTCGAGGCTCACCGTCACCCGTCCCGTGAGGTCCGGCGGGCAGTCGCACAGCGCAATCGTCGCTTCGACCATCTCCTCCATCGACTCGGTGAGCTCGGGGGTGATCACGTCACTCGCCACCGCGGCCGCGCCTTCGCTCATCACGGCCGCGCGCGGCTCCACTGTGTTGACGCGCACGCCCGATCCGGTCAGCTCGATCGCGAAGCCGTTGGTCAGCCGGTTCAGCGCCGCCTTCGACGAGCCATAGACCGCCATCGTGGCGATCCGCGCGGGGGTCGCGGCGGGATCGGCTGCGGGCCGCGCCGTCGCGCTCGACAGGTTCACGATCCATCCCTCGCCCCGGGCGAGCATCGGGGGCAGCACCTGCTGCATGAGATCGATCGGGGCGTGCACGTTGATCGAGTAGGTGAGGAGCCGCCGCTTCAGCGGGTAGTCCACGAGCGGCATGTACATCGCGGCCGCCGCGTTGTTCACCAGCACCTCGACGGGTCCGCCCAGACCGGCTTCGGCTTCGGGAACGATACGTGCCCGGTCGTCGGGATCCGAGAGGTCGGCCACGATCAACGTCGGGGCCGTCCCGACTGCATCGATGCGCTCGGCGACCTCGCGAAGGCTTCCCGGGAGCGTCGGGTGCCGGTCGAGCGTACGTGCGGTGATCGCGACGGATGCACCTTCTGCGGCGAGCCGGAGCGCGACCGCGGCGCCGATGCCCCGGCTCGAGCCGGTCACGAGCGCGCGGCGGCCCGAGAAGCGACCAGTCACGGCGTCGCCACCGCGCTCATCGGGCCGCCAGGAACGCGTCGGCGGTCGCGCAGACGTAGTCGACGTCGTCGTCGTCCATCGCGTGGTTCGACGGGAGCACGAGTCCCTGTTCCATCACCCGGTCGGCGTTGGGGAGCCCCTCGCCGGCCACCCGGTGGGTGATGTCCTTGAACCCCGGTTGGCGGAGGGCGTTGCCGGTCCACACCATCCGGGTGTCGACACCGTTGCGCTCCATGTGTTGCTGGAAGTCAGCCCGCCGCACGCCGCTCTCGGGCCGGACGAGCACGGGGAAGAGGTGCCACGCGGTGTCGAGGCCCGCGAGGGTGCGGGGGAGTGTGAACACGTCGGGGTGGGTCGCGAAGTGGGCTCGGAGGCGGTCGTGGTTGTGCTGGCGCCGGGCCAGGTTGTCGGGAAGCTTCCGCAGCTGCACGAGCCCGAACGCCGCGCTCACCTCGGAAGGCTCGAAGTTCCAGCCGACCTCGTCGAAGATGAAGAGGTTGTCGTACTCGAGGCCGTCGACGTCGGAGAAGAAGCGGGTGTCGACACCGCGCCGGGAACCGAACAGCTGGGGCTCTGACCGACGGCCCCAGCGGCGGAGCAGGAGGCAGCGATCGAGGAGGTCGTCGTCGTCGAGCAGGACCATGCCGCCGGTGCCCATCGCCGTGATGATGTGCGACAGCGCGAAGCTGGTGACGCTGATGTCGGAGCGGGTTCCGGTCGGCGTGCCGTGGAGGGTCGAGCCGAGGGCATCGCACGAGTCCTCCACGACGGCGAGGCCGTGCGCATCGGCGATCCCACGGATGACGTCCCAGTCGGGCGCGTTGCCGATCAGGTTGGGTGCGAGGATCGCCTTGGTCCGCGGTCCGATGGCGGACTCGATCTGGTCCACGTCGAGGTTGAACGTGTCGGGCTCGACGTCCACGAACACCGGCACGAGGCCGGCGCGGACCATCGGCGCCAGGTCGGTCGAGAAGGTCACCGGCGAGGTGATGATCTCGTCGCCCGGCTCGAGCGCGAGGAGCTCCACCGCGAGGTAGAGGGCGGACGAGCCGGAGTTGCACATCACGCCCCGCCGCTTGCCGAAGAGCTCGGCAACCTGGGACTCGAACGCGCGCACGTTGCGCCCGATCCGCAGGGCGGTTGCGCCACCACGCAACACCTCGACGACGGCGTCGATCTCCTCCTCGTCGTGGACGCTGCCGGCGTACTCGATGCGCCGGGCGGGAACGGTGGGGGTCGGGTCGGTCACGCCGGACACCGTAGGTCGGCCAGACTGGGCCCGTGGAGGAGACCGCCGCCGACTTGCTCGAGCTCCAGACCCTGGTCGACGAGAGCCACGCGAGGGCCGGAGCGCACCTGCGGAGCGCTCGCGGACGGTCCGCCCGCCCGGGATCCGTACGCACCGACCGCGCCAGGACGCGAGGAAGGGGAGCACGAATGAGCCCAATGACGCCCGACGCGAACGAGCTCGCCGAGCTCGAGGCCCGCCGCGCGGAGCTGCGCGCCCGGCATCTCCTCCCGCGCGACGAGCGGGCCGAGAGCGCCGCCAGGGGCGTGCACCACGTGGCGCTACTGTGCGCCGACGTCGAGCGGACCATCGACTTCTACCAGGGCCTGCTCGAGTTCCCGCTCACGGACCTCTTCGAGAACCGTGACTACCCGGGTTCGACGCACTTCTTCTTCGACATCGGCAACGGGAACGGGCTGGCGTTCTTCGACTTCCCGGGGCTCGACCTCGGTCCCTACGCCGAGGTGCTGGGCGGTCTGCATCATCTGGCCCTCTCGGTCCCGCCCCATCGATGGGCGCAACTGCGGGCCAAGCTCGACGCTGCCGGTGTCCCCGTGCAGAGCATCAGCGGGTCGTCGCTGTACTTCTCCGACCCGGACGGCGTGCGGCTCGAGCTCATCAGCGATCCGCTCGGCGAGATGTACGGATCGCCGGTTCTGTGAGTGCCGGTCCTGTGAGCCGCCCCCAGGATGAGGAGGCCCTGGCTGAGAGCCGGATCATGCGCCTGGTCGTGCTTGCCTTCGTATGCCTCGCGCTCGTGGCGGTGTTGTACGTCATCGCCGTCCACACGTCGCAGGGGCAGAGGATCGACGACGCTGCGGTCGACGGCCGCACGCTTCGCCCGTCCGTGCTGCAGGCGACGGACCGGGTGCTCAACACGATCAGCGTCGCGTCGCTCGCGCTCGGCGGGTTGGCGGTGATGCTCGTCGCCCTGGTGCGGGAGCGTCTGCACCTCGCGCTCGCGGCGGGGGTCGTGATCGTGGGAGCGAACGTCACCACGCAGATCCTCAAGACAGGGATCCTGGACCGGCCGGACCTCGTCGGTCCGACGGATCCGATCGGCGTCATGAACAGCTTCCCCAGCGGGCACTCGACGGTGGCGATGTCGCTCGCAGTCGCCTTGGTGCTCGTCGTCCCGACGGCTGCGCGAGTGCTCGCCGCCGGCTGGGGCATCGTCTACGCAACGCTCGTGGGCGCGGGCACCGTCACGGCGGGATGGCACCGGCCGAGCGATGTGGTGGCTGCGTACCTGATCGTCATGGCCTGGGCCGGGATCTCGGTCGCAGTGTTGATCAGTCGGGAGGGCGCGGTGCCGGATCCGGGCTCCCGGTCCCGGTTCGCGGCGCGTGCCCCGTCGGCGTCGCCGTTCCTCGTCGGAACGGGCGTCGGTGCGCTCGTGGGCGCGCTCGCCGGGGTCGCGGTGACGCTCGTCGCGACCCGCCAGAGCGATCTGGATGCGGTGCGTCTGAGCGCGGCGTACGCGGCGTCGATCGTGACGATCGCAGCCTGCGCGCTCGTGCTGATGGTCGTCCTGATGTGGATCCTGCGGGGCGTGGCACTGGATCAGCCCACCCACGTCAGCCGAGCAGCACCCCGAGGAACAGCGCAGCCAGCGCGCTGATCCCGCTCAGCGCCCCGAAGACCGCGAGCCACGTCTTGGTTCGCGCGATCGAGTGGAGGAACGCGGTGACTCCGGAGATCGCGACGACGGTGATCTTGATCATCACGGTCCGGCCGTAGCTGCTCGAGAAGTCGGGGTCGACGGCGAGGATGTTCCAGATCCCGGTGATCACCAGCACGCCGTAGGCGGGCCACGCGATGCGGTTGAAGCGTCGGGCCACGGTACGTGGGGCGTCGGGGCCGAGCGCGCGCAGCCCCGGGACGAGACCGGCCAGGGTCAGCTGGCCCCCGACCCAGACCGTGGCGGCCACGACGTGGAGGAAGACTCGAACGGTCGCCCAGGTGGTCGGGAGCACGGGCAGACACGGTAGATGGGTCCGGTAGGGTCGGACGAATGGACGGTGAGGCGACCCCTGAGCGTGTGCTCATCATCACTGCGCACCCCGACGACGTCGACTTCGGCGCCGCCGGGAGTGTCGCCACGTGGACCGACGCCGGGATCGACGTCACCTACTGCATCGTCACCGACGGCGACGCGGGCGGCTTCGACCGCGCCGTCGCCCGCCACGTGATGGCCGAGACCCGCCGCGCCGAGCAGACGGCCGCGGCGAAGACGGTCGGCGTGACCGACCTGGTGTTCCTCGGCTACCCCGACGGCCGCCTCGAGGCCACCCTCGACCTACGACGCGACATCTCGCGCGTCATCCGCCAGGTGCGCCCCGACCGGGTGGTGACCCAGTCGCCCCAGCGCAACTTCCAGCGCATCTACGCGAGCCACCCCGACCACCTGGCGGCCGGGGAAGCGGCGTTGTGCGCCGTGTACCCGGACGCTCGCAACCCGTTCGCCCACGTCGAGCTGCTGGAGGACGAGGGGCTCGAGCCGTGGTCGGCTCCCGAGGTGTGGCTGATGGCCGATCCCAACCCCGACCGGTTCGTCGACATCACCGACGTCGTGGATCGCAAGCTCGACGCGCTGCGCTGCCACGTGAGCCAGCACCCCGATCCCGACGCCCTCGACGGCATGATCCGCGGGTGGAGCACGATGGTCGGCGAGCTCGCCGGCTTCCCGGAGGGACACCTCGCCGAGGGCTACCTCTGCGTCCACACCGCCTGACGCCGCGGCGCGATGGTCGAGAACCCGAGCAACCACGGTCCTGCGTCTCTCACCCCGCCATAGGCGGGTGAGAGACGCATCAAGAGCTGCGGGGTCAGGCGATGACGCTGCGGATGACCTCGCCGGCCTCCATGGCGCGGAAGCCCTCGTTGATCTCGTCCAGCGTGATCGTGCGGCTCACCATGTCGCCGACGTCGAGGCGGCCCGTCTCGATGAGCCCGATGAGCCGGGGGAAGTCCCGGCGCACCTGGGCCGAGCCGTACACGCACCCGAGCAGGCGCTTCTCCTGGAGGACGAGCGGGAACGTCGGGATCGACACGGACTGGTCGGAGCGGGGGACACCCACGGCGATCGTCGTGCCGCCGGCGCGGGTCGCCAGGAACGCCTGCGTGATGAGGTCGGTGTTCCCGATCACCTCGAACACGTAGTCGGCGCCTCGTCCGCCGGTGAGCCCCATCACCTGACCGGCGAGGTCGCCGTCGGCCGGGTCGATCACGTCTGTCGCCCCGAGCTTGAGTGCCGTGTCTCGCTTGAGCGCCACCGTGTCGACGGCCACGATCCGGGCGGCACCCGCGATGCGGGCACCCTGGATCACGGCCTGGCCGACGCCGCCGCAGCCGATCACGACCACGAACGAGCCCGGCTTCACCTCCGCGGTGTTGAGCGCGGCGCCCACGCCGGTCGTCACGCCGCAGCCGATCAGCGCGAGCTGGTCGTCGGGGAGGTCGGTCTCGACCTTCACCACCGACATCTCGTCGACGATCATCTGCTCGGCGAAGGTGCCGAGCCCCGTCATCGCGGGGAGCATCGTGCCGTCGCCACGGGTCGCCCGCGGGTTCATCATCACCGTGTAGGTGTTCTCGCAGAGGTTCGACTGGTCGTTGAGACAGAACCAGCAGATCCCGCAGGCCGGGATGAACGAGCCGATGACCCGGTCGCCGACCTGCACCCGGGAGACCTCGGGGCCGACGTGCTCGACGATGCCTGCGCCCTCGTGGCCGAGGATGGCGGGAGGCGGCATGGGCAGCGAGCCGTCCATCACCGAGAGGTCGGAGTGGCACAGGCCGCTCGCAGTCACCCGCACGACCACGTCACGGGGGCCGGGGTCGGTGGGCGTGACGTCCTCGATGGAGAGGGGGCCGTTCAGCTCGGTGAAGACGGCGGCGCGCATGCTGAGTCCTTTGCGGGAGACGGTGGGAGCGGACGTTCAGGAGTCCGGGGAGGACGCTACCGCGAGCGCGGCCTCAGTGACGAGGGCGCCAGGGGTGCACGGCGAGGCCCGGCGTGGGCATGCCCTCCCAGGCGACGAGCGTCCCCGGGACGCCGTCGGTGGCGAAGAGGGTGCGCCCGTCGAGGCCGCCGAAGCAGCAGTTCGTCGTGACGCCGGTGCCCGGCAGGGCGAGGAACTCCACCTCGGTGCCGTCGGGGTCGAGGACCCGGACGCCGTGGTCGGCCGTGTTCGCCGCGTAGATCCGGCCGTCGGCATCGAGGCAGATCCCGTCGCCCGACGAGGCCCCGAGCCGTTTGGTGACCCACTCGCGCCCTCCGCTCCCGTCGGCTGCCATCCGCACGAGCCCCTGGGCCTCGACCACGACGAGCGTGCCGCCCGGCTCCAGGGCGATCCCGTTGCAGTAGTGGAACCCGTCGGCGACCACCGACGTCGTGCCGTCGGGGTCCATGCGATGCACGGTCCCCACCGGGTCGGCCGGGGGCGGGAAGTGCGGCGGGTCGGTGAACCACATGACCCCGTCGTCACGCACCACCAGGTCGTTCGGGGCGAGGAAGCCGTCGTCGGCGAGGTACTCGGCCGAGCCGTCCGGGTACACGCGCTGGATGCCCGGGGTGACGGGACGGTAGGGCGGTGGCGGGTCGAACATCCCGGGCGCCCGGGCGGCGAAGTCGATCCCGCCGTTCTGGGTGACGAGGAACCCCCCGTCGGTCACCGGCCACGCGGCGTTCGCCCCGCCGCCGACATCGGCCACCCGTGTGACGGTCCCCGTCGCGAGGTCGATCCGTTCGAGCGCACCGTCGGCGACCGACGTGCAGACGATCGATCCCGCCTCGACCGTCCCGTGCGCGGGAGGACACCACACCGGGCCCTCCGGGAAGTGGATCCCGGTCGCGACGACTTCGGCGTCAGGCACGGTGCACGCGGTCGACGCGGTTCACGCGTCGTAGCCGGGCCGGCCAGCGGCTTCCCACTGCTGATAGAAGTCGAAGAAGGCCTGGCCGAACGGGTCCTCGCCACGCACCGGCATCGAGCCGCGGTGGATGGTCCAGTCCTCCGGAGCGAGCGCCATCGCGCGTCCGAGCGCCTGCTCGGCGGCATCTGGGGCGTCGGCGCGCAGCAGGTGCATCGCGAGCCGCCGTTCCGCGCGCGCGGCCTGGAGGTCGGCGCTCGGCGGCGCGAGCCGGGCGCGCAGCTCGTCCTTGCTCATCGGTGCGACCCCGTCGTGCACCCAGGCCCGCAGCGCATCGTGGTGCACGGAGGAGTCGAGCTGGGTGAAGTCCTTGAATCGGTCGTCGGCGGGGGCGATCGACGGAGGGCGCACGACCACGCCGTCCTCGTCGATCCAGACCGTGGTGGGGACGTTGACGATGCCGTAGCGCTCGGCGACGACGTGGTCGCGGTCCACGAGCACCGGATACGTCAGGGGGCTCGTGGGCTCGTCGACCGCCCACTGGCGGATCGCGTCGACGTCCTCGTCGAGGGCGACCGCGAGGATGACGAGCCCCTCACCGAGCTCGGTGGCCAGCTCCTGCCAGACCGGCAGGTCCCATCGGCAACCTCACCACGAGGACCAGGCGAGCAGCATCCGCTTGCGCCCCGCGTAGTCGTCGAGTGAGATCTCGTGGCCGTCGAGGTCGGGCAGCGTGAACGCCGGTGCCCGGTGGTCGACGAGGGCAGGGTCGAGCGCCTCGGTGGACTCGCCGAGCACCGCGACCGCAGGGTCGTTCGACATCGCGAACGGTCGCCGCAGTGCTTCGGCGACGCCCCGCAACGAGACGGCTCCGTCGACGTGGAGCTCGTCAGGGTGGCGGATCTGGACGCAGACGTTGCCCCGGCACAGACCTTCGGGGCGCAGCGTCCAGCCGATGGCGGGCTCGAGCATCGCGGGATCGAGGAGGACCGTGTCGGTCTCGACGTCGCCGAGGACGTCGACGACGCGGTCGCCGTCGACGACGGTCACGGTCCCGGGAGCCACGAGCCGCACGCTACTCCGCCACCCCTTGATGCGCCTCTCACCCGCCCTTGGCGGGGTGGGAGACGCAGGGCCATGGGTGCAGGGGGGACGAGGGTCCAGAGGGCGGACCGCGCGTGACGACGCACTAGGTTCGCCGCCGATGCAGGCCGGGCGTGTCCACGAGCTCTCGCCGACCGACGACGGGTCCGAGGTCTGACCGTGTCCCACAGCCCTCCCGGTCCCCCGCTCGTCGAGATGCGGGTCCTGTTGGTCCGCCACGGGCAGTCGACGTGGAACGCGGAGGGCCGGTGGCAGGGGTCGGCCGACCCGCCGCTCTCGGTGCTGGGGGAGCACCAGGCCCGGGCCGCCGGCGCGGCCGTGGAGCACCTCGGCGTGCAGCGTGTCGTCACGTCGGACCTGGAGCGCGCCCGACGCACCGGTGAGCTCCTCGGCCCGGACGGGATCCTGATCCAGGTCGACGCGGCGCTCCGTGAGCGCCACGCTGGGGAGTGGGAGGGCCTGACCCGGGCGGAGATCGAGGCGGGCTACCCCGGCTTCCTCGCCGAGCACCGGAGCCCGCCCGGCTTCGAGGACGACGAGTCGCTGCTCGCGCGGGTGCTCCCCGCGTTGGATGCCCTGCTCGCCCACCCGGCCGCCGGCGCCACCCTCGTCGTCACCCATGGCGGCGTCATCCGCACGCTCGAGCGACATCTCGGTGCACCGGAGGCCCCCGTCCCCAACCTGGGGGGTCGGTGGCTGCGGCGCACCGCGAACGCACCGCTCGTCCTCGGGGAGCGCGAGGTGCTCATCGATCCCGACGTCGTCGCGCTCACCGTCCCCGACCAGCTGTAGACGCCCGAGATCTCGGACGTGCGTTGCTCACCCCGCCATGGGCAGGTGAGCAACGCATCATCGGGCCCCGGGCGGTGCGGCGACGCGCGTCTTGTACGATGGTCGGTCCCCCACGCAGCATCGGAGCCGCGCGTTGTCCGTCCGGGATCCCGAGATCGTCGCCGAACAGGCCTACGTCGACGCGGCCTACGAGCAGCTCGACGTCATGCGCACCGCCGCCCGGCGGATCGCCGCCGGGTACTCCGAGGTCGGTCGCGGCGGCACCCACCAGGCCCGGCTCGAGCGCGACGTCGCCGAGGACGCCACCCGCCGCCGGCTCGCCGCCCTCGACGTGGGGGACCTCCCGCTCTGCTTCGGCCGCCTCGACCGCACCGACGACGCCACCCACTACGTCGGGCGGATCTCGGTCACCGGCCCTGAGGCGACGCCCCTCGTCGTCGACTGGCGAGCTCCCGTCGCCGAGCCGTTCTACCGGGCGACGGCGGTCGAGCCCATGGGCGTGGTGCGCCGCCGCCACTTCCTGACCCGCCCGAACGAGGGCCGCACCATCGTCGGACTCGACGACGAGGTCTTCGACGCCGATCGCGCAGACGCCGCCGGGCTCTCGGTGATGGGCGAGGGCGCGCTCCTGTCGGCGCTGGAGCGGGCCCGCACCGGACGCATGGGCGACATCGTCGCGACGATCCAGGCGGAGCAGGACGAAGCCATCCGGGCCCCGTTGCCCGGGGTCCTGATCGTGACGGGGGGCGCCGGCACCGGGAAGACCGCCGTCGCGCTGCACCGGGCCGCGTACCTCCTCTACACCCACCGGAGCCGCCTCGGGTCCCAGGGCGTGCTCCTCATCGGCCCGAACTCGATCTTCCTGCGCTACATCGACCAGGTGCTCCCGTCGCTCGGGGAGAACGAGGTCCGCCTCGCGACCCCCGCCAGCCTGAAGCCCCGGTACCGCGTGGGTGCGACCGACACGCCCGACGCGGCCCGCGTGAAGGGCGACCTACGGATGGTCGACGTCATCGCCGGGGCGCTGCGCGACCGGGAGCACCCGCTCCCACGCGACGCGGTGATGGTCCTCGACGACACCGTGCTCCGGCTCAGTCGCGGCGCCACGGCCCGGATCATCGACCGCGTGCGTGCGCAGCGTGGACTGCACAACGAGAAGCGTCCGAGGGTGGTCCGCGCGGTCGTCGAGCACCTCCGCTTCCAGTACCGCACCGCGCTGGGCGCAACCGCGCCCGACGACCGCGACTGGGAGCGCGAGCTGGACTCCCGCATCCGGCGCCTCCCCGAGGTCCGGGCCGCGCTCGAGCGGATGTGGCCGGTGCTGACGGGTGCCGACCTCGTCCACGACCTGTTCTCGTTCCGGGGGTTGGTGCGTTCGGCGTCCCGTGACCTCCTCGCCGACGACGAGCAGGAGCAGCTGGTGCGACCTCGGTCGCCGAGCCTCCGCGAGGTCGCGTGGACCGAGGCCGACCTCGCGCTCGTCGACGAAGCCGACACCCTCGTCGGCCCACCCGAGTCGGCGAAGCCCCGTCGGTCGCGTGCGCGCCGGTCGTCGTCCGACGAGACCGCTGATCGCGTCGTCGCCAACCTCGGCGTGGGCGGGTTCATGACCGCGGGCGAGGTCGCACGCCGCTACGCCGCGGCCCCGTCGAGCAACGGAGGTGGCGACGAGCCCGGCACGTACGGTCACGTCCTGGTCGACGAGGCCCAGGACCTCTCACCGATGCAGTGGCGCATGCTCTCGCGCCGGTGCCCGTCGGGGTCGATGACGGTCGTCGGCGATTTCGGCCAGGCGAGCAAGGCCGGCTCCGCGCGCGGCTGGGACGACGTCGCGAGCATCATCGACGCGCCCCAGGCGCCCCGGATGGTCAACCTCAGCGTCAACTACCGCACGCCGGCGGAGATCATGGACGTCGCCCATCGCGTGCTCGCGGCTGCCGCTCCCGGGATCGAGCCGACACGGGCGGTGCGCCACACCGGAGTGCACCCGCGGTTCGAGTCGGTTCCGGCCGACCTCCTCGTCGACCGGGTGGCCGACGCAGCCCGGGATGCGGCTGCGGCCGAAGGGACGAGCGCCGTGGTCGCCCCTGCGGGTCTCCACGAGGCGATCGTCGATGCGCTCGCCGACATCGGCGCGGTCGCGGGTTCAGCCGACGCACTCGACGCGCCGGTCGCCGTGCTGGGTGCTTCGGAGGCCAAGGGCCTGGAGTTCGACACTGTCGTCGTGGTCGAACCTGCGGACCTCGTGCCCGCCGACGTGAACGGTCTGCGGTTGCTCTATGTCGTGTTGACCCGGGCGACGAAGTCGCTGGTGGTCGTGCACTCGGAGCCGCTCCCCGAGTCGTTGGCGATCTCGAGCGTCGTAGGCTCGCCGTCATGACGACCTCCGCCACGTCGACTTCCCCTGCTCCCTCCGATCCCGACCTCACGGCGGCCGACGTCGCGTGGGACATCGAGCCGCTCGTCGACGGGAAGGGCGCCGACGGGGTGGATGCGTTGCTCGACGAGGCCGCGAGGCGTGTGGAAGCGGTGGCGGACTCCGCGCGCGGTCGGATCGCCGACCTCGACGCCGAAGCACTCGCGCAGCTCATGCGCGAGGTCGGTCACATCAGCGAGCTCATCGGCCGGGCCGGCTCGTACGCCGGCCTCTGGTTCTCCACCGACACGACCGACGCGCAGCGGGGGGCGCTGCTCGCCCGGACCGAGGAGCGGGCGACGGCGATCTCCAACGAGCTCCTGTTCGTCGAGCTCGAGTGGGCCGCGCTCGACGACGACCATGTCGCCACCGTCCTCGCCGACGAGCAGCTCGAGTTCTGCCGGCACCACCTGGCGTCGGCCCGTCGGTACCGGTCGCACCTGCTCTCCGAGCCGGAGGAGCGGATCCTCGCGGAGAAGGCCGTCACCGGCAGCAGCGCCTGGGCCCGCCTCTTCAGCGAGCTCACGTCCGCGATCGACGTCGCCGTCGGTGGGGAGACGGTGAGCCTGGAGGAGGGGCTGTCGCGGCTCCAGTCACCCGACCGCGATCTCCGCCGCGATGCGGCCGAGGCGGTCACCGACGCACTCGAACCCGGGCTGCGGACGCGTGCCTACGTCTTCAACACCTTGCTCGCCGACAAGTCCAGCGACGACCGGCTCCGGGAGTACGACGGATGGCTCGCCAGCCGCAACCTCGACAACGAGGCGAGCGACGAGTCGGTGCAGGCGCTCGTCGACGCCGTGGTCGCCCGCTACGACATCCCGCAGCGGTGGTACCGGCTCAAGGCCGCGCTCCTCGGGGTCGAGCAGATCGCCGACTACGACCGCATGGCGTCGGTCGCCGACGTCGAGGAGACGTTCGCCTGGTCCGACGCCAGCGCCCTCGTGCTCGACGCGTACGGCTCGTTCTCACCGGAGCTCGCCGACATCGCCCGCCGGTTCATCGACGAGGGGTGGATCGACGCGCCGATGCGTCCCGGGAAGCGCCCCGGTGCGTTCTGCGCGTACACGGTGCCGTCGCTGCACCCCTACGTCCTGTTGAACTGGACGGCCCGCCGCCGCGACGTGCTCACGCTCGCCCACGAGCTCGGCCACGGCATGCACGCGTACCTGGCCCGCGACCAAGGGGTCTTCCACCAGTCGACACCGCTCACCCTGGCGGAGACCGCGTCGGTGTTCGGCGAGACGGTCACGTTCGGGCGTCTCCTGGAGGCCACCACCGACCCCGCTGCCCGGCTCGCGCTCCTGGCCGAGAGCCTGGAGGGCCAGATCGCCACGGTGTTCCGGCAGATCGCGATGAACCGCTTCGAGGACGCGGTGCACACCGACCGCCGTGAGCAGGGTGAGCTGTCCGTCGACCGGTTCGCCGAGCTCTGGATCGAGTCGCAGAACGCCATGCTCGGCGACGCCGTCCACCTCACCGAGGGCTACCGCACGTGGTGGTCCTACATCCCGCACTTCATCGCGACACCCGGGTACGTCTACGCGTACGCCTACGGGCAGCTGCTCGCGCTCTCGGTGTACCGCCGGTACGAGGAGCAGGGGGCCGACTTCGTCCCCTCCTACCTCGAGCTGCTGGCTCGTGGGGGTTCGGCGTCGCCCGAGGAGCTCGGCGCCGTCGTCGGCGTCGACCTCGGGGATCCCGGGTTCTGGACTGGCGGGCTCACCATCGTCGACGAGCAGCTCGCTGCTGCCGAGCAGGCCGCGCGCGACGCCGGCCGCCTCACCTGAGCGACCAAGTCGATCAGATCCGTGCCAGCTCGTCCTCGAGCTGGTCGAGGCCCATCGACCCGAGCTCGAGCGCGCGACGGTGGAACGACTTGAGGTCGAAGGAGTCGCCGACGCGGGCCCGAGCGGCGTCCCGCGCGCGGAGCCACACCCGCTCACCGACCTTGTAGCTGATGGCCTGTCCGGGGAGCCCGAGGTAGCGGTCGACCTCGCTCGCCATGAAGTCCTCGGGGAAGTGGCTGCGACCGATCACGAACGGCAGCGCGAGCTCGGGGGTCCAGGTCTCGCCGCCGTGCTCGGGCTCCGAGTGCGGGATCGGGAGCGAGAGGTGCAACCCGATGTCGACGACGACGCGCACGGCTCGCATCGCCTGGGCCCGGAGCATCCCGAGCTCGTACGCCGGGTCCTCGAGGAAGCCGAGCTCGCCCATGAGCCGCTCGGCGTAGAGCGCCCACCCTTCGCCGTGGCCCGAGTTCCAGCCGATCGTCCGTTGGAAGCGGTTGAGGCGGTCGCGCTGCGTGCGCACGGTCGCGACCTGGAGGTGATGTCCCGGGACGGCCTCGTGGTAGCAGATCGAGACCTCGCCCCAGAGCGGGAACGTCGTCCGGCCGAGCGTCGGGTACCACGTGCGACCCGGGCGGCTCAGGTCCTCCGACGGGCCGGTGTAGTACATCGCGGCGGCACCGCCCGGCGGTGCGATCATGGCCTCGCAGCGGCGGATCTCGGGGGGGATGTCGAAGTGCACGCCGTCGAGCGCGTCGGTCGTGCGGTCGATCAGGTCCTGGAGCCAGCCGAGGAGCGCGTCCTCTCCCTCGACGGTCCGGGACGAGTCGAGCTCGAGGTGCTCGATGACCGCGCCCACCGGCTCGCCGGGCACGATCCGTTCGCCCACCGCGGCCATCGCCGCCTCGATCCGGTACAGCTCCTCCCACCCCCACTCGTACGTCTCCTCGAGGTCGAGCACCGTCCCCGTGAACGCGCGGGCCCACCGCCGGTACCGCTCGGGGCCGACGCCATCGGGCGCGTCGGTACCGGGGAGGTACTCGTCGACGAGGAACCGCCCGAGGGCCACGTAGGCGTCGGTCGCGCGTGCGGCCGCCTGCTCGAGGTCCGACCGGAGGGCCGGTTCATCGACGCCGGCCCCGGCCATCTCCTCGACGAGCCCCGCGAAGTACGGGATGGTCCCCGGTGTCGATCCGGCAAACGTTTCCGCCTGGCGGGCACACGCGAAGGCCTGGCGACCGGCGGCGGTGACCCCCCGTCGCATCCCCTCGCGCAAGGAGGCGACGAGCCCGTCGAGGGCCGCGGGGACGGCGCCCACCCGGGCGGCGATCTGCGCCCAGTCCGCCGCGGTGGCGCGCTCCATGAGGTCGAAGCACATGACGATGCTCGTGACCGGGCTGGCGATGACCCGAAGGGGTCGGAGGTCCTCGTCGGCGTCGGCGAGATCGAGCGCGGTGTCGAGGTGGCGCTCGAGCGCGACGGCGCCGATCCGCTCGGCGTCGGTCTGTGGGTGCGCGGTCGCCAGCTCGGCACGGGTCGCGCGGTCGTGCGTGATCCGCGCCGCGATCCCGTCCGGTGAGTAGTCGGTGAGCTCGGTCTCGTGGCCCGGTACCCCTTCGAACGTTGCGGCCACGGGATCGAGCGCGGCGACGGTGTCGACGTAGCGGTCAGCGAGGCCGGCGACGGTCATGGGAGTCGACATGGCGACGCAACGTAGCCGCATCCGACGCGAGACGGGCCAGCCCGGATGGGCGCCGCCAACGGCGGCGTGCCACGATCGCGACATGACCGAGCTCGCGGACGCCCATGTGCTCGTCACGGGCGGGTCGGCCGGGATCGGCCTGGCGACGGCGCGTCTCGCGCTCGATCGCGGTGCTCGCGTCTCGATCGTGGCCCGGGATCCCGAACGGCTGGCGTCGGCGGCTGCTGGGCTCGAGAGCGGGATCGGGGACCCGACCCGGGTGGCCGCCGAGCCGGCCGATGTCACCGACCCGACCGCACTCGAACAGGCGGTGCTGCTGCTCACCACGCAGTTCGGTCCCGTTGACGTCCTCGTCGCGAACGCCGGTGCCGCGGTCCCCGGGCACTTCGAGGACCTCGACGCCTCGGTGTTCGAGGACCAGATGCAGCTGAACTACTTCGGGACGCTGCACGCGATCCGGGCGGTGGTGCCGTCGATGATCTCCCGGGGGGCGGGACACATCCTCGTCGTCTCGTCGGACGCCGGCATCGTCGGCGTGTACGGCTACTCCGCGTACTCCCCGACGAAGTTCGCCGTGCGAGGACTCGCGGAGACGCTCCGAGCCGAGCTGAAGCCCCATGGGATCGTCGTCGCGTGCGCCTTCCCACCCGACACCGACACGCCCGGCCTCGCGGCCGAGGACCCCACGAAGCCGGAGGCGACGAAGCGGATCTCCGCGGGGGTTCGGGTGCGGACCGCCGACGAGGTCGCGCGGGCGATCGTGCGGGGCATCGAACGGGACCGGTTCGTCGTGACGGCCGACCCGTCGTCGGCCATGCTCGCGCGCACCGCGGGCCTGATCGCGCCATTCGTGCGGCGGTCGATGGACCGTCACGTTCGGAAGGTGCCGAGAGCACCGCAGTAGCGTCGGGAGCGACGAGGAGGCACCCGCCACATGGCCGAGACGCACGAGGGCCCGTCCCGCACCGAGACCGACAGCATGGGGCCGATCGAGGTCGCCGCCGACCGGTACTGGGGCGCGCAGACCCAGCGGTCGCTGCACCACTTCACGATCGGTGGCGACCACATGCCGTCCGCCGTCGTCCGGGGGATGGCCGTCCTGAAGAAGGCGGCGGCGCTCACCAACCGTGACCTCGACAAGCTCTCGTCCGAGCACGCCGACCTGATCGCCGCCGCGGCCGACGAGATCATCGCCGGCGACCTGGCGGGGGAGTTCCCCCTCTTCGTCTGGCAGACCGGCAGCGGCACCCAGACGAACATGAACGTCAACGAGGTGATCTCCAACCGCGCGATCGAGATGGCGGGAGGCGTCCGCGGATCCAAGGACCCGATCCACCCCAACGACCACGTGAACATGTCGCAGTCGTCGAACGACACGTTCCCGGCCGCGATGCACATCGCGGCCGTCGAGGAGATCGTGGAGCGGCTCGTCCCGTCGGTGCAGGCGCTGCGCGACGCGCTCCACGCAAAGGGCGCCGAGTTCGGCGACATCGTGAAGATCGGGCGGACCCACCTCCAGGACGCCGTGCCGCTGACCCTCGGGCAGGAGTTCTCGGGGTACGTCGCGCAGCTCGACGCCGATCTCGAGCGGATCGACCAGACGTTGCCCGGCCTGTACGAGCTCGCGATCGGCGGGACCGCTGTCGGGACAGGCCTCAACACGCACCCGGAGTTCGCCGACCGGGTCGCGGCGCGCATCGCCGAGCTCACCGGGCTCCCGTTCGTGTCGGCGCCCAACAAGTTCGCGAGCCTGGCCGCGCACGACGCCGTGGTGTTCGCGAGCGGTGCGCTGAAGACGTTGGCCGTCTCGCTGATGAAGATCGCGAACGACGTGCGATGGCTCGCATCCGGTCCGCGCGCGGGGTTCGGGGAGCTCGTCCTCCCCGAGAACGAGCCGGGGTCGTCGATCATGCCCGGGAAGGTGAACCCCACCCAGAGCGAGGCGCTCACGATGGTGTGTGTCCAGGTGATCGCGAACGACGTCGCGGTGGGGATGGCCGGCTCGCAGGGCAACTTCGAGCTCAACGTCTTCAAGCCCGTGATGATCTTCAACTTGCTGCACTCGGTGGACCTGCTCACCGACTCGTGCCGGAACTTCCGCGAGTTCGCCATCGAGGGGCTCGAGGCCAACACCGAGCAGATCGCGAAGCACGTCGCGAACTCGCTCATGCTGGTGACCGCCTTGAACCCGCACATCGGCTACGACAACGCGGCGGCGATCGCGAAGCACGCACACAAGCACAAGCTGACGCTTCGGGAGGCGGCGGTCGCCCTCGGACACCTCACCGCGGAGAAGTTCGACGAGCTCGTCCGCCCCGAGGACATGACCAGCCCCAAGTGAGTTCGACCGTTTCGGCGTCGCGTGGGGTGTCTGTACGACCCTTCAGCGACGCCAGAACGGTGGAGAGCTAGGAGACGGGGGTCTTCACCTTGGCGAAGTCGAGCTCCTCGCCGGGCTCGAGGGGGAAGTGGCACGCGACGTAGTGGTTCGTGCCGACCTCGCGGACGGTCGGCTCCTCGTCGGCGCACCTCTGCGTTGCCTTCGGGCAGCGGGTCCGGAACCGGCAGCCACTGGGGGGGCTCAGCGGCGACGGCAGCTCGCCGCCGAGCACCTTGTCGGAGTCGGGCTGGATCTCGGGGTCCGGCAAGGGGATCGCCGCGAGCAGCGCAGCCGTGTACGGATGCGACGGGCGACCGTAGATGTCGTCGGGTGCGCCGATCTCGCACGCCTTGCCGAGGTACATCACCAAGATCCGGTCGCTCACGTTCTTCACCACCGCGAGGTCGTGGGCGATGAACACGAGCGTGAGCCCATACTGCTGCTTCATGTCGGCGAGCAGGTTGATGATCTGGGCCTGGACGGACACGTCGAGCGCGGAGACGGGCTCGTCGCAGATGATGAGCTTGGGCTCAGTGGCGACGGCGCGTGCGATCGAGATGCGCTGGCACTGACCCCCGGAGAACTCGTGCGGTCGACGCCCGGCGTTCGCCGGGTCGATGCCCACGGCGTCGAGCACCTCCTCGATCTTCTTCGCCCGCGAGGCCTTGTCGCCGATGGACCAGATCTCGAGACCCTCGGCCACGATGTCGCGGACCTTGCGGCGTGGGTTCAGCGACGAGATCGGGTCCTGGAAGATCATCTGCATGCGCGGGCGCATGCGACGCAGGGCTTCGCCCTTGAGCGAGGTGAGCTCGGTGCCGTCGAGCCGGACGCTCCCACCGTTGGGGCGGGGGAGCTGGACGATCGCACGACCGGTGGTGGACTTGCCGCATCCGGACTCCCCGACGAGGGCGAGCGTCTCGCCCTCGACGATGTCGAGGCTGATGCCCGAGACCGCGTGGACCTTCTGGCCGCCCGAGACAGGGAACTCGACGACCAGATCCTCGACCCGGAGCAGGGTCGCGTCGGGTGGGCGGAGATGCGCGTCGCCGGTGCCGGCCATCAGATCGCCTCTCCCTCGAGCAGCAGCGCTGCGTCGACGCCCGCCTTCAGGTTGCGCTCGAGTGCCTCCGTGCCTTCGGGCGTGCCGACCGGGAACCAGCAGCGGTACTGGTGGCCGTTGCCGGCGTCCTTCAACGGAGGTTCTTCCTCGATGCAGCGATCCTGGACGTACGCGCATCGGGGCGCGAACTTGCAGCCGGGCGGTGGGTTCACGAGGTCGGGCGGGCGCCCGGGGATGGTGGCCAGGCGGGTGCCGCTCGCATCGTCGATCTTGGGGATCGACGACAGCAGCGCCTTCGTGTACGGCATCTTCATGTCGCGGAAGAGCACGTGCGTCGGTGCCTTCTCGACGATGCGCCCCGCGTACATGACCGCGATCTCGTCGGTCCGACCCGCGACGATCCCGAGGTCGTGGGTGATCAGCACCATCGCCATGAACCGCTCGCGCTGCTGGCCCCGCATGAGGTCGAGGACCTGGGCCTGCACTGTGACGTCCAGCGCGGTGGTGGGCTCGTCGGCGAACAGGATCTTCGGACCGCAGGCGAGCGCGACCGCGATGCACACCCGCTGACGCATGCCCCCCGAGAGCTGGTGTGGGTACTCGTTGAGCCGGCGGGCCGGCTCCGGGATGCGGACGGACGTGAGCATGCTCTCGGCGAGCTCGTTCGCGTAGTCCTTGGTGACGTCGAGGTGCTGGCGGATCGACTCGGTGATCTGCTTCCCGATCTTCATCACGGGGTTCAGCGACGTCATCGGGTCCTGGAAGATCATCGACATCTGCGCGCCCCAGTAGTCGCGCATCTGCTTCGGGGAGAGATCGATGAGCTCCTCGCCCTCGAGCTTGATGGACCCCTCGCGCACGAGGCCGCGCTTGGGCAGCAGACTCATGACCGAGCGGGCGAGCACGGTCTTGCCCGACCCCGACTCGCCGACGATGCCGATCGTCTTGCCCCGCTCGAGCGCGAAGCTGACGCCGTCGACGGCGCGCACGATGCCGCGGTCGGTCTGGAAGTGCGTCTTGACGTCGGTGACCTCGAGCAGGGAGCCCTCGAAGGGGGCGTCGCCGAACCGGTCGCTCACAGCGCGCCCTCCCGAACGTCGAAGCGGGCTCGGATGACGTCCCCGAGGTAGTTGAGCGAGAGCACCGTCAGGAAGATGAGGATGGACGCCTCGAAGACGATGTGCGGCGACTTGAAGAGGTTCCCCCGGTCGAGGGCGATGATGTTCCCCCACGACGGCGTCGGAGGCCTCACGCCGACGCCGAGGATGCTCAGCGTGCCCTCCGCGACGATCGCCACCGCGATGCCGAGCAGCGAGATCGAGAACATCGCGGGGAGCACGTTCGGCAGCACTTCGCGCGCCATCACGCGACCGTTCTTCGCACCCTGCGCGCGCGCGGCCAGCACGAACTCGCGTTGGGCCCAGCTGAGGGCGCTGGCCCGCGTGATCCGCCCGACGAGTGGGACGGAGACCACGCCGATCGCGATGATCAGGATCATCTCGGCCGGGAGCCCGCTCGTGGCCGCTTCGCTGGGGCTCCCCTGGAGGAACGCCACCAGCGCGAGCGCCATGATGACCGACGGTACCGAGAGCAAGACGTTGAACATGCCGGTGAGGAACGTGTCGACCTTGCCGCTGAAGTAGCCGGCGGTGAGCCCCAGCGTTCCCCCCACCAGGAAGCCGAGCGCGATCGCGCCCGTGGCGACGAGCATCGACGTCCACGCGCCGAGGGCGAGCCGCGCGGCCATGTTGCGTCCGTTGCTGTCGCACCCGAGGAGGTAGCCCGACGCCCCGCCTTCGTCGGCGAACGGGCCCTTGCGGGCGCACCGCGCCACGCTCTCCTGCGCGTCGCCCCAGGTGAGGATGCCGGCCTTCGCGAGGATCGCCATCACGACGACGAACGCCATCCAGCCCATGGCGAGCTTGGCCCCGAGTCCGAACGGCTTGCCCCTCGAGCGCTTGCCCTCGTTCCCGGCCGAGACGGCAGAGGCGCGGATCTCCGCGCCCTCGCCGAGGAAGCCGGCGTCGACGGACTCCCCGACGATGGTCTCGGCGGCCGACTCGACCTGGCGGCCGAACGGTTCAGACGGCGGCGCGGGCACGGCGAATCCTCGGGTCGAGTACGGAGTACAGGAAGTCGACGAAGAAGTTGATGAGCACGAAGAGCGTCGCGATCACGACGATGTAGCTCTGGAGCTCGACGTACTCCCGGGCATTGATCGCCTGGAAGATCTTCAGGCCCATCCCGGGGATCTGGTAGATGACCTCGACGACCACGGCGCCGCCGATCAGCGTTCCGACGTTGAGCCCGGCGACGGTGAGCAGGGTGAGGCTCGACGGGCGGAGCGCGTGGCGCCAGAGGATCCGACGGTTCGAGATCCCCTTCGCCTTGGCCATGGTGATGAAGTTCTCCTGGAGCGTCGCGATCATGTCGCTGCGCAGCAGGCGCATGTAGACCGCGATCTGCCCGACGGCCAACGTGATCGCGGGCAGGATCATGAACCGGATGTGCTCGTCGAGGTCGGGGGAGCGCGACGAGTCGAAGATGCCGTCGAGCAGCCCGGGTGCGTACCCGCCGGTCGGTAGCCACTTGAGCTCGGCGCCCACGAAGAACGAGAGCAGCAGAGCGAGAACGAAGTTGGGGAGCGCGAGCAGGGCGAACGCCGATGTGTTGAGCGCGTTGTCGGTGCGGGTGCCGTTGCGGTACGCGGTGAGGATCCCGAGCGGGATCGCGAAGAACAGCGCGAGGAACTGCGCGTAGATCATGAGCTGGAGCGAGACCGGCAAGGACTGGTTGACGAGATCGCTCACCGGGCGGCCCGACGAGTATTGGGTACCGAAGTCGCCTTGCAGGAGACCGGTGACGTAGGACCAGTACTGACCGAGGAAGCTCTTGTCGAGTCCGAGGTCCGACCGCAGCGCTTCCCGTTGCGCGTCGGTGCCGAACGGGATGATGACGTTGGTGGGGTCACCCGGCAGAAGCCGAACGAGCAGGAAGGTGAAGAAGCTCACGATCAGCAGCACGATGAGCAGCTGCGCGAGGCGCTTCCCTATGAGTCGGACGAGCTCCGACGGCATCCTTGCTCGACTCCTGCCGGGTTCCCTTCCTACGTTAGGACTTGCTCAGGCCGAGGACGGGGATCCGCCCGTAGACGAAGAGCGGCTTGCCGCCACCGTCCGGAAGCTTGGGCAACGTGACCTTCGCGTCCGGCACCGACCCGATCGTCCAGTCCACGTACCACATCGGGACGATGTAGTTGCCGGCCGCCATGGCCTTGTTGAAGTCGGTGTAGATCTCCTCGATCGCATCCGGGTCGGTCTCACCACGCCCCGCATCGAGCGCTGCCTGGGTGTCGGCGTCGTCGAACTGCGAGAAGTTGATGAAGTTCCCCGTGCTGGCGTTCGACCACCACGGGTAGTTGTCCTGGTCGGAAGAGGTTGTGTAGCCGCCGTGCAGGTTGCGCCAGAGGAGCACGTCGATCTTGGCGGCGAGCGCCTCGTTGATCAGCGTGGCCTGGTCGAACTGTGCGATCTCGGCGTCGATCCCCGACTTGCCGAGCTCTTCCTTCAGCAGCTGGGCCTCGGCCGAGTTCTCCGGGTCCGAGGTGGTGCCCAGCACGATGCTGAAGTCGCCGCCGCTCGACTCCTTGTACTGCTCGGCGAGTGCGGTCGCCTTCTTCTTGTTGAACTTGGGGTAGCCCGCGTTCTTCAAGTACCCGGGGGCGTCGACGTCCATGTTGCCGTTGGCCACGTCGAAGAGTCCCTTGTTGCGGATCTGGTTGATCTTGTTCTTGTCGATCGCGGTCGCAAACGCCTCGCGGGCGATCGGGTCGTCGAACGGTGCGTTCTTCGAGAGCAGCACGTAGTAGCGGATCTCGCGCACGCCCGGCTTCTGCTTGAGCAGGTTCGCAGTGCTGGAGCCGAGGTTGTTGAGCGCGTCGATCTGCTGGGCGCTCGACGTGTGCATGACGTCGAGCTGACCACCCTGGAGCTGGTTCAAGCGCACGGCGCCGTCGACGACGGGCACGAACGTGATGGAGTCAGCCTTCGGGAACCCCTTCTGCCAGTAGTTGGGGTTCTTCGTGACGACCGTCTTCTCGTTCTGGAGGTACTCCTCGAGCATGAACGGCCCCGTGCCGATCATCTTCGTCGAGCAGTCCTCGCCCGCGTTCAGCTGCTCGGGGGCCATGATCCCGGCGCGGCCCGTGAGGTACAGGTACGCGCCGAAGTTGGCGACCGGCACGCTCGTCGTGACCTTGACGGTGAGCGGGTCGACGACGGTGACGTCCGAGATGAACCCGAGCACGACCTTGAGCAGCGGCCCCGAGTTGGGCGCGCCCTCGGCGCCGCGCTGCGCGTCGAGGTTCAGCTTCACCGCGGCCGCGTCGAGCGCCTCACCGTTGTGGAAGGTGATGCCTTCTCGCAGTCCGATCGTCCACTCGGTGAGGTCTGCGTTCGGCTCCACCGACTCCGCGAGGTAGGGGACGGACTCGCCCTTGGAGTTCGGCACCGTGAGCGTGTCGTAGATCGCCGCGACCACCTGGATCCCGGAGATCGCGAGCTGGGCGCGGCTGAGGCAGTAGTTGGTGGTCTCGGCCTCGAGTCCGAAGGTCAGGTCGCCGCCCCCCTTCTGCTGCGCGCGGCGGCCGTCGGTCGAGGCGCCGCCCGCGCCTGCGAACGAGACAGAGACGAGCCCCAGCACGGCGATCGCCGCGCCGAAGCGCGTCCAGTGGCCGCGTGGTGCTTGCCGGTGTGAGTGACCCACGATGTTCCCCCTGGAGCTGCCGGGCGCCGGGCGCCGGGTTCGAAGTGATGAGCCTTGCTCGTGCCGGTCTATGACGCCGGTCACAAAGCGCAATATAGGAGCCCGACGGCACCTGTCAATCGCGGGAGGACCGGCTTCGCGCGCCCGAGCTCCGCGCCGAGTGGTTCGGGTCCGCAGACCCGGGTCGACGTGCCGAACGCGATGGACCGGGTCCCCGACATCACGCAGGAACCGGTGAAGCCGGGGAAGAAGTTCGTCTACGAGTTCGTCGCCAAGGGCCCGGCGGTGGGCATGTACCACTCGCACCACCACGCCGAGCACCAGATGCCCGACGGTCTCGACACGGTGAACGTGGCGCCGGGCGAGCGGTACTCGGTCCTGGTCCAGGCGACGAATCCCGGCGTGTGGGCTTGGCACTGCCACATCCTGACCCATGCCGAGCGCGACACCGGCATGTTCGGGATGGTCACCACCTTGATCGTCGAGGCGTGACACGTTCGTGCGTCGGCAACCCCCGCAGACGGCGGGGTGCCGACGCC
>DASUAO010000055.1:0-70045 GCA_035763745.1 Acidimicrobiia bacterium
CCCCTACCGGCTCGTCGGCAACGCCGAGGAACCCGACGGCCTGCGCCTCGTCCACCGCGACGACCAGGCCCGCGACGGCCCCGCACCCTGAGTCGGGCGGAGCAGGGTGCGATGGGAGCGACCGGCGGCACGGTGCCGCACCCTGAGGCCAGTGGGGCCGTCGCTGGCTGCGGGCAAGGGAGCCGAGCGGCCGTTGCCTGAGCGAACACATGTTCGATACGGTCGCGGCCCCGTGCGGAGCGGGCCGATCGGCCCGAAGGAGCGGGGACGACGGGCCCGAGCGCGGGCCGGAACAGGTCAGGTCGAGCACACGTGTACGCGGAGCTGCACTGCCACACGAACTTCTCGTTCCTCGACGGGGCGAGTCACCCCGAGGAGCTGGTCGACGAGGCCGTGCGGCTCGGGCTCGCCGGCCTGGCCGTCACCGACCACGACGGCTGCTACGGGGTGGTGCGCTTCGCCGAGGCCGCCCGCGCCGCGGGGCTGCCCACGGTGTTCGGCGCCGAGCTCACGCTCGGGCGGAGCGCCGGAGCGGCGAGCGTCCCGGAGGCGGATCCACCGGGCGAGCACCTGGTGGTGCTGGCCGACGGGGTGGAGGGGTACGCACGCCTCGCCCGGGCGGTGAGCGCGGGACAGATGGCGGGGGAGAAGGGCGCGCCGCGCTTCACGCTCGCGGGGCTCGCCGAGGGGGCCCGCGCCGGCGTGCACGTCAACGGGAACCGGGCCGGCGCGACGAACGACTCGTGGTTCGTGCTCACCGGGTGTCGCAAGGGCGCGGTGCCGCGCGCGCTGATGGCCGACGGCCCGTCTGCCGCACGCCAGGAGCTCGACCGGCTGATCGCGGCGTTCGGACGCGAGCGGGTGCTGGTGGAGCTGTGGGACCACGGCGACCCGCTCGACCGGCACCGCAACGACGCGCTCGCGCAGGTCGCGATGCGTGCGGGGGTGGAGGTCGTCGCCACCAACAACGTGCACTACGCCACGCCGAAGCAGCGGCCGCTCGCCACCGCGCTCGCCGCGGTGCGGGCCCGACGCTCGCTCGACGAGCTCGACGGGTGGCTCCCCGCTGCCGGGTTCGCGCACCTGCGTTCGCCGGGAGAGCAGGCGCGACGCTTCGCGCGTTGGCCCGGCGCGGTGCAGCGCTCGGTGGAGGTCGCGCGGGAGTGCGCGTTCGACCTCCGGCTCGCCGCACCCGAGCTCCCCGACCTCGAGGTGCCGGAGGGGCACACCGACATGTCGTGGCTGCGCGAGCTCACCCGCCGTGGCGCGGAGGTGCGGTACCCGGCGAGCCATCCCCAGCACGAGCAGGCACAACGACAGATGGCCTACGAGCTCGACGTGATCGAGCAGCTCAACTTCCCCGGCTACTTCCTCGTGCTCGTCGACATCGTCGAGCACTGCCGTCGCTCCGACATCTACTGCCAGGGACGGGGGAGCGCCGCCAACAGCGCGGTCTGCTACGCGCTCGGCGTCACGAAGGCCGACGCGGTCGCGCTCGGGCTCCTCTTCGAGCGCTTCCTCTCGCCCGAGCGCGACGGGCCACCCGACATCGACCTCGACATCGAGCACGAGCGCCGGGAGGAGGTCATCCAGCACGTCTACGAGAAGTACGGACGGGACCGGGCCGCGCAGGTTGCCAACGTCATCACCTACCGGCCCCGCTCCGCGATGCGCGAGATGGCCAAGGTCGCCGGTCTCTCGCCCGGCCAGGCCGATGCGTTGTCGAAGCGCATCGATGGCTGGGGCCGTGAGCCGTCAGCGCTCCAGGGCGTGCGCGACTCCGGCACCGCGGTGCCCGACCTCGTGCTCGACCTCGCCACCCAGGTGCTCGACTACCCCCGGCACCTCGGGATCCACTCCGGCGGCATGGTGATGGCCGACCGACCGCTGGTGGAGTTCGCACCCGTCGAGTGGGCCCGCATGGAGGGCCGGTCGGTGCTCCAGTGGGACAAGGACGACTGCGCGGCCGCGGGCCTGGTGAAGTTCGACCTGCTCGGGCTGGGGATGCTCACGATGCTGCACCTCGCCGTCGATCTGGTGCGCGAGCACGAGGGCATCGACATCGACCTCGCCACCATCCCCCAGGAGGACGAGGTCTACGACCTGCTCTGCGCGGCCGACACGATCGGCGTGTTCCAGGTGGAGAGCCGGGCCCAGATGGCCACACTGCCCCGCCTGCGCCCCCGCACCTTCTACGACTTGGTGATCGAGGTGGCGCTCATCCGGCCCGGGCCGATCCAGGGTGGCTCGGTGCACCCGTACCTGCGCCGGCGCACCGGCGAGGAGCCCGTCACCTACCCGCACCCGGTGCTGGAGCCGTGCCTGCGCAAGACCCTCGGCGTGCCGCTGTTCCAGGAGCAGCTCATGCAGATCGCGATCGACGCGGCCGGGTTCTCGCCCGGTGAGGCCGACCGGCTGCGCCAGGCGATGGGCTCGAAGCGGTCGAAAGCCCGCATGGCCGCGATGCGCGAGCGGCTCCTGGCCGGGATGGCCGAGCGGGGCATCGTCGGCGACACCGCCGAGGAGATCGCCACCAAGCTGGAGGCGTTCGCGCACTTCGGCTTCCCCGAGAGCCACTCGGTGAGCTTCGCCTACCTCGTGTACTCGAGCGCGTGGGTGAAGTACCACCATCCCGACGCGTTCGCGTGCGCGCTGCTCAACGCGCAGCCGATGGGCTTCTACTCGCCGCACACGATCACCCGTGACGCGATCCGACACGGGGTCGAGGTGCTCGGTCCGTGCGTGCAGGCCTCGCGCCGGGACTGCACGCTCGAGCCGCGCTCACGCGAGGCCGGCCCCATCGGGGTGCCGCAGCCCGGCTGGCACGCGGCGCCGTCGACCCATGCGATGCGCGTCGGGCTCCGCTACGTGCGCGGGCTGTCGAGCGCGCTGCTCGACCGCATCGACGCGACGCGCGACTCTCCCGTGGAGGGGGGCGGCCCGTTCACCGATCTCGAGGACTTCACCCGGCGCACGCACGCACCGGTCGACGCGCTGGAGGCGCTCGCCACCGCGGGCGCGTTCGCGTGCTTCGGCGTCGGGCGACGGGACGCGCTCTGGGCCGCGGGCGCGCTGGGCGAGGTGCGGCCCGGCCGGCTCCCCGGGGTGGTCACCGGCGTCGAAGCGCCCCGGCTCCCGGGGATGGACCCGATCGAGGAGACCGCCGCCGACCTGTGGTCCACCGGGCTGTCGGCCGGCGCGCACCCCACGGAGTTCGCCCGGGAGTGGCTCGCCACCCGCGGTGCGGTCACCGCGGTGGGACTGCGCGACCTCCCGCACCGCACGATCGTGGAAGTGGGTGGTGTGGTCACCCACCGCCAGCAGCCCGAGACCGCGCACGGTGTGGTGTTCCTCAACCTCGAGGACGAGACCGGGCTGGTGAACGTGATCTGTACGCCCGATGTGTGGAGGCAGTTCCGGAGGGTCGCCCGTGAGTCGCCCGCCCTGTGCGTGCGCGGGCTCCTCGAACGCCACCAGGGGGTCGTCAACCTCGTCGCCCGTCGTATCGAAGCGCTCGACCTGCGTCCCGCGTCCCTGCTGCGCTCCCGCGACTTCCGCTAGGTCCGCGTGGTTGCTGGGTAGCGTCGCCGGGTGGACAACCAGCCGATCAGCCTGACCCCCATCGGAAACGTGGTGGGCGGGCGCACCGAGCCGATCGACGACGCGATGACCCTGCACGCGCGCGGGCTCGACGCGATCGACGGCTCGCCCGTGCTCGACGTGAAGGCGCACTCCGAGGAGATGGGGTCCGCGGCGAGGTGCGCCAGCGCGCGTGGAGCCGCGAGATCATGTCGGGGTACTGGTCCGATCGGGAGTCCCCCGAGACGATGGAGGGGAACGGTGAGGGGAGTACCCTGGGCGGGACCCATGGAGCCTGAAGCGATGAACGAGCCTCCGAGTAGCGAGCAATGCCGCGCCGCAACCGCGTCCTGCGGCGGTTCCGCGCGCTTCTCCGCGCGGACCCGACCGATGTCCGGGCTGGCTTCGTCGCGCACTTGCTCGCCACGGCGACGGGCCTCCTCGCCGGGCTGATCCTCGGCTCGATCACCGGGACGCTCGGCGAGCTCCCCGGCCTGCTCGTCCTCGTCCCGGCCGCCGTCGGCCTGCGGGGGAACGTCTTCGGCGCCCTCGGCAGTCGGCTCGGCACGCTCGTCGCGACCGGGAACTTCCGGCTCTCCCGCCGTCGCGACACCGAGGTCGGCCAGAGCCTCGTCGCATCGGTGGCGCTGTCGCTCGGGCTCTCGCTCCTGCTCGCCGTCATGGCGAAGGGTGTGGCGGAGTCGTTCGGGGTCCGGTCGTCGATCGGTGTCGGCGACCTCGTCGTGGTGTCGGTGATCGGGGCGATCATCCCGACCGTCGTCGTCATGGCGATCACGGTCGGGGTCGCGGCGCTGGGCGTTCGCCACGAGTGGGACGTCGACAACGTGAGCGTGCCGCTCGTCACCGCGGCCGGCGACCTCGTGACGCTGCCGAGCCTGTTCCTGGCGACGTTCCTCGTGCGCGACATCGCCCGATGGGTACCGGCAGTCGTGGCCGCGGTCTGTGTCGTCGGCGCGGGGCTCGGGCTCGTGGCGGCGTTGCGCACCCACCTGCCCGTCCTGCGGCGCATCGTCGCGGAGTCGGTCCCGTTCCTGCTCGTCGCCGGGATCGTGAGCACGTTCGCCGGGATCACGATCCAGTCCCGACTCGACACCTTCGATCGGCATCCTGCCCTGCTCATGGTCATTCCACCGCTGCTGTCGTTGTCGGGGTCACTCGCAGGGATCCTCTCGGCGCGGGTCGCGACGAAGCTGCATCTCGGCATCATCACCCCGTCGCGCGCGTCGTCGCGCGCCTCGTTGCGCCGCGTGGGCGACGACGTGACCCTCGTCTTCGCGGTCGCCATCCCGATCTTCCTCGTGCTCGGGCTCGCGGCCGACGTGCTCGCGGCGATCACCGGCCTGGCGAGCCCCGGTGTGCTCGAGATGATCGTGCTCGTGCTGCTCGCGGGGGTGGTCGCGACGGCGCTCGCATGCGTCGTCGCGTATGCCGCGGCGCTCGCCACCTACCGCCTCGGATGGGACCCCGACAACAACGGGGTCCCGCTCGTCTCGTCCGCCTCGGACTTCCTCGGAGCGGCGTCGTTGATGGTGTGCCTGGGTATCCTGGGCCTCTCCTGATGGAGCTCACAGTCTGATGAAGCGCTGATGGACGACAAACCCCCCCGCAACCTCAAGGCGATGTTGTCGGAGGCGAAGGACACGTCGGAGCTCATGGTCGACCTTGCCTACGCTGCGCTGTTCTTCGGCGACGAGCACATGGCGTCGGAGGTCCAGGAGCTCGAGGGGCGCCAGAGCGACCTCGTGCACGAGATGCGCGAGGTATGTGTCCTCGCCGCCCGCGCGCCTCGTGAGGCCGAGCAGATGTCGAGCGTCCTCCACGTCGTCTCGGCGATCGAGCGCATGGCGAACGCGGCGGTCGCCATCTCCCGCATCGTCACTCACCGTCTCGGGATCCCGGCGTCGCTCGTCGCCGATCTCGCCGCGGCCGAAGAGGTGTCTCATCGCGTGCGCATCCGGGACGAGTCGGCGTTGGCCCACCGTTCCCTCGCCGACGTCGAGCTCCCGGTCGAGGTCGGCATGCGCATCGTCGCGATCCGCCGGACCAAGGAGTGGATCATCGATCCCGACGGAGACGAGACGCTGCTCCCCGACGACGTGCTGATCCTCCGTGGGCCGTCCGCGGGGATCGGGGAGCTGCGCGAGCTCGCGAACGCGCCCGAATGGCGGCCTCCCACCGTCGTCGAGGACCCAGCCATCACCGACCTGGACCGGGCCGTCGACGTCCTCGTGGAGATGAAGAACATCTCCGAGGTCGCGATCGGGCTCGCGTACTCGGCGCTGCTGTTCGACGACCAGAGCCTCGCGGCCGAGGTCAACCACCTCGAGGACCGGCTCGACGAGATGCGGGAGCGGCTCGAGGTCTGGGTGCTGCGCTCGGCCGCCGACGAGGTCGACCCGTCGCCACTGCGCGGGTTGCTGCACCTGGGCGCGGCGGCCGAGGAGCTCGGCGACGCCGCCCAGCAGATGGTCTGGCTCGTCGAGGAGCAAGAGGAGATGCACCCGATCCTTCGGGTGGCGCTCGGGGAGTCCGACGAGGTCATCGCTCGGGTGCCGGTGGCGGCGGGTTCGACGCTCGACGGAGTGGCGCTCTCGGACGCGCGGATCGAGGTCGAGACCGGGTTCTACCTGCTCGCGATCCGGCGTGCGGGCCGGTACGTGTACCGACCGCGCGGGCACACCCGCCTGCTCGCCGGCGACGAGCTGATCGCCAGTGGGCCCGACGAGGGCCAGGCGTTGCTCGCGGAGCGCTGCGGGTACCGCGTCCTCGAGGACGAGGACACGGGCGAGATCGAGCTCGTTCCCGTGCCCTGAGGGCGCCGGGTTCTCGACGCGGTGGACGTGCGCGTGCGTCCACGCGGTCCTCGGCTACCTTGCCCGACGTGGCCGACCCCCTTCCGATCGCGGACGCGCGCCCGATCGCGCGCACGCGCCTGACCGCGGCCTCTGGCCTCACTGCCGCCGAGGTCGCCGAGCGCATCGCCCGTGGCGCCACCAACGACGCGGGGGTGCGGACCAGCCGCACCTACGTCGAGATCTTCCGGGCCAACGTCTTCACCCGCTTCAACGCCATCCTCGGCGTGATGCTCGCCGTGATCCTCACGGTCGGGGAGATCCAGGACGCGACGTTCGGGATCATCCTCGTCGCCAATGCGCTCATCGGGATCGTGCAGGAGATCCGGGCCAAGCGCACCCTCGACCACCTCGCCGTGCTCAACGCGCCACGCGCACGGGTGGTCCGCGACGGGTCCGTCCTCGACGTCGCCGTCGAGGAGGTGGTGCTCGACGACCTCCTCGACCTGCGGACGGGTGACCAGGTCCCCGCCGACGCCGTGGTGCGCACCGCGGTCGGACTGGAGATCGACGAGTCGTTGCTCACCGGTGAGGCCGACCCGGTGCACAAGGACGTCGATGCCGAAGCGCTCTCGGGGAGCTTCGTCGTGGCCGGCTCGGGCATCGTGCAGGCGACCGCGGTCGGTGCCGAGGCCTACGCCAGCAAGCTCGCTGCTGAGGCCCGCCGCTTCAAGCTCGTCGAGTCCGAGCTCGTGGCGGGCACGAACACCTTGCTGCGCTGGATCCAGTACGCGCTGTTCCCGGTGTCCGGTCTGCTGCTCTGGCGCCAGCTCGACAACCACAGCGTCGACGAGGCGCTCGTCGGGACGGTCGCCGGTGTCGTCGGCATGGTCCCGGAAGGCCTCGTCCTGCTGACCAGCCTCGCCTTCGGGATCGCGACCGTGACGCTCGCCCGCCGAAACGTGCTCGTGCAGGAGCTCCCGGCGGTGGAGGGCCTCGCGCGCGTCGACGTGGTCTGCCTCGACAAGACCGGGACGCTCACCGAGGGCGACGTGGCATTCGACGACCTCGAGCTGCTCTCAGGGAGCGTCGAGGACGCGCGCGATGCGCTCGGAGCGCTCGCGGACGACGAGAACCGGAACGCGACCCTGGCCGCGATCGGTGCTGCCTGTCCCCCTCCGGGATGGGACCGCCAGGAAGCGGTGCCGTTCTCCTCGGCCCGGAAGTGGAGCGCCGCGCAATTCGACGGGCACGGCTCGTGGGTGGTGGGAGCACCGGAGATGGCGCTGGCCGACCGGCCCGACGACCCGAGCCGCCGCCGGGCCGACGAGCTGGCGAGTGAGGGTCGGCGCGTCCTCCTGCTGGCACGCTCCGACGCGGCACTGGCCGGCGAGGTGCTCCCGGCCGGGCTGGAGGCGGTCGCCCTCGTGCTGCTGGAGGAGAAGGTTCGTCCCGACGCGGCCGACACGCTGCGCTACTTCGAGGAGCAGGGGGTCGCGCTCAAGGTCATCTCGGGCGACAACCCGCGCACGGTCGCCGCGGTGGCGCGTCGGGTCGGTCTCGACGGTGCCGACCATGCGGTCGACGCCCGTGAGCTCCCCGACGACGTCGAGGCACTGGCCGAGGTCCTCGACACCGAGAGTGTGTTCGGGCGGGTGACCCCGCAGCAGAAGCGCGCGATGGTGGGCGCCTTGCAGTCGCGCGGCCATGTCGTCGCCATGACCGGTGACGGCGTGAACGACGCGCTCGCGCTCAAGGACGCCGACATCGGGGTCGCGATGGGATCGGGCGCCGCGGCGACCCGAGCCGTGGCCCAGCTGGTGCTCCTCGACGGGAAGTTCGCCACGATGCCCGGCGTCGTCGCCGAAGGTCGCCGGGTGATCGCCAACATCGAGCGGTCGGCGAACCTGTTCGTGACCAAGACGGTCTACGCGGTCCTGATCGCGATCGCGGTGGTGATCATCGGGTGGCGCTATCCCTTCCTCCCGAGGCACCTCACGATCATCAGTACGTTCACCATCGGTATCCCCGGGTTCGTGCTCGCGCTCGCCCCGAACAAGCGGCGCTACATCCCGGGCTTCCTCGAGCGGGTGATGCGCTTCTGCGTGCCCGCCGGTCTCATCGCGGGGACCGCTGCGCTCGCCACCTACGGCATGGCCCGGTTCGAGGAGAGCGTCCCGCTGAAGGAGGCCCGAACGACGGCGACGCTCGTGCTCGTCGCGGTCGGCCTGTGGGTGCTCGTGCTCCTCGCGCGGCCGTTCAACTGGTGGAAGGGCGCCCTGGTCGGTGCGATGGGGGCGAGCGTCGCGCTCGTCCTCGTCATCGACCCACTGCGGAAGTTCTACGCCCTACAGCTCCCGGAGATCCGGGTGCTCGGGTGGGCCACCCTCATCGCGGTGGCGGCGATCTTCCTGCTCGAGGTGGTGTGGCGCAGCTCGCGCGGAGTTCAACGCTCGACGACGTGAGGCCTGTCGCGGGCCGGGCGTCAGACCGCGGTGCCGACGAGCTCGCCGACGAGCGCGGTCGCGGCCATTGCGAGGCCCCCGCCCAGGAGCACGCGACCCGCGGCCCATCCGACTTTCGCCCCGCCGAGCTTGCCGCCGGCACCTCCGGTGAGTGCGAGGACGACGAGAGAGGCGACTGCGATGAAGGCGATCCGGGTGTCGTCGTTCGCGACCAGGAGCGTGAGCAACGGCACCGCGGCGCCGAGCATGAAGCTGATGGCCGAGACGATGGCCGCCTGCCAGGGCCGAGCGGTGGTCTCCTCGGTCATCCCGAGCTCGTCGCGGAGGTGGGCTCCGAGCGGGTCCACCTCGTGGAGCTGGACCGCGACCTGACGGGCGAGGCCCGGATCCAGGCCCCGTTGCACGTAGATCTGGGTGAGCTCGTTGAGCTCGAGCTCGGGAGCGCGGGCGAGCTCGCGCTCCTCCTTGCTGATGTCGGCGCGCTCGGTGTCGCGTTGGGAGCTCACGGAGACGTACTCGCCAGCGGCCATCGACATCGCTCCAGCCGCGAGGCCTGCGAGCCCCGCAACTGCGATCGCCGTGCTGGTCCCGTTGGACGCCGCGACGCCGATCATCAGGCTGGCGGTCGACACGATCCCGTCGTTGGCGCCCAGCACTGCCGCTCGGAGCCAACCGACGCGTGTGTATCGATGACGTTCGCGGTGCAGCAGCATCAGAACCAGCTCTTCCGCTTGAAGTAGAGGTACATCGGGACACAGAGGAACAGGGTGACCCCGCCCACGGCGAGGAAGCCCGAACCCCACGAGACGCCGGGGGCGTCGCGGAAGTTCATCCCTAGGACTCCGGTGACGAGCGTGGCGACGAGGAAGATCGCACCCCACGCCGCGATCTTCTGCTGCACGAGACTCATCCGGTTGGAAGCGAGCGAGAGCTCGGCGTCACGCAGGCTGGTGAGGACGTCGCGTTGGCTCTCGACGAAGTCGCCGACCCGCAGCACGTGGTCGGCGAGGTCCTGGAAGTGGACGAGGGCGCCGTCGTCGATGTACGGAACCTCACGACGCACGATCTCGGCAACGACGTCGCGCAACGGGATCGCGGCACGGCGGAACTGCACGAGTGACTTGCCGAGCGAGAACAGCTGCATCGGGCGTGGCTTGGTCGTCCCCTCACTCCGCTCGTCGGCGAGGACCGCTTCCTCGGCATCGTCGAGCTGATCGTCGACCTGCTCGGTGACGACGAAGTACCGGTCGACGATGGCATCCAGGAAGGCCCAGAGGAGGAGGCCGACCGGCGCGTCGTCGTGTCGGGCGAGCTGGAGCTCGAACACGCGGCGGACGTGATCGATCGGAAAGGCGCCGGGGTCGGCGTCGTCGGGGGCCTGGCGCACGGACAGGAACCACGAGGTCCCGAGCACGATGTCGATCTCGCGTGTCCGGAGCCCGTCATGGTGCAGCGCGCAGTCGTACACGGCGACGTGGGAGTGCGTGTCGTAGTGCGCGAGCTTCGTGCGCTGGCCGGCCTTGGTGAGGTCCTCGCGCGCGAAGTCGTTGATGTGGAGCACGTCGAAGACAGTGGCGAGCTCGTCGGAGGTGGGGGCTTCGCACTCGATCCACACCATGCCGGACCCTGCGATCGAGTCGGTGGCGAGGTCGTCGAGCGTCCGGTGCTCTGGCTCGGTCGAACCATGTGCGTACCAGAGGATCTCGATCACAGTTCCAGCCTAGGAGTTGGCACCTCGACGATCGGTCCCGCGGTCGAGCGAGCGTCGGCCGCGCCGGCCGGTGGAGATCGTCAGTCGACCACCTCGACGCGCAACGCGACTCGCAGGCCGGTGAGCCATGTCGGCACGTTTCGGTGGGCCAGGAGCGCGGCGCACGCGTCGAGCAGTGAGACGAAGCCCACCGGCTCCCGGCCGTCCCGGACGAGCAGCACCCGGTGGCCGTGGCGCATCATCGAGTCGATGGCCTCGAGCGCGGTGGCGCAGGGGTCCACGGTCACGGGATCGGGTGTGGCGAGCCCGGCGACGGCCGTCCGGGGGGTGTCGGCGCGTGCGACGGCCCGGACGATGTCGTGCTCGGTGAGGATCGCGCCCCGTGCGCCCACCAGGACGGCAGGGGCGTGAGCGCGGAGCATCGCCTGGGCGGCGTCCTCCAGGGTCGCTCGCTCGTGGAGCACGACGACCGGGAAGAGCTCGACGTCGCAGACCCGGACGGTGGGCGCCCCTTCGTGCGTCATCGCCCGGGACCGTCCGTGGGCTCGGTCTCCAGCTCGGCCGCGAGGTTCTGCAGGAAGGCTCGGACCCCGGTCTCGACGACCCGGTGGACCAGGTCGGGATGCGCCGTCGACGGCTCCGGCTCGGGGCCGTCGATCTGGTCGTCGCCGAGCAGGGTGAGCGTCTCGGTGCTCCGGTAGCTCGCGTTCAGCACGAGCTCGGACGCGCTGAGCCCGATCGGCGCGATCTCCAGATCGCCGCTGATCGGAGGGAACCACGTGTGCTCGATGGCGTCCTCCCAGGAGATCGGCACCACGAGCCCCCAGGCGCGCGATCGGACCGCGCCGCGATCGAGGTGCACGCCCGGCAAGGACACGACTGACGCATCTGCGTCCTTGGTGCAGTCGGGGGATCCGACGAGCGCACGCGACACCCGCGCGGCCTCGCAGACGGCCTCGGCGACGATCGGGCCGAGCCATCGGGGGTCACCGAGGAACCGCGGCGCCACGCTCTGGAACGGCCGTGCGACGTGGATGAAGTCCCGGACGAACATGCCGCTCCACGATGCCGGGTCGGGTCGAGAGGTCGGCAGGGCCGAAGGTCACACGGCGGACGTGGCCTTGGCCCGCGGTCAGCGGGGCAGCGGAACCGTCCACACCACCACGGTTCCGCCGCCGTCGGCGGCAGCGATCGCGAACGACCCCCCGCGCGCCTGCGCGCGAGCGGTGAGGTTCCCGAGCCCCCGCCCTCGCCCGCGGGTCAGCCCCGGTCCGCATCCGTCGTCGACGACGCGCACCGAGAGGTCGTCGGTCGCCCGCACGGTCACGTCGACGTGCGCAGCGCCGGCGTGGCGGACGACGTTCGCGAGGCTCTCCCGCACGACGGCGAGGAGATCCTCGCCGAGACCGGGATCGATCACGTGCTCGGCGCGTCCGTCGAGCCTGCCGTCGATCCGGACCGCCGGTTCGATCCCTGCCGGCCGCACGATCTCGTCGATCACATCGAGGAGGGACGCGGCGAGGAGCGGACGCTCGGTCGGACGCCGTTCGAGATCGAAGATGGTGCCTCGGATCTCGGCGATGATCGCGTCGAGGTCGTCGACGGCGGCGGCGATCCGGTGAGCGACGTCGCCGGCAGGATCGACGAGCCGGGCGCTGCCCTGCAGGGACATGCCGGTCGCGAACAGGCGCTGGATCACGTTGTCGTGGAGGTCGCGCGCGATCCGCTCGCGCTCCTCGAAGACGGCGAGTGCCTGGAGGCGGGCGTGCAAACGGGCGTTCTCGATCGCGACTGCCGCGACCGCCGAAAGCGCGACGACGAGGTGCTCGTCGTCCTCGGTGAACTCGATCGGGGTCCCTTCGGCGTCCAGCTTGTCGCAGAGGTAGAGGTTCCCGAAGACGTCGTCGCCGATCCTGATCGGGACGCCGAGGAACGTCCGCATCGCCGGGTGGTTGGGAGGGAACCCGACACTGTCGACGTGCTCGCTCAGGTCGGCGAGACGCAGCGGGACGGGGTCGACGATCAGGCGTCCGAGGACGCCGCGCCCTTCGGGGAGGTCCCCGATCGCGGCAATCGTCTCGGGCGAGGCACCGGTGGTGATGAAGTTGCTGAGCCCGCCGTCGTCGCCGATGACACCGAGTGCTCCGTAGCGGGCGTCGACGAGGGCGACGGCCGACTCGACGACGTGGCGGAGCACGTGCGGGAGGCTGACCCCCGACGCGACGGACGCCAGGGACTCGACCAGGCGGTCGAACCGGACCCGGACCGCGTCGTCGGGTCGCACGTCCGGGTCGCCAGCCATGCGACGCACGCTATTCCCTCGGTTTCGGTGCGCGCCTGTCGGCGCCGCGAACCGGGGGGGCTAGCGCGGGTCGGCCCGGTCGCGGATCCGGGCTGCGTAGACCGCCGCCTGGGTCCGCCGCTCCATCCCGAGCTTCGTGAGCAGGTTCGAGACGTAGTTCTTCACCGTCTTCTCGGCCAGGTGCACCTGCTCGGCGATCTGACGGTTCGTGAGCCCGTCGGCGATCAGGTCGAGGATCTTGCGCTCCTGGTTCGTGAGGCGGGCGATGCGCTCGTCGGTCTCGGGTCCCGAGCGGAGGCGCTCCAGCACCCGGGCGGTGACCGCCGGGTCGAGGAGCGACTGGCCCTGTGCGACCTGGCGGACGCCGGCGACGAGGTCCTGTTCCTTCACCTGCTTGAGCAGGTAGCCGGCGGCGCCGGCCATGATCGCCTGGAACAGGGCCTCGTCGTCGGCGAACGACGTGAGGATCAGGCACTGGATCTCGGGGTGGCGGGATCGGATGTCGCGGCAGACCTCGACGCCGCTGCCGTCGGGGAGTCGCACGTCGAGCACCGCCACGTCGGGGCGGGTCGGCGGGATACGCGAGAGCGCCTCCTCGGCGGTCCCGGCCTCGCCGACGACGACGAGGTCGCCCTCTGCCTCGAGCAGATCACGGAGTCCCCGTCGCACGACCTCGTGGTCGTCGAGCAGGAACACCCGCACCGGCTCGCCCGTGCTCGTGGGGTCGTCGGGCGAGGATCCGGTGCTTCGGCGCTTGGCGTGCATCGTTGCAGTCTTGCCGACGGTCACCCCTGCGAGCCAGGGACCAATGACCTTCGGCCCGTGACCCTCGACCCTTCCAACCCGCGACCGATGCGGGGACGATCGGCGCACGACACCGTCGAGGGGAGCCGCGATGCGGGTGTTGGTGGTGGGCACGATGCCCGGGGTGATGGCCGAGACCGCGGAAGCACTGGGTGCGGCCGGGCATGCCGTCGTGCGGTGCCACGACGGTGCCCACGCGTTCCCGTGTGCCGGGCTGGAGTCCGGTGGGAGCTGCCCGATCGAGGACGGGCCCGTCGACGTCGTGGTGGCGGCTCGCGACCACCCGTGGCCGCGACCGTCCCCGTTCGAGGAAGGGGCCGTGTGCGCGCTGCGCCGTCACATCCCGATGGTGGTGACGGGGCCGACCACCGCGCTGCACCCCTACGGGCCCTTCGGGGCCGTCGAGGTGCCTCCCGACGGTGACCTCGTGGCCACCTGCGAGGAGGTCGTCGCCGCGCCGCTCGAGGAGCACAGCCAGATCGCTCTCGACAACGCCCGGACCGCCCTCGAGCTCGCAGGTGTGGGCACCACGGACCTGCGCGCGACGGTGCGTCATCGCCTGGCCGAGCACGGTGGTGGGTTGGTGGTCGAGCTGCGCCTGCCCGCGGCGCTTCCCGAGTCGCCGCGCGGCCTGCGTTCGAACCTGGTCGCGAAGGTGGTCGGCGCGTTGCGCCTCCACGACCCGTACGCGGCGACGATCGACGCGTCCATCGTCACCTGACCCGAGTACCATCGACCCGATTCCGGGCCCCACCCTCGGGTCCCGCGACCAGGAGGCGCGCACCATGGCGGTCGATGTCGCAGATCTCAGCGCGGAGCAGCTCGTCGAGCGCACGCACTCGTGGCTGGCCGAGGTGCTCCCTGTCGGCTGGATGCAGGCGATCGACGCCGGCGACCTCGACGCGTGGGGGAAGCTGCGCGCCGACCTCGACTACGACGCCTGGTGCAAGCAGCTCGGTGAGGCGGGGTACGCCACCCCGACGTGGCCCGCGGAGTACGGCGCCGGTCTGTCGCTGAAGCCCGGTCAGGCGAAGCACGTCAACGAGACGCTGAACCGGTACCGTGTGCCGCGCCCGTTCAACATCATCGGCATCGGGATGGGGGGTCCGACGCTCATCGCGTGGGGCACCGAGGAGCAGAAGCAGCGCCATCTCCGTCCGCTCGCCACGAACGAGGAGATCTGGTGCCAGCTGTTCTCGGAGCCGGGCGCCGGATCCGACGTCGCCGGACTCGCCACCCGTGCCGTCCGCGACGGCGACGAGTGGGTCATCACCGGACAGAAGGTCTGGACCACGCTCGCGCACCTGTCGCGCTGGGGGATGCTGCTTGCGCGGACCAACCCCGATGTCCCGAAGCACAAGGGCCTCACCTACTTCGTCCTCGACATGCAGGCACCCGGCGTGGAGGTCCGCCCGCTCGTGCAGATCACGGGCGACGCCGAGTTCAACGAGGTCTTCATGGAGGACGTCCGCATCCCCGACACGATGCGGGTCGGCCCCGAAGGCGAAGGCTGGCGCGTCGCGATCACTACCCTGATGAACGAGCGCATCGCGCTCTCCGGCGCCGGCTCCCTGTCCGGCGACGCGTCGGGCGGCAGCCCGAGCGAGCGACTGATCGCGCGGCACGCACCGACGACCGATCCGCTCGATCGCCAACGCCTGGCCCGGCTCTACATCGAGGACCGGTTGATCAAGATCACCAACCAGCGCGCCGCCGCGAAGCGCAAGACGAGCGGCGAGGCCGGGCCGGAGGGCTCGATCACCAAGCTGATGCAGGCGGAATTCAATCAGCGCCTCCAGGACGCAGCGCTCGACCTCGAGGGCCCGGTGGGGGTCGCGTGGGAAGGGAAGCCGCTCGTCGGCGACCGTGCCATGGGGTTCCTGAGCAGCATCGGCGAGAACGCGCGCGACACGGCGCGGTCCTTCTTGCGGGCCCAGGCGAACACGATCGAGGGTGGGACGTCGAACGTGATGCGCAACATCCTCGGCGAGCGCGTGCTGGGCCTCCCGAAGGAGCCGGACAGCTCCCGCGAGACGCCCTGGAAGGATGTCCCGAGGTCGGGCTGACCGGGCGCAGTTCGTCGGACCGCGCGCCGTCACGATGCCAGCAGATGCGATGAGCCGGCTGAGCCGGTCGCTCCGTCGCTTCCTCTGGCGCCGGGGGGCCACCGAGGCCGAGGTCGAACGGGCCGTCGACGCGGAGAACCTCGCCCTCCTCGTGCTCGACCGCGAGATCATGCCGGGAGAGCGCCGCTACACCATGCTCGACCTGGCCCGTCGCGGTGGTACCGACGTCGAGACCGCGCGTGCGGTGTGGCGGGCGATCGGATTCCCCGACCTGCCTGACGACCGACCCGCGTTCCGCGACACCGACGTGGCCGCGCTCCGGGCATTCCTGAAGACGTTCGCGAACCCGTGGATCGAGGACTGGTCGCTCGACCGCGCCCTCCCGCAGGCGCGGGTGCTCGGTGCGTCCCTCGCCCGGTCGGCCGATGCGGTCACCGACGAGATCGCGGCCTCGTTCGAGACGGCGTTCGCGCGTGGCGTCTCCGACGCGCAGCTGGCCGAGGGGCTCGCCGAGGTCGTGGAGTTCGACGACGTGGCGCGCCTGGTGGCCCACGTCTTCCGGCTCCAGATGCGCGCGTCGTTGTGGCGCCGTCTGGCCGGTGCGAGCCCGGACCTCCCGGGGACGGTGACGGGCTCGGTCGGCTTCGTCGATCTGGTCGGCTACACCGCGCTGGTCAACGAGCTCGACCCCGAGGAGGTGGCGAAGCTCGTGAGCCGGTTCGGGGAGCTGACGCACGACCGCGTCGTCGCCGGCGGTGGTCGGGTGGTGAAGACCATCGGCGACGAGGTGATGTTCATCGCCGACTCGGTCGAGGCCGCGGCGCACATCGCGGTGGATCTGACGGTGCAGTCGCTCGGTGACGACGTCCTCCCGGCGACGCGTGCCGGCGTCGCGACCGGGGCGATGGTGTCGCGCGACGGGGACTACTACGGGCCGGTCGTGAACCTCGCGGCCCGCCTCACCGAGATGGCGCGCCCCGGCACGGTGCTGGCATCGGCCGAGATCGGCGAAGCGCTCGCCGACGACGAGCGCTTCACGATGCGACGCATCGCTGGCCGCAAGGTGCGCGACATCGGGCGGATCGACGTCTTCCGTCTGGATCCGGCGCGTCCGCCGCGCGGCCGTTCGGTAACGTCGAGACCATGAAGTCCGGACTGCCGCTCGACCTCGCAGGGAACCGTCTGTGTGTCCTCACGGTGCACGCTCATCCGGACGACGAGGCGTCGAAGGGCAGCGCGACGATCGCGCGCTACCACCAGGAAAGGATCCGCACCGTGCTCGTGTGCTGCACGGGCGGGGAGGCGGGAGACATCCTCAACCCGGCCGTGGACACTCCGGAGGTACGCGAAAACCTCCGCGAGGTCCGGATGGCCGAGCTCGAGGCCGCAGCCGAAGTGATCGGATACGACGAGGTGCACATGCTCGGGTACCACGACTCCGGCATGCCCGACACCGAGCCGAACGCCCGCGCCGACAACTTCGCGAACGCGCCGCTCGACGAGGCCGTCGGTCGTCTCGTGGCGCTGATCCGGCGCGAACGGCCCCAGGTGATCGTGAGCTATGCCGAAGACCACTCGTTCTACCCGCACCCCGACCACATCCGGGTCCACGAGATCTCGGTCCCGGCGTTCGATGCCGCCGGCGATCCCGACCGTTATCCGGAGTCGGGTGAGCCGTGGCAGCCGGCGAAGATGTACTACACGGGCTTCTCCCGACGTCGCGTGCAAGCGCTCCACGAAGAGTTCGTGCGCCGTGGCGACGAGAGCCCCTACGCCCGCTGGTTCGAGGCGGGGTTCCCCGACAAGGACGAGCGGTTCACGACGTTCGTCGACGTGGGGGAGTGGCTGCACGCGCGGCGCGCCGGGTTGCTCGCCCATCGGACGCAGGTCGATCCCGAGGGGCACTGGATGCGGCTGCCCGACGACGCGGTCCGGCGCGTGTTCCCCTGGGACGAGTACGTGCTGGCTCGCTCGACCATCGACCCTCTCCCGGAGGGCGAGATCGAGGACGACCTCTTCGCTCGAGTACGAGCCGACGCGTCGGTCGGTACACTCCCGCGCTGATCGGGACAGACGCGCGATCGGCCGCGTCCCAGCCCACGCGGGCCCGCCGACGAGAGGGAGTTCTCGATGCCGAAGTACCTCACCCAGGAATGGCTCGACGAGGGCCGTGAGCTCGCGAAAGACCAACCGGAACGACCGGGAGCGTCGGCGAAGATGCAGTACGCCCTCTCGGGTGGTCCCGACGGCGAGCTGAAGTACTACTGGGTCCTCGAGGACGGACGACTGCTCGAGAGCCAGCTGGGGGAGATCGCGGACCCCGACTTCACGATGTCGATGAGCTACGACGACTCGGTGCTCATCCAGAAGGGCGAGCTCGACGTCAACGCGGCGTTCATGCAAGGTCGGGTGAAGGTCGCGGGGAACATGGGCAAGCTCATGCAGCTGATGCCGCTCACGAACTCGCCCGAGTACAGGGCGCTCCAGGACAAGGTCAGGGAGATCACCGAGTTCTGAGTCGCCGGATCAGGGCCGCCGGATCAGGGCCGCCGGATCAGGGTCGCCGGATCAGATGCGGAGGCGGTGCATGCGGAAGGCGCGGCTCGCGACCGCGCCGGCCTTCGCGTAGAACGGGATCGGCGCCACCCACGCGATCTCGGCGTGCGTGTCGCCCCAGGTCGTCGCGATGTCCTCGGCGAGCGCGCCGAGGATCGCGTGGCCGACCCCGTGCCGGCGTCGGTTCGGGTCGGTCGCCATCGGCCCGATCCACGCCCGCCGATTGACCGAGTGCGCACCGAACCCGACCGTCACCCCCGATGCATCGCGTGCGGCGAACGTGGTGCCGCGGCGGGCTCCTCGCTCGATCTCGTCCTCCCAGTGTGGGAACTCGCGGCCGGCCAGCTCGACCGCGCCGTCGCCGGTCTCGCGCTCGACGGTGACGCCCGGCGGTGGTCCGGCTCGGAACGACGTGGGGAGCGACATGTTGAGGCCGTGGTCGTACGCCTCGAACCCGAGCTGCTGGAAGAACGCGAGTGCGGCCGTGCTCGAGAGGTCCACGCCGGGCCACACGTAGCGGGGTGCGCAGTTCCCGGTGTGGACCTCGCCGACATCTGCCGCTCGGGCGCGGGCCACGACCTCCTCCACGAGCGCTCGCCCGATGCCCTCTCGCCGGCGGGCCGGCGCGACGGCGAGCAGCAGGATCCAGGCCGTGCGGAACGTCCCGAGCTGCCGGTGCATCCAGACGATCGCACCGTCGGGTCCACCGAGGGCCTCTGCGCCGGGGCCGAAGCACGACTCGCGGAGATCGTCGACGCCGAGCGCGTCGTGGGGGAGCGCGATCTCGCAGAGTGTGTGGAGCTGTGAGGGAGTGACCTCGCTCACCGGGCGGATCGCTGGACGTCGCGCAGCTCCCGGAAGCCGATGACCTGGGCGCCGGCTCGGTCGAGGAGGTCGCGCAGCGACGGGTCGTGGCAGAGGAACGCGTGGTCCTCCACGCGGCCGGCCCAGTCGGGGTGGGACGCGCGGAGCTCGTCGGTGTCGATCGCAGGGTGGAAGTAGATCTCGGTCACGCCCGGTCGGAGGTCGAAGAGCGCGCGCTCTGCGTGACGCCGTCCCCCCACCCCCGAATAGAGGACGAAGTGGTCGGGGAAGACGATGCCCTCGGCGCGTGCGAGCTCCCGGTAGGGGAAGCCGACCACGCGTTCCCCGCCTGCGGGCCCCATCCGCAGCGGGAGGTCGAACTCGACCGCCAGCTCGAGGTAGGCGTCGAAGAAGTCGGCCCGCAGCTGGAGCGTTCCCATGTGGCTGTCGAGGTGGGTCACGTCGAAGCCCCAGAGGATCGCCCGCTCGACCTGCGCGCGCAGCTCACGTCGGACCTCGTCGAGGTCGGCATGGTCCCAGGAGTCCTCGAGCGTGCGCGGGAAACCGCCGTCGCCGTCGAGCAGGCTCGGCGCCTGCGTGATCGGTGCCCACCGGTACGTCTCCCACTCCGAGTTGAGCGTGAGATGCACACCGACGTCGTCGCCGCGGTAGCCCGCAGCGGCGTCGCGTGCCCACGGGCACGGCACCATCAACGACGCGCTCGACGCGGCGCCGTTGCGCAGCGAGTCGTAGGTGGCGACGTTGGCCGACCGGCTCGAGCCGAGATCGTCGCAGTTGATGATGACCAGCTTCGCGTCGGCCGCGTGGCCCAGGCGCTCGACGAGGGTGGTCATCCGTACCGCTCGATGTCGACGCTGGTCACCGTGGCTCCTCGGAGGTCGCAGGTCCGTGGGGGGTGGTGCTGCGCGACCTCGGCGCGGATGGTACCGCCCTCTACGCTGACCCGATGCGCCGTCGCCGTGCACTCGTCGGGCTCGTGGTGCTGATCGTGACGGTCGCGACGGCGTGCAGCAGCGGGGGATCCGGTTCGTCGCGGGGCCCGACCACGACCACGGCGGCGACCGCTCCGGGCTCCGACAGTGGGTGTGAGTTCATCGTCGCCTCGACCGGTCGCCGGTTCCGCCAGGCACCGGCCGATCTGCAGTACCTCCAGACGGCGACGGCCGAGCCGACCGGGTGCTACGACAAGATCACCTTCACGTTCGACCACGGCGACGGTCCGAACCTTCCTCCCGGCTACGTCGTCGAGTACCGGGAGCCGCCGTTCATCGAAGGGATCCGCTCGTCGAGCGAGGGTTTCCCCGACGCGAAGGCGATCCTCTACGTGGAGTTCCGACCCGCGTCGACGTCGGATCGACGGTTCTCCGGTCGCGCGGTGCAGACGTACAAGGGGAACCTCAGGCTCCAGTTCCCGGCGGTCGGCCCCTTCAGCGAAGGCGGCATGGGGCACACCGTGATCGTCGAATGGCTCGACAAGGCGCCGCCCTCGCTCCCGGAGGCGCTCGCTCCGGTCGAGGAGACCACGACGACGGCTCCGGCCGACGCGGCTGCACCGACGGAGCCGGTCCCGCCGGTCCCGCCGGTCCCGCCGGTCGAGTTCGTCCCCAACGACCCCGCCGTCACCCGTGTCGTCTGGCTCATCGGGCTGGACTCGAAGCGGCCCTTCACCGTGGACTCCGCGAACCAGCCCTCGCGCGTGAGCGTCCTGATCATGCGCTGAGGACCTCACGTGACGAGCACGATCTTCCCCAGCTTGGCGCCTGCGGAGAAGCGGTCGTAGGCGGCGGCCGCCTCTGCCATCGGCACGGTCGCCTCGATCGGGACGCGGACGGCGCCGCGCGCGAGGAGTGGGAGCACCGAACGTTCGAAGCCGCGCGCGACGGCAGCCTTGTCCTCGAGCGACCGGGCGCGCAGGGTCGACCCGTGGATGCGTCCCCGGCGGCTCATCAACGCGAGGAGGTCGAGCTCGGCGCGTGCGCCACCGCCCACTCCGATGATCGAGATGCGACCCCCGGTGGCGAGGTGTTCCACGTCGCCGGCGAGGTTCGGGCCCCCTATGAGCTCGAGCACGACATCGAAGGGTCCCCGTGCGCCGTGCTCATCGGGCGCACAGACCTCGACCACGCCGCAGGGCTCGCCGATCGCGGCGACACGATCCCGGAGCTCGGGGGTGCGCACCGTGGCGACGACGTGCGCGCCGGCATGCGCGGCGAGCTGGACGCCCGCGATCCCGACACCTCCCGCGGCGCCGTGCACCAGCACGCGCTCTCCGAGCGTCAGCCCACATTGCGTGAAGAGCGCGTCGTGTGCCGTCGAGAAGACCTCCGGCGCGCCGCCCGCCTCGGCCCAGTCCAGTTCGGGTGGGACCGCGATCGCGTGTCGCTCCGACACGATCGCGAGCTCTGCCTGTCCGCCGCCGCCGGTGACCGCCATGACCCGGTCGCCGACGGCGAACCGGTCCACCCCGTCGCCCGTCGCCACCACCGAGCCGGCGAGCTCGAGTCCGGGGATCGCGGCCGGTGCTCCGGCTGGTGCGGGGTACAACCCGATGCGCTGGAGCATGTCGGCGCCGTTCAGCCCGGCCGCGCGCACCTCCACGAGCAGCTCTCCGGTTCCGGGAACCGGGTCCGGGTGCTCATGCCATTCGAGCGCGCCATCGATGATCGTCACTGCATGCATGGGCCCATTCGACCACGCGCGGCCCGGGGACCGGAGACCGGGGCGGGAGCGGTACCGTCGTCAGGTGCCCGTCGACTCGATCGGTTTCCTGGACGACGACGGCAACGAGGTCGTTCTCGACGTCGAGGAGGCGGAGTCGCTGTGGGCGCTCGTGGGAGGTCTCGACGGCGCGACGGTGTCGGCCTGCCCGGGGTGTCGTAGCCGCGTCCTCGCGTGCGTGGCGGTGGTGGACCTGCTCGAGTCGGCGCCACCACATCCCCGAGCACGTGACCTGGCGGACCTGGCCGAGGACGCGCCGACGCTCCACCTCTACGTCCAGGACCTGACCGCGGAGTGCCGTCACCGCGCCTGGCGGGACCCAGGGGCCCAGGAGTGGCGCGACGCGCTCGACGAGCTCCTCGGCGAGCCCCGCGGCCTCCGCTGACACCGCGTGCACCGCGTCAGCGGTCGATGCGGGGTCGCTTGAACTCGTTGATGTCGGTCACCGGGAGCAGCGCGAGCACCCGCGCGAGGTCGTCGACGTCCTCGCGCTGCATCAGCCGGACGAAGGCGGCGTCGTCGCCCTCGATGAAGGTCGGGACGCCCCACACCCCCCAGCGTTCGACGCCTTCGGTGTGCTCGGCTTCGAGGGTCTTCAGCGGCCGCCCGCTCGCGACCTCGTCGGCGAGTGCGGCGGGGTCACCGCCGGCGCCGCTGATCGCGTCGTGCAGCACCCCCGCGTCGTCGATCTTGCGGCCGTGGTCGTGGCGGGCGGCGAACAGCGCGAGGTGCACGGCGGGAAAGACCTCGGGGGACGTGTCGCGCGCCGCGATCCCGTACAGGAGCGCGAGGACGCCGCTCCCCCAGTCCGCGGGGTCGCGCTCCCACATGGGCGGTTCACCCTCACCGACATGGGCCTGGTCGAGGGAGAACGCGAGGTAGCGCGGCTCGAGGTCGAGTGCTTCGGCGCCCGCCATGAGGGTCGCATTGCCGTTGTAGGCGAACGGGCATCGGTAGTCGAAGGTGACGGTGATGGTCCGGGCCATCGGACTCCTCAGGTGGTGATCCGGCGCGCCGCGGGTGCGAGCGCCAGGCCGAGCGCGGCTCCTGCGACCACGTCGGACGGATGGTGGAGGCGGACGTAGACGCGGCTGCACGCGACCAGGCCGGCCAGGGTGAACCAGGCGGGCGCGGTGCGACGGCCGTGTGAGAGCACTGCCGCGCACATGAACGCGGTGGCGGCGTGGCCCGACGGGAACGACGACGTGACGGGTCGACGCATCTTGAAGGGGAGCGGCTCGTCGTGGTCGTAGTGGTCCTGGGGGCGGACTCGCCGGAACAGCGACTTCACGAGCCCGTTCGTGATCGCGGACTCGATGCCCAGCGCGGTGCTGAAGCGCAGCGCGACGCGAGGGTCACGACGCGCGACCGCGCGCCCGATCCCCATCAGGTGCCAGAGCATGCCGTGGTCGGCCGCGCTCGAGAGTCCGTAGAAGAGTCGGTCGAGTGCCGGCGAGCGTCGCGGCTCGAGCCATTTTTCGATCGCCTCGTCGAATTCGCGCGCCCGATCGGTCAACGCCATGACCCGATGCTACCGGTGAGCCTCCGGTGCTCCGAGGTCCACGATCGGCCCGTAGGTGTCGGGTCGGCGCGTCGTGAGGAACGGGAAGAGCGTGAGCCAGTCGCGGCGGGCATCGAGGTCGAGGTCGACGACGAGCGCACATGGCTCGTCGCGGGGCGCTCGTGCGAGCACTCGCCCGTACGGATCGCACACGAACGACGATCCGTAGAACTCGAGCGGGCCCTCGGTGCCGACGCGGTTCACCACGATCATGTGCAGACCGTTCGCGATCGCGTTGCCGGTGATCACGCGCTCCCACAACGGTTGGGTGTCGAAGTCCGGGTGGCCGGGCTCGGATCCGATCGCCGTGGGATAGACGAGCACGTCGGCGCCGCCGAGGGAGTAGGCCCGGGCGACCTCGGGAAACCACTGGTCCCAACACGTGGGGAACCCGAAGGTCGCGTGCTCGACCGAGACCGGCGGGTAGCCGTCGTGTCCGGGCAGGAACCAGCGGTCCTCGTGGTAGCCCTCGGTGACCGGGAGGTGCGTCTTGCGCGTGTGCGCCAGCAGCTCGCCGTGGGGATCGACGCAGATCGCGGTGTTGTACCCGAGGGTGGAGCCGTCGGCGTGCTCGTAGAGGGACGCGTGGACGGCGACGCCGTGCTCGGTCGCGAGGCGGGTCACGAAAGCATGGGTCGGGCCCCCGACGAGCGGCTCGGGCGCGATCGCGACGCCCAGCACGTCATGGCCGGGACCGCGCGGGTCGACTGCGAAGTAGGGCGAGAGCGTCAGCTCCATGAGGCAGACGACGCGGGCGCCGGCGGTGGCCGCGGCGCGGACACCCTCCGCGAGCGCGGCGGTGTGCTGCTCGGGATCGGGATGCCAGCGATGCTGCACGAGCCCGACCCGGAGCGGAGCCCGGGCAGGTGGATCGACACGAGCGGGGGACGGAGCCGGGCCTTCGGTGACGATGACACGCATCGGCCCATTGTGGCGCTCGACGCGCGGCGCTGTGTCGGGCGGCGTGGCGGTCAGGCGGTGCGCAGCGCGGGCTCGGACGCGACCGCGTCGGCGAGGGTGCCGCGCAGCTCGACCGCGCGGTCGGGGTCGCCGCCGTGGGCCGGGCAGTACGGCTTGAAGGAGCAGAAGTCGCAGAGCCGGCTGGGTTTGGCGCGGAAGTCCTCGCGCTCGCAGGCGCCCTCGATCGCGGTCCACAGCGCGCTCGTGCGGCGCTCGACGCCCCGGCAGGTCTGCTCGGTGGGGGTCGCGATGATCGCTTCGGGCTTGGACAGGTAGAGGAGCTGCACCTTGGCGGGGCGACGCCCCAGCATCTGCTGGCAGAGCAGCGCGTAGATGTGGACGCCACCGAGGCTCTTGGCCTCGAAGAACTCGGACGGGACGCGCCCGGTCTTGTAGTCCGTGACCACGAGCTCGCCGTCGCCGTCGAGCTCGAGCCGGTCGATGATGCCGCGGATGCGCACGGCCCCGAGGTCGGCCTGCAGCTTGAGCTCGAGCCCGATCGGGTGGATGGCCGTGGGGTCCTCGAGCTCGAAGTAGCGCCGGACGAGGGTCTCGGCGTCGGCATGGAACGCGGCCCACCCGTCGTCGTCGAGGTCGAGGAGCGCGAACTCGGGGTCCCCGGCGAGCCCGGCGCGGGCCCGGTCGAGGTCGGCGAGCGCGGCGTCGACGGAGCGGTCGTGCGGTGGCCGGCACATCAGCAGCTCGAGCGCCCGGTGCACGAGCGTGCCCTTCGAGGCGGCTGCGGACGGAGGCTCGGGGAGCCGGTCGAGATAGGAGAACCGGAACGCGAGTGGGCACTCCTTGAAGCTGGAGATCGAGCTGGGGGAGAGCGACTTCGGCTTCTCGAGGGCCATGTGAGGCACGGTACCGGAGGGGTGTGACATCGACGAGGACCTGCTCTCGCCCGGGTCCGGTGCCCGGACCACGGGATCGAGCCTTCGGGTACGGTGCCGGCGCGGTGCTCGACGACTCCGGGAAGGCAGGCGCGACGATGAAGGTGGACGGCGGGATCCCGATGACGGGCATCGGTGCCATCGCCGAGGCGGCGCAGCGGCTCGAGGAGGTGGGCTACGACGGCGGGCTCACCGCCGAGATGAGCCACGACCCCTTCCTCCCACTCGTCATCGCCGCGGAGCACACCGAGACCCTCGAGCTCGGCACGGGGATCGCGGTCGCGTTCGCCCGCAACCCGATGACGCTGGCCAACCTGGGCTACGACCTCCAGGTGTTCAGCAAGGGCCGGTTCCGGCTCGGGCTCGGCAGCCAGATCAAGCCCCACATCGAGAAGCGGTTCTCGATGCCGTGGTCCCATCCGGCGGCCCGCATGCGGGAGCTGATCCTCGCGATGCGTGCGATCTGGGCGTGCTGGAACGACGGGACACCGCTCGACTTCCGCGGCGAGTTCTATCGGCACACGCTGATGACGCCGTTCTTCGTCCCCGGCCCGAACCCCTACGGCGATCCGCGCATCCACCTCGCGGCCGTCGGCGAGCGCATGACCGAGGTGGCCGGCGAGGTGGCCGACGGGGTGATCCTGCACGCCTTCACGACCCGCCGGTACGTGGAGGAAGTCACGATCCCCGCGCTGGAGCGAGGCTTCGCACGCGCGGGGCGGACGCGCGACGACTTCGAGATCTCGGGACCCCTGTTCATCGTCTCCGGCAGCGACGAGGAGGAGCTCGCCCGGGCCCGCGCCGGGACCAAGCAGCAGATCGCGTTCTACGGCTCGACGCCGGCGTACCGCGGCGTGCTCGAGCTGCACGGGTGGGGCGACCTCCAGACCGAGCTCAACCGCCTCTCGAAGCAGGGGGAGTGGGTCGCGATGGGCGAGCTCATCACCGACGACATCCTCGAGGAGTTCGCGGTCGTGGCCGAGCCGGAAGGTGTCCCTGCGGCGATGCTGGCCCGCTACGGCGGCATCGTGGACCGGCTCTCGTTCTATGCGCCCTACGAGAGCGACCCTGAGCGGTGGAAGCAGGTGCTGGCCGGCTTCAAGGCCTGAGCTCGCCGGGGCGGGGCCGCTCAGGCCCCGCTCGGGATCGGGTGCGCACACTGGCAGGGTTCGCAGTCCCCTGTCCGTGTGCGGTGCGCCGTGAGCGACGACGACCAGACCGAGTCGACCGACCAGGACGGCGGGAATCAGGACGACGGGAACGAGGACGACCCGCCCCGCGACGAGCGCTGACGCGCGACCCGCCTGCGCCTCGTACCATCACCGGGCTGCTCGGGACGAGACGCCCGCGGGAACCAACATCGAGCGCGGACACTTCCGGGTGGGGCCGCGAGGAGGAGCGCACTTGATGGGGAATCGCACGCTCGGCGATGTCGCGACCAAGATGCTCTTCGAGAACGATCGCGTGCGGGTCTGGGAGCTGGCGCTCGCGCCCGGGGAGTCCTCCGACGTGCACGAGCACACCCTCGACTACCTGCTCGTCCAGCTCGAGGGCGACAAGATCACCGGTGACTTCGAGCCCGACACCAACGGTGAGTTCCCGCCGGGGTCGGTGGAGGGCGACGTCGCACCCGGCAACGTGTTCTACACGAGGAAGGGTGGCATCGAGACCGCCCGTAACACGGGGACCACGCGGTACCGCGAGATCCTCATCGAGCTGAAGGACTGACGCTGTTGCAGCAGCCGGGCGGGGCGGCGGGAAGCGGATCCGCACCGTTCGGGGCCGGTCCGCATGCAGGCCCTCACGCCGGCCCGCTGCGAGGGCTCCGCGTCCTCGAGGTCGCCACGCTCTACTCGGCGCCACAGGTCGGTGCCCTGCTCGGTGACCTCGGCGCCGATGTCGTCAAGGTCGAGCAGCGTGGCGGCGACCCGATGCGCGCCATGGGTCAGCACCGTGACGGCCGCGCCGTCGCGTGGGAGCTCGTCGCGCGGAACAAGCGGTCGATCGTGCTCGACCTCGACGACGCGGCCACCGACGTCCGAGCCGACCGGGCGACCGACCGGGACGTGTTCACCCGCCTCGTGGGCGCCGCCGACGTGCTGGTCGAGAACCTCACCCCGGCCGTCCGGACGAGGTGGGGGTGCACGTACGAGCAGCTCGCCGCGCACAACCCGAGGCTCGTCGTGGTGAGCGTCAGCTGCTACGGGCTGACCGGGCCCTATGCCGATCGACCGGGGGCCGGGACGCTCGCGGAGGCGTTCGCGGGCCTCACGCACATGACCGGTGAGCCCGACGGCCCTCCCATGCTCTCGTCGGTCGCGGTCGGTGACACGGTCACGGCGTTCTGGGGCGTGATCGGCGCCCTCGCCGCGTGCTGGGGGCGTGACGCGGGGCGAGGCGGTGACACGGAGCCGCGCGGGCGCCTCGTCGACGTCAGCATGGTCGAGCCCATGCTGCACGTGATGGCAGGCACGATCGCGGGATGGGATCGTGAGGGTGCACCACCCATCCGGAGCGGGAGTCGGGTCCCGGGTGGCGTCCCGCGCAACGTCTATCGCACTGCCGACGACAAGTACGTCGCGGTGTCGGGGACGACCGACGCCCAGGTGGGGCGAGTGCTCGGGATGCTCGGACGCGTCGACGCCGCTTCCCGCGATCGCTTCGGTACCGCCGCGGCACGTCGGACCTCCGGTGACGAGCTCGACGCGCTGGTGGCCGCGTGGATCGCGGCCCGCCCACGTGACGACGTCGTGGCGTCGTTCGTCGGCGCGCGGGTGCCGATCTCGCCCGTCAACGATGCGCGCGACGTGCTCGGCGATCCACAGGTCCGTGTCCGCGGCGCAGTGGTCGAGCCGGGGCCGGCCCCCGGTCTCGACGCGCACCACGACGAGGTGCTCGCGGACTGGATCGACGGATCAGGGAGCGACGGATCAGGGAGCGACGGATCAGGGACGGAGAGCGGCTCCCGGGAGTGATCCGTCGACGTCCGTGAAGCCGTACGTCGCGGCGAGGGTCTCGGTCGGGATCGCACGGCCCGTCTGCGTCAGCACCTCGGGATCGGTCGCGAGGGCGACCACACCCCGTCCGACGAAGCGCGGGGTCTCCGCGTCGGCGAGGTCGAATGTCCCCTCGCCGGGAAGGTCGAGGACGAAACGCCCTTCCTCGGTCCGGCGAGCCCCGAGCTCCACGATCTCCGTGCGCACGAGACCCGGCCACAGCGACACCACGGTGACGCCGTGCGGCTCGAGCTCGTGTGCCATGTCGGCCGTCATCTTGTCGAGCGCCGCCTTGCCCACGCCGTACACGACGTTGTGCGCGTACTGCACGGCGCCGGAGGAGGAGACGTTGACGATGAGTCCCTTCGCGTCGAGCAGCATGGGAGCCGCCAGGACGGACGCCACGTAGTGGGAGCGGACACCGATGTCGAGGACCTGGTCCCAGGCCTCGACGGGCAGCTCCCAGAAGGGCTGTCCGAGCCAGGGTGCGAGATCGATCGCCGAATAGACGTTGTTGACGAGCACGTCGAGGCGACCGTGATCCCGAGTGACACGCGTGAAGAGCTCCCGCACCGCGTCGTCGTCGTGGTGGTCGCACGCCACTCCGATCGCGCGTCCTCCGCCGGCCTCGATCTCGGTGACCGTGTCGCCGATCGTGCCGGGGACGGGACCGGCGTCGACGCTGCGCGCGGTGAGCACGACCGTGGCGCCTGCGAGGCCGAGCTCGATCGCGATCCCCTTGCCGATCCCACGACTCGCGCCGGTCACGACGGCAACTCTTCCTTCCAGCGGTCGATTCCCTCCGGCGCGGTCCATCGGACAGATCCTGCCAGGTCCGGTCCGGCGATGGCGCGGCGGGCCGGGGATCGCGACACTGTCCGGGTGGGGAGCGCAGAAGCCGCGGTCGGTGCGAGCAACGCCGCGTTCTACGCGGCGTTCGAGGCAGGCGACCTCGACGCGATGGCGGCCGTGTGGGAGCACTCGGACCGGTCGACGGTCACCCATCCGGGATGGCCCACGTTGCGCGGCTGGGCGCGGGTGCTCGGTTCGTTCGAGGCGATCTTCGCCGGGACGCCGTTCATCCAGTTCGTGCTCACCGACGAGCACGTCCACGTCGTGGGCGATGCGGCGTGGGTCACCGTCGACGAGAACATCCTCCAGGCGAGCGGATCACCCGACGGTGGAGGGGCGGACACGGAGGAGCTGTCGGGATCTTCGGTCGCGGCGTTGAACGTGTTCACACGTGATGGTGGGACGTGGCGCATGGTCGCCCACCACGGTTCACCGGTGAGCGCGACCGAGCCGGGCTGATGTGCTTCTCGGGCGAACCCGACCGCGTCGCAGCGGCACCCGCGCCACCCGGCGTCAGCCGCTGAGGTCGCCCGTGGCGGTCGCGCGCTCGGCCGCGTGGTCCTGGATCGCCTTGTCGATCGCTCCGGACGCGGCGGTGACGAAACGACCTTCGGAGCCGACGATCCAGTCGTAGGACGTCTGCACCGGGTCGAGCTGGCCCTGGAAGTGCGGCATCACGTGGCGGGCGAAGAGCTCGTAGCTCCGGCGCGTCGCCGCGGGATCGGCCCACTCGTGGCCGAAGATCAAGAACGTGCCGAACCCGCCGGACTGGGTGACGAGCCGCTCGATCTGGCGGATCGCGTCGTCGGGGGTCCCGATGATCGCGAAGCCGTTGCTGTCGCAGTCCCGGAGGATCGTCTCGACGTCGTCGCCGTCGCCGACCGGGCTCGCCGGGAGCACATGGCGGAAGTACCGGGCGAACTCGAGGATCCCGAACTCCACGTCCCGGCGGGCCTGCTCCTTCGTCTCGGCGAGGTGCATCGGTCCCACCAGACGCCATCGCGACCGGTCGGCCGGCTGGGAGAACTCGGCCGCTCGCGCCTCCATGACGTCCCAGTGCGCCGCGAGGATGTCGAAGCCCATCTCGGTGGTCGCGCCGATGGAGATCAGGCCGAGCCCGTACTTGCCGGCCGCGCGTGGTCCGGCCGGCGAGATCGAGGCGGCGACCGCGAGCTCGATGCCTTCCTGCGAGTAGGGGGCGAGCTGCAGCCGCGCGTCGTTGATCTCGAACCACTCCGCCTTCGCGCTGACGGTCTCGCCGCGCAGCAGTCGCACGATCACGTCGAGCGCCTCTTCCATGCGCGCGCGCTGGGTCTCGGCGGGGATCCCCAGCATGTGTGCGTCGGAGGTCAGCTGTCCGGGACCGCACCCCAACATGGCGCGCCCGCGCGTGAGGTGGTCGAGGAGGACGAAGCGATCGGCGAGGAGGAGGGGGTGGTGGTACGGCAGGGAGTTCACGCCACTGCCGAGCCGTAGGTGGCGGGTGCGCTCGGCAGCGGTCGCGATGAACACCTCGGGGGAGGCGATGGTCTCGACACCTCCTGAGTGATGCTCGCCGATCCACGCCTCGTCGAACCCCAGGCGATCGAGGAGGACGAGGAGGTCGAGGTCGCGCTCGAGTGCGAGCGTGGGGTTCTGCCCGACCGCGTGGAACGGCGCGAGGAAGACGCCGAAGCGCATCAGGCGCCGGTGGGCAGCTGCGAGTGGATCCAGCGGTCGAGGGCCGGGCTGCTCTCGAAGCTGGAGATGAGCGCGTAGCGGGTTTCGGTCCCGGGGTGGCACACGACGTGCCACAGCCGCTGGGTGTCGACGACGAACCGGGCGCCCCGGTGCAGGGGGAGGTGCACCTCCGTGCTCTGGTCGGGGAGACCGTCGGGTCCGTGCTCCATGAGGACCATGTAGCTGTCGGGGTTGTCGGTGAGCTCGATCCACGAGCGCACCACCCAACCGTCGCCGTCGGGGTTGAAGCGGTTGTTGTCGTCGCGGTGGAAGCTGCGCAGCGACTCCTCGTAGGACTGCGGCTCGAGGTTGATCACCCGCACGCGCCCGAAGTCGGCGCCCACGGCCTCGACCTCCCGCACGAGCGTGGGACACCGCTCGGCGTTCTCGGTCCACTGGCCGCCCTTGTCGGGGCGCTCCTCACCCGGCTTCCAGAAGCCCTGGCAGTCGAGCTCGCCGTCGGCGGTGGCGATCGGCGCGAAGTTGGTGTCGCCGCCGCTCTTCCAGTCCATGTACTCGAGGTCGAGGAACTCGTGCTCGGGCACCGGGGGGTCGAGGTCCCGGAGCACCACGTACCCGTGTTCGGCGAGCACGTCGAGCCGCTGGTGCGGGGTGTCGAGGGGGATCTCGGACGACCAGTGGGGGAGCTTCAGGTAGTCGGTGACCTGGGCCATCGCGCCAGTGTACGGACCGAGATCGTCGCCGACCGAGCCCCGCATGCACGTTGTGACCAAGGTCCCGAACCGGAGAGCCCGAACGGGCGACCGCGAAGCGGCGACACATGATCCGGGTACGGGGAACGAGCCTAGGCTCGCCGCCGTGCGAGCGGTGGTGGCCCGGGATCGCCGGCTGGTCGTCGACGAGGTGGCCGATCCCACCCCGGGGCCCGGTGAGGTGCTGGTCGCGGTGCGCGCGTGCGGGATCTGCGGCTCCGATCTGCACACCCTCGAGCACTCCGAGCACCTCGTGGAGGTCGGCGCCGCGCTCGGCGCCGACACGGGCTTCGACCCCCGCCACGACTACGTCCTCGGCCACGAGTGGTCCGCGGAGGTCCTGGAGCTCGGGCCCGGCGCGGATGGCCCCGGGCCGATCGCGGCGGGGGACCTCGTCGTCTCGGTGCCCTACCTCCTGCGTGGTGACGCCATGCTCCCGTTGGGCTTCACCAACGAGGCGCCGGGCGGGTTCGCCGAGCGGATGTTGCTCACCGCCGCGTTGTGCATCCCCGTGCCCAACGGCCTCGACCATCGCCGGGCGGCGCTCACCGAGCCGATGGCGGTGGGGCTCCACACCATCGAACGAGCCGGGTTGCGCGACGGTGACGCGGCCGTCGTCGTCGGGTGCGGGCCGATCGGGCTGGCGATCATCGTGTGGCTCGTCGCGCGTGGGGTCGAGACGATCGTCGCCGCGGACCTCTCACCGGTGCGACGCGCGCTGGCGACGCAGATCGGCGCGCACGAGGTGGTCGATCCCCGCGAGGAGCCGGCGGTGGATGCCTGGCGTCGGGTCGACGGACTGCGTCCACTCGTGCTGTTCGAGGCCGTCGGGGTGCCGGGGATGCTCGACCAGGCCGTCTTCGACGCGCCGGCGCGGAGCCGGGTCGTCGTCGCCGGCGTCTGCATGCAGCCGGACACGTTCCGGCCGCTCCTCGCCATCGTGAAGGAGCTCGACCTCCACTTCGTGTACGCGTACGGCCCCGACGAGTTCGCTGCGACGCTGCGGTCGATCGCGGAGGGCGAGATCGACGTCAGCCCGTTCGTCACCGGCACGGTCGGGCTCGACGGTGTGGCCGACGCGTTCACGCAGCTCCGGCGCGTGGAAGACCACGTCAAGATCCTCGTCGAGCCCGGCGGCCCGACCCGACCGACGGAGATCCGACTATGAGTGCGACCCCCACGCGGCCCCGATCCGGTCGCCTCCACGACAAGGTGGCGATCGTGACCGGGTCGACCCGGGGCATCGGGCGCGCGACCGCGGTGCGCTTCGCCGAAGAGGGTGCGAAGGTCGTCGTCACGGGCCGCGGTCTCGATGACGGTGCCGCCGTGGAGGCCGAGATCCGAGACGCCGGTGGGCATGCGGTCTTCGTCCCGACGGACCTGTCGAACGAGGACGACGTGATCGCGATGGTCGCGGCCGCGGTCGAGCACTTCGGAAAGCTCACGACGCTGGTGAACAACGCCGCGCCGACGGAGCTCATGGGGCCCGGTCGGCTCGATCGGCGCGTCACCGAGCTCGAGAACGACGCGTGGGACTCGATCATGCTGGTCGCGCTCAAGGCGGTGGTGTGGTGCTGCAAGTACGCCATCCCCGAGATGGCCGAGGCCGGTGGTGGCGCGATCGTGAACATCTCTTCGGCGGCGTCGATGCTCGGGACGCCGGGCCTCGACACCTACACGGCGGCCAAAGGCGCGCTCAACACGCTGACCCGTTCGATCGCAGTGGAGTACGCGTCCGACAACGTCCGCTCCAACTGCATCGTGTCCGGGATGGTGCTCAGCAGCGAAGGCGCCTTCAAGATGATGGAGGATCCGGCGATCGGCGGGCCGACGAGGGCCATGCACCTCACCCGGCTCGGCCTGCCGATCGACATCGCCAATGCGGCCCTGTTCCTCGCGTCCGACGAGGCGGCGTTCGTGACCGGCGCCGTCATCCCCGTCGACGGTGGTGTCACCGCCCGGATGCCGGTGCCCGACATCTCCGCCGCGGACGTCGATCTCCACTAGCGATCTCGCCGAGAGATCCCGATCAGCCCTGGTCGTCCTTCGAGTAGGTGATCGCGGCGTCGAGGCTCATCTCGATGTCCTGATGGAACGGGATCAGCCAGACGACGTCCCAAAGCGGTGAAGCCCAACGACGGCGTACTTGCGCTCGATGGGCGACACTGGGGCTGATGACAGCGAGGTCGCGGCTCTCGGTGAGTGCGGTGTCGAGCTGGCGGTGGACGCTCGACGAGGATCTCGCCTTCTGGGCCGAGGCCGGGATCGACCACGTCGGTCTCTCGTTCCGGAAGCTGTACGAGGCCGGGCTCGATGCCTCGGTCCGTCGTGTCCTCGACCAGGGCGTGCGGGTCTCGAACGTCGTCGAGCTCGGTTGGAGCGACCTCGACGATCCCACGACATGGCCCGAGCACCGGGAGCGGTTGCTCGCCGCGGTGGAGGTCGCGGCCGCGGTCGGCTCGTCGGGTGGGTGCTGCCTCGTGCTGACGACGGGCCCGGCCGGTCGCCTCGACTGGGACGAAGCCGCCGACGCGCTGGCCGAGCTGCTCGGGCCGGTGCGCGTCGCCGCCGTCGCGGACGACGTCCCGCTCACGATCGAGCCGACCGGGCCACTCCGACTCGACCTGAGCTTCGTGACGACCGTGCGCGACGGCGTCGACCTCGCCGACCGGCTGGGAGTGGGCGTCTGTGTGGAGGTGAACAGCTGCTTCGCCGAGCGCGGGCTGCTCGACACCGTCCATGACGCAGGGGGAGTGGTCGAGCACGTGCAGGTGAGCGACTTCGTGATCGGCAGCCTGTGCACGCCCGACCGCGCGGTCCCCGGCGACGGCGACATCCCGCTGGCGCGGATCCTCGAGGGGCTCGACGCGGCGGGCTACCGGGGCGCGTACGAGCTGGAGATGGTCGGGCCTCGGATCGAGGAGGAGGGCTACGCGTCGGCGATCACGCGTGGCGTCGCCGCGCTCGACCGGATCCTCGGATCGCTCCCCTCGCGCTAGACCGCGTACGTGATCTCGGGCGGACCCGCGAGGAGGTCCGACAGCCGGTTCGTCATCCCCTTCGTCGCGTCCGACGCGCGGTGCTCGGCGAGCGCCGCGTCGTCGCGGAACACCTCGTAGCCGACCACGACGTCGGGGAGGTCTCGAGCCGCGTACACCTCGAACGCCTCGTTGCCGGGCTCGGCGCGCACGGCTTCCCCGAGCTGCTCGAGCTCCACCAGCAGCGCATCGCGTGCGCCGGGCCGTGCCGTCAGCCGGGTGAAGATCACGACTCGTGCCATGCCCCGAGCCTAGGGAACCGTCGGGCCGCGTCGGCCGGGGGAGGCCCGGTTTCGACTTCCGGGGCTCCGGCAAGCAAGACTCGACGCCGCACACTGACCAGGTCGAACGGCTGGAGCGCCATGAACATCGTCGTCTGCGTCAAGCAGATCCCTGACCCCGCCAACCCGGGCGAGCTCGACCCCGAGACGCACACGCTGAAGCGTGAGGGCAAGCTCATCCTCGACGAGTCCGACAGCTACGGGGTCGAGATGGCCCTCCAGCTGGCCGACACCGCCGGTGGTGGTGAGGTCACCCTCGTGTCGATGGCACCCAACAGCGAGGTGTCGGGCCTCCGCACCGCGCTGGCGATGGGCGCCGCGCAGGCGATCCTCGTGTCCGACGACGCTCTGCGCGGCAGCGACGCGCTGTCGACGGCCAAGGTGCTCGCCAAGGCGATCGAGCGCGCGGGCGAGGTCGATCTCGTGCTGACCGCGACCGAGTCCACCGACGGCTACAGCGGGACCATCCCGGCGCAGGTCGCCGAGCTGCTCGGTTGGCCGTCGCTGACCTTCGCGAAGCACGTGGAGATCGCCGACGGCAAGGCCAAGATCCAGCGCCAGACCGAGGCCGGGTTCGACGAGGTCGAGGCCTCGCTCCCCGCGGTCGTGAGCGTGACCGCTGGGGTGGTCGAGCCGCGGTACCCCTCGTTCAAGGGGATCATGGCGGCCAAGAACAAGCCGGTCGACGAGGTCAAGGTCGCCGACCTCGGGCTCGCCGACGACCAGGTCGGTTGGGCCGGTGCCCGCCAGAAGATCACCGACGTGCGCGACGCACCGGCGCGTGAAGCCGGAGAGAAGATCGAGGACGACGGCACCGCGCACGAGCGCGTCGTCGCGTTCTTGGAGCAGCTCAAGGTCATCTGAGTCCGCCGTACTGACCATTCCGGCACATCGAGCACCGGACACCTGAGAGACAGGATCGAGATGGGCATCCCCAAGATCGTCGTGTACGCCGAGAGCGAAGGCGACAAGCCGGCTACCAGCACCCTCGAGCTGCTCACCAAGGCGCGTGAGCTGGCAGACACCGTCGAGTGCGTGTACGTGGGCACCAACGCCGACGCGCTCGCGGGGTCGCTCGGCGAGCACGGCGCGACGAAGGTCCACGCGGTGGACCCCGGCGACGTGCTGCCGGGCATCGTCGGCGCCGCGGCGCTCGCGGGCCTGGTGGCGTCCGACGCCCCCGACGTCGTCCTGTTCGCGCAGTCCTACGACGGGCGCGACGCGATCTCCCGCCTCTCGGTGAAGCTCGACCGCCCGGTCCTCACGAACGGGACGGACCTGAAGGTCGAGGGCGACGCGATGGTCGTCGGCACCGCGATCTTCGGCGGCAACACCCTCGTCGACACCACGTTCGAGTCCGAGAAGCCCTTCCTCGCCGCGATCCGGCCGAAGTCGTTCGCGGCCGAGCCGAGCGGGGGTGCCGCGGCGGAGGTCGTCGCCCTCGCCGCCGGTGATGCCGGTCGTGGTGGCGAGGCCAAGGTGCTCGAGCGCCATGTCGAGGAGCGCGAAGGTCCGAAGCTGGAGGAGGCGCCCGTCGTCGTCTCGGGTGGCCGCGGCATCGGCAGCGCCGAGGCGTTCGGCCCGATCGTCGACGAGCTCGCCAAGCTCCTCAACGGCGCGTCGGGTGCGTCGCGGGCGATCGTCGACGCCGGCTGGGTGCCGTACTCCAAGCAGGTCGGCCAGACCGGCAAGACCGTGAAGCCCAAGCTCTACATCGCGCTGGGCATCTCCGGTGCCACACAGCACCTCGTGGGCATGAAGGGCTCCGACACGATCCTCGCGATCAACAAGGACGGCGAGGCGCCGATCTTCTCGGTCGCCGACCTCGGCATCGTCGGCGACGTGCACAAGGTCGTGCCCAAGCTGATCGAGGCCCTGCAGGCTCGCTGACCGGACCCGACCATGGGGCTCGAGATCCGAGACCTGGCAGCCGAGGAGCTCCCGGCGGCTGGGGGAGTCGCGGGGCGAGCGCTCGCCGACAGCCCGACGTTCCGGTGGGCGCTCGGCCCGGACCCGCTCGCGCGGGTGGGGGGCAGCCTCGACGTCTTCGTCGGGTTCGTGGCGACGATGCCGCCACCGCAGCTGGGCGCCTTCCTCGGGAACCACGTCGTCGGCGTCGCGGCGGCGGCGGCCCCGGGGACCTGCATCGGCGCGATCGCGACCGACGAGCTCCGGACCCCGCCGGACGTGATCGGACCGCACGGCGACGACTCGCGGAACCTCCTCGTGTGGTCGTTGTTCTGCGGGCACGACCTCGAGGAGCGGCACTGGCACGTCGGTCCGGTCTCGGTCGAGCCCGGGCTCCAGGGCGCGGGCATCGGTGGGCGGCTCCTCGGGGCGCTGTGCGATCGGATGGACGCCGACGGCGAGGTGGCCTGGCTCGAGACCGACAAGCCCGAGAACGTCGTGTTCTACCGGCGGCACGGCTTCGACGTCGTCGAGGAGGTGCTCGCGCCGAGCGCGGTGCGGTACCCCGACCTGGGGGACGCTCCCTTCACGACCTGGTTCATGCGGCGGGATCCCCGGTAGCGCTCGCACGGGCGACGTCCCACATCGACCGCCAGCTCCCACCAGCGAGGAGCACGTGGTCGAAGAGGAGCACGTGCCGTTCGAGGCAGGCCCGCGCCAGCGCGAGGAAGCCGTCGACGTCGGCCTCGATCGCGAGCTCGCGCTCGTCGAAGAGGAACGAGACGAGCACCACCGCAGTCGCGTCGAGCTCGTGGGCCAGGTCCACGAGCTGCTCGGCGTCGACGGGGTGCTCCCCGGCTTCGGGCCGGAGCGCGAGCCCGGTGAGCCGGCGTTCGGCGTCGAGGCAGATCACCACCTCGCCGGGCGGGGGGAGCTGGTCGTCGAGGACCGCCTGCACGAGCGCGACGACGTCGCTCGGGCGCCGGAGCCGCTTCGGGACGGTCGAACGGGTGCGGGCGCAGTCACGGGCCGTGGTCATGATCGGGTCTCCTGGGATTCGCAGAGATCGAACACCTGTTCGCTCTCGGGTCAGGGCAGACACGACCCCCGGCACGCGTGACACGCGGGTTCCCGGTGGCGGCAGGATCTCCGGGTGACCGGTCCCTCGGCCCCGCTCGTGCTCACCCTCGCGACACCCACGGAGGTGGAGACCGTGCGGTCGTTGCTCGAGGAGGTGTCCGCGTGGCTGTTGGGCATGGGCCTCCGGCAGTGGCCCGAGCGCTTCGACGACGAGTGGTTCGTGCCGGCGCTCGAGGACGGCCACACCTGGCTCGCCCGACGCGGGGAGGTTCTCGTCGGGACGATCACGCTCCAATGGGACGACGAGCTGGTCTGGGGCGCGCGACCACCCGACGCCGGGTACGTGCACCGGCTCGCGGTTCGGCGCAGCGCGGCCGGCACCGGAGCCGAGCTGTTGGTATGGGCCGAGGGGGAGACCCGCAGGGCGGGCCGCGAGTTCCTCCGCCTCGACTGCTGGAGCGAGAACGCCCGCCTGCGCGCGTACTACGAGGCGAACGGGTTCGAGCACCGCGGCGACACCGTCGAGTGGGACTGGACGGTGAGCCGCTACGAGAAGCACCTGTCCTGAACGCCGACCTCGGTCAGCGGGAGGGTGGGGAGGTCGTCAGTCGAGTGACGCGCCCTCGACCCACGAGCCGTGGAAGCCGTAGGGCACGCGGCGGGGCAGGTGCACGGTCGCGACCGGCGCGGCGGCGAAGTCCGTGGCATCGATGATCCGCACGTCGCTGGCATCGCGCGCCGCGTCGTAGACGACCGAGAGCACCCAGCCCTCGTCCTCGCCGGCGTCGGGCGCGCTGGGCACGAAGACGGGCTCGCCGGCAGCCCCGGCACCGACGTCGTGGCGTTCGACGGTGCCGCGTACCAAGTCGTGCTTGCGGAGCGATCCGAGGCCGACCCAGTGCTCGCCGATCCCGGCTTCGGTCGCGTACCCGTACCGGTGGACGCGTCCGGCCTGGCGGTCGTCGACCCGGGGGAACTCCTGGGACGCGTCGTCGAGCAGCTCGGTCGCGACTCGTCCGGCGCGCGCGTCGATCGTCCATCGCTCCAGGCGTGTACCGGCGCTCGCTCCCGGTCCGTAGAGCTCGGACGCGAACATGTCCGGGTACTTGACGAGGTCGAGCACGACGTTGCCGTCGGCGTCGTCGTACGCGTTCAGCGGGTGGTAGACGTAGCACGGCTCGATCTCGATCCAGATGACGTCGGCGTTGCCACCGAGCCTGGGCATCACGCCGACGCGAGCGCCGTGCTCGGGGCGCCAGACGAACGGGAACGGGCGGGTCCCGAAGGTCGAGACGTCGAAGACGACCGGGAGGTCGAGCCACACGACGCTCGAGGCCGTGATCGCGAAGTCGTGCATCATCACCGGCCCGGGCAGGTCGATCTCCTCCGTGCGCGAGAGCGCCCCCTTCGCGTCGACGACGTGGTAGCGGAGGAACGGCGGCCCCATGAAGTCGTACCCGAAGAGGTGCATCTCGCCGCTGATCGGGTCGATCTTCGGGTGCGCGGTGAAGGCCGACGTGAGGCGTCCGTCGAAGTCGCGGGCGCCCACGGTCGACAGGTCGGGGCGCACCTCGGTCGGCAGGCTCGACTCGACGAGGGCGTAGATCCTTCCTGCGTGCGCGACGACGTGGGTGTTGGCCTTGGCTCCGATGTCGTTGACGGCCGGGGGCGCGTCGAGAGGGGCGGGCTCGCCGAGCGCCGCGCACGCGTCGGCGGTGCGCACCCACCGGTTGCGGTAGCGAGCGTTCCCGGCGGCGAGCTCGATCCCGTGGAGCATGCCGTCGCCGAGGAACCAGTGGTACGCGGCGGGGTCGGGGTCGAGGATCGGGTTGGGACCGTTGCGCAGCAGCAGTCCGGTGAGCTCGGGTGGGATCGCCCCGGTGACGTCGAGCGCGTCGTCGTCGCGCTCGTCGCGGACCGGTGCGAAGTTGCCGGCGAGGTACGGGTTGCTCTCTAGGGTGTCCATGCCCACCTCTCTGGGTCGACCATGACGTTCCGTGGAGTGGGAGGATCGGGTGATGGCCACACTACCGGGACCGGTCGAGCGACTCGCCTGGCTGCTCGGCACCTGGCGCGGCGAGGGGCGGGGCGAGTACCCGGCGATCGACGACTTCGACTACGTCGAGGAGACCACGTTCGCGTGCCCCGGGAAGCCGTTCGTCGCGTACAGCCAGCGCACGCGCACGCCCGAGGGCGAGCCGCTCCACGCCGAGACCGGCTACCTCCGACCGGTCGGTGACGGGCTGGTCGAGGCGGTCATCGCAGAGCCGATCGGTGTGGTCGAGCTCTACGAGGGCCGGGTGCTCGGGGAGCGCCTCGAGCTCGTGAGCGCCCACGTGGCGACGACGCCGACCGCGAAGGACATCACCGGGCTGCGGCGCCTGCTCCGCCTCGACGACGACATCCTCCACGTGCGCGTCGAGATGGAGGCGATGGGCGCGCCGATGCAGCTGCACCTCGAGGCCGGGCTGCGGAGGGAAGGATCGTGACGGTCATCGTCGCCGGACACCTGTTCGTGGATCCGACGCAGCGCGACGCGTACGTGCACGGGTGCATGGAGGTCATGCCGACGACGCGACGACGTCGGTGCTGCACAACGACCGGTTCGAGATGACCGTGTACCGACGTCCCGTCGCCGGAGCCCAGCCCGCCATCGGACTGACCGCGACGTGGGACACCAACGATGCCCCCGTGGTGCTCGTTGAGGTGCGCGAGCGGTAGCCGCGTCGGCTCATTCCCGCTGGTGCGGCGTGGGGCGGGCGGTCCAGGCGCCGGCACCGTTGGGGACCAGCTCCCAGGTGCCGTCGTGGACGTGGTGATGGTGCAGGGAGCAGAGCAGGGTGAGGATCGACACGTCGGTCATGGCGCCGTCGATCCAGTGGACGACGTGGTGGGCGTCGCACCAGTCGGCGGGACGGTCGCAGCCCTCGGCGACACACCCGCCGTCGCGGATCACCAGCGCGCGGCGCTGGGTGGGGGTGACCAGGCGGGTGCGCCGACCGACGTCGAGGATCTCGGAGCGGCCTCGCATGATCACGCGTCCGATCGAGGCGTCGCAGGTGAGGCGCTCCAGGGTGGAGCGGGCGACGGGGCCGAGGCCGTGCAGGCTGTTGCGCACGGCGGTGATGTCTCGGATCGCGTCGCCGGTGAGGGTGTCCACGTCGACGACGACGTCGACGTGGACCTGACGGCGGCGTCCTCCCTGGCAGAGGGCGAGCAGCGCGTCGGCGCGCCGCTGGGCGAGTGAACGCGCCGGGGTCGGCCCGTCGGTGGCGTCGGGACCGTCGAGGTGCGCTTCGAGGGCGGCGAGGAAGGTGGCGCCGGCGTCGGGGTCGAGCTCTCCGTCGATGCGGACGGTGCCCCGGAAGGTGGACGAGCAGTGGAGGCGACGCTGCTCGTGGCACTCGCGAGCGTCGGCGGTGGCGAGGCGGTCGTCGGCCAGGGTGCGCCAGTGGCGGGCCGCGTGGCGGAACGGCTCGGGCGCCAGCGTGCGCGCCGCGTCGAGGAGGGTGTCCTCGTGCGCGCCGAACACCTCCTCCCGATCGCGTGCTGCTCGGGCCAGCACCGCGACGTGCTCCACGGTGATGTCGCCCGCATCGAGCGTCTTCGCCGTCCGTTCGTGCGCATGGACCAGCCGCGCGGAGCGCACCAGCCCCGCGGCGTGGTGCTTGGTGAGCGAACCCCGATGCGCGAGCCAGGCGATCGCGCTCGGCGCCCCGTCCTCGGCCCAGGCGCCGGACGCGTCCCAGGACGCCAGTCGGGCAAGCGCCACCGACTGGAGCCGCTCCGACGCCTGGAGCAGCTCCACCAGGTCCGCCGAGCGGGCCGCGCCCGACCAACCCGCGGTGTCGACACCCGCGACCCCCTCCACCACGGTGCGCAGATCGGAGGTCGTGGCGGTCGGTTCGGGATCGAGGACGGTCGTGCGCATGCCCCCATGCAACCAGCGGGGTGTGACAGTGACCCGGCCCGTCCCGCCGGCGCGATCCGCGCCTTCGATATGGTGCGCGGTGGAGGGCCGAGTCCTGTGGTGATCACCGACGTACTCGCGCTCGTCGGTGGGCTGGCCTGTGCGGCGATCGGCGGCGAGTTCTTCGTGCGCGGCGCGGTCGGGCTCGCGGCCTGGGCGCGGGTGCCCGCGCGAGTCGTGGCGACCACGGTCGCAGCCTTCGCCACCTCGAGTCCGGAGTTCGCGGTGTCCACCAGTGCGGCGATCGCCGGGAAGCCCGCGATCGGCCTCGGCGACGCGCTCGGGAGCAACGTCACGAACATCGGGCTCGTGCTCGGCGTCGCGCTCCTCCTCCTCGATCTCGGTGTCGACCGCAACGAGTCCCGGCTCGACGTGACGGTGGCGTCGATCGCCCCGGTGCTGACGCTCGTCCTCGCACTCGACGGCACGGTCTCGCGAGTCGACGGTGCCATCCTGCTCGTCGCGTTCGCGTCGTGGATCGGTCAGACGGTGCGGGCCGCCCGCCGCGAGCGCCAGGGGAGTGCACGGGCCGCCGCAGCCGCAGCGCGGTTGAGCCCCCGACCATGGGTGTTCGCGCTCGTCGGGCTCGTGGCGCTGGTCGTCGCCGGCCGCCTCGTCGCGGACGGTGCCCGGGCCGCAGGGAACGCGCTGGGGCTCGACGGCTTCGTCGTGGGTGCCACCCTCGTGGCGATCGGCACCAGCCTCCCCGAGCTGGCCACGACGCTGTCGGCGACGCGACACGGCCACCACGGGGTCGGCCTCGGGACGATCCTCGGGAGCAACATCTTCAACGGCCTGTGGATCGTGGGCGTCGCGGCGTGCATCGCGCCGATCACGGTCCGCTCCTCGGAGGTGGCCGTCGGCTTGGGCTTCGGTGTCGCCCTCGTCGCGGCGTTGTTCCCGGGCCGACGCCAGCGCCTCCGTCGGCGCCGGGGGTTCGTCCTGCTCGGGATGTACGCGGCCTACGTCGCGACGCTCGTCCTGCTGGGGCCCTGATCGCGCCCGAGACGGGGTTCATCCCCGCACGGAGGGTCGCAACCGGGCGACGGCCCAGAGCACGACACCGCCAGCCAGCATGAGCCCCAGTCGGACGAAGAGGCCCGTCCCGCCTTCGGCGAGCGTGTAGACGAGCAACCCGGTACACGCGCCCGCACCGAGCACGGGGACGAACGTGGCGACGCGGAACGGGTCGTCGACCCGACGGCCGTCGCGGCGGGGGATCCGCCGGCGCGCGACGAGCACGGTCACGTTGACCATCGCGAAGACCGCGAGCAGCAGCGTCACCGTGGTGTCGGCGAGCTCGCGCAGGTCCCCCGTGGCCGCCAGCGTCGCGGCCATCCCCGCAACGAGGACGATCGCGATCGTCGGCGTGTGCCGTCTCCCCACGCGACCGAGGAGACCCGGGATCGAGCGCTTCTCGGCGAGTCCGTAGATCTGACGCGAGGCGGTCGTGAGTGCGAGGAGCGCCGTGTTGGTGACGGCGACGATCGCGATCACGGCGAAGACCCGGGACGGTACGGGGATCGGCCCGGCGTCGAGTGCGTCGAGCAGCGGCGCCGAGGAGCCGGCCAGCGTCGTGGCGGGCACGAGCATCGAGACGGAGACGGTGACACCGAGGTAGAGGAGTCCGACGACCGCGAGCCCGCCGACGAGCGCGCGCGGGAACGAGCGCCGTGGCTCGCGGACCTCCTCCGAGAGGTGCACGACGTCCTCGAAACCAAGGTACGCGAAGAACGCGAGTGCGACGGCGGCGAGGACGCCGGACGTCTCGAGCCCGCCGCGCCCCGCTTCGAGCAGCCGGCTCGGCTCGGCCTGACCCTCGACCAGCCCGGCGGCACCGGCGATGAGCACGAGCACGAGGCCGCTGACCTCGACGATCGTCAGCACCGCGTTCGCCCGGGCCGACTCGGAGATCCCGATCCAGGTGACCGCGGACAGCACGACGATCGTCCCGACCGCGACCGGGGCGACGGGCACGTCCACGAACGCGGCGAGGTACTGGCCACCGACGGCGCGTGACACGACGGCCGCGGTCGAGATCGCGGAGGCCGCCACCACGTAGCCGACGAGGAAGGTGAGCAGGGGGCGCCCGAACGCGATGTCGACGTAGTGGGCGGAGCCCGCGGCGTGCGGATGCCTGCTGACCAGCTCGACGTACGACAGCGCGGTCAGCGCGGCGAGCGAGAACGCGAGGAGGAACGGGAGCCAGACCAGGCCGCCGACGTCGTCGGCCACCTCGCCGACGAGGATGTAGATGCCGGCGCCGAGGATGTCGCCGACCACGAGGATGCCGAGGAGCCCGGTCCCGAGCGCGCGTCGGAGCGGGCGCGTCGGTGCAGGGTCGACCATCGTTCCTCCCTGGGCGACGGGCTGACCGGCGCGACTCAGTCGGCGAGGTCGATGACCACCGGGGTGTGGTCGGAGGGCTGCTGGCCCTTGCGGGCGTTGCGGTCGACGATCGCCCACGACACGCGGTCGATGACGGGCCTGGTCGCGAGCACGAGGTCGATGCGCATCCCGCGGTGCTGGTGGAAGTCGCCGCGGCGGTAGTCCCAGTAGCTGAACAGCTCGTCCTGGTCGTAGACCGTGCGGAACGCGTCGACGAGGCCCCAGTCCTCGAGCGCGGTGACCGCGGCCCGCTCCTCCGGCGTCACATGGGTCGATCCCTCGAACGCCTTCACCGACCAGATGTCGCGATCCTCGGGTGCCACGTTGAAGTCGCCGAGCACCACGAGCGGGTCCGACGGCGACGCGGTGGCTTCGAGCCAGTCGTGCAGCCGCTCGAGCCACACGAGCTTGCGCTCGTAGAACTCGGTGCCCACCTCGCGACCGTTGGGCACGTACACGTTCGCGAACCGGATGCCCCCGCACGTCGCCGCGAGCAGGCGCGCCTCGCCCTCGTACGGGTCGTCGAGGTCCCCGAACCCCGACGTGACGTCCTCGAGACCGACCTTCGACAGGATCGCCACGCCGTTCCATCTCCCCTGGCCGTGGTGCGCGGCCTCGTAGCCGAGCGCCTCGAAGGTGAGCTGGGGGAACGCGTCGTCGGCGAGCTTCGTCTCCTGGAGGCAGAGCACATCGGGTTCCGCGTACCCGAGCCACTCCTCCACGCGCGGGAGACGTGCCTTGAGCGAATTGACGTTCCAGGTGGCGATGCGCATCGGCTGCAACCTACCCGGCGCATCTTGCCGGCCGACCTACCGGGTCCCCGACGGATCGAGATCGCCGAGGTAGCGCGGGTTGGCCACGGTGAGCTTCGCCCGGACGAGGTCGACGACGACGGACACCACCTCGTCGCGTCGATCCTCCAGCGAGCCGTCGCGGATGCGCCGGGCGAGCTCGGCCACCAGGGTGCGCGGATCAGCGTCGCCGTCGAGGAGCGCCGCCAACCGGTCGCGCACCGGCGCATCGGCCGCCGGCCCCAGCAGCAGCTCCCGCTCGACGATCCCGAGCGCGTTCACGGCCACACGGGCATGGAAGGAGGTGCGCCCCTCCGTGGCCGGCATCACGTCCTGCTCGAGGTACTCGCGCACCGCCTCGAGCAGCTCGGCAGCCGTCGGTCGGTCCTGGAAGCCGGCCGGGGGTTCGACCGGTTGCAGGTCGGGGGCACCGTCGCTCACACGACTGCCGGCGACGAGACGCAGCACGTCCCACTCGGTCTCGGCGATGCGCCGGCCCAGGGTGGCGAGCTCCACGGAGCGCACCATGCCGCTGAGGTGGGTGAACGCCTGGCCGCCGCAGATCACGCCCCACTTCAGGGTGCCGAACGTCTCCCAGTACCGGAGGTGCTCGGGGTCGACGGGTTCGCCGCCCGCGGCGACGTAGGCGTCGAGGAGATCGGCGACGGAGCCGAATCCGCCGACCGGTTGATCGCCGTTCCCGAAGCGCCACGAGCGCACGCAGCACCAGCCGAGGTCCTCGACCGGGTCGCCGAGGTGCGCGAGCTCCCAGTCGAGCACCGCCCGCAGCCCGTCGGGGCCGACGACGAGGTTGCCGTTGCGGAAGTCACCGTGCACCAACCGGGGCTCCACGGGAGGTGGCGCGTGCTCCTCGAGCCAGCCCAGGACGAGCTCGAACGCGGGATGCGGCTCGCCGATCGAGTCGAGCACCCCGCGGTACTGCGCGATCTGCTCCCGAGCGCCGAGCACCGGGAGGTCGGGGAGGTCGGCGACGTCGAGCGCGTGGATGCGTGCCGCCGCGGTGCCGCACTGGCCGGCGAGCTTCGAGCGCGCGTCGGCGTACTCGTCGTCGCGCAGGATCCGGCGGGGGATCGTCTCGCCCTCGATCCGTTCCATGACGAACCCCGATCCGAGGTCGTCGGCGGGCTCGAGGACGAACGTGGCAGCCGGGACGGCGACCCCGCCGGCGCCGGCCGCGCGGAGCAGCTCGAACTCGGTCTCGCGCGCGGATTGGCCCACTGACGCGCCCGGGTCGCGACGCAGCACGAGCTCGAGCGGCGCCCCGTCGACCGGCGTCGCGTCGAACGCCCAGGTCTCGCGGGACGCCCCGCCCGACAGGCGCACGAGGTCGCGGACCTCGACCGACGAACCGAGGTGACGGCCGACGGCCGCGGCGAGCGCCGCGGTGTCGGGCGCGCTCACCGGTTCCCCTCTGGGGCACGCTCCGACGGCATCGCGCGGACGCTAGCGCCGGTCCGACGTAGGCCGCGGACGCAGACGCGGTCGACGGAATCGACCGGAGTATCGTCACGCGCATGAACCGACCCAAGCGGCTGGCTCGGGCGTTGGTCGGCGCCGGACTGCTGGCGCTCGCGGTGCTCGTGCCGGCAACGGCCGTCGCAGCCCCGAACGGCACGACTGGCTTCCTGGGGGTATCCGAGCAGATCACCGGGTTCGACGTGCAGCTCACGATCGAGTCGAGCGGCGAGCTCCTCGTGCAGGAGACGATCGACTACGACTTCGGCGTCCTCTCGAAGCACGGCATCTTCCGCGACATCCCGGTGCGCTTCGACTACCCGGAGAAGGCCGACACCGACCGCGTCTACCCGCTCGACGTGGTGTCGGTCCGCGCGTCGGAGGGAACGCCGGGCCAGTACACGTTGGAGACGTTCACCCAGAACGGGATCGGGTACGACCGGATCAAGATCGGCGACCCGGACCGGACGATCACGGGCGAGCACCGCTACGAGATCACCTACCGGGTTCGAGGCGCGCTGAACGGCTTCGACGAGCACGACGAGCTGGTCTGGAACGCTGTCGGGACGCAGTGGCCCGTGATCATCGACGACGTCACCGTCGAGCTCGTCGCGCCCGCTGACATCACCGCGGTCAACTGTGCCCAGGGCTCGTTCGGGTCGAACCTGCCGTGTGACACGGCCTCCTTCGACCTCGACCTCGCGAGCTTCGCCCAGACCCAGCTCTTCCCGTTCCAGGGGCTGACCGTCACGATCGGGCTGCCCAAGGGCGCCGTGCCCACGCCGAAGCCGATCCTGGAGGAGCGGTGGACGGTCGGGCGCGCGTTCGCCGTGAACGCAGGAACCGTGGGCGGTGCGGCTGCGCTGGGGCTCGGTGGGTTCGGGGCGTTCCTCCTCGCGTTCGGTCGCAAGGCGCGGGACCGGCGCTACCGGGGCGGCGCCGTCGACCAGACGTTCGGGAGCGAGGGCGGTGCCGACGAGCTCACCCCCGTCTTCGCCGGTGGGACCGAGACGCCCGTCGAGTTCGAGCCGCCCGACGACCTGCGCCCCGGACAGGTCGGCACGCTCGTCGACTTCAAGGCGCACCCCCTCGACGTGACCGCGACCATCGTCGACCTCGCGGTCCGCAAGTACCTCGTCATCGAGGAGGTCGAGACGACCTCGCGGTGGCTGAAGAACGACTGGAAGCTCACCAAGCTCGACACGTCCGACGCGAAGCTCCTCGACTACGAGAAGGAGCTGCTCGCGGGGCTGTTCAAGAGCGGCGACACCGTGGAGCTGTCGGACCTCAAGCAGAAGTTCGCGACGCGCATGGCAAAGGTGCAGAAGGCCCTCACCGAGGACGCGCAGGCGCAGGGCTGGTTCACGCGCGACCCGAGCAGCGCCAAGCTCTCGACGGGGTGCCTCGGGATCGTGGTGTTGCTCCTCGCGATCGGCGTCACGGTCGCGTTGGCGGTGTGGACGAGCCTCGGCCTCCTCGGGATCCCGCTGATCCTGCTCGGCCTGTTCTGGACGTTCAGCGCTCGCTGGGCACCGGCCCGCACCGCGAAGGGGAGCGCGCTGCTGCGTCGGACGAACGGCTTCCGGCGGTTCATCGAGGAGTCGGAGAAGGAGCGCGCCCGCTTCGCCGAGCGCAAGAACCTGTTCTCCGAGTACCTGCCGTACGCGGTGGTCTTCGGTGCGACCGAGAAGTGGGCGAAGGCCTTCGCGGGGCTCGACGGCGAGCCGCCCGACACCAGCTACTGGTACCGGTCCAGCACGCCGTTCGAGTACGTCGCGTTCTCCCACGCGATGGACGGGTTCGCGACCACGACCGCAGGCACGCTCACGTCGACGCCGCCGTCGACCTCCGGGTCGAGCGGCTTCTCCGGCGGGGGAGGGTTCTCCGGTGGTGGCGGCGGCGGAGGTGGCGGCGGCTCATGGTGAGCTACGCCGCCGCGCCGACCGGCTTGCCGTCGACGATCTGGTCGAGGTACTCGGACAGCCCGTACCCGACCCGTCCGTCGCAGCGCCATTCGGTCATGCCCTCGGAGATGCGGGTGACGAGCTGCTCGCCGTCGGGGGTGGTGCGGCGGTTGCGCAGCGGGATCAGCGACTGCACGGTGCCCTCGATGACGTGCTCGACGTCACCGACCGATGCCACGGCGCGGATCTTCTCGTGGTACAGGTCGTCGGTGCGCCACTCGGTCTCGATCGTCGCTCCCGTGAGGTAGCGGTACGCGCCGTCCTCGAGCCACACGCCGCCGATCCGCTGCGCACCGTCGCGCGCCGTCACGATCGACACGACGAAGCCGCCGTCCTCGCCGAAGTTGCCCGTCAGCCACCGGTACCACCACGGCGACTGCCAGAACCGCGGCCCCCAGGAGTGGTCGCGCAGGCCGTACCCGTCGACGACCCACTCCTCGTCGCCCACGCGCACGGTGCCGCGCGCCCCGACGTGCTGCTCGTAGTGGCCGCGCGCGAACCCCTCGCCGGGGTTCTCGGCGATCGGGCTCCCGTCGTCGTTGACCGGCTCGCCACCCAGCATCGGGGAGATCCCGCGGTAGTCGAGGTCCACCGCGCACTCCTCCCACGGGTTCTGGGTGAACGCGGTGCGAGGGTCGGCCATCTCGAGCGGTCGCTCGAGCACGCAGATCTTCCCGTGGTAGGAGGCCCGCAGGGACTCGAACGGCTCGATGACCTCGAAGCGCATCCCGCCCGCGTCGAAGGCGTCGTTGTCGGAGATCTCGGGCCGGTGGTAGGTGAACGCGACCCTGCCGTCGGGCAGGTAGAGGCACGTCGTCATCTCGGCGTAGCCCTCGTTGGCACGGTTGCCGAGGCGGAGGAAGCCGCCGAGGCACTCGCGGGGGTCGTAGACGTTGAAGTACATGCTCTCGTTGAAGTTCGACGCTTCCTCGAGCGGGTGCAGGTACTCGTCGGACGGATCCAGGCGCAGTCGCATGGTCGAGACCCTAGGTTGTGGACGACGCGCGTGGCGGGGGAACCGGACGTGACGATCAGCGCCGGAGGCGACCAGAGCAGTCGGCGGCGCCGCAGGCGTCCCGGGCAGGGCGGGGGAGACGGCATGGACGAGATGACCGAGATGGCGTCGGGGCTGGAGTTCCCGGAGGGTCCGATCGCGATGGCCGACGGCAGCGTGGTGCTCGGCGAGATCCGCCGGGGGACGCTCTCGTGGGTCACGGCCTCGGGGAGCGTCGCCGTCGTGGCGAACCTCGGCGGAGGGCCCAACGGCGCCGCGGCCGGGCCCGACGGCGCGGTGTACGTGTGCAACGACGGCGGCTACGAGTACGAGGAGCTGCTCGGGCTCCAGGCGCCGAGCTCGTACCTCCCGGCCGACTACTCCGGGGGCCGCATCGAGCGCGTCGACCTGCGCACCGGCGAGCACTCCGTGCTCTACAGCGAGTGCGACGGCAACCCGCTCGTCTCGCCGAACGACCTCGTCTTCGACCACGACGGCGGCATCTGGTTCACCGACCACTCGCGGTCGACCGAGCGTGGACGCGCCCATGGCGGGCTCTACTACGCCACACCGCACGGCTCGATGATCCGCGAGGTCGCGTACCCGCTCGACGCCCCCAACGGCGTCGGGCTCTCACCCGACGGGTCACGCCTCTACGTCGCCGAGACGTTCACCGGGCGGGTGTGGTGGTGGGACATCACCGGCCCGGGCGAGGTCCGTCCGCCCGACCTCGCGCTGTTCCCGCACGGTGGGACGTTCCTCGCGGGGCTCCCGGGACTCCAGTTCTTCGACTCGCTCGCGATCGAGGAGTGCGGCAACGTCGTGGTCGCGACGATCGGCCTGGAGCCGGGGCTCACGGTGATCTCGCCCGACGGTGAGGTCGTCGAGAAGGTGCCCACTCCCGATCCGTTCACCACGAACGTCTGCTTCGGGGGCGACGACCGACGGACCGCCTTCGTGACCCTGTCGGGCACCGGCCGCCTGGTGTCGATGCCATGGGCGCGCCCCGGCTTGGCCCCGGCGTTCGAGCCCCTCGTCTGATCTGCTCGTCTGATCTGCTCGTCTGATCTGGGGAGTGCCCGGCACTAGGTTCTGACGCCGTCGTCGGGAATCGCAGCGAAGCAGGGGAGCAGCACGTGGCCGGTCCGTTGGCAGGGGTGAAGGTCGTCGAGCTGGTCGGGATCGGGCCGGGGCCGTTCGCGGCGATGCTGCTCGCCGACATGGGTGCCGACGTGGTGCGCGTGCACCGGGCCCAGTCGGTCGAGCGGGGCTTCGACCCCGGCGGTGTGCCGATCATGGACCGCAACCGCCGATCGGTCGGCGTCGACCTGAAGCACCCCGAAGGGGTCGAGACCGTGCTCGGGCTCGTCGAGCGCGCCGACGCGCTGCTGGAGGGGTTCCGTCCCGGTGTGACCGAGCGTCTCGGCGTGGGCCCCGACGACTGCCTCGCGCGCAACCCGAAGCTGGTCTACGGGCGGATGACCGGATGGGGTCAGGGCGGGCCGCTCGCCGATGCCGCCGGCCACGACATCAACTACATCGCGCTCGCGGGCGCGCTCGCGCACTTCGGTCGGGCGGGGGAGAAGCCCACGCCACCGCTCAACCTCATCGGCGACTTCGGCGGCGGCGGGATGTTCCTCGCGTTCGGCCTCGTGTGCGGGATCCTCGAGGCCCGCACGTCGGGGAAGGGCCAGGTCGTCGACGCGGCCATGGTCGACGGTGCCGCCATCCTCATGTCGTTCGTGTGGGGGATGCAGGCGTTCGGTGCGTTCAGCGAGGAGCGGGGGACGAACCTGCTCGACACCGGTGCCCCGCACTACGACACCTACGAGACGGCCGACGGCCAGTACGTCGCGCTCGGCGCGCTCGAGGCGCAGTTCTACGCGGAGTTCCTCGAGAAGACCGGCCTCGCGTCCGAGGACCTCCCGACCGTCGCCGACCAGGCGAACTGGCCCGCCCTGCGGGAGCGGTTCACCGCGCTGTTCAAGTCGAAGACCCGCGCCGAGTGGTGCGACCTCCTGGAGGGGAGCGACGCGTGCTTCGCGCCGGTGCTCCCGATGAGCGAGGCGGCCCAGCACCCCCACATCACGGCGCGGGGGACGCTCGTCGAGTTCGAGGGTCTCACCCAGCCCGCGCCCGCACCCCGCTTCTCGCGCACCGAGCCCGAGCTGTGGCGCGCGGCGCCGACGCCGGGTGAGCACACCGACGAGGTGCTCAGCGAGTGGGGCTTCTCGGACGCCGACGTGTCCCGCCTCCGCGAGGCCGGCGCCATCCGCTGACCCCGCGCCTGCGCGCACCCGGTCCCCGCAATGATGCGTCTCTCACCCGCCCATGGCGGGGTGAGAGACGCACGACCGAGAACTCAGGCCGGGAACAGGTCCGGTGCGGCGGCGCGGAGGGTGTCGAGGCGCCGGATCAGCTCCTCGTCGTCGGCCGCGGTGACGGTGACGTGGCCCACCTTGCGCCCGGGACGCGCTGCCTTGTCGTAGTCGTGCAGGTGCGCGCCGGCCACGGCCAGCACGGCATCGCGGTCGGGCATCGCGCCGATGCAGTTCACCATCGCGGACGGCCCGCGCGCGTCGGCGGAGCCGAGGGGCCGGCCCAGTACCGCACGAAGGTGCTGCTCGAACTGGCTCGTGTCCGCGCCCTCGATCGTCCAGTGCCCGGAGTTGTGCACCCGCGGCGCGAGCTCGTTCGCGAGCAGCCGTCCGCCGTGCTCGAACAGCTCCACCGCGAGGACGCCGACGTAGTCCAGCTCGTCGAGCAGTCGACGCGCGATCCGCTCGCCCTCGGCCTGGAGGTCGGGAGCAGTCGCCGGTGCAGGTGCGCGGCTCATCCGGAGGATCCCGTCGACGTGGCGGTTCTCCACCAGCGGGTAGCACGCCGTTTCGCCGTCGACGCCGCGCGCCGCGAGCACCGAGAGCTCGCGATCGAAGGGGACGAGCGCTTCGAGGATCAGCGGCACGCCTCCGAGCCCCTCCCAAGCCGCGTCCGCGTCCCTCGGCGCTCGCAGCACGTGCTGACCCTTGCCGTCGTACCCACCGCGCCGGGTCTTGAGCACACTCGGCAGGCCGACGGCCTCGATCGCGGCGTCGAGCCCGGCGCGGTCGTCGACGGCGGCGAAGTCGGCGACCTCGATGCCGAGCGCACGACAGGTCTCCTTCTCGGTGACGCGGTCCTGGGAGACCTCGAGCGCACGGGGCGACGGGTGCACGGGAGCCGTCTCGGCGGCATGGCGCGCCGCGTCGGCGGGGACGCCCTCCCACTCGTAGGTGACGACGACCGCGCCCTCGACGACCCGGTCGATCGCCGTTCGATCGTCGAGGGCGCCCGTGACCACCGGCCCGACCGCGCCGGCGGGCGGCGTCGACCCGGGATCGAGGAACCGGAAGCGCAGCGCGAGCGGGATCCCGGCGACACCGAGCATCCGCCCGAGCTGCCCGCCACCGAGCACCGCCACGTGCCCACGGTCCCGATTCCGATCCCGCAACGGGGCGGGACGGGGATCCGGCGCGGTCACGTCGTGTGGTCTAGCGCATGGAGGGCGGGAAACGATCCTCGGTCCGACGGCCGGGACCGGTAGTCTGCGTGGTGCGACAGCGTCGTCGCCCCATCCCCAGCCTCCGCACTCGTCGGTGCCCTGTTCCGGGCATCGAGACGCGGTCGGAGGCCCGAATCGGGTCGCTGACGACGCATCCTCGTCGTCCTCCGACCCGTCCGGCCCCGGCCGGACCCAGCCACGAGGAGACCGAGTGTCGCAGGCCCACTTCGCCCGCCGTGAGCGGCTCGAGCTCGACGCGTGCGGCATCGGGTTCGTCGCGCACGAGTCGGGAGAGAGCTCCCGGACGATGGTGGACCTCGCGCTCACCGGGCTCGCCTGCGTCCGGCACCGGGGGGCGATCGCCGCCGACGGACTGTCCGGCGACGGCGCCGGGCTGCTCGTCCCCCTCCCGCGGGCGTTCTTCGCCCGGGTGGGCGGAGCGGCACTGGGTCGTGAGATCGACGCCGACCGCCTCGGGGTGCTGTTCGCCTTCCTCGACCTCGACGATGCGGTCGCACGGCAGGCCGCCCAGGACGCCGTCGCCCACGCGTGCGACGAGGAAGGTCTCGAGCTGGTCGGCTGGCGCGACGTCCCCATCGACGAGACCCAGATCGGTGCCGCGGCCCGGGCCGATCTCCCTGCGATGGTGCAGGCGCTGGTGCTCCGACCTCACGGCGTCTCGCTCGACGAGGCCGAGCGGGCGGCGTTCCGGGTCCGGCGCCGAGCCGACGCGCTGTGTCGACTCGCCGGCGTTCGCCACTACTTCGCGAGCTGCTCGTTCAGCCTCGTCACCTACAAGGCGTTGGTGATCAGCGACCGGCTCGCACGGTTCTTCCCCGACCTCGTCGCCGACGACTTCGTGGCTCCCCATGCGGTGTTCCACAGCCGGTTCTCCACGAACACCGCGCCGGCCTGGGAGCGGGCCCAGCCGTTCCGCCACCTCTGCCACAACGGGGAGATCAACACGATCCAGGGCAACGAGCATCGCATGATCGCCCGTGGCGTCCTCGGGACCGAGGACGTCGGGCTCGGTCCCGACGGCCTGTTCCGTCCCGTGCTCGACCCGTACGACTCCGACTCCGGAAAGCTCGACTCGGCGTTCGAGCTGTTGATGCGCGGTGGCCGCGACCTCCGCCACGTCGCCGCGATGATGATCCCGGAGGCCTGGGAGGGTCGACGCGACCTCGACCCCGACATCCACGACTACTTCCGGTACCACGCGGCACTCGCCGAGCCGTGGGACGGGCCCGCCGGTGTCGTGTTCACCGACGGGCGCCGGGTGGGTGCCGCGCTCGACCGCAACGGGCTGCGTCCGCTGCGGTGGCAGCGCACCGAGGACGGGCTGGTCGTGTGCTGCTCGGAGGCGGGCGCGGTCCCGGTCGGTGGGCGCGGACGTGTGACCCGCGGTCGGCTCGGTCCCGGCGAGATGCTGTGCGTCGACCCCGACGCCCAGGCACCGGGTGCGGGCGCGTGGCAGGACGACGACACCGTGAAGACCTGGCTCGCGGGTCGGGCTCCCTACGGGGAGTGGGCTCGTGACGGCCTGCGACCGTTCTCGACCGGCGCGGCGATCGACATGCCGCCCGAGGCCGAGGACCTCCTCGTCGAGCAGGCCGCGTTCGGCTGCAACCGGGAGGAGGTCGCGATGGTGCTCAAGCCCATGGCGACCGACGCCAAGGAGCCCACCTTCTCGATGGGGGACGACACGCCGTTCGCGGCCGTCGCGACCCGTGCGCGCCCGGTGTTCGGGTTCCTCAAGCAGCGGTTCGCCCAGGTGAGCAACCCTCCGATCGACCACCTCCGCGAGCGACTGGTGATGTCGCTGCGCACGTGCCTCGGGCCGCGCGCCGCGCTTCTCAGTGAGACGCCCGAGGCGGCACGCTTGCTCGAGCTCCGATCGTTCTTCCTGTACCCCGATGCGGTCGACGCCCTGCTCGACCCGCAACGGTCGTCGTTCCCGTCGGCGCACCTCGACGCCACGTTCCCGGTCGCCGAAGGAGCCGGCGCGCTCGCGCCGGGTATCGACGCGCTGGCGACCGCAGGGCTCGACGCGGTGCACGGCGGGGCGTCCATCCTCGTCGTCTCCGACTGCGGCACGAGCCCCGAGCGCGCACCGATCCCGTCGTTGCTCGCCGTGGGTGCCCTGCACCACGCGCTCGTCGGTGCCCGCATCCGCCAGAACGTGTCGATCGTCGTCGACTCCGGCGACTCGCGCGACACGCACTCGGTGGCGTGCCTGCTCGGCTACGGGGCCGACGCCATCTGTCCCCGGGTCGCGCTCCTGACGATCGCGGCGATGGCCGACGAAGGTCAGCTCGGCGAGCTCCACTCGTCCGAGGCGCAGGCGAAGTTCCAGGCCGCCATCGAGGACGGGGTGCTCAAGATCCTCTCGAAGATGGGGATCTCGACGGTTGACGGGTACCGCGGCGCGCAGATCTACGAAGCGCTCGGACTGGGGAACGAGGTGGTCGCGCGCTGTCTGCGCGGTACGACGTCGACGGTCGGTGGCGTCGGCTTCGCCCAGCTCGCGAGCGATGTGCTGGCGCGCCATGAGGTCGCGTACGGCGACGCACCCGCGCTCGACGAGCCCGGCATCGTCCGGTTCCGCAAGCGTGGCGGTGAGTACCACTCGAACAACCCGGATGTCATCGCTGCACTCCACGCGTCCATCGGCCTCACGGCCGAGAGCGACGACTCCGGGAACGGGCAGCCCGCGCGCCGGGCGAAGCGCGGCGACGACGCCGGGAAGTTCTCCGAGGTGCCGGCGGCGCCCCCCGAGGAGCAGGGCACCGTCATCTTCTTCGGTGGCGAGCAGGCCGAGCCCCTCCCGAGCCCGGACCCGCTCGACGTGCGCGCGGCGCACCTGCTCAAGGGCGCGGTGGACCAGGGGCGCGTCGAGCTCTATGACCGGTTCCGGGAGCTGGTGGAGTCGCGCCCCGTCACCGAGCTGCGCGACCTGCTCGACCTCGCCCCCGACCGGGAGCCGGTGCCCGTCGAGGAGGTCGAGCCGGTCCACGCGATCACGCAGCGGTTCTCCACGGGCGCGATGTCGCACGGCGCGTTGTCGGCCGAGGCGCACGAGACGCTCGCGATCGCGATGAACATGATCGGCGGCAAGAGCAACTGCGGCGAGGGAGGCGAGGACCCGGCGCGCTACCTGACGCGCGGCAGCGCTCGCGACCGGAACTCGCGCATCAAGCAGATCGCCTCGGGGCGCTTCGGCGTCACGCCGCAGTACTGCGCGTTCGCCGACGAGCTCAACATCAAGATGGCGCAGGGGTCGAAGCCGGGCGAGGGCGGACAGCTCCCGGGGCACAAGGTGAGTGGCGAGATCGCCCGACTGCGCTACACGCAACCCGGGGTGGGGCTGATCTCCCCGCCTCCGCACCACGACATCTACTCGATCGAGGATCTCGCCCAGCTCATCTACGACCTGAAGCAGGTCAACCCGCTGGCCGAGGTTTCGGTGAAGCTCGTCGCAGAGGACAACGTCGGCACGATCGCGGCCGGGGTCACCAAGGCGCTGGCCGAGGTGGTCCAGATCTCGGGCGCGAACGGTGGGACCGGTGCGTCGCCGCTGTCGTCGATCAAGAACGCCGGGCTCCCGTGGGAGCTCGGGCTCGCCGATGCCCAGGCGACCCTCGTGGCAGAAGGGCTCCGTGACCGCGTGCGCCTCCGGGTCGACGGCGGGTTCAAGACCGGACGCGACGTCCTCGTCGCCGCGCTCCTGGGTGCCGACGAGTACAGCTTCGGGACCGCGGCGATGCTCGCCGAGGGCTGCATCATGGTGCGGGCCTGTCACCGTGACACGTGCCCGACCGGGATCGCGACGCAGCGGCCCGGGCTCCGGGCGAAGTTCGCCGGCACGCCCGAAGGCGTGGCGACCTACCTGGTCTTCATCGCGGAGGAGGTGCGTGCCCTGCTGGCGTCACTCGGGTTCCGCACGCTCGACGAAGCGATCGGCCGGGTCGAGTGCCTCCGCCAGCGCACCACTGGTGACGAGCGGGCCGACTTGCTCACACTCGACCCGCTGCTCCGGGCTCCCGAGGACGGTGCGGCGCCCCGCCGCTTCGTCGCGCACCTCCCGGTGCAGCGCCCCCGGTCCGAGGCCGATGCCCGCTTGCTCGACGACGCGTTCCCTGCGATGTGGGAGGGCACCGACGTCGAGCTCGAGTACGAGATCACCAATGCGGATCGGACGATCGGTGCGTCGCTCGGCGGCGCCATCGGGCTCGAGTTCGGAGCCGGTGCACCACCGGGGTCCGTCTCGGCGCGCTTCCGTGGCTCGGCCGGTCAGAGCTTCGGCGCGTTCTTGAGCAACGGCGTGTCGCTCGAGCTCGTGGGCGAGGCCCAGGACTATGTCGGCAAGGGCATGGGCGGTGGCCGAATCGTCGTGCGTCCTCCCGTCGACGATGCAGGCGACCCGGTCCTGGCCGGTAACACCCTGCTCTACGGGGCGACCGGCGGGGAGCTCTTCGTCGCCGGCCGCGTCGGTGAGCGGTTCTGCGTCCGCAACAGCGGCGCCACCGCCGTGGTCGAGGGTTCGGGCGACCACGCGTGCGAGTACATGACCGGAGGCACGGTCGTCATCCTCGGGCCGTTCGGCTACAACCTCGGCGCCGGGATGACGGGCGGGCAGGCGTTCGTGTACGACCCTGGCCATCTGCTCGTGACCCGGCTCAACCGCCAGCTCGTCGACGCATCGCTGGTCGACGACGCCCAGGCAGCCGAGCTGCGCTTCTGGGTCGATCTGCACCACGCGCTGGCCGACTCGTCGGTGGCGGCCGCGATGCTCGACGAGTGGGACGACGCGGTTCGGTGGTTCTGGCGCGTCGCCCCCGTCGGCGAGGTCGCACGGATCGAGCGGGCGAACGAAGGGGTGCTCGGCACCGCCCGCTGACCCGCCTAGGTCCCCACCTGGAGGACCGGACGCGGATCGAACGACAGGACCTTCGCCACCAGCGCGTCGATGGTGCCTCCTCGCGCGTCCTGGTACTCGCGGACGGCACGGTTGTAGTCGCGGACGAGGGGCGGAGGGATCACCGCGAGGTCGAACGCACCCAGGGCTTCGGTGACGACCTGGTTCGTGTTGAGACGGGCCGAGGCGGTGACGTTCGCGCGCGCTCGGCGGGCGAGCGCTTCGAGCTCGTTGGCGATGCTCGCCTCGACGCCGGGACGGGTGTGCGCGGGGCCGCGCAACGCGAGGCGGTTCCATCGCTCCAGCGTCGCGGTGAGGTCCTTCGTGACCGCGCGCTCACCGGCGCCTGCGTCGACCAGCGCCTGGGTCGCGACGCCGAGCGCCTCGTAGCGGGCGGTCAACGGCGCGCGGAGCGGGGTCCACGCGGCGTCGACCTGATCGCGGCCGTCCGAGAGGTCGGGCTCGACGAGGAGGTAGGCCGCGGCCGCAGCGGCAGCGACCACGAGCAGGAGCAGGGGAACGATCCATCGGAGACGGCGCATCGGCACCGAGACAGTACCGGCCGTCGATCGGCCAACCCGTCACCGGCGCTGTGGCATGCGTGCCGCGACGAAGTACCGGACGACGACCGGGATCGCGGCCAGGCGAACCACGTCCTCGGGGAAGTCGTCGTCGTGGCAGGGTTGGCGAGGTCATGGTCGCCGAGCCGCGGTGTCGGGGGCGGCGTGCGCGTAGTTCGTCCCGGTGTCGTGGTCGCCGTCCTGGTTGCCGGCTCGCTGGCGGGGTGGTGGGCCGGGACCGAGCACCGGAGTGCAACGGACCCCTGGACCGTCGCCGAGGTCGTCGACGGGGACACGATCGTCGTCACGCGCGGCGACGAGCATGATGTGATTCGCTTGTTGGGCGTTGACACGCCCGAGACCCACCACCCGACGAAGGGTGTCCAGTGCTTCGGGCCGGAGGCCGCCCGCTACACGCGTCGGCGCCTGCTGGGCAGGCTCGTGCGCCTGGAGGGAGACGTCGAGTCGCACGACGTCTACGGACGGACGCTCGCCTACGTGTACCTCCGCGACGAGCGGTTCAACGACGTGCTGCTCCGCCGGGGCTTCGCGCGTCTGCTCGTGATCGCCCCGAACCGGGCGCACGGTCGGGCGCTGCTCGACGCCGAGCTCGCAGCGCGCGACGCCCGGCGGGGCCTCTGGGCGAGCTGCCCGGACGACTGACGACGAGCTGCTGCTCGAGCTCGGTCAGGCCATTGCCGCGAGCACCTCGTCGAAGACGTCGATCGTCGTCTCCGGGTGCAGGAACACCGCCCGGCCCACGAGCTCGCCGCGCCATCTCGTCGGGAGCGCGAAGGCGATCTGGTCGTCGAGCAGGCGGCGGGACCAGTCGTGGTAGTCGGCCTCCTCCCACCCTGGCCGCCGGAAGAGGACGACCGAGAGCTCGGGCTCGGCGACGAGGGCGACGTGCAGTGCGTCTCGGACGCGCGCCGCGGCGACGCGGGTGAGTGCGAGCACCCGCTCCACGGCATCGGCGTACGCGTCGGTGCCGTGCACCGCCAGCGAGAACCACAGCGGCAGCCCGCGGGCGCGTCGGCTGAGGTGATAGGCGTAGTCCGACGGGTTCCAGGCGCCGTCGCCGTCGATGAGCTCGCGCATCGGGTCCAGGTACGACGCCTCCTGGGCGTGGGCGGCACGGGCGAGCTCGGGATCCCGGTAGAGCAACGCGCACGAGTCGAACGGTGCGAACAGCCACTTGTGCGGGTCGACGAGGAACGAGTCGGCGGTCTCGACCCCGGCGAACCGGTCCCGGGTGCTCGACGCGAACAGGGCCGCGCCGCCGTAGGCACCGTCGACGTGGAACCACAGGTCGCGCGCGCGTGCCACGTCGCCGATGCCGCGCAGGTCGTCGATGAGCCCGGCGTTCGTGGTGCCCGCGGTGGCCGCGACCGCGAACACCGACGCGGGGTCCGCGTCCGTTGCGAGTACCGCCGCGAGCGCGTCGCCGGTCAGGCGGTCGTCGCTCCCCGCGGGGACGACGAGGGGGTCGCAGTCGATGATGCGCAGGGTGCTCAGGATCGAGGAGTGTGCGGTCTCCCCGACCGCGACGCGCCAGCGACCCGCCGGCCGGCCTTTCCGTCGCGTCGCGGCGTCGCGCGCCGCGTAGAGGGCCGAGAGGTTGCCGGCCGAACCGCCAGAGACGAAGCAGCCCCCCGCCTCGGGCGGCATCCCCGCGAGATCGGCGAGGACGCGCAACGCCTGGTTCTCTGCGTAGACGGCCCCGGACGCTTCGAGCCACGAGGTCGCGCACATCGACGACGCCGCGACCACCGTGTCGAAGACGAGCGAGGCCTTCGTCGGCGCCGCCGGGATGAACGCGAGGAACCGCGGGCTGTCGGTGGAGAGGCACGCGGGCGCGAGCACGTCCGTGAAGATCCCCAGGACGTCTTCGGGCGCGCGTCCCTCGCGGGTGATCGTGTCGTGGGCGCGAGCATCGATTTCGGCGAAAGCCACGGGATGGTCGAGCGGGGCGGGATCGAGCCGGAGCCGTTCGAGCGCGTAGTCGAGACACGCGCGGGTCGTGCGCTGGGCGAGGTCGTCGAAGTGATGCATGCGCCGACGGTAGCGAGGTTCTTGCGTGAGCGGCGCGCCCCATGAAGATCGCTAGGAGGGCGAGACGCCCACGACCTTGCGGTGTCGACCGACGAGCTCGAGGACGGCGTCGCCGTATCGCTCGACCTTGATCGGGCCGATCCCCGAGATGTCGAGCAGCTGGTCGCGTGACCCGGGGAGCGCCGTAGCGATGGCGCGGAGCGTCGCGTCGTTGAAGACGACGTATGCCGGGACGCTCGAGGCCTTGGCGAGCAGGCGCCGCCACTCCTTCAGTGCGTCGAGGAGCGGGCCGTCGGGCTCCGGGCCGTCGTCGTCGCCCGCGCGGGCTCGGCGGAGCCGGGACCGGGCCCGGTCGGGTCCGCTCGAGGCCGACGCGGCCCGAGGCGGGGCCGGCTCGACGCTGAAGACGGCCTCGATGGGCGCGAGCCAGGGACTCGGGGCTCGGTGCATCGCGCGGGTGCCGAACGAGCGCCGGCGAGCCCACGTGAGGACGACGCGCTGCTCGGCCCGGGTGAGCGCGACGTACAGGAGGCGCCGCTCCTCGGCCTTCGCGGCCGGGGTGTCGGCGTGGGAGATCGGGACGAGCCCGCGTTCGAGGCCGGTGACGAACACGGTGTGGAACTCGAGTCCCTTCGCCCGGTGGAACGTGGACAGCTCGACGGCGTCGGCACCGGTCGCCGGCTCTTCGCCTCGCAGCGACGCGCTGAGCCAGGCGAGGAACCCGTCGACGGAGGCGAGGTCGGGCTCCATCGTCAGGTACTCCTGGGCGAGGTGCGCGACCGCGCCGGCGTGCTCGTCGGGCGTCGCGTCGAGCGCGGCGCCTCCGTCCCCGACCTCCGGGGGCCCGTCGTCGGTGAGTTCCGCGACGTGGTCGGCGAACGTCGCGCCCGGGGCGGCGCGCTCGGCGGCCCGGAGCCGATCGAGGGCCACGCGCACCTCGGGCCGGTCGAGGAACCGCCCGTCGGCGCGCACGCGCGTCGGGATCCCGGCCGCAGCCAACGCGGCTTCGAAGGCGGCGGACTGCGCGTTCGTGCGATAGAGGATCGCGAAGGTCGACCAGCCGAGCGAGGGCGTCCGCAGGTCGCGGATCGCCCGGGCGACCGCGCGAGCTTCTGCTTCGTCGTCGTCGTAGGCGATGACCGTCGGCTCGGGACCGGGGTCGCGCAACGCGCGGCGGGTGGGTCGGGGGCGGCCGCCGTCGGCGAGCAGCGCCTCGCCGGCCGCGACGATCTGCGGGGTGGACCGGTGGTTGTGGTCGAGGCGCACGACTGCCGCTCCGCGGAATCGCTTCGTGAACTCGGTGAGGCCCGTCGGGTCGGCGCCGGAGAACGAGAAGATGGCCTGGTCGGGGTCACCGACCACGGTGAGGTCGCGTCGGTCGCCCAGCCAGCCGCGGATGACGCGGAGCTGGGCCGGGCTGACGTCCTGGAACTCGTCGACGAACAGGTGTCGGAACTTCCACCGCTGCTCGCCCGCGAACTCCTCGTCCTGCTCGCACGCGTCGCCGCACCACCAGAGGAGATCGTCGAAGTCGACGAGACGCTTCGTGCGCTTGGACTCCTCGTAGCGCGCGTACAGCGTCGCGATCTCGGTGCTCGATCGCTCGGTGTCGCGTCCGGCCCGCGCGGCCGCGGGGACGTAGGCATCCGGGGCGACGAGGCGCGCCTTCGCCCACTCGATCTCGGTCGCGAGCTCGCGGGCCGCGACGATCGCGGCCGGGCCGCGCCCGCCCACGAGCGGGAGGAGCAGGCGAACCTTGCGCTCGAGCAACGCCGGCATGGCGCGCCCGCGCGCGAGGTTGCGCACGCGGAGCTGCGCGAGCGCGACCGCGTGGATCGTGCCCGAGGTGACGCCGGTCGTGCGGCCCGGCCGGACCCCGAGCCGGTCGAGCCGGCTGACCAGCTCGCCGGCGGCCTTGCGGGTGAACGTGAGGGCGAGGACCCTCGGCGCCTCGGCCCGGCCCGTCGCGACCCGCCAGGCGATGCGACGGGTGAGGACCCGGGTCTTGCCCGCCCCCGGCCCCGCCAGGACGGCGAGCGGGAGGGCGTCGCTCGTGACGGCCGCCCGCTGGTGCTCGTCGAGGTCGTCGAGGTACCGGTCGGGCGCGTCCGGGGATGCCGGAGATCCTTCATCGAGCATGCGTGCGACGGTACCGACGGGGTACGACATCGACGCGGATGCCCGGAGCAGGCGCAAGAGGGTGGGCCCCGAGTAGCCATCACGCCGAAGCGCTCCGACTCCTCGGGGCCCGTGCTCCTTCGTCTCGCGCCTCCCGCAGGGCGCCCGGGGCCCTCGCGGGCTCGGTCGCCGCCGCATCCTCGGTCCGGCGGGAACAGTGCCGGCCCTCGTCGGTCGCGATCCCGGTGCGCGCGCCCCGAGGGGCTCGTGCACCGACCGTCGGCCTGACGACTCGGCGTCCGGTCGCTCCCCGCTGGATCCCGTTGCCGGTCCCCGTTGGGAGTTGCTCCCGGTCCCCGTGCCGTCGGTGTCGTCGGCAGGTGCGACCTTACGCCGACCCTGGCCGAGGTCAAGGGGGGTTTTCGGAACGCGTTCCCGCCGAATCGCCGGCCGCGTCCGACCCGATCGGGGGTCGGAGTACCGTCGCCGGCGTGCAGGTGACGCGCGCGCGGTTCGAGGAGCTCGTCGGCGAGGCGCTCGACTCGATCCCCGAGGAGCTCGCGGCCGAGATGCAGAACGTCGCGGTGATGGTGGAGGAGTGGCCGACCGCCACCCAGCTCGCCGGTCGTGGCGGCACCCTCTTCGGACTCTACGAAGGTGTACCGCTCACGCGACGCGACCCGATCACCTACGCAGGTGTGAGCCCCGACCGGATCACCATCTTCGCCGGGCCACTGTGCGCGCGGGCGGGGACCGAGGCCGACCTCGCCGCCCAGATCCGGGTGACGGTCCTGCACGAGGTCGGGCACCACTTCGGGATCGACGACGTCCGCCTCGACGAGCTCGGGTGGGCCTGACCGCGACCCCCGGCGCTCGCTTCGCGACCGACTCTCTCGACCGCGTGCTCGGGCAGGAATAGCATCACCGCATGCCGTACCCCAAGAACCTCATCAACGAGGGCGAGCACGTCGCCCTCGATCTTCGTCCGCACTGGTGGTACTTCTCCCGCCACATCCTCACGGGCATCCCGCTCGTCGTCGCGGTCATCCTCGCGATCATGATCGACAGCTCGGTCCTCTACTACCTCGTCGCCGCGGTCTCGGTCGCGTGGGCGTTCTGGCTGCTCCTCAAGTACATCTCGTGGTCGCGCACGTACTTCGTCGTCACCGATCAGCGGGTGGTGTACCGCACCGGTGTGATCTCACGGCACGGCGTGGAGATCCCGCTCGAGCGCATCAACAACCTCAACTTCCACCAGCGGATCTTCGAGCGGGTCATCGGTGCCGGCAACCTCGAGGTGCAGTCGGCCGGTGAGGAGGGGACGACCCGCTTCGAGAACGTCCGGCACCCCGATGGTGTCCAGCAGGAGATCTACCGTCAGATGGAAGGCGACGCGAAGCGCGACGCCGGGCGGGGCGCGTCCGAGATCGGCAAGGCTGTCGCCGACGCGGTGAAGTCCGGCGGAGGCGCGAGCATCCCCGACCAGATCGATCAGCTCGCCACGCTGCGCGACAAGGGCACGATCACCGCAGAGGAGTTCGACAAGAAGAAGGCCGAGCTGCTCGACAAGATGTAGCCCGACGACCGCCCGCGGGCGCTATGTCGGCTGCGGCTCAGGGTGTGCTCGGCTCCACGAGCACTCGCACTGCGCCGGGCGGGACCTCGATCTCGGACCCCGCGGTCGCACCCGTCCACAGCTCGGTCGTCCCCACGACCTCCGGAGGGCAGGGGAAGCGCGCGGTCGCGTCGGACCAGTTGAAGCAGGCGTGCACGCGCCGGTCGCCACGATCGGCAACCCAGTGCGCGGGGATCCCTGCTCCGATCGAGTAGGCGTGCTCGACCACGTCGGGCGCGTCGGCGTGCTCGAAGAGGTCCACGGGGCGGAACGTCGTGGGTCGGCCCGGCGCCAGCGCGTCGACGAGCGCGAGGAGGCCGGGATGCTCGAGCACCGCGCGTTCCGCAGGGGTCACGGCCGTGAGGTCGTCGGCCAGGAGGAACGGCCCGCCGGTCACGAGTGCGAGCGTCGCCATCACTCGCGCGACCTCGATCGGGTATCCGGCGGTGTCGGCGCCGTCGGAGCCCCACGCCATCACGACCTCGGGATCGGCGTCGTACCACCGGCCGTGGTGCGCCCAGCGGGCGGCGACGTTCCGCGCCTGGACGCGCACGCCCCGCGCGCCGGTCCACCCACCTTCGGTTCCGGGATCGACGGGGTGTCCGAACTCCTGGAGCACGCGTGGCATGGCGAGATCGTGGCCGACCCGGTTCCCGTGGCAGTGCCCGACCGCCGGCAGCATCGGCATCCCGCAGCCGAGCACGTAGACGTCGTCGCCGAGACCCTCGACCAGCGCGGCGAGACCGCGCTGGAGGGCTTCGATGCCGGTGACCCGCGGGTCGTGGCGTCGACCCGCGACGGCACCGAGGTAGCAGAAGTCGACCTTGACCATCTCGAAGCCCCATTCCTGCACCTGCGCGCCGAGGTCGCGGATCCATGCGCACGCGCCGGGATGGGATGCGTCGAGCGCCCACTTGCCGTGCGCGGGCTCCAGCCAGGGTTCGGCGTCGTCCCCGGTGCTCGCCTCGGGCGGCCGGACGCACCACTCGGGATGGTCCTCGGCCACCCCCGGTGCACCCGGTTGGACCCGGAACGGAGCGATCCAGAGGCCGGGACGACACCCGAGCTCGCGCAGCTGCTCGACCAGCACGCCGAGGTCGGTGGGGAACCGGTCATTCGGGGTCCACGCTCCGTACGTGATCTGCCAGCCGTCGTCGACCTGGACGAGGTCGAAGTCGGGATGGTCTCCGTAGCGTTCGCGGAGGAGCCGCGCGTTGGCGAGGACGTCGTCGGCCGACACGAACAGCCCGTAGTGGTACCAGCTCTCCCACCCGTGCACGGGTCGTCCGGTCCATCGTCGTGCCGACAGGGTCGTGGCCGCGAGCGCGCCGAGGTCCTCGACGACGGCCAACGCGTCGGCACCGGCCGAGAGGGCGATCGGCTCGCCTGCGAACACCTCTCCTGTGTCCAGGGGCAGCCCGAGGCCGGGAGGTGGCGGGGTCCGGTAGCCCCAGGTGCCGGGCACGTGGTCCTGCGCGGGGGGCGCGCCTTGGTCGACGGTGAGCCGGCCGTCGTCCCATGCGAGCCGGGTGCACGATCGATCGGCCCGGAGTGCCTGCGCGCCCAGCGTGCGTCCGTCGTCCGCGACGAGCGCCGTGTTCCAGTACGACGCGCCGGGCTCCGGGCCGCGCACCCCGGAGTACGCCCAGGAGTCGTAGCCGTCGACGAGGCGTCGGTGGACCTCGACGTCGGTCGCTCCCGCGCACGGCGTGATCCGGTCGACGACGACCGGCTCGGTCGCCGTGTAGGTCGCCGTCACGACGACGGGTCCGTCCTCGGTGGGCACGTGGAGGGCCACCCGCAGCCCGCCTCCCGCGGGACGCCACTCCGCCCGAGCGCCGGCGCGTCCGTGCTCCACCCGCGGTTCGATGTTCCAGGTCCCGGTCGTGTCGGGGCTCGACTCCTCGGTTGTGGTGGCCCCGCGAACGTGCACCCCCACTCGGGCGTCGCACGGCCCGAGCGCGACGCCCACGCGCGGCCAGCGGAGCGTGTAGGTCCCGGGGCCGAGCTCGACCTCGACATCGGCTCCTCGCACGACCCTGGTCATCGCGCGACGTCCGGATCGGGGACGAGGCCCGCTCCGGCGACGGCCCGCACCCGGAAGGCGGGAACCGCCCCACCCGAGGGCGGTCGGTAGGCGGCCACCGTCGTGGCCAGCACCTCGTCGGCGGTGTCGGCAGGGGACAGGGCGACCACGCAGCCACCGAACCCGGCACCGGTCAGCCGCGCCCCCGACGCGCCGGACGCGACCAACGTCTCGACGAGCGCGTCGAGCTCGGGGGTCGACACCTCGAAGTCGTCGCGCAGGCTGGCGTGGCTGGCGAGGAGCAGAGGGCCGAGCGCGTCGTGGTCCCCGCTGCGCAGCGCGTCGGCGAAGGCGAGCACGCGCGCGTTCTCGCTGACGACGTGGCGGGCCCGGGGGTCGTCACGCACCTGGTCTGGCCGTGCGTCGCGCAGGGCTGCGACCCCGAGACGAGTGGCCGCCGCCTCCGTGGCCGCGCGTCGCTCGGCGTACGCGCTCCCGACGAGGGTCCGGGGCATGCCCGAGTGCACGACCAGCACGGCGAGGTCGCTCGGCAACGGGATCGGAGCGATCTCGAGGCTGCGACAGTCGATGAGCAGGGCGTGGTCGTCGACGCCGTGCAAGGAGGTCAGCTGATCCATCAGCCCGCTGGGCACGCCCGTTGCGAGGATTTCGGCCTCGAACGCGGCATGGACCGCCGCGGTGCGATCCAGGTCGATGCCGAACGCATCCGCGAGGCCGAGCACCAGCGCCACCGCGAGGGCCGAGCTCGACGAGAGCCCCGAGCCCGGCGGGATGGTCGATCCCACGGCGAGCTCCAATCCGGGGGCGGCCAGAGGCGATCTGCTCGTGGGCGCCCGCTCGGTGACGACCCGCGTCGCGCCGGCGACGAACCGACCCCACGCGGGCTCGACGGAGGCCGGATCGTCGGACCCGTCGGCCGAGATGTCGACGACGCCCGGGAGGTCGAGGGACCGGGCCCGCACCCGCCCGGACTCGCCGGAGGCGACGGCAAGGAGGCAGTCCCGGTCGATCGCCATCGGGAGGACGAAGCCCTCGGCGTAGTCGGTGTGGTCGCCGATGAGGTTCACGCGGCCCGGTGCCCGCCACCATCGCGGCGTCGGCGATCCCGTGGGGAACACCGAGCGCAGCGCCGCGGCACGCCCCGAGCCGGTCATGAGCGGATCCTATGGGTGCGACGGGCGGCGCAGTCGTGGTAGAGAGTCAGGCATGCAGAGGATTCGGACCTCCTGGGAGCTCGGCAAGATCTCGTGGTCGGTGCTCCGCTCCGACAAGACCCTGGCGGCGTTCCCCGTGTTCGCGGCGATCGCCGCGCTCGTCGTGTTCGGGGTGTTCGGTGGGCTGATCGCGCTCACCGGCGTGAACACCAACGAGGGCGAAGAGAGCCTCGAGGCGATGGGCTACGTGTTCATCGCGGTCGGCTACGTCGCCCTCGCATTCGTCACCACGTACTTCCAGGCCGGGCTCGTCTCGGGCGCGAACGAGGTGCTCGACGGCCGCAACGCGACTGTTCGGCAGTCGCTCGATGCAGCGACCTCGAAGCTGCACCGGATCCTGCCCTGGGCGATCCTCTCCGCGACGGTCTCGATCATCATCTCGGCGATCGAGGAGCGCGCCGGCTTCGTCGGGCAGATCATCTCGTCGCTCCTCGGCGCCGCATGGGCTGTCGTCACGTTCCTCACGATCCCGGTGATCATGCTCGAGGACCTCGGTCCGTGGAACGCGCTCAAGCGCTCCGGCACGCTCCTGAAGCAGACCTGGGGTGAGAACCTCGCCGCGCAGTTCGGCTTCGGGATCCTGGGCGTCGTCGCGGCGATCCCGGCGATCGCGGTCATCGCAGGCGGGATCGCGACCGGCAGCGTGGTGGTCGCCGTCGTGCTCGGCGCCGTCGGGGTGCTGTGGCTCATCGCGGTGTCCGTCGTGCTCTCGGCGATGAACGGCATCTACCGGACCGCGCTCTACCGGTTCACCGTCGACGGAGCCGCTCCGCCCGCGTTCGCCGATGCCGACCTCGGCCACGCCTTCGGGCACCGCAAGGGCCGCGGCCGGGCGGTCTAGCCGGCCCGTCGTCCGCACGCCGCGCGCAGTGCGGCCGCGGCATCCTCGGGCGCGACCGGGTTGAAGTACATGCCGCTCCCGAGCTCACCGGCCGCCACATAGCGGGGGACCCCGGGCGATCGCCACGGTGGGGCGAGGTGCACGTGCAGATGCGCATCGCCGTCTCCGGGCAGCTGGTGGATCCAGAGCATGTACGGGAACGGTCCGGCCTCGGGGTCGAAGAGCGCGTCGTAGCGACCGAGCACGTCGACGAGCGTCCGGGCCAACCCGTCGCGTGCGGTGTCGTCGAGCGCCGGGAGTCCGTCGACGTGCGCTCGCGGCGCGAGGAGCAGGCCGTAGGGCCACGGGCTCGCGAACGGTGCCCACCCGACCCAGGTGTCGCTGTCGTGGACCATCCGGGTCGCCGCCTCGGCTTCCCGGATGACCTCTGAGCAGACGGGACAGCCGTGCTCGGCGGCGACCGCGAGCTCACGGGTCGGGACCGGCGGGACCGATGCGAACGCGTAGATCTGCCCGTGCGGGTGGTCGATCGTGGCGCCGACGTCGCGGCCCCGGTTCTCGAAGACGAGGACGTACTCGACCTCGGGGCGCGCGAGGAGCGCGGCGCTGCGCTCCGCCCATGCGTCGATCACGCGGCGGACGCCGGCCTCGCCGAGCGATGCCATCGACGCGTCATGGTCGGGCGTGTAGAGGACCACTTCCGCTGCGCCGCGCGCGGGAGCACGCGTGGCGTCGGGGGGGAGGTCGAGCGACGTGCCGGGCGCGAGCGCGGGCCAGCGGTTCTCGAAGACGCGCACCTCGTAGGGTTCGGGTGCCTCGATGCCGCCGACACAGAAGGGGCAGTCGGTGCTCGGGAGGTTCGGTCGATCCTGGCGATGGCCCGAGATCGCCACCCACTGGTCGGTGAGCGCGTCGAGCCGGAGCTCGGAGGACCGGTCGTCCATCGTCGTGCCTGCCCGGCTCAGCCGGAGGTCGAGGCGAGGGCAGGGAGCACCTCGGCGGCGAAGAGGTCGAGCGCGTCGGGGTCGAACGGCGCCCGGAGCGCGAGGTTCACCCACTCCGCACCGGCATCGCCGTACTCGCCGATGCGGTCGACGACCTGCTGTGTGCTCCCCGTGAGCGCGCTGGGCCGGACCCAGTCGGTCATGCCCCCGAACTGGGCCCGGAGGTCGTCCTCGCTCCACGCCAGCGTGAGGTTGACCGAGCGGGTGATCTCCGCCGGGTCGCGTCCCACCGCCTCGCAGTGGTCGTCGAGGACCTGCACCTTGTGGCGGTACGCGTCGGGCGGGACGAACGGGACGTTCCAGCCGTCGGCGTGGCGGGCCGCAATACGCAACGTCACCTTCTCGCCACCCCCACCGATCCACAGCGGCAGCCGGGCCTGCACCGGCTTGGGGTCACAGCGAGCCTCGTCGAGACGGAAGAACTCGCCCTCGAAGCTGGCGACGTCCTCGGTCAGGAGCAGTCGGATGCACTGGATCGCCTCGTCGAGCTGACGGAGACGGACCCCCGCAGCCGGGAACGGCATCCCGTAGGCCGCGTACTCGCCCTGGTGCCACCCGGCGCCGAGCCCGAGGGTGACCCGCCCTCCGGAGAGCTGGTCGATCGTCGCCATGGAGTTGGCGAGCACCGCGGGATGCCGGTACCCGACCGAGTAGACGAGGCTCCCGCACCGGACGGTCGTGGTGTCGCACGCGAGCGCGGCATGTGCCGAGA
>DASUAO010000056.1:0-6006 GCA_035763745.1 Acidimicrobiia bacterium
GGGACCGCCGCGTTCCTCGCCGCGTTCTGGCGGCCACCGAAGAAGGCGGCCGCGTAGGGCGGCGTCAGCGCGGAGCCCGCTCCTTCGGAGCGTTCGAGCCAGAGGTCGCGCTCGCGATCTCGTCGACGAGCAGCGGTACGACGTCGGTCCAGCTGCCGACGATGCCGATGTCGGCGACCTGGAACACCAGCGCGTCGGGGTCGGGGTTGATCGCGAGCACGGTCCCGGCCGCGCGGACACCGACCATGTGGTTGAACTTCCCGCTCGTCCCGATCGCCACGTGGATGCGCGGCGCGATGGTGCGCCCGGTGATCCCGATCTGACGCGCGCGCGGCAGCCATCCCTGGTCGGTCACCTTCCGGGTTGCGCCGAGCTCGGCGCCGAGCACCGAGAGCAACGGGTCGAGCCGCCGGTAGTCGTCGGGCGCGACCCCCTGTCCGACGCCGACGACCGCGCGTGCCTCGGCGAGGCTGTCGAGGTCGTCGTCGCGCGTCCTCGCCAGCACGGTCACCCGACCGCGGGGCCGGGCGGTGACCGTTCGGACGCTCGCCGTCCGGCTCCTGGGCGCCAGGGAAGGCAGCACGCCAGCGCGCACGGTCGCCATCTGGACCGGCGACGACGTGAGGATCGCGGCGACGAGCTGTCCGCCGAACGCGGGCTTCCAGGCGACGAGCCGACCGGCATCGGCGTCTCGGCCGACCTCGAGCCCGACGGCGTCGCCCGTGAGGCCGGCACCCAGCCGTGCCGCCGCGCGGCCGGCCACCTCACGACCCCACGCGGTGCTCGGCGCGAGGATCGCCCAGGCCGCCGGGTCGGCACCCCACTCGGCCACCACTCGCGCGACGTCCTCCTCGACGAGGTCGCCCTCGACGGCCACGATCTCGTCCGCACCCCACGAGCCGAGCACCGCGGCGCGCGGAGCTTCGAGCGTCAGGGCCGAGACGCGGCCGCCGATCTCGCGGGCCAGTCCGGCCGCCGCGCCGAGCAGCTCGCGTGCCGTGTGCGCGCGGTCGGGTTCGAGCACCACCCCTACGTTCGGGCCGACGCTCGGCCCCGCACCGGGACCGTCCCCGACCGGGTCGCAGACGCGCAGGATCGCGCCGGCGTCCTCCTCGGGATCGACGAGGGCGTTCCGCTCCTGGAGCCGGCGCACCGCCGCGCGCACCTGCTCCTCGGGCGAGCCCGTGAGGACGACCTGCTCCCGCTCGACCTCGTGCACTCGCACCGGGCCCACGCGCGTCGGGCTCGCGTCGGCGCCCCACGGACCCGGGCCGAGGTCATGCGCGTCGACGACGCGGATCATCTCTGGGTCGACGGTCGCGCGGCCCTCAGGCGGGACCTTGCACGGGTCGATGAGTCGCTCGGCGCACGAGGCGACGAGCGGTTGGTCGACCTCGAGCTGCACCCAGCCGTCGTCGTGCTCGCAGCGGAGATGGAACGTCGAGCCCTTCACGCTGAGGTGGCGGACGCCGGTCGCGAACGGGAGGTCGAGCAGCTCCGCGAGCTCCGGTCCGACCTGCCCGGTGTCGGCGTCGACCGAGTTCCGACCGAGGAGCACGAGGTCGAACGGTCCTTCGCGTGTGATCGCGGCGGCCAACGCCTTCGCCGTGGCGAGCGTGTCGGACCCGGCGAACGCGGGGTCGGTGATCAGCACCGCGTCGACCGCCACCGCGTTCTCGGTTCCCCAGGCGATCGCCTCGCGCAGCACGTCCTCCGCCGACGGAGGGCCGAGCGTGAAGACCGTGACCGTGCCGTCGCCGACGGCGGCGGCGAGCTCGACGGCCTGGGAGACCGCGCGTCGACAGTACGGGTTCATCTCGAGCTCGAGCCCCGCCCGCGCGAGGCGGCCGTCGGGGCCGAGCCGCATCTCCTCGAAGGCCGGGATCTGCTTGACGAGCGTCGCGATGCGCATCGGCCTCTCGGGACCAGGGGGTTCGGAACCAGGGGGTTCGGGGGCTCGGAAGGGGAGCCTGACTACGATGTCAGGTTTCGGCGATCCCGATCCACCTACGGTCCGAACGCTCGGAGGCGTGCCGCATGGAAGTCCGCGAGGCCGTCATCGTCGACACGCTCCGGACCGCGATCGGCAAGCGCAAGGGGGCGCTCTCCGGCTGGCACCCCACCGACCTGCTCGGACACGCCCTCACGAACCTTCTCGCCCGCAACGACCTCGATCCCGGACTCGTCGACGACGTCGTCGGTGGGTGCGTCACCCAGGCGGGCGAGCAGGGGTGCAACGTCACTCGGAACGCGTGGGTCGCGGCGGGGTTGCCGCCGCACGTCCCGGCGACGTCGGTCGACCGGCAGTGCGGCTCGTCGCAGCAGGCGGTCCACTTCGTCGCCCAGGGGGTCATGGCCGGCGCGTACGACCTCGCGATCGCGTGCGGTGTCGAGTCGATGACCCGGGCCCCGATGTCGAGCAACGCCCGCGGCGGTGTCGGACCGTTCTCGCCTGCGTTCCTCGAGGCCTGTGACGGCGTGCTGGGGACCCAGTTCTGGGTCTCGCAGGTCCTCGCGGACCGCTTCGGGGTCACGCGGCAGGAGATGGACGAGTTCGCGCTCGAGAGCCATCGGCGAGCGGCGGAGAACACCGACAACGGCCACTTCGCCAAGGAGATCCTCCCCGTCCCGGTCAAGGACGAGCAGGGCGTCGAGACGGGCGCGGTGCTCGATGCCGACGAGGGCATCCGGCGGACCTCGACGATCGAGGGACTCGCCGCGCTCCCGCCGGCGTGGGAGTCCGAGGACCAGCCCGCGCCCGACATCACCGCCGGCAACGCATCGCAGATGAGCGACGGGGCCTCCGCCATGCTCATCGCCGATCGGGCGACGGCCGAGCGGCTCGGGCTCCCGATCCGGGCCCGGATCGTGCACTTCGCAGTGCTCGCCGACGATCCGGTGCTGGTGCTCAGCGCGCCCAACCCGGTGACCCGGAAGCTCCTCGACCGCTCGGGGATGAAGATCGACGACTTCGACGCGATGGAGTGCAACGAGGCGTTCGCCGCGATCGCGCTCATGTGGGCGAAGGAGTTCCAGCCCGACCCGGAGCGCTACAACCCCCGCGGCGGCGCGATCGCCATCGGGCACCCCCTCGGCGCGAGTGGCGTCCGCATCATGACGACGCTGCTCAACCACCTCGAAGCCGTCGGCGGCCGGTACGGCTTCCAGACGATGTGCGAGGGCGGCGGTCAGGCGAACGCGACCGTCATCGAACGACTCGGCTGAATCGGTTGCCGGTGCTGGTGCTCGACGCCGGACCGGCGCAGGCGGTCGTCGACCCCGAGGCGGGGGGTCGGATCGTTCGACTCGACGTCGCCGGGCTCCCACTGATCGTCCCCCCGGAGGTCGACGCGCACGCGCACGGGATCTTCCCGATGGCGCCGTGGGCCGGGCGGGTGCGCGACGGCGCGTTCGAGTTCGGCGGTGACGCATACCAGCTCCCGATCAACGCGGCCCCCCACGCGATCCACGGCACCGTGCGCGATCGGCGATGGGACGTCGACGAGTACGACCGCGCCCACGTCGCGATGTCGGTCGACCTGGGGCCCACCTGGCCGTTCGCGGGATCGGCCGTGCAGCGCATCGAGCTCACGGCGGACTCGCTCTCGCTCCGGATGGAGGTGCGCGCCGCGGAGGCCGAGATGCCGGTCACGGCCGGATGGCACCCGTGGTGGAGCCGCGACCTGGGCCGGGGCGAAGAGCTCGAAGTGGAGCTCCACGCCGACCGGATGTACCGACGCGACGCCGAAGGGATCCCGAGTGGCGAGATCCTCGACATCGTGCCGCCACCCTGGGACGACTGCTTCACCGATCTCGGCGTGCCGGTTGCGGTGCTGCGGTGGTCGGGCGCAGCGACGGTCACGATCGAGAGCGACTGCGCGTGCGCGGTGGTGTTCACCGAGCCGGCCCATGCGGTGTGCGTCGAGCCCCAGAGCGGTCCGCCGGATGCGTTCAACCTCGACCCGCAGGTCGTGGCGCCCCACGCACCGCTGGTGGTGCACATGACCGTGCGGTGGGAGCTCGACGGCTGACCCTCAGTCCCCGAGCAGCGCGCGCATGGCGTCGAGCTGCTCGCAGTAGTGGTCGACGGAGTGGTGGACGAATCGGAGGTTGAGCGTCGTCGCGCCGGCTGCGCGCGCCGCATCGATGGCCATCCGGGCCCCGTCGGGGTCCGACGACGGATCGAGAGGCTCCGGCTGCAGCCCGACGTCGAGCGGCACCGAACGCGCCGCCCAGGCATCCGTTGCCCGGGCGTCGGCCAGGGCGGCGCCGACCTCGTCGTTCGACATCCCGAACGGAGCCCAACCGTCGCCCAGCTCGACGGCTCGGCGCAGCGAACGGCGGGACCGACCGCCGATCCAGATCGGGACGTCGATCCGTCCCGCGGTGGGGCGGACGACGAAGCCGTCGATGTCGTGGTGCGAGCCGTGGTAGTCGGGGCGCTCGACGCCCCAGCAGGCCCGGAGCGCGCGGATGGCATCGTCGGCGCGAGCCCCGCGGTCGTCGAACTCGGCGCCGAGCAGCGCGAACTCGGGCTCGAGCGATCCCACGCCGAGCCCGAGGACGAGGCGCCCGCCCGAGATCCGGTCCAGCGTCCCGTAGCGCTTCACGATCTCCAGTGGGTGGTGGTAGCCGATGACGAGCACGAACGTCGCCAGGTGGATGGTGCTGGTGCGCGCGGCGAGGTAGGAGAAGGTCGCGAGCGGGTCCCAGTAGGTCGCGCCGCGGGTGGCGGCGACGTCGTGGGGGATGGCGACGTGCTCACTGCAGGTGACGTGGTGGTAGCCGAGCCGCTCGGCCTCGACGACGATCCGCTCGACCTCGGCGATGCCGGCGTCGAGCTCCCACCGCGCGTGTGCACGCGGCAGCGCCGTCAGCACCGGCGTGACGATCCCCGCTCGCATCTCGCCCCCCCTTCTTTGATGCGTCCCTCACCGCCCCATGGGCGGGTGAGGGACGCAGGTCCGAGTTCCCGGTCGTGCGTCTCTCACCCCGCCATGGGCGGGTGAGAGACGCATCAAGAACAGAGGCCTACTTGCGGGGGAGGAGGGCGCGGTCGGCGATGATGTTCTTCTGGACCTCGGTCGCGCCGGCGCCGATCGACGTGTAGCGCTGGAAGCTGTACAGCCGGGTCCAGCTGCCCCCGTCGACCGCATCGGGTCCACCGCGGGCGAGCAGTCCCGACGGCCCGAGCAGGTCCACGGCCAGCTCGGCGAGCGTCTGCGCGAGATGGCTCCACTGCAGCTTCGCCAACGGCACCTCGGGCCAGTTCTTCTGGCCCTTGATGATCTTCGTCAGCGCCCGGTAGTTCAGGAGCTTCGTGAACTCGATGTCGGTGTACGCGCGGGCGATCCGCTCACGGATCGCCGGATCGTCGAGCGCGTCGGGATTGGTGGAGCGAGCGGTCGAGATCATCGCCCGGAGGTCGGCTGCCATCGTGATCGCGAGACCGGCCGTCCCCACGCGCTCTTTCCCGAGTGTGCCCATCGCGACCTGCCAGCCGGCGCCCTCGTCGCCGAGGCGGTGGCCGACAGGGATGCGCGCGTCGGTGAACCAGACCTCGTTGAACATCTCGTCGCCCACGATGTCGCGGATCGGGCGGCACTCGATGCCCGGGGTCTCCATGTCGATGATGAAGGCGGTGATGCCCTCGTGCTTGGCGCCGCGCTCGATGGCACCGGGATCGGTCCGGAGGAGGAACAGCCCCCACTTCGCCAGGTGTGCGGTGGAGATCCAGATCTTCTGACCGTTCACGACGTACTCGTCGCCGTCGAGCACGGCCGTGGTGCGCAGGTTCGCGAGGTCCGAGCCTGCCTGGGGCTCGCTGAACCCCTGGCACCAGTGCTCGTCGGCCGACAGGATCCCCGGCAGCCACTGCTGCTGCTGGGCCTCGGTTCCCCAGGCGATGATCATCGGGCCGATCTGCCAGATCCCGTTCGCGTTGTAGATGCCCGGCGCCCGGACCCGCGCCATCTCCTCGGAGTAGATGACGTTCTGCACCGGCGT
>DASUAO010000057.1:0-86422 GCA_035763745.1 Acidimicrobiia bacterium
AGGCGCGAGACGCGCCTCCGGCCGCCGCGCGTCCGGGGCCGCTCGCGACTCGGCCGCTAGACCTCGGGTGGAGCGGTGAGCAGCATCACCCGAACCGTGTCGCCGGCGGAGACGCCGTCGCCGTCGGGGAGCAGCGCCAGACCGTTCGCCAGCGCCGTGGCCGACAGCACGTTGCTGGCCTGGTCGCCCGTCCGCCCGACGACGTACCCGTCGTCGACCCAACGCACGTGGACCCGATCGAGGTGCAGCTTCCCGTCGGGACGACGGTGCAGATCTTCGATCGCAGTGGCCACGACCTCGGGCCGGTGGCACGTCGCGTGCCCGCCCATGCGGAGCAGCGCCGGCCGGGCGAACAGCTCGAAGCTCACGAGCGACGAGACCGGGTTCCCCGGGAGCCCGAACACGGGGACGCCGCGCACCATCCCGAACGCGAGCGGCTTCGCGGGCTTGATCGCGACCTGGCGCCACTCGAGGGCACCGAACCGGTCGAGCGCGGCCTTCACGAAGTCGTAGTCGCCGACCGAGACGCCCCCACTCGTGAGGACAGCGTCGCACCGGCCGAACGCGTCGTCCAGCACGGCGACGATGCGGTCCTCGTCGTCACGGGCGACGCCGAGGTCCACCGGCTCGAGGCCGGCCTCTCGCACCAGGTCGAGCAGCATCGGCCGGTTGGAGTCGCGGATCTGTCCCGGCGCCAGTGCAACCGGCACCGCATCGGCCTCGACGGGGACGAGCTCGTCGCCGGTCGAGAGCACCCCGACGCGCGGTCGTCGCGTGACCTCGACGGTCGCCGCACCCGCGCTCGCCAGCACCCCGACGTGCGCGGCCCGGAGCACCGTGCCGGCGTCGAAGACGAGCTGGCCCGCCCTGAGATCGCCGCCGGCCCGTCGGACGTGGCTGCCGGGCTCGACCGACACGGCGACGTCGACGAGGTCGTCGGCGCCGGGCACGCGGGCGGTGCGCTCGACCATGACCACCGCGTCGGCGCCGTGGGGCATCGGTGCCCCCGTCATGATGCGGATGGCCTCGCCCTCCGCGACCGCGACCTCGGGGGCGTGGCCCGCCGGGAGCTCGGCGACCACGCGCAGGCGGACCGGGGTGTCCGGGCCGGCCCCCGAGGTGTCGGCGGAACGCAGCGCGTACCCGTCCATCGCCGTGTTCGCGAACGGGGGGACGTCCTCTCGGGCGTGCACCGGCCCTGCGAGGACGAGCCCGAGCGCGTCCGTGAGGGCGACGGTGGTCGACTCGAGCGGGGAGACGGCCGCGAGGATCGACGCCCGGGTGTCGTCGAGTGGAACGAGCGGGCTCACGGCGTTGCGCTTCCTCAGACGAGGCCGCGTCGGCGCACGATCTCCACGAGGACCTCGGCCAGCTCGGGCCCCAGCTCGGGTCGATCGAGCGCGAGCTCGACGTTCGCGCGCAGGAAGTCGAGCTTCTGACCGATGTCGTAGCGCCCCTCCGAGAACGAGACCCCGTACACCGGCTGGTCCTCGAGGAGCAGGCCGATCGCGTCCGTGATCTGAATCTCCCCGTTCACGCCCGGCGGCGTCCGCTCGATCGCGGCGAAGATCTCGGGCGTGAGCACGTAGCGACCGATCACCGCGAGGTTCGACGGTGCGACCTCGGGACGCGGCTTCTCGACGATGCCGCGGACGCGCAGGAGGCCGCCGCCCGCATCCTCGGCCTCCACGCACCCGTAGGCCGAGATCTGCTCGGGCTCGACCTCCATCAGGGCGAGCACCGACGCGCCGTGCCGCTCGTGGACGTCGAGCATGCGACCGAGGAGCTCGGCGTCGTCGACCATGATGTCGTCGCCGAGGAGGACGGCGAACGCGTGCTCACCCACGTGCTCGCTCGCGACCGAGATCGCGTGCCCGAGGCCCTTGGGCTCACCCTGGCGGATGTAGTGGATGTGCCCGAGCTCGGTCGTCGCCCGGAGCTCCTCGACGACGTCGTGCTTGCCCTGCGCCTCGAGCGTCGCCTCGAGCTCGAAGTTGCGGTCGAAGTGGTCCTCGATGGCCCGCTTGCCCCGCCCGGTGATCACGAGCACGTCGGTGAGCCCGGCCGCCACCGCCTCCTCGACGACGTACTGGATCGACGGCTGGTCGACGACCGGCAGCATCTCCTTGGGCTGGCTCTTCGTCGCGGGCAGGAACCGCGTACCCAAGCCTGCGGCGGGGATCACCGCCTTCGTGACGCGTGCACCGGCCATGAACGCCGACGCTACCCGCGCCGCTTCGCGCCGCCGCCGAGCTCGGGCTCCTCGCCGCGCACGAGGCGGCGGAGGTTCGAGAGGTGGCGCAACACGACGACCGCAGCCAGCCCGCTCGACACCGACAGGTCGAGCGGCCCACCCCCGCGGATCGCGACGATCACCGGGAACGCCGAGGCGCAGACGACGGACGCGATCGAGGCGCGGTGGAAGCCGCGTGCGATGACGACCCACACGCTCGCGAGGATGGCGGTGATCAGCGGGAACACGACCGCGACCACCCCGGCCGCCGTCGCGACCCCACGACCACCCTTGAACCGGCGCGTCACGGGGAAGACATGGCCGGCGACCGCGGCGACGCCGAGGATGTACGCCCCCCGGTGGTCGTCGATCGCGCTCCCGATGCCGGCGGCGAGCGCACCCTTCCCGACGTCGAGGAGCAGGACGACGACGCCCGCCTTCCACCCCATCAGGCGCATCGTGTTCGACGCGCCCGGGTTGCCACTGCCCTCGGTCGTCACGTCGAAGCCGCCGCGGCGGGCGACCAGCTCCGCGCTCGGGAACGTCCCGAGCAGGTACGCGAAGGGGAGGAGGACGAGCACCCAGGTCACCTCGCCATTGTGGTGCGTGGCCGCCGCGCGCGGGAAGCGGTGCTGTGCGGGAAGCCTCCGGCTTCGGATAGCGTTAGCAGTCACGACCCGAGAGTGCCAACAGCTCGGGACCAGGACCGGGAGCTCCAGCCACCGATGCCCACGTACCGTTACCGCTGCGGGACCTGCGGCGAAGACGTCGAGATCTGGCAGTCGATCACCTCCGACTCCCTCACGACCCACGACGCCGTCGACGGCGCGACCTGCGGCGGTCCGCTCACGAAGGTGCTGTCGCCCGCAGGCATCGTGCTCAAGGGGTCGGGCTTCTACAAGACCGACAACCGCAGCGGCGGCTCCCGCTCGTCCGGTGACTCGAAGTCCGGCGGCGAGCCCACCTCGGGGTCGGAGTCCGGCGGCGACTCGTCCTCCTCCTCCTCGAAGTCGGGAGACTCCAAGTCCGGGGACACGTTGACGAGCGACTCGAAGTCCGGCGACTCGAAGTCCGGATCGAACGGCTCCGGTTCGAAGGACGCCGGTTCGAAGGACGCCGGCTCGAAATCGGGATCGGGCGCCTCGAGCGGGAGCTCGGGCTCCTCCTAGCGCCACGTCACGCGCCCGCCCGCCCGGGGGTCACTGCCACCACCCGCGGGAAGGAGCCCCCGTTGCGCACGCGCGCCCCCCGAGCAGTCGCCCTGTGGTCAGCCGCGGTCGCCGTGGCCGCCGGGACCGCCATCCTCGTCGCCTCTGATCTCGCGACGCTGCACCGCCGGGCGTCGACCTTCGGACCCGAGCGCGGGGCCGTCGTCGCCGCCCATCGCCTGCACCTCGGCACCGTGCTCGATCGCTCCGACCTGCGCGTCCGCCGCGTGCACCGGTCCCAGCTCCCGCCCGGGGTGATCGCCCGCACAGGAGACGCGGTCGGTCGCGTCGTCACCGTCCCGACGTTGCGCGGAGGCTTCGTAGCGGAGGGCAACCTCGCACCCCGAGCACGCACCGGGATCGACGGCGCGTTGCCGGTGGGCACGCGGGCGATGCGCGTCACCGTCGACGACGCGCTCCGGCCACCGAGAGGCGCCGCCATCGACGTCCTGGCGACGACCGACATCGGACTCGGGTCGACCGACGAGCCGGCTGCCCTGTCGTCGACGGTCGTCGCGGCTGGAGTGCAGGTCCTGCACGTGGAGCCCGCCCGCGAGTCCGACGGGCGACCCGGTCTCGGCGTCACGGTCCTGGTGAGTCCACGCCAGTCCCGCGATCTCGCGTACGCCGCCGCGCGCGGCGTCCTCACGATCGCGCTCGTTCCTCCCGAAGAGGCTCGCGCCCCGTAGCATCGCTGCGACATGGGGTGGCTGGAAGACATCGTGCTGGGGGTCGTCCAGGGGCTCACCGAGTTTCTCCCGATCTCCTCGAGCGGGCACCTCGTCGTCGTCCCCGCGGTCCTCGGCTGGGATCAGCCCGACCTCACCTTCGATCTGATCCTCCACCTCGGGACGCTCCTCGCCGTGCTGTTCTCGTTCCGGCGCGACCTGCTGGGGCTGCTCGTCGGCCTCTTCGGCGGAGGGCCGGATCCTCGGGCGGACCGGCGCATGATCGGGCTCCTCGCCCTCGGCTCGATCCCCGCGGGTCTCGCCGGCCTGACGCTCGGCAACGAGTTCGAGTCCCTCTTCGAGGAACCGCTGTGGGCGTGCTTGTTCTGGGTGGTGACCGCGGTGATCCTGCTCGCCGTCGAGCGGATGATCCGTACCGGTGTCGCCGAGCACGACGTCGACGCTCGCCGCGCCTCCTGGATCGGTCTTGCGCAGGCCGCATCGATCACCCCCGGGATCTCACGATCCGGGTCGACGATCGCCGCTGGGGTCGCGCAGGGAATGACGCGCGAGGCCGCGGCCCGCTTCTCGTTCCTGCTCGCGATCCCCGCGATCGTCGGTGCGGTGGCGACGAAGGTCACCGACATCACCAGCGGGCGCTTCGACGTGACCGGGCCAGTCATCGCCGGGTTCCTCGCCGCCACGATCAGCGGGTGGCTCGCGATCGAGGGGTTCCTCGCGTACCTCCGCACCCACTCGCTGCGTGCGTTCGCCGTCTACCTGCTCGTCGCGGCCCCCCTCGCCGCCGTGATCATCGAGCTGCGCTGAGATGCAGGGCACCGGCATCGTCGACCTCGTGATCTTCGACTACGGCGGGGTCATCTCCGAGCGGTTGCTCGACGACGTCGCCGACTTCGAGGTCGTCATGGGCTACCCGACCGGGTCGCTCAACCGCCTGCTCTTCGGCGAGATCCCGGAAGGCAGCGACGGCGACCCGGTCGACGGCGCGTACGACGAGGGCCCCGTCCACGACTTCCACCTCCTCGAGATGGGCAAGCTCGGGTTCGACGACTACCTCGAGCGCCTCACGCGGCGCGCGCCCGACATCCTCGGGACCGAACTGACGACCCAGGCGTTCGTCGACTTCTCGGCGACGTACGCCGTGCGGGTCCAATGGCCGATCGTCCACGAGATCCGCCGACTCGAACGGCTCGGGGTTCCCCTTGCACTGCTGACCAACAACGTGAAGGAGTTCGGCGACTCCTGGCGGGCGTCGTTCCCCGTCGATGAGCTGTTCCCACTCGTGGTCGACTCGAGCGAGGTCGGCATGCGCAAGCCCGATCCACGGATCTACGAGCTCACCTGCGCACGCGCCGGCGCTGCACCGGACGCCTCCGTGTTCCTCGACGACAACCCCGACAACGTCGCCGCGGCCCGGGAGCTGGGGATCGAGACCGTGCATGTCGGTGAGGACCCGATCGCCGTCGTCGACGAGCTGCGCTCGATCCTCGATCGCCGTGGCGTCAGGACCCGCTGACCGTCATCTCCGCGACCATGAGCGTCACTCCCGCGGCACCGCCCGGCAGCCAGGTCAGGTCGTTCCCGACCTCCGTGACGTCCAGGAGCATGCGCGGCAAGGTCGACGCGATGGTCACCTCGCGCACCGGTTCGGCGAGCGCGCCGTCCCGCACGATCAGCCCTTCCGCCCCCACCGAGAAGTCGCCGCTCACGGGATTGGTCCCCGAGTGCAGGCCGCTCACCGACTGCACGTAGAGCGCATCCCCGGCGATCGCCAGGATCTCCTCCGGGCCGTGCGTTCCCGGGCGCAAGGCCAGGGCTCGGGCGCCCGCCCCGGGCGCGGATGCGTATCCCCCCCGCACGGCAGACCCGGTCGTCGTCGTCCCGGCCCGGTGCGCGGTCGAGACGTTGTGCAGCAGGCCGTCCAGCACCCCTCCGGACAGCAACGCGACCGCACGGGTCGGCACGCCTTCCGCGTCGTAGGGAGTCGCCCCGAACGCGGCGGCAACGACCGGGTCATCGGTGAGCGTCACGCACGCGGCCGCGACCTCTTCCCCGAGCCGGTCTGCGAACATCGAGCGCCCCTTCGCGACGTTCTCAGCGCCGAGGGCCGAGCCGATGATCGCCAGCAGGGACCGGGTGACGAGTGGGTCGAAGACGACCGGGAGCGTGCGCGTGGGCGGCTGCGAGGCGCCGAGGAGCCGCACCGCGCGCTCGGCGGCGTCGCGACCGGCGATCTCGGCGTCGAGGTCGGCGAAGGCGCGGCCGGCCGAGAACCCCGACCCGGTGCGGGTCTCTGCGCCGTCCCCCACCATCGCGTAGGAGGTGACCGCGCATGTCGTGCGCCGACTCGTCGCCTCGACGCCGTGCGAGTTCGCGAGCGCCATCTCGAGCGCGGTGTCGCCGTAGCGGGCCGACTCGACCGCCCGCACGCGATCGTCGGCGGCCCTCGTCGCGGCTTCGACCGCGAGGCCGAGCTCCACCTTGGCCTCGGTGTCGGTGGTGAGGACATCGGGGCGCCAGAGATCGAGGTCAGCGACCGGGTGCTCGCAGTCACCCGGCGTCGGGATCCGCGCGTGCTCGTCCGGCGTCGCAAAGCGCGCGTTGTCGCGGGCCTCGGCGAGCGCCTCGTCGACGACGTCGGCATCGAGCGAACCGGCCCACGCGAACCCTTGTCGGCCGTCGACGAGGACGCGGACACCCACGCCGGCTCGCTCGGCGACCACGAGCGCCTCGACCGCGGCGGCATGCACCTTGACCTCGGTCTCACGAACGCGTGAGACGTACGCCTCGACCTGCTCACCGGCGTCCGCACGCTGCACGACCGCACGCGCGACCGAGAGCAGATCCACCCCCGCCTCGCGGTGGGGCTCAGCCACGCGCCGTTCCACCGACCGTCAGCTCCGCGACCCGCAACGTCGGCTGCCCCGACGAGACCGGGACCCCCTGTCCGTCCTTGCCGCATGTCCCGGCCCAGGTGTCGAAGTCGCTGCCCACGGCGTCGACGAGGCGCAGCGTCTCGGCGCCGTTGCCGATCAGCTGGGCCGCCCGGACCGGCTCGGTGATCTCGCCGTGCTCGATGAGGTACGCCTCGGTCACCCCGAAGACGAAGTCGCCGGTCGCGGTGTTCACCTGCCCGCCACCGAGTGCCGCGCAGTAGAGCCCCCGCTCGGTCCCCTCGATGATGGCCTCGGGCTCGTCAACACCGGGGAGGATGTAGGTGTTCGTCATCCGCACCATCGGGAGGTCCCGGTAGGTCTCGCGTCGGCCGTTCCCACTGCTCGCCCGACCCTCCTTGCGTGCCCGGAGGAAGTCCCACATGTAGTCGGTGAGGACGCCGTCCTCGATGAGGACGTTGCGCCGGGTCGGTGCCCCCTCGTCGTCGATCGACGCGGTCCCCCACTCGCGGCCGTACGTGCCGTCGTCGACCAGGTTGACGATCGGTGACGCGACCTGCTCGCCGGTCCGACCGCGGAAGACCGACGCGTCACGACCCACGAGGTCGGCCTCGAGACCGTGGCCGCACGCTTCGTGGAAGAGCACGCCACCGGCCCCGCGGCGCAAGACCACGGGGAGTCGACCGGTGGGTGCCGGTCGGGCCCGAAGCATCGTCAACGCGCGGTCGGCTGCGGTGCGAGCCACCCCTTCCGGGTCCACCTCGTCGAAGAGCTCGAAGCCCATGGTGCGTCCGGGTGCCTCCGAGCCTGTCTGCATCCCCGTGTCGCCCACCGCGACGCACTGGACCATGAACCTCGTCCGGACCTGGTCGTCCTCGGCGAAGAGGCCGTCGGAGTTGGCGACGAGGATCCGACGGCGACTGTCGGCGTACGAGACACCGACCTGACGGATCGCGTCGCTCTGCCCGCGAGCTGCGGCATCGGCCGTGCGGAGGAGCTCGACCTTCCGATCCTTCGGAACCGACTCGGGTGGGATCACGACTGCGCCCGGATCCACCGACCGACGCTCGAGCGAGATGACCTTCTCGGATCCACCGGAGTCGCGCGCCGCCGCAGCAGCCGCGCGCGCGGCGTCGCGCAACCCTGCTTCGCTGAGATCGGCCGTGTGTGCGAACCCGGTCGTGTCGCCCCGCACGACACGCAGACCCGCGCCGCGCGAGTGTCCCGAGACGAGCTCCTCGACGCGACCGTCGTCGAAGCGTGCGTTCGAGCTGCGGCGGTCCTCGACGAACACCTCGGCGAAGTCGCCGCCGTGGTGTAGGGCTTCGCCCAGGGTGCGCTCGAGGATGTCGGGATCGATCACGGGATCGCTAGGGTAGGCGAATGAGCCTGCGCCCCGGCCTCAGCGCCGCCGTCACGCTGGTCGTCACGAAAGCCGACACCGCAGTCGCGCTCCGCAGTGGCGACGTGCAGGTGCTTGCGACGCCGCGGGTGGTCGGTCTCGCCGAGGAGGCGTCCGTCCACGCGCTCGCCGAGGCGCTCGACGACGGGCAGACCACGGTCGGCTTCCGCGTCCAGCTGGACCACCTCGCGCCCACTCCGATCGGTGGCGAGGTCGTCGCCGAGGCAACCCTCGAGGCGGTGGAGAGCCGACGCCTGACGTTCCGGGTGTCGGTCAACGACGGACGGGGACTCGTCGCGGCCGGTCGCATCACCCGAGTCGTCGTCGACCGGGAGCGGTTCCTCGATCGGACGACCGGCACATGACCGCGCCCCCGCCGCCTCCCGCACCCGCGGACCAGATGGCACCGCCGCCGCGGGCGCGCCGCCGCCGAACCTGGGTCGTCGTGCTCGTGGCGGTGATGGTCGCCATCCTCGCCGCCGCCGGAACCGGGACGGCGCTCTTCATCACGAACACCTTGCCGGCGTTCTCGGCCGCCGACGACTTCATGGAGGATCTGGTCGACGATCGGATCGATGCCGCCGCGGATCAGCTCTGCGCCGCAGCGAGGGAGCGCCCCGACACGGCGATCCTCTCGGTCACCCGGCACTTCCTCGGCGGCGAGAACCTCTCGGTGAACCCGTTCACGGTCGATCGCGACGGCGATCGCGCGACGGTCGAGTACGCGATCCGCCCACGCGGCGGGGGCGACGACGACATCTACGTCCTCCCGCTGCGCCGTGAGCGGGGCGACTGGCGGCCGTGCCCCGGCGCGGGACGCTGACCCGCACTCGACTCGACGTCAGCCGAGGTTCGACGAACGCGGGTAGGCGTCGCCCGGATCGGTGAGCACGTTCACGACCGAGCACCCGTCGTGCGCGAACGCCCGGTCCAGTGCGGGCCCGATCTCGGAAGGCGCGGCAACCAGCTCGCCATGGCCACCGAGCGCCTCGGCGACGAGGTCGTAGCGGGTCCCGGGCCGGAGCTCGGCGACCACGTCGTACCCGAAGATCATCTGCATCGGGTGCTTCTCGAGGCCCCAGATCCCGTTGTTCCCGACGACCGCGGTGACGTTGACGCCGTGGCGGACGAGCGTGTCGAGGTCCCCGAGCGTGAACCCGATCGCGCCGTCACCGAAGCACACCACGACCTGGCGTTCGGAGTGGGCGAGTGCCGCGGCGAGCGCGTATCCCGTGCCGCTCCCGAGACATCCGTACGGACCGGGTCCGAGGAAGCATCCCGGCGTGAACGTGTCGACGTACTTCCCGGCGTACGACACGAAGTCCCCACCGTCGCCGATCACGATCGCGTCACGGTCGAGTCGGGCGCGGAGCTCCCCGAAGATCCGGGCCGGATCGATCGGGTCCGAGTCCGAGTCGAGCCGGGCCTGCTCCGTGCTCCGCTTCGCCAGCTCGTCGTCGCGCAATGACCGGATCCAGTCCTCCCGCTCGGTCCGGGCACCTTCGGCGGTCGCCGACGAAGCGGTATCCGCGAGCGTCGCGAACGCGGCGCGGAGATCGCCCGCAGCTGATCCCTCGAGCTCGACGTGCCGAGCAACGCCCGCGGGGCTGTCCGCCAGGTGCACCACCGGTGCCGCGAACGCCCCGAACGCGAGCCGGAAGTCCAACGGGGTCCCCGCGACGATCATGAGGTCGGCACCCGAGAACGCCGCCGACCGGGCCCGCGAGAACGCGAGGTCGTGGTCGGCGGGGACGACTCCGCGACCCATGTCGTTCGCGAACACGGGGATGCGGACCGCCTCGGCGAACGCGAGGACCTCGGCTTCTGCGCCGGCCCAGTAGACGTCGCCACCGATCATGAGCACGGGACGGCGCGCGGCGCCGACAAGACGGGCGACGGCGTCGAGGTCGCCGGGGTCGGCGGCCGGGCCCGCGAGGGCCGTCGGGTCCGGCGGTCCCGCAACCGCCGCGTCGGACGGACCCCAGGCGTCGAGCGGCACGTCGACGAACACCGGGCCCCGGTGCGGCGTGCACGCGGCGCGCAGTGCGTCGCCGAGCCCGCCGGGGATCGCGTCGGCATGGTCGAGCGTCCCGGCCGCCTTCGTCACGGGCGCCACGATCGGGATGTGATCGAGTTCCTGGAGGGACCCGACGCCCCACCGCGCCGAAGGTGCCCGCCCCCCGATCACGCACATCGGCGATCCGTTCATGTGGGCGCTGGTCAGCGCGCTGATCCCGTTGGTGACCCCGGGGCCGGCCGTGAGCGCGGCGACGCCCACTCGCCGCGTCACCTTGGCCCAACCTTCGGCCGCGAACGCCGCGGTCTGCTCGTGGCGGGTGTCGACGAGGCGGAGATCGGTCTTCACACACCCGTCGTAGAGCGGGAAGAGGTGCCCCCCGGAGAGGGTGAACATCGTGTCGACGCCGTGAGCCCGCAGCGTGGCCGCCGCGAGGTAGCCGCCGTCGGGCGATGGGGCCGATGGGTCGCTCATGTCGTGACCTCCCTCACGAACGCGTCGACGGCTGCGTACCACACGTCGGGGTTCTCGAACTGCGGCGAGTGCCCTGCTCGGGGCACGACCACGAGCTCCGCGCCGTCGATCGCCTCGACCATCGCGTAGGAGTCCTCGAGGAACGGCTCGTCCTGCTCACCGACGATGACGAGCGTCGGGCACGTGATCTCGCGCATCGCGTCGAGCTGGTCCTGCTGGTGCACGATCTCGCGCAGGAGCGTCGCGTACGCCGCTGGCTCCACCGCCGCCCACTTGCGCTCCCCGAACTCCGCGTACCCCGGACGCTCCGCGCGCACGCGTTGGTCCGCCTCCGAGCCCAGCGGGTTGGCGGCGTCGAGGAGGCGCCGGAGCTCGGCCATGCCGTCCTCGAGCGCGAGCTGCGCCGCCACCTCGGCCATGTCGGCGTCGACGCCCTGCGGCTTCCCGGGGGCGGTGTCCATCAGCACCAGGCCGGCGACGCGCTCGGGGTGTTCGAGCACGACCCGGAGCGCCACCATGCCGCCCATCGAGTGCCCGAGCAGCACGAACTGATCGGCCGCGCACGCATCGGCGACGGCCAGGGCATCGGCGGTGAGGAGATCGAACGAGTAGGAGTCGACCTCGCTGGGGTGGTCACTCTCGCCGTGCCCGCGAAGGTCGTAGGTGATCACCGTGCTGTGCCGCGCGAAGCACGGTGCGTGGTCGGCGAAGTCCTCCTTGGCCCCCGTGAACCCATGCACCATGAGGAACGGTGGACCCTCGCCCTCGCGCTCGGCGACGAGCCCGGTCCCGCCGCTGCTCACGACCCGCACTCCAGACCCCTCCGCTCGCACGCCTCGACAGGACGCTTCCGCCCGAGATGCGTACTCTACGGGGATGGCGCTTCCCTCGGCGGCCCCGCCGCGCCGTCACCGCGCCTGGGTCAAGTGGGGTCGGATCGTCGTGAGCGTCGCGCTGTTGGCGGTGCTCGTGGCGAAGATCGAACCCGACGATCTCATCCCACCTGACCGGAGCCTCCCCGGCACCCTCGCGTTCGCGATCTCCGGTGCCGCGCTCATGGCCTTCAGCTTCGTCGTCGCGTCGTGGCGCTGGCAACGCGTGCTCGCGGTGTACGAGGTGCACGTTCCGCTCGTGACGTTGCTGAAGCACTACCTCGCCGGCCAGTTCGTCGGCAACGCGCTCCCCTCGACGGTGGGCGGCGACGTGCTCCGGATCAGTCGCTCCTCGAAGGACATCGGGTCCACCGAGATCGCCTTCGCCTCCGTCGCGCTCGAGCGGCTCACTGGCTTCGTCGCGCTCCCCCTCCTCACGATCCTCGGCTTCGCGATCCGACCCGACCTGTTGGAAGTCCCGCGTGCGTGGGTCGCGTTGGCGATCGCCGCGGGGACCATCGCGACGCTCGGCATCATCCTCTGGCTCTCCGCGCATCCCCGCCTCGCGGGAAGGTTCGTCCACAGCGAGAGCTGGACGCGCTACATCGGGATCGTCCACGTCGGTGTCGACCGCTTCCGCCGGGATCCCCGCGACACCATCTGGGCCTTGATGCTCTCCATCCTCTACCAGGTCACGGTGGTCGCTGCCGTCTACTGCGCGGTGCATACCATCGGCCTGACGATCCCGAACGCCGCGGTGCTCGCGTTCGTCCCTGCTGTCGCGATGGTGCAGGTCCTCCCCGTCTCCGTCGGCGGGCTCGGCGTCCGCGAGGCCATGCTCGCGTTCCTCTTGCATCCGCTCGGGGTCCCGACGGGGCAGGCCGTCGCGGTCGGATTGCTCTGGTACGCGATGACGCTCGTGGTGAGCCTCATCGGCGCCCCGGCATTCGCAATGGGCCACGACGCCAAGCCCACGGACCCGGCGTCGACCGGTCCGCCGGAACCGCAACGGAGCCCCGCGCCGACATGACGGTCGCGAGCGCGACCGATCGGCGGCCGTTCCGACGCCGCCTCCCCGGTGGCCGCGTGCGCAGCGACGGCTCAGTCCTGTACTGGTGGGGCGAGGTGGGGTTCGTCCTCGGGTACTACTTCGTCTACTCCGCGATCCGGAACGCCAACCAGGGCAGTCCCGCCGCAGCCAAGGCGAACGCGCTCGAGCTGATCGGTTGGCAGCAGAGCCTGGGCCTGAACCACGAGCGGATGCTGCACGAATGGGCGCTCAACATCCGGCCGCTCATCATCGCGAGCAACTACTTCTACGGCTCGCTGCACTTCGTCGTCACGACGGGTGTCCTCGTGTTCCTGTACCGGAAGTTCAGCGACGAGTACGCGCTCTGGCGCAACGCGCTCGCGATCTCGACCGCGATCGCACTCATCGGATTTGCCTTCTGGCCTCTGATGCCCCCGCGCCTGCTCCCCGCGCACTTCGGGTTCGTCGACACACTCGACAAGTACCCGACGTTCTGGTCGTTCAAGCGAGGTGCGATCAACAAGATCTCGAACCAGTACGCGGCCATGCCCAGCGTGCATTGCGTGTGGGCCCTCTGGTGCGCGCTCGCACTCGTCCCCCGCGTCAAGAGCACGTGGGCCAAGGTCCTGGCCGCGCTGTATCCGGTCGGTACCGTCACGTCGATCGTGCTCACCGCCAACCACTACTTCCTCGATGCTGTCGGCGGCTTCGTCGTCCTCGGCATCGGCTTCGCCATCGCCCGGCTCGTCACCCGGGCGGGGCGGTCGCGCGGCGACGACCCGTCCGCTCTCGGGGCCGAAGGGGAAGCGTCGCTCGCGCCCGCGCGAGGCTGATCCGATGCACCTCGACCACGTCGCGCTCGCGACCCGGGACGCGACACCTGCCCTCCACGTGCTCGTCGGCGAGCTCGGGGCGCACATCCTGTCGGGAGGCCATGCCGTCGGGTTCCGACCGATGCAGGTCTTCCTCGGTGACCGGCGCTCCGGCATGAAGATCGAGCTGCTCGAGCCCTGGGACTTCGCGCAGAACGACTTCCTCGACCGGTTCCTCACCCGCCACGGAGAGGGTGCGCACCACCTCACCTTCAAGGTCGCCGATCTCGAGGCGACGATCGACCGGGTGCGGGGGCTCGGGTACTCGCCGATCGGGATCGAGCTCTCGGACCCGATCTGGCGCGAGGCGTTCCTGACCCCGAAGGAGGCCCACGGCACCGTGGTGCAGCTCGCGGAGTCGAGCTCGCCGTACGGATCCCCGCTCGAGGAATTCGCCGGCTACTGCGAGCACGGTCCGGGGGGCGACCCGATGTGGTGGCCGGGGGACCTCGTGCGGGCGGAGTCGACTGCCTGGCTCCGACGGGTCGTTCTTCGCACCCCGACGCTCCGCGCCACGAGCGACTTCTACACGACCGTCCTCGACGGGATCGTCGAGGAGTCCGAGGACCGCAGCGTCTCGCTCGTCTGGCCCGGCGGTGGTCGGATCAGGCTGGAGGAGCATCGCGACGCCGAGCCCGGCGTCGATCGGCTCGAGGTGGACGGTCCCGGGCCCGAACGGGTGCTGACGGTCGCCGGCGCGCGGATCGCGGTGATGCCTCAGTCCTGACGGTGCTTCTCGCGCCGTCGGAAGAACAAGAACCCGGCCAGGAACCCCGCGAGGGCCGACACCGCGATGACGACGATCAGACGGGCCCGGATCGATCCGACGAGCAGGTCGATCTTGATCTCCTGGAAGTTCAGCAGTGCGAACAGCACGAGCGCCGCGACGATGCCGACGCCGACGATGACGCGGACGTTCGGGCCGTCGCCGCCGATCTCGTCGGCGCGTCGGACGTCGTCCGACCTGCGATCTGAAGCGTCGTTGCTCATGTCGACCCCCCTCGTCCCGCCTGGGGTTACCCGGCGCGGGACCCTGCTGACCTCGCCGATGCTAGCGGGGGACCTCGCCGAGGCCGGCGAGGTTCAAGCGATCGGCGACGACGCCGAGGACGCTCTCGCGGACGGCCTCGTCGGCGAGCGAGAGCTGCGCATCACGACTGGTGACGAGGGCGAGGCGTCGGGGCGGCACCCCGGAGATCACGACCGTCCGGACGTCGTCGAGCTTCGGCGGCAGCGCCGTGCGCGGGAGGATCGACGCACCCGCGCCCGACGCAACGAGATCGGCGATGAGTCGAATGCCCTCGACCTCGACGGTGACCACCACCTCGAGGCCCTGCTGTGCCGCGGCCGACTCGACCTCGTGGCGCAGCGGATTCTCGGCCGGCGGGAGGATGAGACCGAGCGCGAGCACCGAACCGAGCGGCACCGGCGAGTCGGGGAGGTCGGCACCCACCGGGACCACGGCGACCAGCGCCTCCTCCAGCAACGTCTGGGCGCGGATGCGAGGATGGGTGACCGGCTCCGTGACCACGGCCTGGGCGAGATCGCCGTCGACGACTTCCTGGACGAGGCGCTCGGATGCCGCCTCCTGGATGCGGAGCCGGATGCCCGGCGACCGCTGGCGCAGCCCGGCGACGAGCGGCGGCACGACCCATCGACTCGCCGTTCCCACGATGCCGAAGGTCGCGTCGCCGATCTCGAGCCCGAGCACGGCGGCGACGTCGGTGCGCATCGCGTCGAGCTCGCGTCGGATGCGCCGGGCGCGGTCGAGGACGACCTGCCCGCACTCCGTGGGACGGGCTCCACGCCGGCTCCGGACGAGCAGCTCGGCCCCGAGCTCGTCCTCGAGCTGACGGACCTGCTCGGAGACGTTGGACTGGACCGTGGCGAGCGCATCCGCGGCCGCGGTGAACGAGCCTTCCTCATCGATGGCCAGCAGCGCGTCGAGGTGTCGGAGTTCCATCGCACCAGATTACCATCGTTCAGCACGATGGTAACAATCGTTCCTACCTGTTGGACAGATTGTCTGCGGTGGGCCACGATGGCCGCCGCAGCTCGTTCGGGGTCGCACCCCCCCTGTCGACTCCCGGACGGACTGCACCACATTCGGCCCGAGCATTTCGGAGTGTGCAGTGGCCACCGACACCCTGTCCAACCTCATCTTCACTGGTCCCCTCGCGTGGACGAGTGACGCCGCCTGCGTGGGCCAGTCCGACCTCTTCTTCGCCCCGGCGGGCGAGCGGCCGGAGACCCGGGTCCTGCGCGAGGCGCGAGCCCGCGCCATCTGCGAGACGTGCGAGGTCATCACTCCCTGCCGTGAGTGGGCGCGCGAGCAGCGCGAGTACGGCTTCTGGGGCGGCGAGTCCGAGGAAGACCGTGCCGCAGCCGGCTACCGCGTCGACATGCCGGTCGGACGCGTCGCCCGGTACCCCAAGGGCAACGGCCGCCCGGTCGAGCCCCGCATCACGCGCGTCGCCTGATCCAACCCGCGGGCTGAGCTCCTCCGTCCGACGCGCCCCTCACCGCGCGCGACGCTCGGTAGGCTGCGCCGGCACCGAGGGGGACACGTGGCCGACCAGGACAGCACCACACCAGAAGGCGTGGACCTCGCGCGCCTGCGCCCCTGGTTCGCATCCCACGTCGAGGACGCCGAGGACGCGCCACTCCACGCCGAGCTGATCGCGGGCGGGCGCTCCAACCTCACCTACGCGATCACCCAGGGCCCCCGCACCTGGGTGCTCCGACGCCCCCCACTCGGCCACGTCGTCGCCACCGCCCACGACATGGCTCGCGAGCACCGCGTCATCTCGGCACTCGCGGGTTCGGAGGTCCCGGTGCCGCGAGCGTTCGCATTCTGCGACGACACCGCAGTCAACGACGCTCCGTTCTACGTGATGGAGCGCGTCGACGGCCGGATCCTCCGGTCGCCCGAGGACATGTCGGACCTGTCCGACGCCGACGCGACCCGCATCAGCCACGCGCTCGTGGACACGCTCGCGCGCCTGCATGCAGTCGACTACGACGCGGCCGGGCTGGGGGACTTCGGACGCCCCGACGGGTTCCTCGCCCGCAACGTCGCACGGTGGGGCAAGCAGTGGGAGGCGAACAAGACGCGGGAGCTGCCGACCCTCGACGAGGTTGCTCGGCGCCTCGACGCGGCGCTGCCCGAGTCGGGACCCGCCGCGATCGTCCACGGTGACTACCGGCTCGACAACACGATGCTGGCGCTCGACGACCCCGGGCGCATCGTCGCCGTCCTCGACTGGGAGATGTCCACCCTCGGCGACCCGCTCACCGACCTCGGCCTGTTCCTCGTCTACTGGGGCGTCGATGCCGGTCCGGCGATCGGCTCCGGCGCCGGGATCGCGTCGGCCCCCGGCTTCCTCTCGCGGGATGCGATCGTCGAACGCTATGCCGAGCAATCCGGGCGATCGGTGGAGCACCTCGACTTCTACCTCGCCTTCGCGATGTACAAGCTCGCGATCATCCTCGAAGGCATCAACGCGCGGTTCCTGATGGGCAAGACCCTGGGAGAGGGGTTCGGCGCGATGGGCGAGATGGTCGCCCAGCTGGTGGACGCGGCGCTCGCCGTCACCGACGGGAGCAGCGACCCCGCGTTGCGCCCTTGACCGGAGCCCGCCCGACGGCGCGTGCACTGATGCTCGTCGGGGCGGGCGGCGCCTTCGGTTCGGCCGGTCGCTACGGACTCGCTCGCGCGTTCCCCGTCGCGTCGACGAGCTTCCCGACGACGACCCTGGCCGTGAACCTCGTCGGCGCCTTCGGTCTCGGACTGCTCCTCGAGCACCTCCTCCGGCACGGGCAGACCGAGGGGTGGATCCGCCTCGTCGTCGGGATCGGGGTCCTCGGCTCCTTCACCACGTTCTCGACCCTCACGGTGGAGGTGGCCGGCCTCCTGCGCGACAGCGAGGCAGGTCTGGCTGCCGCCCACCTGTGCGCGTCGGTGGCCGGTGGCCTCGTCGCGTGCCTGGCGGGCCTCACGGCCGGTGGGTGGCGACGGGGACCGGTGCCCGACGAGGGTGAGTCGTGACCCTCGCGCTGGTCATGCTCGCCGGCGCCCTCGGCGCACCCGCCCGGTTCCTGATCGAGCGGGGGGTCGCACGTTGGACGGGCCACGCGTTCCCATGGGGAACCTGGATCGTGAACGTCAGCGGCTCGTTCGCGCTCGGGGTCGTGGCCGGACTCGCGATGCACCAAGGGCTCTCGACGTCGGCGACCGCGGTGCTCGGCTCCGGTTTCCTGGGCGCGTACACGACCTTCTCCACGTTCGTGATCGAGGCAGTGCGCCTCGCCGAGGGCGGGATCGCACGCCCTCGCGACGGTGCCCTCGCCGTCGTGTACGTCGCGTCGAGCCTGGGGGTCGGGATCGTCGCCGCGATCGCCGGGCTCGCGACCATGGGCGCGTTCTGACGCGATCATGGTCGACGTGGATCGCGACGGGACCCCCGACCAGGACCGCACCGGCCAGGACCGAACCGGCCAGGACCGACCCGACGAGGACCGCTGGCTCCGGGTCTCGCCGACCTGTCGCATCGGCCGCGACGAGCTCCGTTGGCAGGCCACGCGGTCGGGCGGCCCCGGCGGTCAGCACGCGAACACGTCCGACACGCGCGTCGAGGTCTCCTTCGACGTCGCGTCCTCGCCGTCGCTCGGACCCCGACAGCGGGCCCGCCTGCTCGACCGGCTCGGGCCGGTGGCGCGGGCGGCAGCCTCCGACACGCGGTCCCAGGCCCGCAATCGCGACCTCGCGACCGAACGGCTCCGCGCACGGCTCGCCGCCGCGCTCCGCGTCGATCCCCCGCGTCGTCCCACGCGCGCGACCCGCGCGTCGCAACGGCGCCGGGTCGAGCAGAAGCGGCGGCGGGGCGAGACGAAGCGCAAGCGCGGTCGTCCCGACCCCGACGACTGACCCCGAGCGTCCTTGCGTCAGCAGATCAGACGTGGCGGCTGATGTAGCCCCGGGACCGGAACACGGCGAGCATCCGGGTCAGGAACCACACACCGAGCACGGCGGCGACGACCGCGCCTCCGGCCGCGATCGCGACCTCGTCCCACGGCAGGGGCTTGCCGTCGACGAGGTCGTGCGCGGCGGCGAACACGTGGGTCGTGGGCAGCGCCTCGGAGATCGGCTGCAGGGCGCCCGGGAGCGCCGAGACCGGGTAGAAGATCCCCGAGAGCGGGAGCAGCAGGGCGATGAACCCCCAGGTGAGGATCTCCGCGCCCTGGCCGACGCGCAGGATGAGCCCGATCACGACCAGTGCCGCGGCCCAACCGACCACCATGAGGATCGCGACGAGCGGCACGAGCGACAGCCCGAGCGACGAGATGTCGAAGGCGAACGCGGCGAAGGCCACGACCGAGACCACGCCGACCCCCATCGCCAGCTTCGCCACCCCGAACAGGGCGACCCCGGCTCCGTACTCGAGCTCCGTCATCGGGGTGACCATCAGGTTCAGGAGGTTGCGGGACCACGTCTCCTCGAGGAAGCCGGTCGCCACGCTCACCTCGGCCTGGAAGACGACGTGGAAGAGGATGATGCCGGCGAGGAGGAACGCCGCACCCGCCGTCGCCCCACCGGCCGCACTCCCCTGCTGACCGCCGAAGTACACGCCGATCGCGCCGAACAGCACTGCATCGACCACCGGCCACACGACCACGTCGAACCAGCGCTGAGGTGCGCGCCACAACACGTAGCTCTGGCGGCGCGCGATCGCCAGGACCCGATCGCGGTTCACGACGACGACTCCGGCGCGACATCGGCCCCGGGCAGCACTCCCGGGGTCTCGGCGAGATGGAGGAACACGCCCTCGAGGTCGGCGCGCCCGAATCGTGCCGCGACCTCTCCTGCGGTCCCGTCCGCGACGACCTGGCCCGCCGACACGAAGATGATCCGCTCACACAGCCGCTCGACCTCTTGCATGTTGTGGCTCGTGACGAGCAGGGCGGTCCCTTCCTCCGCACAGAGGCGCTCGAGTCCCGTGCGCACGCGGCGGGCGACGTCGGGATCGAGGGATGCGGTGGGCTCGTCGAGGACCAGGAGCTCCGGCTGGTGCAGCGTCGCCTTCAGGATCCCCACGAGGGTCCGCTGCCCGGACGAGAGCTCGTTGCCCATCGCCCGGGCCAGGTGCGTGATCTCGAACCGTTCGAGGCCGGCCTGCACCGCCGGCCCGGGGTCGCGCAGGCCGTACAGCCGTCCGAACAGCTCGAGGAACTCGACGACACGGACGCGTTCGGGCAACGGCAGGTACCCCGCCGCGAACCCGACGCGCTCCATCGCGCGGCTGCGGTCGCGCGGCAGGTGCAGTCCCGAGATCTCGATCGTGCCCTCGTCGGGGGTGATCACCCCGAGCAACATCATCAGCGTCGTGGTCTTCCCGGCCCCGTTCGGTCCGAGCAGCGCGACCCGCTCACCCGCACCGACCGACAGCGAGATCCCGTCGACCGCCCGCACTCGCTTGTACTGCTTCACGAGGCCGGTCGCGCGCAGGACCGGCTCCGGGGTGCCCGACTCCGGGCTGACGGTCTCGAGAGGAGGTGGAGGTGGCGCACTCATGGCCGTCGAGTCTCGCAGTTCATGAGCCTCCGGCGCCGCGACATTCCTCGACCTGGATCAGGCGACGCCGTCCTCGAGCTCGCGGTCCATCCGCAGGATGGCGCCGGTGGTCACCATCCCGACCAGCCGCCCACCGTCGATCACCGGGAGTCGCTCGGCGTTCGCGGCATCCATCACCTCGAAGGCCTCGCGGACGGTCGCCGTCGCTTCCACGACCGGTGCATCGGTGAGCATGAGGTCGCGGGCCGAGACCGTCGGCCGGTCGGACGTCGGGACACGCGTGAGCTGATACGCCTCGAGGAGGCCGACGTAGCGATCGCCCTCGACCACCGGAACCGACACGACGGCGCGCGCTGCGACCTCGGCACCGAGCACCTGCTCGATCGTCGCGCTGGGCGCACACCGAGGTGCATCCCGGTGCACGACCGCGGTCACCGGGAGCTGCATCCTGCGCTCGAGCGCGCCCACCCGGCGCGGGATCTGGAACTTCGTGACCGACGTCGACCCCATCACGAGCTGGGCCATCGCGGTCGCGATCAACGCAGGGACGATGAACCCCGGTCGACCGGTCGACTCCGCGACGAACACGACCGCCGCGATCGGCGCCCGGTATCCCGCGCCCAGGAACGCCGCGGCACCGATCACCGGGAACAGGCTGGTGCCGGTCCCGACGGCTGTCTCGGCCAGAGCACCCAGCAGCCAGCCCCCGACGACCAGCGGGATGAAGACACCGCCGGCGCCGCCCCCCATGACAGTCAGGCCGGTGGCGACGGTGCGGAGGACGAGCAGCAGGAGGAGCAACCAGAGCCCCCGGTCGGGGCTGAGCGACCACGAGATCGCGTCATAGCCGGGCCCGAGCGTGAGGGCGCGGTCGTAGAGCACGAGTGCGAGCGTCGTGATGAGGGCCATGCCGACGCCGGCCGCGGTGAGCCGCTTCCACGTCGCGATCTCCTCGTACGCGCGCTTGGCGCGATGGAGCATCACCGAGAACCCACGTGCTCCGACACCCGCGAGCACGCCGAGCGCGATCGCGCCGATGAGGTCGGCCGCATCGAACCCGGGCGTGGTCCCGAGGATGGGGATCAGCCGGCCGACGCCGTAGATCGCGACGTACACGAGGTACGAGGTCGCGGACGCGACCAACGCCGGGAGCAGGCCGTGCGACGCCGTGTCCTGCTGGTACGGGACCTCGAGCGCGAAGACGACACCGGTCGCGGGCGCCTTGAAGATCGCGGCGACCCCCGCGGCGGCGCCCGCGACCAACAGGAGGCGTCGCTCCTCGGCCGAGAAGTACTGACGGAAGCGCCGCTCGAACGCCGAGCCGACCACGGATCCGAGGTAGATGGCCGGGCCCTCGAACCCCATCGCGCCGCCCGAGCCGAGGGTGAGGGCCGAGGCTCCCACCTTCCCGGGCGCGTCCCGGAGGCTGATCTCGTGGCGCCGCTGGTGGTAGGCGCGGAGGTACTCGTCGGCGGTGCTCGGCGACGCTCCTCGCCCGAGGGTCCGGAGCGTCAGCCAGGCCAACACGAGCCCCACACCGGGAGCGATCGGCTTCAGCCAGTCGGGGAACCCGGCGACACCCTCGAGCATCTCGCGAGCGACGACCCACTCGAACCCGGCGACGCACAGCCCCACCACGATGCCGGTGATCCCCGAGAGCACGAGGACGCGGTGCCAGCGCAGGCGAACCCGTCGGACCTCGTCGGACGACGGGACGAGGTCACGCCAGCTGCTCCCCCGGCGGAACACCACCTGCTCGACCACTCCCATCCGTGTCGTCGGCCAGCGACGTGGACCCGCGGCCAATCTACGCGGTCGCCGCGCGACAGGAACGGCCGACCCGCTTCTGTTGCTCCGCCGTAACCTCGACGATGGTCAGACCCGACGAGGAGGCGAACGATGTCCGTGCTCGACGGAATCAAGGTGGTGGAGCTCGCCGAGCACGGATTCGTCCCGTCGTGCGGTGCGATCCTCGCCGACTGGGGTGCAGATGTCGTGAAGGTCGAGCGGCCGACGGGTGATCCGCTGCGCTCCGTGATGACCGCGGGGCTCGTCGCCGACACCGGCGACTTCAACTTCCTCTTCGAGCTCTACAACCGCAACAAGCGCGGGATCGCGCTCGACCTCGGCCGCGACGGTGGACGCGCCGCCTTCGTCCGGCTCGTCGACGGCGCCGACGTCCTGATCACCAGCTTCCTCCCGTCGGCCCGCACCAAGCTGCGCATCACGCCCGAGGACCTCTGGGCGATCAATCCCCGGCTCGTCTACGCGAAGGGCCACGGTCAGGGCCAGCGCGGCCCCGACGCCGATCTGGGGGGATTCGACGCGATCAGCTTCTGGGCGCGTGGAGGCGTCGGTCACATCCTCACCGCCCCCGGCGCCCCCCTCGTGATGCCCCGGGGCGCCTTCGGGGACGCGCCGAGCGGTGCGATGCTCGCCGGCGGGATCGCCGCCGCGCTGTTCCGGCGCGAGCGGACCGGGAAGGGCGCCGTGGTCGACGTCGCCCTCCTCGCGACCGCGGTGTGGCAGCTCAGCACCGACCTCACGTCGACCGCGTTCCTCCGCGAGGAGCCCAAGAAGCTCGAGGCGGGGAAGGCGCTCGCGAACCCGATGGTGGGGCCGTTCCGCAGCGCCGACGACCGTTGGCTCATGCTCAACATGCTCGACGACGCCCGCCACTGGTCACCGCTGTGCCGTGCACTCGGGTTCGACGACCTCGTCGAGGACCCCCGCTTCGTCGACACCGACGCCCGCCGCGCGAATTCCGGTGCCCTGCACACGCTCATCTCGGAGCGGATCCGATCGCGCCCCCTCGCGGAGGTCGTGGGAGCGCTGGCCGCCGAGGACACGCTGTTCGCGACGATGGCCTCGCCGCTCGAGGTGATCGACGACCCCCAGGTCGTGGCGAACGGATACCTCGCGCAGCACCCGACCGTTCCCGGCGCGCGTCTCGCCACGGCACCGATGCAGTTCGATGACGAGATGACCCGGGTCACGCGCGCGGCTCCCGAGCTCGGCGAGCACACCGACGAGGTCCTCGCCGAGGTCGGACTGCATGCCGACGACATCCGCGCGCTCCGCGACGAGGGCGCGATCGCCTGAGGCGAGCGACCGGGAGCGGCCCGAATCCCAATGGATAGGGTGGTCGCATGGCGGATGGACTCGTCTGGGACCACGTTCCCGAGCATCTCCGGCGACCGGTGCTCGTCGCCGGCTTCGAGGGGTGGAACGATGCCGCGGATGCGGCATCGAGCGCCGCCGCGTGGCTCTCGCTGCACGGCGCGACGAGCGCGACCCAGGTGGCGTCGATCGATCCCGAGATGCACTTCGACTTCCAGTCGCGCCGCCCGACCGTCGAGATCCTCGACGGCGTCGCTCGAGGGATCGCGTGGCCGGAGAACGTGTTCTCCGCGGTGCAGCGCGAGGAGCGCGACCTCGTCGTGCTCCGCGGAATCGAGCCGAGCTACTACTGGCGGTCGTTCAGCTCGGCCGTGCTCGAAGTCGCTCGGGCCACGGGGTGCGAGCTGGTGGTCACGTTCGGCGCACTGCTCGCCGACGTCCCGCACACCCGCACCGCCCGGGTCACTGGAGCCACGACCGACCCCGGGCTCGTCGACCGCCTCGGGCTCGCGCCGTCCACCTACCAGGGACCGACGGGGATCGTGGGGGTGCTCCACGACCACTGCCGCCAGGTCTCGATGCCGTCGGTGTCGCTGTGGGCCCCGGTCCCCCACTACCTCGCATCGCCCCCGAACCCCCCGGCGACCCTCGCGCTCCTCGACCGCCTCGGCGCACTGTGTGGGATCGAGTTCGATCTCGATCGCCTTCGCCGGACGGGCGAGGTCTGGCGCACGAAGGTCGACGAGGTCGCGGCCGCCGACGACGACGTCAGCTCGTACGTCCACACGCTCGAGGAACGCTACGACCAGGAGGTCGCCGCGCGTCCCGAGTGGGGCGAGGACCTCCCGAATGGCGACGAGCTCGCCACCGAGGTCGAGCGCTACCTCCGGGAGCAGCGCGGCGATCGATGAGCCGGGCGCCGGTCAGCCGAGTCCGGGCGCGCGTCGACATCGACGCCCCGCCCGCCGCCGTGTTCACGTTCTTCGACGATCTCGCCAACGCCCCGGTCCTCGTCCCCGGTCTCGTCGAGGTGGTGTCGGTCGAGCCGCGCCCGGACGGGGGTCGACACGTCGCCTACACGATCCGGGCGCGTGACGGCAACCTCGTCGACGCGAGCAGCGAGCACCTCGAGCACCGACCACCGGAGCGGACCGTGACCCGAGGAGTGCAATCGGGTGTCGAGACGCGCTCGATCCGGGAGTTCCTGCCATTGGCCGATGGGCGGACGCGGGTCGTGACCACGGTCGAGTGGTCGGTCCCCATCCGCTACGTCGGTGCGCTGGTCACCGCGCCGCTGCGTGGACCGCTGCGTCGATCCATCCGTGCGGCTCACGCCACCGCGAAGCAACGGCTTGAATCCGGTCCTGCGTCTCTCACCCCGCCATAGGCGGGTGAGAGACGCATCAACTCCACAGGGTGATGGTCAGGCGTCGAGGAGGTCGTGGGCGACGGCTTCCCACAGCTGCTCGGTGAGAGCGAGCGAGTCGACATCGACCCGCTCGTCGTTGCCGTGGAACATCGTCGCGTAGTCCTCGAAGCTCAGCTTCTGGCTGAACAGCCCGAACCCGTAGCCCACCGAGCCGGCCCGACGGAAGAAGCGGTTGTCGGTCCCTCCGACCATCAGGAACGGGACGAGCGCCGAGCCCTCCACCAACCGGCCCGTGACCCGCGCGAGGGAGTCCCACAGCGGGGTGTCGATCGGCGACGCGGTCGACGGGTCGTCGTTGCACTCGAGCTCGACGCGGTCGGCGAGGTCGCCGAGGACCTCGTCGAGCATCGCCCGCACCTCGTCGCCGGTCTGGCCCGGCAGCGTCCGGATGTCGACCTCGAGCTCGACGGAGTCCGGGACGACGTTGGTCTTGATCCCCCCGTGCATCACGTTGGGTGAGAACGTCGTGTGCGTGCACGCGTGCACGAGGCGGCTCATCCCGAGTGGGAGCTCAGGGAGCGCCTGGCGGAGCCCGTCGGGGTCGAGGAACGCCTCGGTGATCTCCTTCGGGTAGTGCATGCCCTCCACGAATTTGCGCCACACGTCGTGGATCCGCGTCTCGGGCTGGTACTCGAAGATCCGGCGCACGACCTCCGACGCGGTCACGACCGCGTTGTCGGTGCGGAACGGCTGGGAGCCGTGCCCCGGCGTCCCGTGGATCTTCAGCTTCGACCAGAACGTGCCCTTCTCCGACGTGAGCACCGGGAGGCGCGGGCCTTCGGGCGTGGGCATCTGGTAGCCGCCGGACTCCGTGAGCACGTAGTCGGCGTACACCGCGTCGCGCTCGTGCTCGACGAGGTACTTCGCCCCCCAGGTCCCGAGCGCCTCCTCGTCGGCGACCGCGAGGTAGATGAGGGTGCCCTTCGGCGTGAAGCCGGAGCGCGCCAGCCTGCTGAACGCGACGGCCTGGGTCGCAGTGAGGTTCAGCATGTCGACGGCGCCGCGGCCCCACACGAAGCCGTCGACGAGGTCGCCGGAATAGGGCTCCCGGCTCCACCCCTCCTCGTTGACGGGGACGACGTCGGTGTGACCCATGAGCAGCAGGCTCGGCGCGTCCGGGTCGGACCCCTCGATGCGTGCGACGAGGCTCGCCCGCCCCGGCTGCGGCTCGAACCGCTCCATGTCGAGCCCGGTGCTGCCGAGGTAGCCCTCGAGGATGTCGGCAGCGTGCACCTCCTGGCCGGACTCAACGGTTCCGTCGTTGACGCACTTCGCCTTGATCAGCTGCTGGAGCAGGTGGACCGACTCGTCGCTCATGTCCCGCCTCCCGATGTCGCGTCGTCCGGCTCCGCGAGGGCCGATGTTGCGCGTGGGTCGAGCCGATAGAGGAGCCGACCGTCGGCCTCCTTCCACCGCTCGGCGCGCCCGGCGAGCGCCATGTGCTCGAGGTGGGCGAAGGTCTCGCTCTCGGCCATGACACCCCAGTGCTTCTTGGGGAAGATCCCGCGGGCGAGGTCCTGCACGCTCGCGGAACCGAGGGACTGGGATGCGTCGACCAACATCAGCATCCGCTCCTCGTGGTGCTCCTTGATCGCCTCGACGCGACCCGGGACGTCGTCGAACGGGTGCCCGTGGGCCGGGAGACCCAGCGTCACGCCGTCGAGCGCCGCGACGAGGTCGAGCGTCTGGAGGTACGAGCGCAACGCGTCGCCGCCGTTGCCCACGCCCGAGATGTGGGGGGTGATCGACGGGAGCACGTGGTCACCGGAGAGGAGCACCCCGTGCTCGGGGTCGTACAGGCAGAGGTGGTCGACGGTGTGACCCGGCGTGTGGATCGAGACCCACTCACGCCCGGCGAGCTCCATGCGCTCACCATGGACGACGCGTCGGCTCGGCCGAGGCGGCCGGAACAGCTTGCGCAGCGCACGGATCATGAGTCGCCGGGTGAGGGGCGGCATGGGGTGCTTGCTCCCACCCCAGGGCGTCTCGCCGCCCCAGGGCACCGAGCCGGACTGCAGCTCGGTGGTGGGATCGTGGCGCAACGGGTCGTCGGCGTAGTCGTCGGCGTGGTCGGCGATGGTGGGGATCTCCTCGGCGCCGAGGTCGAGCGCCTGTGCCGCGGCGGCCGCGACACGCTCGGCCTCCATCGCCTCCTCTTCGGTCGAGAGCCGGTTCCGCCGGCTCGTCTCCTCGAGCGACCACGTGGTGAACGCACGGTGCGCGACCAGCTCGGCCTTGGCCTCGTGCTTGATGCGCCCGGCTCCCCCGAAGTGGTCGGGGTGGGAGTGCGTGACGATGACGGTGTGGATGTCCTTCACGCCGAAGCCGGCCGACTTCAGGCGGGCCTTGAGCGCCCGCCACGACGACGGGCCGGGCAGACCGGGATCGACCACGGCGAGCCCGCGGTCGTCGAGCAGGCCGTAGGTGTTGACGTGCCCGAGCCCCGGCATCCAGATCGGGAGCTGCATCCGGATGATCCCCGGCGCGACCTCGACGACCTCCTCCGAGGCGGGTTCCTGCTCCTGGCGGTGTCGCTTCGGTCGGGGGGCCTCGGTGTCGTGCTCGGTGGTCACCACGCGGGCAGGCTACCGCCCCCACCGGTCTCGCCCTTCGGGCGCACGTCGACCTCCTCGCCGGCCGCGCTCGATCAGGCGCGCGCCGCCCAGGGTGCGAGCTTCGGCCACGGCCGGGCCGCTTCGAACACCGCACCGGCTGCGAGGCACACGAGATCGTCGTGACGTGGGGCGACGACCTGGAGTCCGACGGGCAACCCGTCGACGAGCCCGACGGGGACCGTCGCCGCGGGTTGACCGGTGAGGTTGAACGGAGCGACGAAGGCCGCCGACATCCCGAACAGCGTGACGGCCTTGCCGTTGACGTCGCCTCGGAGCTCGCCCTCCGCGGCGAGGGCCGGCTTGGGGGTGGTGGGCGTCAGCAGGAGGTCGACGTCCTCGAACACGGCCGCGAGCGCGACGAGCAGCTCGTGGCGGCGCCGGTTCGCCTTGGCGACGACGTCGGGACGGAGGTGCGCGAACGACTCGTAGCTCATCCGGGCGACCGTCGTGAGCTCGTCGAGGCGGTCCTTCACGTCGTCGGCGTGCCACGTCATGTCGTCGATCGTGGAGAGGACACCCCACGAGTTGCCGGGCTTCGGCAGATCGACGTCGAGGGCGACACGCTCGAAACCGGCCTCGGCGATCAGCACCTCGGCCGCTTCCTCGGCACACCCGGCCGGGCCGGGCTCGGCGTCGGCGAACCCGAACGACGAGACGAACGCGACGCGCAGGCCCCGGAGTCGCTCCTGCGCCGCCCCCGCCACCAGCTCGTCCTCCCACGAGATCTCGAGCTTCGGGAGGGACGTCGGGTCGGTGGGCGTCGGCCCGGACGTCACGTCGAGGTACCGGGCGGCGTCGCGCACCGAGCGCACCATCGGACCCCGTACCGGGTTGAGCGACGAGGGAAACGGATCGGGACCCCGGCCCGACCGGCCGAACGTGGCCTTCATGCCGAACAGGCCGCTGTACGACGACGGGATGCGGATCGATCCACCGCCGTCGCCTCCTGTGCACATCGGGAACAGCCCGGCCGCGACCGCGGCGGCCGACCCGCCGGAGGATCCGCCCGGGGTCTTCGAGAGGTCCCACGGGTTGCGGGTGACACCGTGCAGCGGCGTGTTGGTGAAGCTCACCGTGCCGAACTCCGACGCGGTCGTGAGCCCCGTGATGACCGCGCCGGCGGCCCGCAGCCGCTCGACCTCGGTGTCGTCGCGGTCGGCGACGCAGTCCGCGTAGATCACCGACGCGTGCGTCTCGGGCCATCCCGCGACCGACGCCAGCTCCTTGACCCCGACGGGCACGCCGGCCAACGGGCCCGGGTCACCGCCTGCGGCCACCTCGGCGTCGATCTCGGCGGCCCGGACACGCGCGACGCCGGCATCGAGATGGCACACCGAGTTGAGCTCGGGGTCGAGCCGACCGATCCGCTCGAGGTGTGCCTCGAGGAGCTCGACGGCCGAGATCGTCCCGGCGCGGACGGCGTCGGCGAGATCCCATCCGTCGCGCTCCCACAGCGTCGGTGTCGAGCTCACGGCATCACGTCCTGACCGTCGGGGGAACCTTCTGCTTCGGCCGCGAGCTTGGCGAGCTCGGCGAACGCGTCGTCGATCCCCTCGACCAGCACGTCGAGGTCGCCCCACTGGTCACGGTCGGCGAGGAGGCCGAGGTGCAGCTCGCCGCAGTACGAGAGGATCGCCACACCGAGGTTGAGGTTGCGCGCGAGCGGCACCATCGGGAACGCCTCCAGCATGCGCGCGCCCATGCAGTAGAGCGGCTCCTGGGGGCCGGGGATGTTGGTGCACACGAGGTTCACGAACGGCTGATGGTGGACGAGCCGGGCGGCGAGCCCGAGCAGGGTCGGAGCAGCCCACTCTGCGGCGCCGAGGAGCGCGGCGGCTCCCACGGCCTGCTCGCGCTCCTTCAACCCCTGTGTCGACTCGCGGACGGCGGCGAGCCGGCGCAGCGGGTCGAGCTCGCCGACTGCGACCGGGACGAACATCGCCGACACGCGGTTCCCGAGCTGCATGCGTTCGGTCTCGTCACGCACCGACACGGGGCAGAACACCTTGAGCACCAGTTCGGGGTGGAGCTCCCCCCGATGGTCGAGCAGCCGGGCGAGCCCCCCGGCGACGCCGGTGAGGACGACGTCGTTCACGGTGCCGCCGAAGGCGCGGCGGACCGCCTTCACGTCGTCGAGGGACACACGCGCCTCGGCGAAGCGGCGGCTCCGTCCGACGATCGGGTGGTTGAGCGAGGTGCGCGGCGCCACGACACCGCCTTCGGTGAGCGTGGTGAGGGATCGGGTGAGCTCTCCGAGCCGGTCGACCGCGCGACGGGGCACCTCGGCGGCGCGTCGGGTGGCCGAGGCGAGCTGCTGGGTGTTCGCCAGCAGGCCGCGCACGGTGTCGATCAGGACCCGGGCGGGTGGCGGCGCCGGCTGTGGACGCCACTCCGGCGCATCGAGGATCGTGGGCTCGGGCGTGAAGTCGAGCAGCACGGTCGCCACGTCGACCCCCGAGACCCCGTCGACCAGCGCGTGGTGCGTCTTCTGGAACAGCGCGATGTGCCCGTCCTCGAGCCCCTCGACGAACCAGATCTCCCAGAGCGGGCGACTGCGGTCGAGCATCTGCGACTGCACCCGCTCGAACAGCGCGAGCAGCTGCGCTCGCGTCCCGGGCCGGGGCAGCGCGGTGAGGCGGACGTGGTACCCGATGTCGAAGCGATCGTCGTCCACCCAGATCGGTTCGCCCGCGTCGAGGGGCACCGCCTGCACCCGCTTGCGGAACCGCGGGATGAGGTGGAGGCGCGACGACACGAGGTCGCGCACCTCGCCGAGTCGGAACCGGCCGTCGGACCCGACGAGGTTCCCGCTCTCGAACACGGCGAGCGATCCCACGTGCATGGGCGTCTCGGGCCGCTCGAGCCGCAAGAAGCTGCCGTCGATCGACGAGAGCCGGTCGTAGTCAGCCGTCACGCCACCGAGGCTACGCGGGCGCGGCGAAGAAGGGAACGGCTCGACGGGAGGACCGTCTCAGCCCAGCAAGGAGGGTGTTGGGCCTCGGAATCGGCGCACGAGCAACGATCCGACGGCAACCGCCGTCGCACCTCCTACCGCGAGGGGGAGGGTCGCAGCGCCGGTCTCGGGGAGCGTGGGCGCCTGCGTCACGCTCGCGCTCGCCACCTCGATCGTGGGTGTCGTGGACGGCGGGACGACGACCACGGGCTGGTAGCGGTAGCAGACCTGCACGGTGGCCGCGGCCCAGGTGTTGATCACCGCCTGCACGTTCCCGCCGCCGCCGGTGAACGTCTCGCTGATCGAGGTCGCGACGTGGAACGGCATCGTCCCGGACCCCGTGAAGGCAGCGAGGACGGCCGGGTCGGTGGAGGACACGGGCGCCGCGGTGTCGTCGAGCGCGACCGACGGCTGGGTGACGGCGCTCGCGCCGACGTAGTCGAGCGTCCCGTCGAAGGCGGCGAGCACCTGCGTGGGGATCCGCACGAGCGTGCCGGACACGGGAGCGGGCGACGCGAGGCCGGCGGGACTGGTGAAGGTGACGGAGTGGCTCATCTGCTCGGCGAAGGTGACGGGGGTGGCGGCGACGTTCTCGAAGGAGGAGTCGGTGTCGAGATGGACGGACTGCACGGGGACGGTGACCTCGAGCAGGGTGCCCAGCGCGCCGTCGAACTGCGGCACGGTGGCGTCGGCGTCGATCTCGGTGCGCTGGCGGGCGACGGTCGCGTCGTGGCAGGTGGTGACGTCGGCGGGGGTGGCCCCAGCCGGTGGCGCGACGGTGAGCAGCGCCCCGGCGGCCGCGAGGGTCGCCACGAGCCGGGCGGCAGTGCGGCGGGCGCGGCGGGCGCGTCGGGCGCGGCGGTCGGGACGTGCGGGTTCCAGGGCCATGGCGGAGCTCCTCGTCGTCGGCGGTGACCGCCCACGACACGATCCCGGCCGAACGGTGACCGGAGCTCGCCCTTCCGGGTCAGGCCAGCTGGCAGCCGTCGAGGCCGAGCGCGACGACGAGGTCCGTCGCCCGCTCGGAGATCTTGTTGAGCCGGCCCACCAGCTTCGGCGCCGCGCTCAGCGCCTCCGTCAGCCCCTGGCCCGGCTCCACCCGTGACGCGATCTCGTCGAGGCCGTCCGCGTAGTCGTCGAGCGCGGCCACCAGGGCGTCGGCGCCGGACTCGAGCGACTCCGGCGCCCGCAGGTCGGCGAGGCCGCGGGTGAGATCACGCAGCCCGTCGGCCGCAGCCCGCACGTAGCCCTGCACCTCCTCACCCGTGGCCCCTTCGGACTGTGCGAGCCCGAGCTCCTCGCTCGCCGCCGCGAGCTTGGCGCACTGGGCGTCGGCCTGCTTCCGGAAGGCCGGCGCGCCGAGACGCTCGCCGCCGGCGCAGGCGGTGGCTGCGAGCACGACCACCACCACCGCGGCGATCCGAGCGGTGGGGGCGGGCCGGGCGCGTCGTCGCGACATGGGGTCGCACGCTAGCGGCGGGCACGGCAGGCTCCCGGGCGCGGGCCAGGGGTACCCTCGATCCGTGCTCCCCGACTATGCCGAGCTCGAGAGCGCCATCGGCCTCGACTGGTACGCCCTCGACCCGAACCTCCGGCTCCTCCTCGACCGGCTCCTCCCCGACCCGGAGGACCGGGCGTTCGCCGAGGAGCACGTCGCGACGTACGGCACGTTGTGCGGAGGCCCATTGGCGGCCCGGGCCGAGATCACCGACAAGCACGGCCCCGTCCTCGTGCGCCACGACCGGTGGGGCCACGAGATCGACACGATCGAGCACCACCCGACCTGGGTCGAGAGCAAGGCCGACCTCGTACGCGCCGGGTTCACGGGGCTCCCGTACCACGCCGGGCGGCCGGTCCCGGCCGTGGTCACCGCCGCCATGTCGTACCTGGTGAGCCAGGCCGAGACCGCGATCTACTGCGGGCTCGGGATGACCTCGGGCGCGGCCGACATCGTCGAGCGCTACGCCCCCGAGCCGATCCGCGACGACATGCTCGCCCGCCTCACCAGCCTCGACCCCGAGACCGCGTGGGAGGGCGGGATGTTCCTCACCGAGCGCCAGGGCGGCAGCGACGTCGGCGCCAACACCACCATCGCAGTACCCGACGGTGCCGAGTGGCGACTCCACGGCGAGAAGCACTTCTGCTCGAACGTCGACGCCGAGGTGTTCATCGTGCTCGCCCGACCCGAGGACGCACCCGCCGGCACGCGCGGCCTCGCGACGTTCATCGTGCCCCGACTGCGCGACGACGGATCGCCGAACGGGTTCCACATCAAGCGGCTCAAGCCCAAGCTCGGGACCGTCGGCGTGCCGACCGCGGAGGTCAGCCTCGACGGAGCGCGGGCCTGGCTCGCAGGCGCGCCGCCCGACTCCGCCAGCAGCGAGCCGCGCGCCGCGGCCACCTCGGGTGGCATCAACCGCATGATGGAGATGGTCAACGGCTCACGCTTCGGGGTCTCGTTGATGGGCCTCGGGATCCATCGTCGGTCCTTCCTCGAGGGCGCGATCTACGCCGCGCAGCGCGAGCAGTGGGGCCAGCGCATCGACCGCTACCCGCTCGTGCGGGAGACGCTCGTCGACCTCCTCGTGGAGCTCGAAGCCGGGTGTGCCCTGGCGTTCGAGTGCGCGGCAGCGACCCGCACGGCCGAGTCCGACGAGGAGGGACGCGCGCTGCGCAGGATCCTCGTGCCGCTCGCCAAGATGCGCGGGACGCGTGAGGCGATCAACGCCGCGAGCCAGGCGCTCGAGCTCTTCGGGGGGAACGGCTACATGGAGGACTGGCCGATGGCGCGCCAGCTGCGCGACGCGCAGTGCCACACGATCTGGGAGGGCACCGAGAACATCCTCTGCCTCGATGTGCGTCGCGCGATGCTCGCCGAGGACGCCCACGTCGCGTTGCTCGCCCGGGTCGAGCGGGCGCTCGCCGGCGCCACGCACCCGGGGCTGGCCCCCACCGTCGATGCCGTGGCCGGAACGCTCGCGGAAGCCCGACTCGCCATCGAGCACCTCACCGCGGCTTCGAGCGAGCTGCAGCTGCTCCACTCCCGTCGGTTCGCCTATCTGCTCGCGGACCTCGTCGAGGGCGCCTTGCTCCTCGACGAGGCGACGTACTCGCTCGCCCGCGACGACGACGCGCGCAAGGCGGTGATCGCCCGCCGGTTCGCGCGGTCGCACCTCGCCCCGCCACGCGTCCGGGGGATCCTCGACGACGACCGCACGGTGCTCGACCAGTTCGACGAGATCGTCCGGTACGGCACCGTCGACCCGGCCGCCGCGTGACGACGCTCACCCCGAGCGTCGTCTGGCGCGTCACGCCCGCGTTGCTCACGGCGCTCGACGAGCACCTGGGCGCACCCGTCGACAGCTACGTGAACGGCACCCAGGTGTGGCTGACGCCCGAGCGCACGAGTGCACGCTCAGGTGACGGCACGGACGAGGAGGCGACCCTCGAGTGGCGCCTGCACCCCGCCGCGGAGTTCCGCGCACCCGCCGGCTGCTCCCACCACGACCTCTGGGACGAGGCCCAGTCGGCCATCGCGATGCTCGTCGACGCGCACCCGACCGGCGGCGGCGACACGATCGCGATCGGTACCGAGCGCCGGGCACTCACCTCGCTCTGGGAAGGGTTGGAGTGCTTCCCCGCGTACGGTGACGAGCTGGAGCCGGCCGCGCTCGTCGCCCGGGCCCGGGCGCTCGTGCCCTGCGAGCCGGCGGCGGCCGGCCTCGTCGATCACGCACGGATCGGGAAGGCGTGGGAGCGCAGCGGAGGGAAGGCGTCGATCGTCGCCATGCTGCTCGAGGAACTACAGGGAGAACGATGACCGATCGCGACGCACTCGCACGACGCATCTTCGATGCCTCACACCTCACGGGGACGTTCACCCTGCGCTCTGGCGCGGTGAGCGACGAGTACTTCGACAAGTACCTGTTCGAGTCCGACCCCGAGCTGCTCCGGGCGATCGCCGAGGCGCTCGCACCAGGCGTGCCGACCGGCACCGGAGCCCTCGCCGGGCTCGAGCTCGGCGGCGTCCCGATCGCGGTGATGCTCTCGCAGGTGACGGGCATCCCCACGCTGTTCGTGCGCAAGGAGGCCAAGACCTACGGGACGTGCCGTCTCGCCGAGGGCGGCGATCTCGACGGCCGCCGGATCACCGTCGTCGAGGACGTCGTGACGTCCGGGGGTCAGGTCGTCACGAGCTGCGGCGACCTGCGCGCACGCGGAGGGGTCGTCGAGCATGCGCTCTGCGTGATCGATCGCGAGGCGGGGGGCGTGGCGGCGCTCGCCGACATCGGCGTGACCCTCCACCCGCTCTTCACGATGACCGAGCTCCGCCCCTGACGCCGACGCGCTCGGTCATTCGCTCCCGCGCCAGGGTGGCGTCCGGGGCGGATCGAAGTCGACCGGTCGCTGCTCGCCGTCGATCGCCGCGAAGGCGGTCTCGACCCATCGGGCGCCGCCCGCCAGCGGCCATGGCAGCGCGTCGCGCGCATAGAAGCCCACGTCGCGCGTCTCCAGCGGGTGCCCCTGGAGCTCGCCGCCGAGCATCCGACAGTGGAAGAGCATCGAGTACATCGGGAGCCGGGCGAAGCCGAGCCGCAGCCCGTCGAACACCGCGACGAGCGACTCCACCTCGACCTCGATGCCGGTCTCCTCGTAGACCTCCTTCACCGCGATCTCCGCGGGTGAGTAGCCCACGTCGGCCCATCCCACCGGGTACAGCCACACACCCGAGTCGGCACGCTGGGTGAGCAGGATCTCGCCGTCGGCGTTGCCCACGATCGCGGCGACCGCCACCTTCGGGGTCACGTAGCCGGCAACGCCCTCGCCCACCGAGGCGAGCCACTCCTCGAACATGGCGTCGGCCTCGGCCTCCTCGACCGCAGCCGAGCGGATGTCGGCGGCCACCTTGAGCACCTCCTCGAAGCGCTCCTTCTCGTAGAGGCTCTGGGTGAACCCGAGGCCGGTGCGCGCGACAGCGCTGAGCGTCTCGGCCCAGCGCAGCAGGTCCGATGCCGCGACGGCATGAGTCGGGTCGGTCACGAGCGCGAGCCTATTGGCTCACCGCGGAGGCGCGACCAGGGTGTCACGGACGAGGCGGGCCACCAGGGTCGCACGCAGCCGATCCAGGGCGAGGGGGGCGGTCGGCTTCGCTCCGTGGGCGTCGCGGACATAGAACACGTCGACGACCCGTTCGCCGAGGGTCGAGACCAGCGCCGCGCTCACGTCGAGATCGAGGTCGGCGAACACCGCGGCGACGCGCGCGAGGAGTCCCACGTCGTCGGGCGCGTGCACCTCGACGACGGTGGCCGCCGTCGAGGCCTCGAGGTCGAAGGAGATGCGGACCGACGAGTCGTGAGCGCCCTCGGGTCGCCGGTACCGGGCGAAGCGCTCCCCCAGCCGCTCCTTCAACGAGAGACGCCCGTCGAGTGCGGCGGTCACGTCGCGCTCCACGGCCGCCCGACCGGCCCCGTCGAGCCGCCCGAACTCGTCGACTCCCCAGTACACCTCGAGTGCCATGCCGTCGGGTGCTCCGTAGAGCGACGCGCCTCGTACGTCGAAGCCGTGCAACGCGAGGGCACCGGCCACCGTTGCGAGCAGACCCTGGCGATCGGGCGCCACGACGGTGCACTCCAGGAGCCCGTCGGGGCGATCCCCCCAGGAGAACGCGAGCGCGCCACCGGCCAGCAGCTCGCGGTGCTGCTCGATCGCCCGTTCGCGCTCGTACGCGTGACCCGCGCCGACCACGCCGCGCTCGAGGAGCGAGTCCGCTTCGACGAACAGCTGGCGCACGAGCGCGGCCTTGGCCCGGTTCCATGCCGCCGGGCCGGTCGCCCGCGAGTCCCCGACCGTCAGCGCGTAGAGGAGGTCGAGCCGCTCGGTGTCGCCGACCGCCCGGCCGAACCGGACGATCGTCGCCTCGTCCGCGAGGTCACGACGCGTGGCGGTGTCGGCGAGGAGCAGATGGTTCCGGACGAGCCACTCCAGGACCTCGACTCCGTGGTCGTCGAGCCCGAGTCGACGGGCGACCGTCCGCGCGGTGATCGCGCCGACCTTCGAGTGGTCGTCCTGCGAGCCCTTGGCGATGTCGTGGAGCAACGCGCCGAGCAGGAGGAGGTCGGTCCGCGTGCGCCGCGCCACGTCCCCGTCGAACCCGTCTGCGTCGAGCAGCGCCGCGCACTCGGCCACACATTCGAGCAGGTGCCGGTCGACGGTGAACCGGTGGTAGGCGTTCCGCTGGGGTAGCGCGCGGACGGACTCCCACTCGGGCAGGACCGCGCTCACCGCGTCGACCTGGTCCAGCGACTCGATGACGGGCACCGCAGCCCGCCCGTGCCGGAGCAGGTCGATGAGTGCGTCACGCACCGACGGCTCCGGCGAGGGGTCGGCTTCGAGCCCGCGGAGTCGCTCCAGCGCCGTCCGGTCGATCGGAGCGCCTCGGTCGGCGGCGCTGATGGCCGCACTGAGCATCGTCGCGACATCGACGTTCGCGTCGGATGCCAGGGTGACCACGCCGTCGCGGAGCACCACCCCGTCGGCCAGTCGTCGCTCCCGCCCGCCGCCACGACCGAAGGGACCCCGGCGCGTCGATCGGAGCCGGCGCCACACCTCCTGGGAGATCCACATCACGCCGCGTGCCACCTCGGACAGCCCTCGCACGAGCGCGTCGGCATCGACCGCACCGGCGCCCTCGGCGACCGCGTCCTGCTCCTGGAGCGTGAGCTGATCGCTCCGTCCGCCGGTCACGCGGTGCAGCGCGACGCGCACGTGGAGCAGTCGGGCTCGAGCGCGCGCGAGGACGAGCGGGTCGTCGGCCTGGAGGTAGCCCGCCCGGACGAGCGCACCGATCCCGCCGGTGTCCGGTTCGACAGCCCATCCCGCCCAGTCGAGCGACTGGAGGTCGCGCAGCCCCCCGGCACCGTCCTTGAGGTTGGGCTCGAGCATCTCGGCGATCGGCCCCGGTTGCTCGAGTCGAGCGGAGGCCGCAACCGCGAGCTCCTCCACGAACGAGCTCCGTCGCTTGTGCGCGAGCCCTCGGGTCCTGATCTCGAGGTCCAACGCGAGCTCGCGGTCGCCGACGAGATGGCGGACGTCGAGGAAGCTCGTCAGCGCCTCGGTCTCCTCCGCTGCGAGCTCGAGTGCCTCTTTCGGGGTCCGCACGGCGTGGCCGAGGACGAGTCCCGCGTCCCAGAGCGGGTACCAGAGCCGCTCGGCTCCGGCGGAGACGTCGGCCGAGGACGCCGAGCCGTCGTGGAGCAGCATCACGTCGACGTCGGACCCGGGGCACAGCTCCTGGCGTGCGTACGAACCCAACGCGACGACCGCGAACCGCCCCGTCAGGTCGAGGCCGCGCGCGACGTCCTCGATCGCAGCGTCGATCGAGCGCGAGAGGGCAGCACCAAAGGCGGCGCCCCCGAGTGCGGGGTCGCGCACGAGGCGATCGCGCTCGCTCCGCATCCGCGCCGCCGTCGGCGGGGCGGACCCTCCCTCAGAGGGCGTCAGGACCGGCTTCCCCCGTACGGATGCGCACGACGCTGTCGACGGGGACGACCCAGACCTTGCCGTCGCCGATCTTGCCGGTGCGGGCCGTCTCCACGATGGCCGTCGTGATGCGCTCGACATCGGCGTCTTCGACGAGGATCTCGATGCGCACCTTCGGGACGAAGTCGATCGTGTACTCCGCACCTCGGTAGACCTCGGTGTGGCCGCGCTGACGCCCGAAGCCCTGCACGTCGGACACCGTGATGCCCTGCACCCCGAGGTCCTTCAGTGCGTCCTTCACGTCGTCGAGCTTGAACGGCTTGATGATGCTCACGATGAGCTTCATGTTCGTGTGAAATCCTTTCAGACCCGTTCGAGGGCGTAGCCGGTCTCGGAGTGTTGCGTGAGGTCGAGGCCGGTCTCCTCGTCCTCTTCGCTCACCCGGATTCCCCCGGGCAGTGCCTTCTTCAGCCCGTACCCGATCGCCAGCGAGACGACGAACGAGAACGCCATCACCACTGCCACGGCGAGGACCTGCTCACCGAAGAGGCTCCATCCTCCACCGAAGAACACCCCGTCGGCCCCGGCCGCGTTGACCGATGCGTCGGCGAAGAGCCCGAGGAGCACCGAGCCGATGATGCCACCCACGAGGTGGACGGCGACCACGTCCAGGGAGTCGTCGTAGCCGAACTTGAACTTCAGGCTGATCGCCAGATAGCAGACGGCTCCTGCGACCCCGCCGATGGCGAGCGGCGCCAAGCCCCCGACGAAGCCGGCACACGGCGTGATCGCCACGAGTCCGGCGACCGCACCGGACGCCGCACCGAGCGTCGTGGCGTGCCCGGCCTTGAGGCGCTCGACGACGAGCCAGGCCACCATCGCCGCGGCGGCGGCGACGAACGTGTTGAGGAACGCCTGCGCCGCGACCCCGTTCGCGGCGAGAGCCGAGCCCGCGTTGAACCCGAACCAGCCGAACCAGAGGATGCCGGTCCCGAGGAGCGTGAGCGGCAGCGAGTGGGGCGGCATGGGCTCCTTCGGCCACCGGCGCCGCTTCCCGAGGAGGAACACGAGCGCCAGCGCCCCCGCACCGGCGTTCACATGGACCACCGCGCCCCCCGCGAAGTCGAGCGCCCCCCGTTCGGCGAGCCAGCCGCCGGCGAAGATCCAGTGCGCGACCGGGAGGTAGACGAGCACCGACCAGAGGATGATGAACCCCACCCATCCGACGAAGCGCATGCGGTCGGCGATCGCGCCGGTGATCAGCGCCGGCGTGATCACGGCGAACGTGAGCTGGAACACGATGAACGCGATCAGCGGAATCGTCGTCCCGGCGAACACCGCCTCGGCCGAGATGTCCTTGAGCCCGATGAAGTCGAAGTTCCCGATGACCCCGCCGTTCCCGAGGCCGCCGAACGCGAGCGTGTACCCGAACAGCACCCACAGCACCGTCACGATGCCCATCGCGAAGAAGTTCTGCATGAGCATCGCAAGGACGTTCTTCGCGCGCACCATCCCGCCGTAGAACAGCGCCAGGCCCGGCGTCATGAACAGCACGAGCGCGGCGGACACCAGCACCCAGGCAGTGTCGCCAGCGTTGATCACGTCCACGGATCCCCCTCTTCGACGGAGTCGCCCTTGTCAGGTTCGCGACAGCCTGGTGCGGCGAGGTTTCCGGAGGGTCGCGCCAATGTTTCGACAGTGTGAACAGTCGCCCCGGGTGGCTGGAGCCAGGTCTTCGCCCGGCAGGACTGCCGATGCTGGACAGCTTCGGAACGTCGGTCGATGACACGATCGGATCGTACGACTGCGCGTCGGCTCGGCCGCTGCTGGACGTCATCTCGTGTCATCCGATCGGAGGGCGGCCGCCTTCGCCATCCCCCACGCCAGGAGGAGCGGACCGAGCGCCGGGTCACCGAGGTCGGCGAGCGTGGCGGGCATCAGCCCGTAACGATCGTCGGGCCAGGACCGGGTGGCGAACTCGTCGCGGTCGACCGGAGGGATCCCGATCCCCACGAGCACCTCGGTGGGTTCAGCCACCGCGGTGCGCACGACTTCGAGGGGCGTGCGCGCCATCGCAGCAGGCTCGGACGCGAACAGCGCCCGGAGCTCGGCGCCGACGCGCTCGGCCACAACCGCTGCCGCGGCGCGCGCGGCCGACTCCCAGTCCACCGCTGCGCCCGAGGCCCCCGCCCACGCGTCGGCGATGCGACCGACCTCGCCGAGGACCCATTCCGGGAGCACCGCGGTCACTCGATCCACGATCTCGTCGGAGACGGCGCGGAGCCGTTCGAGGGCAGCGTTGCGGGTCAGACGATCGGCCACGTGCACACAGGAAGCGCGGCCGCTGGGTTCACGCGTCGAGTCCCACCCGCCGGAGGGCCTCGGACGGATCGAGCACCAGCCCGGTCACGAAGGCCCCGAAGTCCGCGTACCGCGCCGAGACCTCGTCGAAGCGCATCTCGTAGACGATCTCCTTGAGCACGTCGGGGTCGTCGGCGAAGAGCGTGACCCCCCACTCCCAGTCGTCGATGCCGGTGGAGCCGGTGATGAGCTGGACGACCCGACCGGCGAAGGTACGGCCGACCCGCGCGTGTCCGGCCATGAGGTGCTTGCGCTCGTCGAACGGCAACGCGTACCAGTTGTCGTCGCCGGGACCGGCACCACGACGCTTCGACATGGGGTAGAAGCACAGCATCCGACGCTCGGGCAGGGTGGGGTGGATGCGCTGCTCGCGGTAGTGGTCGATGCGCTCCCGCCAGGTCGCGAGCCGCGCCTCGATCTCGGCCCGATCCGTCAACGACTCCTCCTCGAGGAGGCGGGCCCGTTCGTCGTCCTCGGTCGCGGCGTACTCGGACGACTCCGTGAGCGAGACGTAGGACCACGTGAGCCGCAGGGGTCCGCGCGTCAGGTCGTGCTGGAGCGCTTGCAGGCGGGCAAGGTCGGGACCGACCGCCATGATCCCCAGGTCGGCCTTGTGACCGAGCACCGCGAACGTCCGGGCCTGGTGTGGTGCGACCGCACAGAAGGTGTCGATCGCTTCGAGGATCTGCTTGGCGCCACCCGCCTCACGGTCGGCCGCATCGTGGTCGACAGCGAAGAAGAGGTGCAGCACCCCCCAGCCCTGGGAGGCCTCGACCGGTTCGTGGCTCATGGAACGAGGCTAGACCTGGCCGGCGCCGCCACCTGCTCCGGGACCGGGCGCGAATGTCTCGACGGCCTCCACCGCCGCGAGGTGGAACGGATAGTGGCGGGCCATGACGTCGCGCACCTGCGCCTCGGCCTCCCATCCCTCGCCGTCGACGAGCAGCCGGAACAGCCGGCGGAGGAACGCGCCCTCGACGAACGCGCGCTGGATTCGGGGCGGCTCGGGATCGACGACCTCCCGCATGATCGGCGGGCACACCGTCACGAGCTCGGCCCCGACGTCGGCGAGCACCGGCTCGTGGAAGTCCGCTTCCAGGTCGGCGAGCAGCCCGCACGCCACCTCGTCGACGATCCGCTCGTCACGCCGCGCGACCTCGAGGAACTCCTCTCGGGGAAGGAACTGCACCGACGCCGACGGCAGCACGGGCCGGTAGTCGACCCACTTCTGCTCCACCAACGCCCGGATGACCTGCTCGTCGATGCCCCCCATCTTGCTCCCCACACGCTCCGAACGAGCGTCATTCCGAGCCAACCCCGCCCAGGGGTGGTGGTGCCACTGCACATGTCGAGCCGGGGGGCGACGGGGCCGCCGCGGACGCACTGGGCTTCGGAGGGAGCGGTGGTCCCGGCGCCCCCCGGTACCCCCGTGAGCACCGGCATCACGGCGAGCACCGGGACGCGAATCGGGGCACCCCCAAAGGGATGCCCCGACCCGTGCAGTTCCTGTGGAGAGGAAGGACCTAGAAGTCCATCCCTCCCATGCCACCCATGTCGGGCATGCCACCGCCGGGCATGCCACCGGCCGGGGCCGGGGGCTCGGGCTTGTCGGCGACGACCGCCTCGGTGGTGAGGAAGAGGGCCGCGATCGACGCTGCGTTCTGCAGCGCGGAGCGGGTCACCTTGGCGGCGTCGATGACACCGGCCTTGATGAGGTCCTCGTACTCCTCGGTCGCGGCGTTCAGGCCGTTGGCCCCCTTGAGGCCACGCACCTTCTCGACCACGACGCCACCTTCGAGACCGGCGTTGAGCGCGATCTGCTTGATGGGCTCCTCGAGCGCACGAGCGACCATGCGGGCACCCGTCGCCTCGTCACCGTCGAGGGACTTCGCAGCCTCGAGCACCGTGGCCTGGGCCCGCAGGAGCGCGACGCCGCCACCGGCGACGACACCCTCCTCGACCGCGGCCTTGGTGGTCTGGACCGCGTCCTCGATGCGGTGCTTCTTCTCCTTGAGCTCGACCTCCGTCGCCGCGCCCACCTTGATGATGGCCACGCCGCCCGACAGCTTCGCGAGGCGCTCCTGGAGCTTCTCGCGGTCGTAGTCGGAGTCCGTGTTGTCGATCTCGGAGCGGATCTGGTTGATCCGGCCCTGGACGTCGTCCTTGGCCCCCGCACCCTCGACGATCGTGGTCTCGTCCTTGGTGACGACGACCTTGCGCGCCGTCCCCAGCAGGTCGAGGCCGACGTTCTCGAGCTTCAACCCGACCTCCTCGGCGACCACCTGGCCACCGGTGAGGATCGCGAGGTCCTCGAGCATCGCCTTGCGGCGCTCGCCGAAGCCGGGGGCCTTGACCGCCACCGACTTGAACGTGCCACGGATCTTGTTGACGACGAGGGTGGCGAGCGCCTCGCCCTCGATGTCCTCGGCGATGATCGCGAGCGGCTTGCCCGACTGCATCACCTTCTCGAGGACCGGCAGCATGTCCTTCACCGCCGAGATCTTCGAGCTCACGAGCAGGATGTACGCGTCGTCGAGGACGGTCTCCATGCGCTCGGGGTCGGTGACGAAGTACGGGGAGATGTAGCCCTTGTCGAAGCGCATGCCCTCGACGAGGTCCAGCTCCATGCCGAAGGTCTGGCTCTCCTCGACGGTGATGACACCGTCGGTGCCCACCTTCTCGAGCGCCTCGGCGATCATCGAGCCGACCTCCATGTCGGCGGCCGAGATGGCGGCGACGTTGGCGATCTGCGCCTTGTCGGTCTCCACCTTCTGCGAACCGGCCTTGATGGACTCGACGGCCGTGGCGACCGCGGACTCGATGCCCCGCTTCAGGATCATCGGGTTGGCGCCGGCGGCGACGTTGCGGAGACCCTCACGGACCATCGCCCACGCGAGGACCGTGGCGGTCGTCGTGCCGTCACCGGCGACGTCGTCGGTCTTCTTGGCGACTTCCTTCACCAGCTCGGCACCGATCTTCTCGATCGGGTCCTCGAGGTCGATCTCCTTGGCGATCGAGACCCCGTCGTTGGTGATCGTGGGAGCGCCCCACTTCTTCTCCAGCACGACGTTGCGGCCCTTGGGCCCGAGCGTGACGCGGACGGCGTCGGCGAGCTTGTTCATGCCCGCTTCGAGAGAACGGCGGGCGTTCTCGGCGTACGAGATCTGCTTGGACATCGCGGTCTGACTCCCTGGGGTGTGGGTGACTTCTCGGACTGGCTCTTGCTGACGCTTGGCACTCGAGTGGTGCGAGTGCCAGATCCAATGTTGGCACTCTCGCCCCGCGAGTGCAAATGAGGCTCAGACCCGATCCATGCGGCGGATCGTGAGGAGCCAGGTGAGGACGGCGGTGAGCCCGACCAGGACGAGGGAGGCCAGCCCGGCCCGGGCGAGGGATCCGGCCTCGGTGGCGCTCCAGACCCGGGTGGCCAGCGTCTCGAAGCCGATGGGCGCGAGGAGCAGGGTGGCGGGGAGCTCCTTCATCGTCGCGAGCAGCACGAGGCCGCCCCCCGCCGCCAGCCCCGGGGCCATCAGCGGGAGCTCGACGGTCCGGAACCGCCGCACCCGGCCGGCGCCGAGCGAGCGGGCGGCATCCTCGACGCGCCGCGGCAGCCCACCGACGGCCACCTGGGAGGCGCGCATGGCCTGGGCACCGAAGTGCACCACGTAGGCGAAGACGAGGAGCGCGAACGACTGGTAGAGCCCGCCGACCACGGGGGTCCCGAGCACCCAGAACACGAGCGCGAGCGCGATGACGAGACCGGGGAGCGCGAAGCCGCTGATCACGATCGCGTTGACCGCGCCGCCGATCCGCGAGCGATGCCGCACGGTGAGGTACGCGAGCGGCAGGACCACCGCAACGGCGAGGACCGCGGTGACGAGCGACACGCCGGCGGTGTTGAGGACGGGACCGAGGAGGGCGTCGACGTCACCGGCGCCGCCGAGGCGGCTCCCGTCGCCACGTGCCGCCCACTCCGCGAGGACGATCACTGGTGCGACGACGGCGACGAGCGGCACCAAGGCCACCAGCACGAGGGTCGGGACCCGCCACGCGCCCAGCCGGGCCTGGAGCGACGACCGACCACCCGCGGTCGCCTCGACCTCGGTCCGCCGGCGCGACAAACGCCGCTCGGCGATCACGACCGCGAGGGCCACCACGGCGAGCAGCAGGCTGAGGGTCAGCGAGGTCGTCCGGTCGAAGAGCCGGGTCGCCTCGATGCGCAGCGTGAGCGTGTCGAAGCGAACGATCGAGACCGCTCCGAACTCGCTCACGCAGTAGAGGAAGGTCAGCAGTGTGCCCGCGGCGACGGCCCCGCGCGCTTGGGGCAGCACGACCGTGCGGAAGACCTCGCGTGGGGAACGCCCGAGCGAGCGAGCGGCCTCCTCGAGCGACGGGGGGAGCATGGCGAGGCGCGCCGCGACCGGGAGGAACACATACGGATAGCTGAGGAGGGTGAGCACCCCGAACGCGGCCCAGAAGCCCTCGAGCCGGGGCGGGGCCCCGAACCCGAGCGTGCGGTCGAGGAGCCCGCCCGTCGCGAACGCCGCCTGCAGCGCGACCGCTCCCACGAACGACGGGATCACCAGCGGGAGCACCAGGACGACCTGCAGCACGCGCCTTGCCGGCAGGTCGGTGCGCACGACGAGCCACGCGAGGGTGGTGCCCAGGACCGCGCACGCGCCGGAAACGGTCGTCGCGAGGAGGAGGGTGCGCAGCAACGGACCGAGCGCGTCGTCCGACGCGAGCACGTCGAGCGCGTCCGCGCCGAGGCCGCTGACCCGGATCGTGAGGTACAGCAGCGGTCCCGCGAACAAGACCGCGATGACCCCGGCCACGCCGACGAGCGCCCGGGGCGGGCGTCCGTCGACGTCCGCCCGCAGGGCGATCACCGTGTTCCGGGGCGCAGGATCACGCTTGCTCGAGCCCGCTCTCGGCGATCAGCTCACGGGTCTTCAGCAACCCTCCGCCCAACGTGTCGAGATCGATGCGCGGCGTCTCGATCGTCGACAGCGGCGGGAGCCCCCCGAGCGGCTCGACCCCCTTGGTCAGCGGGTACTCGAACTCGTCCTCCGCGAGGTGCACCTGGGCCGACTTCGAGAGGAGGTAGCGCACGAAGCGCTCGGCGAGCGCCCGGTCGTCGGTCGAGTCGAGCACCGCGGCCGACGTCACCAGGATCACCGAGCCGACGTCGCGGTTCGAGAACACGTGGTTCTCGATCGGCACCGTCGGGTCGACATCCTTCGCGAGCGCGGCGTAGTAGTGGTTCACGAGGCCCATCGGCACCTCGCCCCGGCCGACGGCCTCGACGATCGCCGAGTTGCTCGCATAGCTCGTGGCGCCGTTGGCCTCCATCCCGGCGAGCCACTTCGCGGTGACCCTGTCGCCCTCGATCTCGCGCATGGCCGTGACGAAGTCCTGGAACGACCCGTTGCTCGGGGCGAGGGCGACCTGGTCGCGGTACTTCGCCTTGGTGAGGTCGAGCACCGAGTCGGGGAGGTCGGCCTTCTTCACCAGGTCGGTGTTGTAGACGAGGACACGGACCCGGCCCGAGACACCGACCCACCGGCCATCGGACGCGCGGAACCGCGATGCGACCTTGCGCAGCACCGACGGATCGATCTTGCGCAGCCGGTCGGAGCCGTCGAGATAGCCGGTGGCGCCGGGGCTCTGCGAGAGGAAGACGTCGGCCGGCGAGGCCGCTCCCTCCTCGTCGATGACGAGCGCGAGGTCGGCGGAGTCGCCGTAGCGGACCTCGACGTCGATGCCCGTGTCGGCCGCGAACTGGTCGAGGAGCGGCTGGATCAGCTCTTCGCTCCGGCCGGAGTACACGGTGAGGGTGCCCTCGGCCACGGCCGCGGCCGGGGAGCCGACGGCGACGGCACCGGCGGCGACGAGCATCACCACCGCGACGGAGGCGACGACGGATGCGAGACGCGTGGGGGTTCGAGTCATGGCGGGAGTTCTACCTGAGCCCATTACTCAGGTCAAGTTGCCCTAAGTAGTAGTCCTACGTCGGCGGGGGAACCCGAGGCCGGGACAGCCGAGGCGCAGCCTCGGCGGGGAACGCCAGGACCGGTCCCCCGACCGAGACGTCGACGCGATCGCCCCGCTCGAAGGCCGGGCCGGCCGCCATGCGTGCGTGCACCCGAGCGCCGTCCCCGAGCACCACCGCCACGACCTGGTCGTGGCCGTAGTACGTGATCCCGACGACCTGCGCATGCCCACCGCCGTCGAGGCGGAGCCGCACCCGCTCGGGGCGGACCACGACCTCGACCGCGCCGGGAGCGACGGGCCGCGCCAGCGCGAGGTCGCCGAACGCCGTCGACACCGTCGCCCCGTCGACCTCGCCGGGGACGATGTCGGCGTTGCCCACGAACGACGCGACGAAGCGGTCCTGGGGGTTCGCGTACACGCCAGCCGGCGTGTCGATCTGGACGACCGCGCCGGCGCGCATCACCGCGATCCGGTCGGCGATGCTGAGCGCCTCCTCCTGGTCGTGGGTGACGACGACCGCCGTCGCTCCGGCATCCACCAGGATCCGGCGCACGTCGTCGCGCACCTGCGAGCGCATCGCGGCGTCGAGGTTCGAGAACGGCTCGTCGAGCAGGACCAGCGACGGATCCGGCGCGAGCGCTCGCGCGAGGGCGACGCGCTGCTGTTGGCCACCCGAGAGCTCGTGGGGCTCGCGATCGGCCATCTCGGTGAGCCCCACGAGGTCGAGCATCTCGGTCACGCGCCGATCTCTGCTCGCGCGGTCCCGGAGTCCGTACCCGACGTTGCGGGCCACCGAGAGATGGGGGAACAGCGCGTAGTCCTGGAAGACGACGCCGACCCGACGGCGCTCGGGAGGCACGAAGTGCTCGCCGGCCACGACGGTGCCGTCGAGCACGATCGAGCCGGTGTCGGGACGCTCGAACCCGGCGACGAGACGCAGGGTCGTCGTCTTGCCGCATCCGCTCGGCCCCAGCAGCGCGAGGAGCTCCCCGGTACGCACGTCGAGGTCGACCGCGTCGACGGCGAGCACGGCCCCGAAGCGCTTCGTGATGCCACGGCACTCGACGACCGGAGAGGACGGGTCCACGAACTCAGGGTAACCTGACCCGATGGCCGAGATGCACGACACGACCGAGGAGTACCTCGAGCAGATCTTCGACCTCGAGGAAGAAGGGGTCGTCCCGATGCGAGCCCGCATCGTCGAGCGGCTGGGCCTCTCCCCCGCGGCGGTGTCGGAGACGGTCGGGCGCCTCGAGGACCACGGCTTCGTCCACCTGCGCGACGACCGCAGCATCGAGCTCACCGAGAAGGGGCGCAGCCTCGCGACGAGCGTCGTCCGCCGTCACCGGTTGGCCGAGCGGCTGCTGCTCGACGTGATCGGCCTCGAGTGGGAGAAGGTGCACAAGGAAGCCGACCGGTGGGAGCACGCGATCTCCGCCGACGTCGAGCAGAAGCTCGTCGAGCTGCTCGGCGACCCCCAGACCTGCCCCCACGGCAATCCGATCCCCGGTGCGAGACGGCGCGGCCCGACCCCTCCGTCGACGCCCCTCGCCGAGACGCCGCCGGGTCCGGTCACCGTCGCGCGGATCAGCGAGAAGCTCGAGCTCAATGACGCCGGCCTCGCCCTCGTGGCCGACGCCCGACTCATCCCGGGCGCCCAGGCCACCGTCGTCGGCACCGAGACCGGCGGCACCCGCGTCCGGACCTCCGCCGGCGAGCGCCTCGTTCCCGCCGAGGTCGCGCAGCAGCTCTACGTCTCGGCCGGGTAGCCGGATCGTCGCACGGCCGACCCCGGAGGTGGGCCCGCGAAGCCGATCAGCCGCCGGCGACCGCGGGGACGATGCTGAGCGTCTGACCGTCCGCCACCGGGGTCGCGAGGCCGTCGAGGAAGCGGATGTCCTCCTCGGCGAGGAAGACGTTCACGAAGCGTCGGAGCGCCCCGGCCTCGTCGAAGATCCGCTCGCCGAACCCCGGGTGCTGCGCATCGAGGGCGTTGAGCACCTCCCCGACGCTGGCCCCGTCGACCGCGAGCTCCCCGGCGCCTCCGGACAGCGTCCGCAGCTGGGTCGGGATGCGTACCTTCACCGTCATCTCAGCCCTCCCGCGCCGCGGGGTACGCGTCCCAGAACGCGTCGATCGACGGCGCGATCACCTTCGCCGGTGCCGACCCGGGCGCGAGCGCGTCGAGGGTCTTGAGCCCATGGCCGGTCACGTAGGCGACGACCCGTTCGTCGGCACGCACCACGCCGGACTCGGCGAGCTGCCGGAGCGACGCGATGGTGGTGCCCGCCGCGGTCTCCCCGAAGATGCCCTCGGTGTGGGCCAGCAGCCGGATGCCGTCGACGATCTCGTCGTCGGTGACGGACGCGATCCCACCTCCGGTCTCCCGTACGGTGTCGAGGGCGTAGTAGCCGTCGGCCGGGTTGCCGATCGCGATCGACTTGGCGATCGTGTCCGGCTTCACGGGCCGGATGGTGTCCGACTCCTCGGCGAACGCCGCCGCGACGGGTGAGCACCCCGTGGCCTGCGCGCCCGACACCCGCACCTGCCGTCCGTCATCGAGGAGCCCGAGGTCGTGCAGCTCGTCGAAGCCACGACGGATCTTGGTGAGCAGCGAACCGCTCCCGACGGGGACGACGACGTGGTCCGGCGTCTCCCATCCGAGCTGCTCCGCCGTCTCGAAGGCGAGCGTCTTGGAGCCCTCGGCGTAGAACGGCCGGATGTTCACGTTGGCGAACGCCCACGGTCGCTCCGCCGCGACCTCGGCGCAGAGTCGGTTGACGTCGTCGTAGCTCCCGTCGACCGCCACCACGTTGCCGCCGAAGACGGCCGTGCTCGCGATCTTCGCGGGCTCGAGGTTGGCCGGGATGAAGACGTAGCTCTCGAGCCCGGCGCGTGCCGCAGCGGCGGCAACCGCGTTCGCGAGGTTGCCGGTCGACGCGCAGGCCAGCGTCTTCAGCCCGAACTCGAGCGTCTTCGCCAACGCGACCGCCACCACCCGGTCCTTGAACGAGTTGGTGGGGTTCCGGGTGTCGTCCTTGATCCAGACCTCACCGAGGCCGAGCTCTGCCGCGAGGCGGTCGGCCCGTACGAGCGGCGTCCACCCGACCGGCAGTGCGGCATCGCCCGGCGAGTCCACCGGCAGCAACGACGCGTAGCGCCAGATCGACTCCGGGCCGGCCGCGATCGACTCCCGGGAGATGTCGGCCCGCACGGCCGCGTCGTCGTAGGCGACCTCGAGCGGGCCGAAGCACCACTCGCACGTGTAGATCGGAGAAATGGGGAACGTCCTGGCGCACTCCCGGCACCGCAACGCTTCGACGTGAGCCACGGGGCTCCTCCTCGGCTCTGCGGGTGCCACGACTCCCTCGGCTGAGGAACCCCGCGACACCTCGATTCGGTGAGGACCCGCACGAGGCGCGCCCTCCTTCTCGACGCGCTCGGAGCGCCTCGAGCGGAGGACCGCTCTCAGCTGCTCATCGGTCAGGCATTGGCACCTGGCACTCCGGATTGCTCCGGTGTGCTGGTTGCCGCGGCGTCAACGGGCCTGTCCCTCAGCCGCTCTCGATGAGCGCGTTCGGGGAGAACGATAGCGCCCGAAGCCGCTCGCCTCCAGTCGGAATCGGCCCCCCGGATCCCGCCGGGAGCCTCGCCCCTAGGCTCTGCGCACCATGGCGACGAGCCCCCCGCCTCTCGACAGCCCGGATCCCGGCGCGCTCGCCGAGCGGAAGGCCGCCCTCGACACGACCATCTCGGTCTGCCTTCCCGCGTACAACGAGGAGGGCACGGTCGGGAACATCGTGGGGAGCATCCGACGGGCCCTCGTCGAGCAGACCCATCTCGTCGACGAGATCGTGGTGATGGACGACGGCTCCGAGGACAGCACCGCCGCGTTCGCCCGCGAGGAGGGCGCCGCCGTGCATCGGGTGGACCATGTGCTGCCCGACGTCGCGCCCGGTCGCGGCAAGGGCAACGCGCTCTGGCGGTCGCTGGCGGTGACCACCGGCGACCTCGTCGTCTGGATCGACGCCGACATCTACAATTTTCGGCCCCACTTCGTCACCCGACTCGTCGAGCCCCTGCTCCACCGACCCGAGGTGTGGTTCGTGAAGGCCTTCTACCGGCGACCGCTGCACGGCGCTCCGACCGGCGGGGGCCGGGTGACCGAGCTCATGGCCCGTCCCCTGATCGCGGCGCTCTTCCCCGAGCTCGCCGGGATCATCCAACCACTCGGCGGTGAGTACGCGGGCCGCCGGACGCTCCTGGACTCGGTGCCGTTCTTCGAGGGTTGGGGCGTCGAGATCGGCCTCCTCATCGACGTCGCGGCAACGGCCGGGATCGACGCGATCGCGCAGTGCGACCTGGGGACGCGCGAGCACCGGAACCGGCCCCTCGAGCAGCTCTCGCCCCAGGCGATGGCGGTGCTCGTGACCTGCCTCCGGCGCGCCGGTCTCCCGGAGGAGCGCATCGGCACCACCCTCGCGACGTTCGACGACGACCACGTGGCGCTCGAGGTCGACATCCCGGCGCGCGAGCGACCCCCGATGATCACGGTCCCGGCCTACCGGGCCGTGCGCGGCCTCGCCCCGCTCCCCTGAACGACCCTGCCACTCCACCAGGAGGTCACCGTGCCCCGACTGCGTCAGGTCCCACGCTCCGAAGCTGCGCCCTCGGTGCTCCCGCTCTACGACCTCCTCTTCGGCCCCGACCGCGACCCGGTCGGCGATCCCGGCACCGCGACCGGTGCCCCCGGCGACTGGTGGACGGTCTTCGCGCTCGTCCCCGACGTGTTCGACCACGCGGTCGGCGGGTTCGCTCTCTACCAGAGCCCCACCCGATCACTGGACCCGCAGCTGCGAGAGCTCGGGCAGACGCGCGTGGGCTGGGCCCGAGCGAGCCAGTTCGTGTTCTCGCAGCACTGCAAGTCCTGCCGGACCGCGGGGATCAGCGAGGAGAAGATCGCCGCGATCCCGTCGTGGTCCGTGGCGACCTGCTTCACTCCGATCGAGCGCGCGGTCCTCGCCTACACCGATGCGCTCGTGTACGACGGCGGACGCGTCGCCGACGACACCTTCGCGGCGTTGCGGTCCGAGCTCTCCGACGAGCAGATCCTCGAGCTCACCTACATCACTGCGCTGTACGACATGCACGCGGTGATGTCGCGCGCGCTCCGCACCGAGTTCGACGATCGCGACGAGCCGATCGTCGAGATCCCGGCGCCCGGTGACGACCAGACCTTCCGGGTCTGACCTCACTCAGCCGAGCGTGGTGCGGCCAGCCTCGAGGGCAGCCTCCTCGATGAGCAGCTCGGCCTTCGCGAAGGCCTCGCCCGCCTGCCATACACGGTCGACGAGGGGGTACGCCTTCGCGCCGGTCACGCTCAGCTCGTCGAGCCCGTCCTCGGTGGCCTGCCCACAGACCACGGCTCGGTGCTCGATCCCCAGCTCACCGGCCCACTCGAGCACGCCGCCGACGACCTTGCCCTCGAAGCTCGTCGCGTCGAGACGGCCCTCGCCGGTGACCACCAGGTCGACCCCGCCGAGCGCGTCCTCGAGCCCGGCCGCCACGGCGACGATCTCGAACCCGGGTTCGAGGCGGGCACCGATCGCCGCGAGCCCGCCCGCGAGGCCCCCGGCGGCTCCACCACCGTCGAGCCCGGTGACGTCGACACCCGTGCGCTGCTCGTAGGTGGCAGCGACGCTCACGAGCCGCCGGGTGAGCAGCTCGACCTCGGCGTCACCAGCCCCCTTCTGCGGCCCGTACACACGCGCGCAGTCGAGGAACGCAGTGTCGACATCGCACGCGACGGTCACCTCGATCCCGCCGAGCGACCACCCGAGCGCCTCGACGGCGGCCAGGCCGCCGTCCGTGGAGGCCGAGCCACCGACCCCGACGAGGATGCGTCGTGCTCCGCTGCGCCGTGCGGCGGCGATGAGCTCGCCCGTGCCTCGCGTCGACGCGCGGAGCGGGTCCTTACGCTCGATGAGCGCCAACCCGCTTGCGCGCGCCATCTCGATCACTGCCGTCCCGTCGGGAAGGACGCCGTATTCGGCGTCGACGGGCTCACCGAGTGGTCCGGTGACGCGAGCGACCCGGCGTGACCCACCTCGTGCGCTCAGCAGCGCGTCGAGCGTCCCCTCGCCACCGTCGGCCAGCGGGATCTCGGCGACCGGATCGAAGCCCGCCCGGCGGAGGCCACGGGCGATCGCCGCCGCGGCCCGGGCTGCCGACAGGGAGCCCTTGAACTTGTCAGGACACGCGATCGCGGAAGGCACGGGGAATAGATTGGCCGCGATGACCCAGCACCTGCCCGCGAGGCCAGTCGCTGCCTCGCAGAGGGGGACCTGACACCGTGCTCGAACGCGTCCCCCTGCTCGAGAAGGACCTCGCCGACTACGCCGCGGTCGTCGGCGACGACGTCATCGAGGAGGTTCGCGCGCTCGCCGAGCCGTTGCGCGGCGCGCGCGTCCTGCACATCAATGCCACGGCCTACGGCGGTGGGGTCGCCGAGCTGCTCGCGACCCACGTACCGCTCCAGCGCAACCTCGGCCTCGAGGCCGAGTGGCAGGTCATGCACGGCAGCGACGAGTTCTTCGAGGTCACCAAGCAGGTCCACAACGGCCTGCAGGGCGCCGAGATCGACTGGACCCCGGCGATGCAACGGACCTACCTCGAGCGCGTGCTCGAGAACTCCCTCGCGCTCGAGAACGGCTGGGACTTCGTCGTCGTCCACGATCCGCAGCCGGCGGCCTTGCTCAGCTTCTTGCGCGACTCCGCGTTCGCGTACTCGGACACCCGATGGATCTGGCGCTGCCACATCGACCTCACGGCTGCGAACCCCACGGTCTGGGAGTTCTTCCGGCCGTTCGTCGAGCAACACGACGCGTCGGTCTGGACGATGCCCCAGTTCGTCCCCCAGTCGTTGCACATGGACCGCGTCGTGCATGCGCCGCCGTGCATCGATCCGCTCTCGGTGAAGAACCTCGATCTCCCAACGCCGTTCTGCATCGAGATCGTGAAGCAGTACGGCATCGACCCGAATCGACCCATCGTCTGCCAGGTGAGCCGCTTCGATCCGTGGAAGGACCCGCTCGGGGTCGTGGCGGCGTTCCGGGTCGTGCGCGAGCAGATCCCCGACGCCCAGCTCGTCCTCGCCGGCTCGATGGCCACCGACGATCCCGAGGGGTTCCGGGTCTGGGAGGAGATCGAACAGGCACGCGCCGGCGACAAGGACATCCACCTCCTGTCGAACCTGCACCAGGTCGGGGCGGTCCAGATCAACGCGTTCCAGCGCATGGCGAGCGTCATGGTCCAGAAGTCCCTCCGGGAGGGCTTCGGCCTCACCGTGAGCGAGGCGCTCTGGAAGGGACGGCCCGTCGTCGGTGGCCGGACCGGCGGCATCACACTCCAGATTCGCGATGGTGAGGACGGATACCTCGTCGATTCCGTGGAGGAGTGTGCGTACCGCATCATCGACCTCCTCGCCGATCCGATCGGCGCCGAGGAGATGGGCGCGAAGGGCCGCGAGTACGTGCGCGGCAACTTCCTCTCGACCCGCGAGCTCGTCGACTGGTTCCAGCTGTTCACTGCTCTGCGGACCGGCCCCCCTCACGGCGGTCAGCGGTCCACGAGCGACGGAGCCACTCCCGATGCTTGGAGCGCCGGGAGCACATGACCGTCGTCGTCTCGAACCGGGGTCCGTACCGGTTCGTCGCGCGGCCCGATGGCGGCTTCGACACGAGGCTCGGTGCCGGCGGGGTCGCCTCGTCGCTCGGGCCCCTCCTGACCTCGGGCGCAGCCGGAGCCGACACCGCGTGGATCGCGGCAGCCGTCGACGACGACGACCGGCGCGCCGTCGACGCGGGAGCAGTCAGCGCTCCCGGCGTGGCGCTCACGCTCCTGGCGTTCGAGGAACAGCGCTACCGGCAGTACTACGACGTCATCTCGAACGGGGTGCTCTGGTTCCTCCATCACGGCCTGTTCGACCTCCCACGACGACCGCGGTTCGATCGTCGGTTCCGGGAGGCGTGGGACGGCTACGTCGGGGTGAACCAGGACTTCGTCGACGCGACGGTGGCGGTGGCCGACGACGGTGACGTCGTCCTCGTCCAGGACTACCAGCTCGCGCTGGTCCCCGGGATGCTCACGGCGGCCCGGCCCGACCTCCGGGTCGTCCACTTCACCCACACCCCGTTCTGCGGGCCGAGCTCGGTGCGGGTGCTGCCCGACGACGTCGGCCGGGCGATCTGCGGATCCATGACATCGGTTCCGTGTGGGTTCCACTCGGAACGTTGGGCCCGGGCGTACGCGGCGTCCGCGCGCGAGGTGCTCGGGTCGGGACACGACGTCCCGACCTTCGTCGCCTCGCTCGGTCCCGATCTCGGAGCGCTCACCGCGGTCGCGGGGTCCGGGGAGGCGCGGTCCGCCGGTGCCGCCCTCGACGAGATGCTGGGTGAACGCGCCTTGCTGCTGCGCGTCGACCGCGTCGACCCGTCGAAGAACATCGTGCGCGGGTTCGCCGCATTCGACCTCGCGCTCGACGAGTACCCGGACCTGCGCGAGCGGGTCGTGTTCGTCGCGCGGTTGAACGCATCCCGCGAGACCATGCCCGAGTACCTCGGGTACCGCAACGAGATCGAGCAGGCCGCCGCCCAGGTGAACGACCGTTGGTCCACGAGCGACTGGGTGCCGGTCGTCCTCGACACCCGAGACGACTTCCCGAGCACCGTCGCCGCCCTCGCCCGGTACGACGCGTTGCTGGTGAACCCCGTCCGCGACGGTCTCAACCTCGTGGCCAAAGAGGGCCCTCTGCTCAACGCGCGGGACGGGATCCTCTGCCTGTCGCCGCAGGCCGGCGCGTTCGACGAGCTCGGATCAGCGGCCGTCGCGACCCATCCGTACGACCTCCAGCAGACCGCGGCCGCGATCCACGCCGCGTTGACGATGTCGGGAGCAGAGCGGCAGACCCGCGCGGCGCGGCTGCGCGCGCTCGCATCGGCGCGGACGCCCCAGGACTGGCTCGACGATCAGCTCCGTGTGGCGAACGCGGTGCGGTGAAGGCTTACTGGCCGCGCGTCGCGATGCAGCTCGAGCTCTCCGCTCCCGCCGGGACCGGGGTCGGATAGGCAGCGACGATCGCTCCGGAGCCGATGGCCGCTGCGAGCGCCTCGGCCTCGGTCTCGAACCCCGCGACGCACGCCACCGTCGTGCCGGCCTGGATCGCCGCGTCCCCGGTGCCCGTGATCGCGTACCCGAGACCGCGCAGCTCGTTCGCGAGGGTCGCCGCGGCCTGGTTGACCCCGGACCCGTTCTGCACGAACACCGTGACCTCGGCTGCCGGGCGCCCGGCCACGGTCGTCGTGGTGGTCGAGGACTCCTTGGTGTCGGACGTCTGCGACGTCACGCCGACGCCACCGCCTCCGCCACCCTTGTCGACCACTTGGAGCAGGACCACGCCGATCACGACGGCGATCCCGATGAGGATCGCGCCACGCGCTGCCGCGCGGAGGAACAGGTCGGCGGCGCTGCGCCGGTGGGCCCGCACCATCATCGCGGCGGTCAACGGGACCCCGGATCGGCCCGTCGTCCCTCGTAGCGCGCTCGACGCCGGAGGTCGCGATCGCGACGGAGGCGCCGCACCGTGAGCGGGTCGTACTCGAGGGCAGCAGGCAGATCGGTGAGCTCGGCCAAGCGCGAATAGTAGCGACTGGTCGACAGGTCGAGCCGCGCGCGGATCTGGCGTGCCTTCGGTGGCGGCATGCACCACCACGCACGTTCGAAGTCGAGGATGGCGCGATCGCGCGCCGAGAGCTCCATCTGGGCGACGAGTATTGCCGCAGAACCCCCGAAATCCGCGGATAGCGCGCCGCGGCGGGTGGTCATCCGTTGCATCGTCACGGTGTGCGGTCGCAGTCGGTCGAGAGCCGGGTGTCGGACTCGAACCGACGACTTCCGCTTTACAAGAGCGGTGCTCTACCAGCTGAGCTAACCCGGCGTGCGTTCCAGGCTACTGGTGGCGCAACCGCGCGACCTCGGAGCACGCGATCGCCGCGGCCGCGGCGACGTTCAGCGACTCGATCTTGCCGTACATGGGGATCGATGCGAGCACGTCACAGCGTTCACGGACGAGGCGGGACAGGCCGCTGCCCTCCGCGCCGAACACGAGCACGATCGGAGCGTCGGCGACCTTGAGATCCGCGACCGAGGTGGTGGAGTCCGCGTCGATCCCCACGCTCCACACATCGGATCGCGTCATCTCGTCGAGTGCGCCGGCGATGCCCGCGACAGAGGAGACGCGAAGGTGCTCGACCGCGCCCGCGGCGGCCTTCACCGCGGCGGGACTCAGCGGTGCGCTCCGGTGGCGCGGCAGGAGCGCCCCGGTCGCCCCGGCCACCTCGGCCGTCCGCAGGATCGCGCCGAGGTTGCGCGGGTCGGTGATCCCGTCGAACGCGACGAGGAACGCGTCGGGCTCTGCGCACAGATCCGCGAGGGGAGTCGAGGCGACGGGTGCGGCCAGCGCGACGACCCCTTGGTGCGTCTCGATCTGCGCCTCCCTGGCGATGCGCGCACCGTCCACGATCCGGACCGGGACATCGGCACGTGCCGCCAGCTCGACGATCTCGTCGACGACATCGCTCCGGTCGCGCTCGCGTGCGAGGAGCACGTGGCGGACCGCTCGGCGACCCGAGAGCAACAGCTCACGGACCGCTCGTCGGCCGGGGACGATCTCTCCACCGAGGTCGTCGCCTCCGCGACGCGGCCCGCGCGTCTCGGCGCGACTCACGTCCGGTGCCAGGTAGTGCCGCCGGCACCGTCCTCCAGGACGATCCCCCGGCCGGCGAGGTCGTCGCGGATCGCGTCCGCCGCTGCGAAGTCGCGACGCGCCCTGGCGTCGTCGCGTTCGGCGATCAGCATCTCCACGTCGACGTCGGCTTCCCACGCCGTGCCGACTCCGAAGCCGAGCACGCCCGCGAGCTCGACGACCGCCGCGACGAGCGCTCCCGCGCCCTCGGCGTCCCCCGCGTCGATCGCGACGTTGGCGGCGGCGGCGGCCTCGAAGATCGCGGCCAGCGCGCCCGGCGTGCCGAAGTCGTCGTCCATCGAGGCGACGAACGCGGCCCTCGTGGCCGCGTCGATCGGGGACCCCGACCAGGCGATCCCCGCCGCGTCGGCACGACGGACCACCGCGTCCCACCGGGCGATGCCGGACTCGGCCGCGGTCAGCTCGGGATCGCCGAGCTCGGTCGCGCGGCGGTAGTGCGTCTGGAGCGCCGCCAGGCGGAACGCCCGCGCCCCGTGCGCGTCGAGCGCCTCGGCAAGGGTGTGGAAGTTGCCCAGCGACTTCGACATCTTCTCGCCGCCGATCTCGACCATCCCCGAGTGCATCCAGTGGCGCGCGAACCGGCGACCGGCCGCCTCGGCCTGCACACGTTCGTTCTCGTTGTGGGGGAACACGAGGTCGTCGCCGGCACCGTGGAGATCGAACCCCTCCCCGAGCAGGCCCAGGGCCATCGCGGAGCACTCGATGTGCCATCCCGGACGCCCCGGCCCCCACGGGGACTCCCAGGTCGGCTCGCCCGGCTTGGCGGCCTTCCAGAGCGCGAAGTCGATCGGGCTGCGCTTGGTCTCGTCGACGTCGACCCGCGCGCCTGCGGACTCGAGCAGCTGCTCGACCGACCGGTGCGAGAGCGCGCCATAGGTCGCGAACGACGCCACGTCGAAGTACACGCCCTGACCGTCGACCACGTACGCATGGCCCGCCCCGACCAGCGTCCCGATCAGATCGAGCATCTCGGTGATGTACTCCGTTGCACGGGGCATGACGTCGGGGCGCATCACGCCCAACCGGTCGAGCTGCTCCCAGTACGCCACCTCGTTCTGCTGCGCGACCTCCGATGCCGACGTGCCCTGCTCGGCGGCGCGGGCGATGATCTTGTCCTCGATGTCGGTGATGTTCGTCACGTAGCGGACGGCTAGTCCGCTCCACATCAGGTAACGACGGATCGCGTCGTACACGAGTGCGGTGCGCCCATGACCCACGTGGGGGACGTCGTACACCGTCGGTCCGCACACGTAGATCGTGATCGTCCCGGGATCGCGGAGATCCAGCTCGACCTTGTCGCGCTGCAGCGTGTCGTGGATGCGGATGCTCACGTCATCAGGCTACGCAGCGGCGCGCGCACTCCGGGAGTGGATTGGCCCCGCCGGGATCACGGGACGAGGAGGAGCGCGACGGCCCACGCTGCGATGCCCTCACCCCGCCCGACCGCGCCGACCCCCTCGGTTCGCTTGGGCTTGACCGAGACCGGCCCGCTGACGGCATCGGTGAGCAGCGTCGCCATCGCAGGCACGTGGGGGCCGAGTCGCGGTACCTCGGCGGCGACGACCACGTCCACGTTGGCGACCGCCCACCCGGCCGCATGCACGCGGCCCACGACATCGGTGAGCAGCCCGATCGACGAGGCGTCGCGATGCGCCGGGTCGGACGCTGGGAAGAGCGTCCCGAGGTCGGGGAGCCCGGCCGCGCCCAGGAGCGCATCGGCGACGGCGTGCGCGACGACGTCGGCATCGGAGTGCCCTTCCAGCCCGGGACCCTCCGGGATGACGACCCCTCCGAGCACGAGGGGACCCGCGCCACCGAAGGCGTGCACGTCGAAGCCGAGACCGACGCGGACGTTCATCGGGCGTCCGCGCGCATCAACGACTCCACGATGTGGAGATCGGCCACATCGGTGACCTTCACGTTGCGTCGGTCCCCGGGGACCACCACGACCGTCCCGCCGCTCGCCTCGATCAGCGCGGCATCGTCGGTCGCCTCGGCACCCCCGGCGTGCGCGGCCCGCAGCGCCGTGACCCGGAACGCCTGCGGCGTCTGGACGGTGACCAGCTCGGATCGGTCGAGGGTCTCCACCGCGCGGTCGCCCGACACGCGCTTCACCGTGTCGTTGATGGGGAGGGCCGGAACCGCGGCATCCGCACCGGCACGAACGGTGTCGATCACCAGCTCGAAGAGCTCCGGGGGAGCGAGCGGGCGCGCTGCGTCGTGCACCGTGACGATCTCCACGTCGGCGGGCACCTCGTCGAGCCCGGCCCGCACGGAGGCGGAGCGGGAGGCACCACCGACGGCGGTCGCCGCGACCGCGGGACCGTCCCACGCGCGGTCGCCGGGGAGGACGACCACCACGACGTCGCACACGGCCGACGCGGCGGCGACAGCGAGGTCGACCAGCCGGCTCGACCCCACGGTGAGGAACTGCTTCGGGGCGCCGAAGCGCTCGCCTCGCCCACCGGCGACGACGACCGCAGCCGTTCGGGGCCGGGCGGCGGGGGCCATCGCTCGGTCGCCGGCCCTACTTCTTCTTGGCCGGCGCCTTTGCCGCCTTCTTGGCGGGCGCCTTCTTCGCGGCCGGCTTCTTGGCGGTGGACTTCTTCGCCGACTTCTTCGCCGCCTTCTTGGCCGGCGCCTTCGCGATCGGCTCGTCCTTCCCGGTGAGCACGTCGTCGAGGCGCAGCTCGGCAGTCTCCTCGTCGACGTTCAGCGCGAAGGTGAGCTCGGACACGAGGATCTGGCGGGCCCGGGCGAGCATCCGCTTCTCCCCCGCAGACAGACCCTTGTCGGCCTCGCGGAGCGACAGGTTCCGGACGACCTCGGCGACCTGGTAGATGTCGCCGCTCTTGAGCTTCTCGACGTGGTTCTTGAAGCGCCGCGACCAGTTCGTGGGCATGCGCGCCTCCTTCTTGCGAAGGACGGCGAACACCTCCTCGACCTCTTCGTCGTTGATCACGTCGCGCAGGCCGATCTCCTCGGCCTTGTCGACGGGGATGGAGACCTTCAGATCTCCGTAGGTGATCCGCAGCACGAAGTAGTCGGTCTTCTTCTCCTCGAAGACGCGCTTCTCCTTGCCCTCGATGATCGCGGCACCGTGGTGCGGGTAGACGACCTTGTCGCCGACGGCGAACGGCATGGCAGACCTCAGGAACGGTTCGGGAGCATGGCGGGGACGACTGTGCTGGGGAGGTGCTCGGAGAGCGGTTCGACGAACGGAGACCGACGGGAGCGGCGGCCGAGATCCGTGGGTCGAGACTGAGCGCCTCTCAGGGTACCAGACGGGTGTTGGGCCCCCGAGTGGCCGCACTACGCTGCGCCGCGGGGGTCCCGAAGTGCCTGAACGACGTCTCGCCGACACGACCGACCTGTTCGCTGCGCTGCCTCCGGACCTGCTCGTGGCACTCCAGGAGTTCGCCGAGACCCGGGTGCTGCACCGTCACGAGGTGCTCTTCCGTCAGGGCGACGAATCCTCGTCGCTGTTCATCGTGGACCACGGCCGCGTCGCGATCGCGACCCAGTCCGGCGACGGACGCGAGTCGGTGATCGCGGTGCTGGAGGACGGCGGGCTCTTCGGCGAGCTCCCGCTGTTCGACGGCGCACCTCGCTCCGCCGACGTGCGTGCGCTCGTCGACACGACGTTGCTCGAGGTCGCCTACGAACCGGTGCGCACCGCGCTGCGCGAGCAGCCCGACCTGCTCTGGGTCGTCGTGCGGCTCCTGGTGGGGCGCCTCCGGGCAACCGACGAGGTGCTGGCCGACGCAGTGTTCCGAGACGTCCCCGCGCGCACCGCGAAGCGTCTCCTCGAGCTCGCAGGCGACCAGGACGCGTTCACGTTGCCGGTGACCCAGGAGGACCTCGCCTCCATGGTGGGCGCATCCCGTGAGCGGGTGAACAAGGCGATCTCGCTCTTCATCCGTCTCGACTGGCTCGGGCTCGAAGGCCGCAACAACTACCGGATCCTCGATCGCCAGGCACTTCAGGATCGCGCCGAGCTCTGAGCACCGGGCTCGCCCCGGCGGTGGCTAGGAGGAGATCCAGTCCAGCGTCCGACGCCAGGCATCGGAGGCGTCGTCGGGCCGGTGCGCCGGGCGTTCCGGAGCGTGGACGAACCCGTGGTCGGCGTCGGGGTAGACCACGACCGCACAGTCCGACCGGCCGCGCCACACGTCCCGCAGCGCGTCGATGTCGGCCGCGGGCGTCCACGGGTCGGCGTCACCGAACAGCGCGAGTGTGGGGCACACGTCAGCTGCCGTGGCGAGGGGCTCCCACACGTGCGCGCCCCGCCACGCGTCGGGGAGACGGATCATCCCGTAGAACGCGACGGCCCGCTCGAAACGCCCCGATGCGGCGGCCTTGAGCGTCTGCATGCCGCCCATGCAGAACCCGAGGACCGACACCGTGTCGCCGCCGTGGCGTGCTCCGGCGAGGTCGGCCGCCGCGGCGAGGTCGCCGATCTGGACACGATCGTCGAGGGACGCCACGAGCCCCATGCGCGTCGTCGGGTCGTCGCCCGCACGATCCTCCGGTGTCGCACGTGCGAACGGTTCGGGACACGCGACCACGAATCCGTGCGTCGCCAGGCGCCGACAGAGGTCGTCGAACAGAGGGCGGATCCCCATGATGTCGGGATGCACGACGACTGCGCCGGTGGACTCGCCGACCTCCGGTGCGGCCAGGATCGCGTCGACCGCGACGCCGTCGATCCCGGCGACGGTCACCCGCTCGACGGTGGCGGCGTGGGGCCCTTCGAACAGCTCGGCCATGGCCGTGAGACTACGCGGGTCCCGGAGCCGGGAGACACGGACGTGCGTTGCTCACCCCGCCATGGGCGGGTGAGCAACGCATCAAGCGCCGGGGGGATCAGGTGTAGCGGTCGAGGATGCTCGATTCGGCGATGCGGGCGAGGCCGTCCTTGATCGCACGCGCTCGCGCGTCCCCCACCCCCTCCACCTGCACGAGGTCGTGGACGCTCGCCCGCATGATCATCTGGAGATCGCGGAACCGCTCCACGACGTGGTCGGAGACCAGCTCGGGGAGCCGTGGGATCTTGTGCAAGAGCCGGAACCCGCGCGGTTGGACCGCTGCGTCGAGCCCCGTGTCGGCGCCCAGCTCGAGCACGCTCGCGACCAGCTCCAGGTCGAGGACTTCCTCGTCGTCGAACGCCGCAAGCCGCGCGAGCAGCTCGACGAGCGACGCGTCGGGCATCTCCGCCGAGTAGTCGCGCGCCACGAGCCGGCGGTCGTCCTCGACGCCGCCCATCAGCTCCTCGAGCTGGAGCAGCACGTGGCGTCCGTCGCTCCCGAGCTCGATCACGTAACCCTCGATCTCGTGCGAGATCCGGCGCACCATCTCGGCGCGTTGGAGCACCGACGCCGCATCGCGCAGCGTGACCAGCCCTTCGATCTCCAGCGCCGACAGCGCGCTGCTCACCGCGTCGAGCCGGGCCTTGTAGCGCTCGAGGATCTGGAGGGCCTGGTCGGCGCGGGCGAGCACGCGTGCCGTCGGCTCGATCGGCTGCTTCACTCCCCCGATGTGGATCGCGACCTCCGAGCGGTCCTCGGAGACGGTGATCACCGGAACCTCGATCTGACGGGCCACACGCTCGGCCGTGCGGTGCCGGGTGCCCGTCTCCGACGTCGGGATGTTCGAGTCGGGGACGAGGTGCACATTGGCGCGGACGATCCGGCCGCAGTCTGCGGCCAGGATGATCGCGCCATCCATCTTGGCGAGCTCGGACAGGCGCGGCGGCGTGAACTCCGCGTCGAGGAGGAACCCGCCAGAGCACACCGAGAGCACCTCTGGTCCGGCGCCGACGACGATGAGCGCACCCATGCGGGCCTGGATGATCCGCTCGATCCCGGCGCGCAGCTGGGTGCCCGGAGCCGCGAGGCGCAGGGCGGCGAGCAGCGCTTCGGATCGTGGCGGGCTGGGCATCGTGTGCGCTCGTTCTCCCGTCGCGGCGACGACTCGCTGCGGGCCACGATACCGCTCGCGGCGCGAACGGACCTCAGGCGGCCCGCACGTCGGCGGCACCGAAGCCGAGCCCGATCGCCGCACCGAGCGTGCGCGCCGTCGCGACCTGCAGTCCCGGCGCGCCCGCGAGCGAGGGCGGACCGATGACGCGGGTGAAGCCGAGTCGGCCCGCCTCGGCAACCCGTCGCGCAGACTGGGCCACCTGGCGGAGCTCGCCGCCCAGGCCGATCTCCCCGATCGCGACGGTGCCTCGCGCCATCGCGGCACCCTCCCGTGCGCTCACGATCGCGAGAGCGACGGCCAGGTCGACCCCCGGCTCCGCGGCCCGGATCCCTCCGGCCACGCTCGCGTACACCTCGGCGGTCCCGAGCGCGATCCCGGCGTGCTGCTCGAGGATCGCGAGCAGCAGCGGGAGGCGCGACCCGTCGAGTCCGGTCGCGGAGCGCCGCGGCATCGGCGCGGACGTCGGTGCGACGAGCGCCTGCACCTCGACCAGCATCGGCCGACGCCCCTGGACGATCGGCGCGACCACGGAGCCGGGTGCATCGACCCGACGGTCGGAGAGGAAGAGGGCCGACGGGTCGGGGACGTCCTCGAGACCTTCGCCGCACATCTCGAAGAGCCCCACCTCGGTCGTCGGGCCGAAGCGGTGCTTCAGTGCGTGGAGGAAGCGCAACGTGTGGTGCCGGTCGCCGTCGAACGTCAGGACGGTGTCGACGAGGTGCTCGAGCGACCGGGGACCGGCGAGCGCACCGTCTTTCGTGACGTGGCCCACGAGCACCGCGGGGATCCCGCGCGTCTTCGCCACCCGCACGATCGCCTGCGCGCAGTCCCGGACCTGCGCCACCGACCCCGGCGCACCCGGCCGGTCGGGGTCGGAGATCGCCTGGATGGAGTCGACCGCGAGGACGTCGGGGGCCATCGCCTCGACGTGCGCCAGGACCTGCCCGAGGTCGGTGTCGCCGGCCAGGAGGAGGTCCGGTTGCAGCGCCCCGACGCGCTCGGCGCGCAGGCGGACCTGACGCGGGGACTCCTCGGCACCGATCAGGAGGCAGCGGGACCCGGCCGCGGCGAGCCGCCCGAGGGCCTGGAGGAGCAGCGTGCTCTTGCCCATCCCCGGCTCGCCGACGAGCAACGTGACCGACCCCGGCACGAGGCCGCCACCGAGCACGCGATCGAGCTCCTGGATCCCGGTGGGCGCCCGGTCGACGTCGCTGCGCTCGACGTCGCCGATCGGCACCGGACCCGCGCCCGGAGCGGCGAGGGGCGCAGCACTCCGGGCGCGGGGGGTGACCGCTTCGGTGAGGGAGCCCCAGACGCCGCACTCCGGGCAGCGTCCGAGCCATCGGGGCGACTCCGCCCCACACTCAGCACAGCGATGCACCGACCGGGCCTTCATGGCGTGATCGTCGCACCTGGGTGTGACACCGTCGCTCGCCCGGCGATCCGGGGCAGTCGGCCCGTGCCGCCGGCCGCCCGGTACCGTCGAACGATGACCTCGCTCACCGTCGGGTTCGATCTCGACATGACCCTCGTGGACTCCCGGCCGGGCATCCACGCGTCCCTGTGCGCGCTGGCCGACGAGTACCGGACGTTCATCGACGCCGACCTCGTCGTCGAGCGCCTCGGTCCGAAGCTCGAGGACGAGCTCGCCAACTGGTTCCCCCGCGAGGCCGTCGCTGGGGCCGCCGACCGCTACCGCGAGCTCTACGGTGAGATCGGGGTCGTCGGCTGCTCGCTGCTGCCGGGCGCAGCGGCCGCCGTCGATGCCGTCGCCCGTGCCGGAGGGCGCACGATCGTGGTCACTGCGAAGTTCGAGCCCAACGCCGTTGCCTGCCTCGCCCACGTCGGCGTGGTCGTCGACCGGGTCTACGGCTGGCGCCACGGGCCGGGGAAGGGCACGACGCTCGCCGAGGAGTCAGCCGCGATCTACGTGGGCGACACGCCCTCGGACATCGCGGGCGCGCGGACCGCGGCGGCATTCGCGGTCGGCGTGACGACCGGGCCGCACGGACACGAGGAGCTCCACGCGGCCGGCGCCGACGTCGTGCTCGCCTCGCTCCTCGAGTTCCCCGAGGTGCTCAGGTCGACGGCAGCGTCGCCGTGACGGTCCGCACCGGCGGGATCATCTGCCAGCTGCGCCGGGACCTGGTCACCGAGCACCCGCGCGATCGAAGCGCAGACGCGTAGCGCTTCGTGTAACGGGTGTCCACGAGCGCGAGGCGTCCGCCGGCGCGGAGCACCCGGAGGGCTTCGTCGATGGCCTGCGCCCGCGCCTCGCGGTCCGACAGGTTTCGGAACGTGGACGCCGAGACGACGACATCGAACGACGCATCCGGCAACGGCAACGCGGACGCGTCGCCGATGACGACCTCCACCCGGTCGTCGACGCCCTCGATCGCTGCGTTGTCCCACAGCAGGGCGGGCACCGACCCGGGGTCCGCGTCGTCGCGCCACAGGTCGACGCCGATCGCGACACCGGCACCGAGACGCCGGGCGGCCTCCACCGTCAGCAGACCGCGGCCGCTGCCGATGTCGAGCACCCGCGCCTCGGGTCCGAGCGCGAGCCCATCGACGACCGCGATCCGTTCGCGGAGCTTGCCGACCCGGCTCGACCACACCAGCGAGAGCGCGAGGACGCCGGCGATGAAGCTCGCGAACAGCGCGACGGCCATCACGACGACCGAGCGCGCGAACGCACCGGCCACCATCGCCAGCGCGAACGCACCGGCGACCATGGCGAGGCGCGCGACCGCAACCGGCGAATCGAAGCCGTAGGCACCGAGATCGCGACGGACGAGGCTCGGTTCGGTCACGGTGGCGGTCTCCTCTTCCCCTGATCCGGGGGGCGGCGATCCGGGGGCCGGCGATCGGGGGGCCGGCGATCGGGCGGACGTCGTTCGGGTGGGCGCCGTCCCGGGAGCCGACCCTCGGGGGCCCGCGGCCCGGGTGCCCCCCGCTGGCGACGACCGGACGACGACGACGCGGATGCCGCCACGGCCGACCGCGCCGGTGCCGCACGACGCCCGCCGCGCCGGCCCCGTCGGCGGCGGCCGCCCCGGATCCACACCACACCGGCGAGCAGGAGGAAGCCGACGGCCGCCACGAGGTAGAGCACGCGTTCGGTGTTGCGCACACTCGCGGAGGCGTCGATCGCGGCGCTGGTCGCGTCACCCTTGGGCGCGAACGTGACCGGTGGTTCGCCCGGGAGCCGTACGACCACCTCGAGGCCGAACGACGACTGCACCTGGGCCCGAAGCTGCTCGTCGACCACCCCGACATCGACCCCGAGCGCGACGAGCGCGGCCGACAGCTCGGCATCGTCGGCGACACCACTGCCGGCGGCAGCCAGGTCGATGCTCCCGGTCACCGACGTCCGGGTCGCGAGCAGGCCGGCGTCGCGGGATGCCCGCAACCGGGGCAACGGGCCGAGGTCACCGTTGAGCTCGCGGACGATCGCCGCGACCTCGCTCACGTTGTCGAATCGGGTCTCCAGCTCCAGGGTGGCCGAACCGTCGTCGGCCCTGACCCAGCTCCCGACCGACCATCCCGCGTCGGCCAGATCGGCGAGACGGACCGCATCGTCGATGGGCACGCCACCGAGCTCGACCGCGGTCACCGCGTCGGGATCGGCCCGCACCGCGACCCGCACCGTGCCCGAACCGTCCTCCCGGACCCGCACGGTGACCGTCGCATCGACCGCGCAGCCCGCGAGGGTGACGGCGAGCAGGCCCGCTGCGAACCACCCGCGCCGACGGACGCGCACCGCTCGAGTGTGTCGACGTGTCGCGGGCGGGTTCAGCCCTCGGTCCCGGACCCCGCGACCTCGACGGGCGGCGGCTCGACCGGCGGCGGTTCGATCCCCTCGATCGAGCGGAAGACGAGCTCGTCGTCGCCGGCGTCGACGAGGACCGTCTCGCCGGCGTGGAACTCCTTCCAGAGGAGCTTCTCCGACAAGGGGTCCTCGATCATCCGCTGGATCGCGCGGCGCAACGGCCGAGCACCGAGCTGCGGGTCGTAGCCCTTCTGCGCGAGCAGCAGCTTCGCCTCGTGCGTGAGCTGCAGGACGATCCCCTGCCCCTCCAGCTGACCGGTCACGCGCTGGATCATGAGATCCACGATGGCGGTGACCTGGTCCTGGGTGAGCTCGGCGAACACGATCACGTCGTCGATGCGGTTCAGGAACTCGGGACGGAAGTGCCGCTTGAGCTCCTCCATCACCTTGTCCTTCATCTTCTCGTACGTGACCGACTCGTCGGCCTTCCCGAACCCGATCGACGCCTTGCGCAGGTCGGCGGTCCCGAGGTTCGACGTCATGATGATCACGGTGTTCTTGAAGTCGACGGTGCGGCCCTGCGCGTCGGTGAGCCGCCCGTCCTCCAGGATCTGGAGCAGCGTGTTGAAGACGTCGGGGTGGGCCTTCTCGATCTCGTCGAACAGCACGACGGAGAAGGGCTTGCGCCGCACGGCCTCGGTGAGCTGACCACCTTCGTCGTAGCCCACGTAGCCGGGAGGCGAACCCACGAGCCGCGACACCGTGTGCTTCTCCATGTACTCGCTCATGTCGAGCTGGATGAGCGCGTTCTCGTCGCCGAAGAGGAACTCGGCGAGGGTCTTCGCGGTCTCGGTCTTCCCGACGCCCGACGGCCCGAGGAAGATGAACGAGCCCGACGGCCGCTTCGGGTCCTTGAGCCCGGCACGGGTCCGACGGATGGCCTGCGAGACCGCCTTGATCGCGGGCTCCTGGCCCACGATGCGCTTGTGCAGCTCGTCCTCCATGCGGAGGAGCTTGGCCGTCTCCTCCTCGGTGAGCTTGTAGACCGGGATACCGGTCCAGAGCGCGAGCACTTCGGCGATGGACTCCTCGGTGACCTCGTTGAAGAGGTCGACGCCTTCGCGCTGCGCGTCGCTCTCCTTCGCGCTGCGCTGCTCCAGCAGCTCCTTCTCACGGTCGCGCAACGACGCGGCCTGCTCGAACTGCTGACCTTCGATCGCCGCTTCCTTCTCGCTCCGGACCTTCGCGATCTCGTCCTCGAGCTCACGGAAGTCGGGCGGCGCCTGCATGCGGCGCATGCGCAAGCGGGAGCCGGCCTCGTCGATGAGGTCGATCGCCTTGTCGGGGAGGTGACGGTCGGAGATGTAGCGGTCGGCGAGGTTCGCAGCCGCGACGAGTGCCTGGTCGGTGATCGTGACGCGGTGGTGCGCCTCGTAGCGGTCGCGCAGCCCCTTCAGGATCTCGATCGTGTGGGGGACGGACGGCTCCTCGACCTTGATCGGCTGGAAGCGGCGCTCGAGGGCCGCGTCCTTCTCGAGGTGCTTGCGGTACTCGTCGAGCGTGGTGGCGCCGATGGTCTGGAGCTCGCCGCGAGCGAGCATGGGCTTGAGGATGCTCGCGGCGTCGATCGCGCCCTCGGCGGCGCCCGCACCCACGAGCGTGTGGAGCTCGTCGATGAACAAGATGATGTCGCCGCGGGTCTTGATCTCCTTCAGCACCTTCTTCAGGCGCTCCTCGAAGTCGCCGCGGTAGCGGGAGCCGGCGACGAGCGCGCCGAGGTCGAGCGTGTAGAGCTGCTTGCCGTCGAGCGTCTCGGGGACCTCGCCGCCGACGATGTCGGAGGCCAGGCCCTCGACGATCGCGGTCTTGCCGACGCCGGGCTCGCCGATGAGGACCGGGTTGTTCTTGGTCCGGCGGCTCAGCACCTGCATGACGCGCTCGATCTCCTTCTCGCGCCCGATCACCGGGTCGAGCTTCTTGTCGCGCGCGAGCTGGGTGAGGTTGCGACCGAACTGGTCGAGCACCAGGGACCCTGACGGCTGGGACTCGCTGCCCGAACCGCTCCCGGCGCTGGCGCCTTCCTTGGCCCCGGCGTAGCCGGAGAGGAGCTGGATGACCTGCTGGCGCACGCGGGACAGATCCGCGCCGAGCTTCACGAGCACCTGGGCGGCGACGCCCTCGCCCTCGCGGATCAGCCCGAGCAGGATGTGCTCGGTGCCGATGTAGTTGTGACCGAGCTGGAGCGCCTCGCGCAGCGAGAGCTCGAGCACCTTCTTCGCCCGCGGCGTGAACGGGATGTGACCCGACGGGGCCTGCCCGCCGTGGCCGATGATCTCCTCGACCTGGGCGCGCACCGCCTCGAGCGAGATGCCGAGTGACTCGAGCGCCTTCGCGGCGACGCCTTCACCCTCGTGGATCAGGCCGAGCAGGATGTGCTCGGTGCCGATGTAGTTGTGGTTGAGCAGGCGCGCCTCTTCCTGCGCCAGCACCACCACTCGGCGGGCTCGGTCGGTGAAGCGTTCGAACACGTGTCTCCCTCTCGGATGAGGTGCCGCTCGTCAGGCCGTGGGGAGCGAGTCCCCACGGTGTGTCGGATCGACTCCTTGAGTGTAGAAGGTCGGATCAACGATCCTCTCGGCACGGTGCTTCCCGGTCGTCCTGGGCGTATCGGCAGGTTCGTGGGCGTGCCGAAGGATCATCTCCCGGTTCAGCACCAGGAGTGGCGGGTTTCTTCCCGAATCCCGGGCAGCACCACGCTGAGCGGCTGCGGTCGCGCGGCCGGGCCCGGCTTGGAGTGGCGCGGCGAGGCGCCGTAGCGTGGGCGCATGACGTCGGCCGAGACCCTGGGCCTCGCGCCGCTCATCGGCGACCTGGAGCGAGTGGAGGCCCGCCTCCTCGCGTCGGTCCGCCACGAGGACCGGTTCCTCGCCGAGGTCGGCGCGCATCTCATCACCGCGGGCGGCAAGCGGATCCGCCCGACCCTCACGCTCTGCTCGGCGTATGCGGCCTCCGACCCGAGCGCCCCGGCCCACGACGACGTGATCACCGGCGCCGCGGCCTGTGAGCTGGTGCACCTCGGGTCGCTCCACCACGACGACGTGATCGACGAGGCCGAGACCCGCCGCGGGGTCCCGAGCGTGAACGCCCGCTGGAGCAACATCGTCGCGATCCTGTCGGGCGACTTCCTGTTGGCGCGGGCGTCGTCGCTCGCGGCGTCGCTCGGGGCGGAGGTCGCGGCGCTGCTCGCCGACACGATCGGCGAGCTGTGCCGAGGACAGGTCCTCGAGCTCCAGCACCTCTACGACGTCACCCGGTCCGAGGAGGACTACACCTCCGCGATCGAGGGCAAGACCGCCTCGCTGTTCGCCACGTCGTCACGCGTCGGCGGCATGGTCTCGCGGGTCGACGAACCGACCCTCGACGCACTCACCCGGTACGGCCACCACCTCGGCCTGTGCTTCCAGATCATCGACGACGTCCTCGACCTCACGGCCGACGAGGAGACCCTCGGCAAGCCCGCCGGCCAGGATCTCCTGGAGGGGATCTACACGCTGCCGGTGATCTCGGCCCTGGCCGAGGACGCGTCGCTCGCCCAGCACCTCGGCCAGCCGCTCGACCACGAGCGCTGCGACGAGGTCCGCCGGCGGGTCGCGGAGACGGGCGCGGTCGAGTCGACGCTCGCGATCGCCCGGGACCACGCCACGAAGGCGAACGAGGCGCTCGCCGGAGCCCACGGGCTCGACGACGTCGTCACCGACCGGCTCCGCAGCCTCGTCGACGGACTCGTCGACCGGGACCGCTAGAGCCGGCGCGGAGCCGGGGCGCGTACCCCGGCCCGGACGTCCTCGAGGAAGCCGAGCACCGCGCGGTTGTAGGCGTTCGGGGCCTCGACCATGAGGGCATGGGCCGCACCCCGCAGCTCGAACAGTCGGGAGCCCGGGATCAGCTCGTGGAGCTCCTCGGCGTCGCCGAGCGGCGTGAGGAGGTCCTGGGTGCCGGTGATGACGAGTGTGGGGACCTGCACGCCGGCGAGCTCGAACCGCACGTCGTCGTGGGTGTCGAGGATGGCGCGGACCTGCGAGACGAAGTTCTCGGGGGTCGCCTGCAGCACGATGCGGGCCATGATGTTGATCCACACGCCGAAGCGCCGGTGCAGCCGTGGGCCGACCAGCCAGCGCAGGCCCTCCTCGGCGAGCGCGGCCATCCCGCGTTCGTGGACGGCCGCGGCCCACTCCTCGAGCAGCTCCCGGCGCCATTCGTGGTGGTGACAGGCCGTGCACGCCAGCACCAGCGAGCGCACCCGCGCCGAGTGCTGCACCCCGACCATCTGCGCGATGGCGCCGCCCATCGAGGCGCCCATCACGTGGGCGTGCTCGATGTCTTCGGCATCGAGCACGGACACGGCGTCGGCGGCCATCTGCTCGAGGGAGTACGGGTAGGGCGCGCCGGCCGTCCCACCGACCCCGCGGTTGTCGACCGTGATGCACCGGTACCGTCGGCGGAACGCCATGCGCTGGAGCACCCACCCGCGCGAGTCGGCGCCGAGACCCTGCAGCATGAGGAGCGGCTCGCCGTCCGCGGGCCCGAACGTCTCGTACGCGATCGGGACACCGTCGCGGGCCACGGCGACCTTCATCCGGTCACCCTTGTCGCTGTGCTTCGAGAAGGTCCTGGACCGCGGTCCGAACCTGCTCCGAGAGCTCCGCCGCCGCGAGCTGGTCGTGCTGCTCGGTCCCCGGCGGCGGCAGCATCGGCTCGCCGACGAGCAGCTTCCACGGTCGCAGCTGGAGGTTCAGCGGCCCACCCGGGCGGATCGCGATCGGGATCACGGGGAACCCGAGCGTCGCCGCCACGAGCTCGCGGGGCGGCTCACCGGCGCCGGCGCGCATCCACGTGTTCCCGAGCGGCGCCCCGGCGAGGTGCCCGGCCCGCAGCAGCGCGGCGACGTCGGCGGGGCGGTTACCGATCGCGCCCAGCTTGCGCGCCATCGGCCCGATCGCGGGGAGGTCGGGCGCGCCGACGATCCGGAGTCGACGGTGGAGCACGCGGCGCACCGCCAGTCCGAGGACGAACGGCTCGAACAGCCCGAACCCCCGGTTCGCCACCAGCAGCGCGGGACCCCGTCGGGGCAGCCGCTCCTCGTGCTCGACCGAGATGCGGATCAACGCCGAGGGGATCGGCGCCATCGCGTCCATGAGGGACGGGTCACCGCCGAACTCGTCGACCGCGTAGCGCCCGTTGAATCGGCGACGGAGCGCGGTCACGACGGACTCGCGACCCAGGACGCGGTCGGCGTCGATCCCGTGATTCGGGAGGACGGACCCAGGGCTCGTCATGCGACCTGCCTCGTCGATCCGGCGATGGGGGTCACGGTCGCCCACTCGTAGAGGTCGGCGAGGACGTCCTGGGTCGGCCGGACGAAGCCCAGGTCGAGCTCCTCGATCGCGCGGTTGCCGTCGGCGGTCCGCCCGAGGCGGAGCAGCTCGACGATGTGGTCGGGAACGGGCGCACCGAGGAACTCGGCCGCGCGTCGCGCCGCTGCCCACCCCGGTCCGAGGACGGGGACCGGGATCCGTCGACCGAAGCGCACCGCCTGCCATGGGCTGGTCGCGCCGGGCCCGACGACGTTGAGGGCACCGTCGTGGCCTCGGAGCAACGCACGCACCATGGCGCGCGCGGCGTCGACCCGGTCGAGCATCGAGAACGGAGGGTCAGCGAGCGCCGGGACCGGCACCGTGGGGAGGCGGAGGAGTCGCCCGAGGGGACTCGGCACGTGGGACCCGGCGATCGCACCGAAGCGCAGCGCGGTGACCACGACGTCGTGGCGCCGGCCGATCCCCGCCGCGACCGCTTCGACGTCCATGCAGGAGCGGCCCCACGGCGTCGTGGGCGCGAGCGGCGCGTCTTCGTCGGGCATGAGGGGATGGGAACGCCCGCGTCCGTAGACGACGACCCCGGAACGCACGGCGATCCGCTCGAGGCTCCCGGCGCGCGCTGCGGCGCCGAGCGCGTGGACGGCACAGGCCTCGGTCGCCTGCGCGGCATCGCGGGGACTCATCCGGGAGTCGGGCTCGTAGGAGCCGAAGTGGGCCACTGCCTCGGGCGCGAAGTCGGTGACGAATTCGACGAGGCGATCGCGGTCCCGGGGATCGATGCGCCGGAACACGGAGCGCCGCAGCCGGCGGCGCGGGGGGACGAAGTCGAAGCCGGCGATCTCGTCGACGGTCGGTTCGTCCTCCAGCAGCTGGGCGACGCGCGTCCCGAGCTCGCCGCCCATGCCCGTGACCAGTACCCGCATCGGTCGCCCTCGCCGCCGGCCCGGGGTCGCCCCGGGATCCGCTTCTCGTCTCAGTCCTTGCTACCAGACTCCCCCATCTCGGGACGAAGGTGGGGGAACAAGATGACCTCCCGGATCGAGGAGACGCCCGCCACCAGCATCACCAACCGGTCCACACCGATCCCGAGACCCCCGCAGGGCGGCAGCCCATACTCCAGGGCCCGGACGTAGTCCTCGTCGACCCCGTGGGCCTCGTCGTCGCCCGCCGCCGCGCGAGCCGCCTGGGCCTCGAACCGGGATCGTTGGTCGACCGGGTCGTTGAGCTCGCTGAACGCGTTCGCCAGCTCCCGTCCGAGCACCACGAGCTCGAAGCGCTCGACCAGGTCAGAGTCGTCGCGATGGGTCCGGGCGAGGGGCGAGACCTCCTTGGGGTAGTCCGTCACGAGGACCGGACCGACCAGGTTCGGCTCGACGCACTTCTCGTACAGCTCGAGGACGAGCTTGCCGGGTCCCCACGACCGCTCCAGCGGCACGCCGCGGCGTTCGCAGACGGCCCGAAGGTCGTCGATGGCATCGCCCGGGTGGACCCGCTCCCCGGAGTGCTCTTCGATGAGCTCGAGCATCGACCGGCGCGGCCACGGCGGCGCGAGGTCGAGGTCGGTCCCGTCGACCGTGACCGTCGTCGAGCCGGACGCGACGCGCGCGCACTCGGACACGAGCGTCTCCGTGAGGCTCATCATGTCGGTGTAGTCGCCGAAGGCCTGGTACAGCTCGAGCATCGTGAACTCGGGGTTGTGGCGGGTCGACAGACCCTCGTTGCGGAACACGCGTCCGATCTCGAAGACGCGCTCGAGGCCCCCGACCAGAAGCCGCTTGAGGTGCAGCTCGAGCGCGATCCGGAGGGTGAGCCCCATGTCGAGCGCGTTGTGGTGGGTCTCGAACGGCCGGGCCTCGGCGCCGCCGGCCTGGACGTGCAGCACCGGCGTCTCCACCTCCACGAACCCGCGCTCGGAGAGCAACCGACGCAGCGTCGCGATCACCTCGAAGCGGATCGCGAAGACCCGGCGCGCGTCGTCGTTCGCGATCAGGTCCACGTAGCGCTGTCGGAAGCGGGTGTCGGTGTCGGACAGGCCGTGCCACTTCTCGGGGAGCGGGCGCAGCGCCTTGGCCAGCAGCACGAAGGACGCGGCCTTGACCGAGAGCTCGCCCTTCCGCGTCTTCATCACGGTCCCCTCGACCCCGACCCAGTCGCCGAGGTCGAGCGCGTCGAAGGCCTCGTGGGCGTCGTCGCCGAGCACGGAGCGGGAGACGAAGAGCTGCACGCTGCCGGTCGCGTCGCGCAGCATCGCGAACGTGAGCTTGCCCTGGCGGCGCAGGAGCAGCACGCGCCCGGCGACCCGCACGCGATCGTCGGTCTCCGCGCCGTCGTCGAGGTGGTCCCAGTGCTCGTGCAGCTCCGCCGTCGTGTGCGTGCGATCGAAGCGCAGTGGGTAGGGATCGACCCCGTGCGCGCGCAGAGCATCGAGCTTCGCGAGGCGACGCGATCGCTCGTCGACCGCGTCGGTACCGTCGGCTCCCTGTGCTGCTCCGTCGCTCACGCGCGGTTCCTCTCGAAGACGATCCGCAACCCTTGCAGCGTGAGCCACGGCTCGTAGTGGTCGATGGTCCGGGAGTGCTTGATGATCGGCTCCGCCAATCCACCGGTCGCGATGACCGTGCACTCCCCGAGCTCGGTCTCGAACATCTCCACGAGCGTGTCGACCTGTCCGCTGTAGCCGAAGACCGCCCCCGACTGGATCGACTCGACCGTGGACTTGCCGATCACGTTGCGCGGCGCGACCAGCTCGACCCGCCGGAGGGCGGCGGCCCGGCCGAACAGCGCATCCATGGAGATCTCGATCCCGGGGAAGATCGCACCCCCGAGGTACTCGCCCTTCACGCTGATCGCTTCGATCGTGTTTGCCGTGCCGAAGTCGACGACGATCGACGGACCCCCGTACTGCTCGAACGCGGCGATCGCGTTCGCGATGCGGTCCGCACCGACCTCTCTCGGGTTGTCGTACAGGATCGGCATCCCGGTCTTCACGCCCGGCTCGAGCACGAGCGCCGGGAAGCCGAAGTACCGCTGCGTCATCGCACGGAGCTCGACCGTGACCCGCGGCACGCCCGATGACACGGCCACGCCGTCGATCTGCTCGTCGAACGAGAACCCGTGGAAGCCCAGGAACTGCTGGATCATCAGCGCGAGCTCGTCGGCCGTCCGCTCCGCGACGGTGGCGATCCTCCAGTGGTCGGCGAGCTCCGCGCCGTCGAAGAGCCCGATGACGGTCTGGGTGTTCCCGGTGTCGATCGCCAGCAGCATGGTCAGCTCACCCTGGACGCGCGTCGAGCGCGATGTCCAGCGCGGGCGCCGACTGGGTGATCGCGCTCGTCGAGATCAGGTCGACCCCTGTCGCCGCGTAGGCACCGACCGTCTCGAGCGTCACGCCGCCGGAGACCTCCAGGATCGTGCCCGGGCGGGTCCCGGACCGCGCCACCGACACGCACTCGCGGGCCTGCTCGGGCGTCATGTTGTCGAGCATCACGACGTCGGCACCGGCGGCGACGGCCTCGACGACCTGCTCCAGGCGGTCGCACTCCACCTCGACCCCCCGCCCGGGCCACATCGCGCGGGCGCGCGCGACAGCATCGGCGATGCCCAGGCCCAGCGATCGGAACCCCGCGAGGTGGTTGTCCTTGACCAGGACCATGTCCGAGAGCGACCCGCGATGGTTCACGCCGCCGCCCGCACGAACGGCGGCCTTCTCGAGTGCCCGGAGTCCGGGCAGCGTCTTGCGGGTCTCGCACACCGAGGCCGCGCCGTCGGCGGCCGCGCGGTACCGGGCCGTCTCGCTCGCGACGCCGGAGAGGTGGCAGAGGAAGTTCAGCGCGCTGCGTTCACCGGTGAGCACGCTCCGGAGTGGTCCCTCCACGGTCGCGATCTCGTCGCCCGCATCGAGCGCACCCCCGTCGCGCACGTGCCACGAGATCCGCACGGTCGGGTCGAGCTGCGCGAAGACCTCGTCGACGCACGCCGCCCCGGCGAGCACGCCAGGGGCACGGGCGACGATGTCGGCTGTGAGCACGGCCCCGACCGGGAGGAGCGCCGCGGTGATGTCTCCGAGCGGACCGAGATCCTCCGCCAGCGCGCGGGCAACGGCGTCGCGCACGAGGTGGCGGGGTGCGTCCAGCATCGGGTCGAGCTCTGGTTCCCGGCGCGTTGCGCTCATCACGGCACCTCCGCCGCCTCGGCCGGGTGGATCGGGGCGAGCTCGTGCCGGGCCCCGGTGAACACGATCCGGCCGAGGAACTCGTCACGGGTCGCCGGGTGGTCGAGACGGGTGTGGGTGCCACGCGACTCCTCCCGCGCCAGCGCGGCGCCGACGAGCGCGCGGCTCACCCGGACAAGGTTGGCGACCTCGGGTTCGGGCGGGTGCATCCCCGCGAGCGCTTCGTCGGCCCGTTCGAGCGACGCGGCGTCCCGGAGCACGCCGGCCTCGGTCGTCATGATCCGCTGCACCTCGGCGCGCGAGGTGCGGGTGGACGCCGCGTGCACGGGGGCGGGACCGACCACGTCGGTGCGCGGGAGGTCGCGGAGGACCCCGGTTGCTTCGGGCTCCTCCTTGCCGGCGACGATCGCGTCGACGCACCGGGACCCGAACACGAGCCCATCGAGGAGCGAGTTCGACGCGAGCCGGTTGGCGCCGTGGACGCCGGAGCACGCGGTCTCCCCGCACGCCCACAGTCCCGCCAACGTCGTCGCGCCGTCGAGGTCCGTGCACACCCCGCCAGACAGGTAGTGGGCAGCGGGCGCGACCGGCAGCAGGTCACGGTTGGGATCGAGGCCTGCCGCCTGGCACGACGCCCACACCGTGGGGAACCGGTCCGCGAAGCCCGCGATCGGGCGGGCGTCGAGCCAGAGGTTGTCGAGCCCGCGCTCGACGCAGCGCCGCGCGATCGCGCGGGCGACCACGTCGCGGGGCGCGAGGTCGGCGAGCGGGTGCTCGCCCGCCATGAACGGCTCGCCGTGCTCGTCGCGCAGGATGGCGCCCTCGCCGCGGAGCGCTTCGGACAGCAGCGGTCGCGGCATCGACGGGTGGTGCAACGCGGTGGGATGGAACTGCATGAACTCGACGTCGGCGACCGCGACCCCGGCGCGCAGCGCCATGGCGATCCCGTCGCCCGTCGACAGCGACGGGTTGGTCGTGACGGCGAAGCACTGCCCGGCGCCGCCGGTCGCGATGATCGTGTGGCGGGCGCGGATCTCGTGCTCGGTCCTGTCGGGATCGAGCGCCACCACGCCGACGGCCCGATCGCCCTCGACCAGCAGGTCGCGAGCGAACCAACGCTGGCGGATCTCGGTGGCGGTGGCCTTCACCGTCGCGACCAGGGCCCGCTCGATCTCGGCGCCGGTGGCGTCACCCCCGGCGTGCAAGATGCGCGGGACGGAGTGGCCCCCCTCCCTGGTGAACGCGAAGTCGGCGCCGTCCTCGTCGAAGTGGGCTCCCATCGCGATCAGCTCGCGGATACGCGTCGGCCCTTCGGTCACCATCAGGCGGACGGCATCCACGTCGCACAGCCCCGCGCCGGCCGCCAGCGTGTCGCGCAGGTGCAGCTCCGGGGAGTCGGGCCCGGGATCGAGCACCGCGGCGACCCCGCCTTGCGCGTACTGCGTGGCCGAGGCCCCCAGGACGGCCTTCGTGACCACCGCGACCGATCGGCCCGATCGGGCCGCACGCACCGCAGCCGACAGCCCCGCGACACCACCGCCGAGCACGAGAACGTCCAGCATCCGGCGAGCCTACGGGGCGATCCCGGCGACGGGCAGGTAGCTGCCGGCATCCTCGGTGACACCGAGGTCGGTAGAGACGTCCTCGCCGCGCACCTCGAGCGTCATGTTGTCGATGAGGCGGGCAGGCCCGACACGCGCCGCGATGGCGACGAGCGTCGAACCGTCGATCCCGGTGCGCGGCTCGAGGGTCGCGGGGTCGACCACCTCCACGTACTCCGTGCGGATCGACGGCTCGCTCGCGAGCTCCGCGCCGACGACCCGGCCGACCAACGCCGGGTCGCGCAGCCCCGCCTCGACCGCATCGGCGCCCGCTCGGAGCGAGCGGAACAGCGCGAGCGCCGACGCTCGCTCTCCTGCACCCAGGTAGGCGTTCCGACTCGACATGGCGAGTCCGTCGGGCTCTCGCACGAGCGGGCATCCCACGACCTCGACGGGCAGGTCGAGGTCGCGCGCCATCCGCTGGACGACTGCGAGCTGCTGGGCGTCCTTGCGTCCGAAGTAGGCGCGGCATCGCCCCGTGATCGAGAAGAGCTTCGCGACCACCGTCGTGACCCCGTCGAAGTGCGCGGGCCGGTCAGCACCGCAGAGCCGCGCGGTGAGACCTTCGACGTGCACGGTGGTGAGCCCGGGCTCCGGGTAGATCTCCTCCACGTCCGGCGCGAAGAGCACATCGACGCCGACCGCCTCGGCCAACGAGCGGTCACCCTCGAGATCGCGCGGGTACGCCGCGAGGTCCTCGTTCGGTGCGAACTGCGTGGGGTTCACGAAGAGCGACACGACGACGCGGTCGCACTCGGCGCGCGCGGCGTCCATGAGGGACCGATGGCCGCCGTGGAACGCGCCCATGGTCGGAACGAGACCGACCACGGCGCCGGCCGAGCGCCACTCCTCGCACGCGGCGCGGACGTCGGCGATCGTGTGCAGGTTCCTCATGGCGCGCCCGCAGCCGCGAGGAGGTCCACCAGCGTCGGATCGTCGCGTCCGGCCAGCACCCGGGCCGCATCCGCCAGCGCGCGGTAGGCCCGGCGCTCGTCGTCGGGGATCGCCGCGAGGTGCGCCTTGACCGTCCCGACATCTCCCCGCGAGATCGGACCCGTCAGCGCCGCCGCCGGACCGATCGCGAGCGCGTGCTCGACCGTCGCGCGGACGAGCGGCTCGAACGCATCCTCCGGGACCCCGACCGCCGCCGCCAGCCGTCCGACCTGCCCGAGCAGGGCGACGAGGTGGTTCGAGGCGACGCATGCGGCCGCGTGGTAGCCGGCTCGTTGCTCGTCGGCCACCGTGAACGGGCGCAGCCCGAGATCTGCCGCGAGCACGGCCACCTCGGCATCACCGGCGACGGCAGCCCACGCGCCGGCGAGCCGGTCAGCCCCGGCCTCGGCCGACGGGAGCGACTGCAGGGGATGCAGGGCCCCGACCCGGGCGCCGGCACGGTGCTCCACGATCGGTTCGAGCGCCGTGAGCCCCTGCGCCCCGGAGAGGTGGACGACGAGGGCATCGGCCTCGATGCCCGGTGCGACGACCCGGGCGACCTCGGCGAGCCGTGCGTCGGGCGGGGCGAGGACGACGAGGTCGGCACCGAGGCCGGCGGCCTCGACCGCGACGACGGGGGCGCGGAGCAGCTCCGCCGTGGCCCGCGTGGACGACGCGTCGGGCGCCCGACCGGCGACGGCGACGACGCGATCACCGCCGCGGCGCAGCGCGAGGCAGACCGCACCTCCGGCCCGACCGGGGCCGACGAGCGCGACACGGCGGGTCATGGCTCGGCGTCCCCTTTCCAATCCAGCCCTCCCCAGACATGCGGGCGGGGTGCCGGTTGCTACGGATCCCGGGGGGACCTCGTCACGTTGGGATGGTCAAGGATAGGTCGGTGCGCCGCACGTCGTCCTCGGCGACGGCCGCGAGACGGTCCGCGCGCACCAGATCGGGTGCGATCTCGTGCAGCGGCACGACGACGAAGCCGCGATCCCAGATCCGGGGGTGGGGCACCTCGAGGTCGGCCTCGGTCGTGCGCTCGCTCCCGATGAGCAGCACATCGACGTCGAGCGTCCGCGGGCCCCACCGCACGTTCCGGATCCGCTGCGCCCGTCGCTCCAGCTCCTGGCCGAGCTCGAGCAAGGACCTCGCCGAGCGCTCGGTCTCGACGGCCACGACCGCGTTCAGGTAGTCGTCCTGCTCGGGACCGCCGACCGGGCTCGTCTCGTAGACGGACGAGACGGCCACCACGTCGACATCCGCAGCCGAGGCGAGGTCGTCGACCGCGCCCTGGAGGTGCGCGAGCCGGTCGCCGAGGTTCGACCCGATCCCCAGGTGCGCGAGCCGGCTCACCGCTGGATGCGCACGGCGACGTGATCGAGGTCCAGGTCCATCGGCGGCTCGAGCTTGCGGACCGTCACCACGACGGCGACCACCCGGGCGTCCGTCCGACACTCGTCGGCGATCCGCGCCGCGAGCCGCTCGAGGAGCTGGTGGCTCTCGTCGCGCACCACGCGGCTCACCGCGTCGGCGACGAGCGCGTAGTCGACCGTGTCGGCGAGCGCATCGCTCACGCCGGCCGCGGTCAGGTCCACCGACAGCTCGACGTCGACCTCGAAGGGTTGCGCGCGCGTGCGCTCCTCGGGCAGGACTCCGTGGATGCCGGACTCGCGCAGCCCGGTGATGAGCACCCGATCCATCAGGTGGTGCGACCGACGAGGCCTTCATCGATGGTCGTGGCGACGATCTCGCGCCCGAGTGCCCCGAGCTGGCGCCCGGTGATCTTCTCCATCGCCACGACCGCGTGCGCTCCCTGGTCGACGAACCCCGCGTACAGGAGATACCCGGTGAGCACGCCGAGCAGTCGGTCACCGAACTCCTCGTGGTGGATCAGCACGAGCTCGGACGGGTCGTCGAGCCAACGTGCGAGCGTCGCGTAGATCGGCGGCAGCCGCGTCGGCCACTCGTCGTGACGGCCGAGCGGCAGGTGCTCGTACGCGATCCCGGCCTCCTCGTACGCGTGGAGGTTGTGGGGCGAGTCGAGGAGCGAGAGCAGGTGCGTGAACCCGTGGCCGGCGAGCCAGATCAGCTCCTCCTGGCGGCGGACCTTGCGATGGTTGCGGGCGAACCCACCCGGGCGTTCCGACGCCGCGAGCCGGTCCTGCACGATCCAGCAGAAACCACGCGGCTCGAGCCCCTGGGCCCATCGGCCCCTCATCGTCGTCATCGCCTGATCACGCGGCCCGGGCGAGCGCGAGCTGTTCGAGGAGCGCGACCGCGCGGACCGCTGGGCGTATGTCGTGGACGCGGACGATCCGCGCCCCGGCGTCGACGGCGCTCACGACGGTGGCGAGCGTGGCGTCGTCGCGCTCGACGGGGTCGTCGCTTCCCCCGGCGATCTCGGCGAGGAACCGTTTGCGGGACGGCCCGATCAGCACCGGGACACCGACTCTTGCGACGAGGTCACGCAGGCCGGCGAGCAGCGCGAGGTTGTGGTGGGCGGTCTTGCCGAAGCCGATGCCGGGATCGGCGGCGATCGCGTCCGGGGCGATGCCGGCGCGCTCCGCGGCGTCCAACCGCTCCAGGAGGAAATCGCCGACCTCGCCGACGACATCGTCGTAGTGAGGGTGGTCCTGCATGGTCCGGGGCTCTCCCGCCATGTGCATCAGGACCACCGCGGCGCGCGCCTCCGCGACCAGCCCGAGCATGTCCGGGTCGGCACGGCCGGCACTGACGTCATTGACGATCAGGGCGCCGGCGTCGAGCGCGGCGGCAGCCACGGCCGCCTTGGCCGTGTCGATGCTCACGGGCACGTCGGTCTCCCGGGCGAGCGCCTCGACCACCGGCACGACGCGCCGGAGCTCCTCGTCAAGATCCACCGGCTCGGCGCCGGGGCGCGTCGACTCCCCGCCGACGTCGAGGATCGCGGCGCCGGAGGCGGCCAGGGCGCGCCCGTGCGCGATGGCTGCGTCGGCGTCGAGGTAGCGGCCACCGTCGGAGAACGAGTCCGGGGTGACGTTGACGATGCCCATCACCGCAGCGCGCGGAGCACAGACGTCGGACCACCGGATCACGGCGGCAGCGTATCGGCCCCACGCCGAGGCCTGCCGAGGGCGCTCAGGCTCCTAGAGGCGGTTCCCGGGATGGGTGATGAGGCTCATGGCCTCCGATCGGGTCGCCGCATTCGTCTTGAACAGCCCGCGGACCGCCGACGTCACCGTGAGCGCACCGGGCTTCTTGACCCCCCGCATCGACATGCAGAGGTGCTCGGCTTCGACCATGACCAGGACGCCGCTCGGCTGCAGCTCCTGGACGAGCGCGTCGGCGACCTGCGTGGTGAGGCGCTCCTGGACCTGCGGTCGGTGGGAGTAGCCGTCGACGAGACGGGCGATCTTGGAGAGACCGGTGATCCGGCCGTCCTCACCGGGGATGTAGGCCACGTGGGCCCTGCCGGCGAACGGCACCAGGTGGTGCTCGCAGAGGCTGAACAAGGGGATGTCGCGCACCATGACCATCTCGTCGTGATCGGCCTCGAAGGTGACGGTGAGGTGCCGGGACGGGTCCTCGTGGAGACCGCTGAAGATCTCCTCGTACATCGCGGCGACGCGAGCCGGGGTCCGTGCGAGGCCGTCACGCCCGGGGTCCTCCCCGATGGCCTCGAGGATCTCGAGCACCGCCCGCTCGATCCGCTCGCGGTCGACGCTCATCACGCGCGTTCGGGGCCGCAGTACTCGCGCACCTCGTCGAGGTTCCGGTACCGCTCGGCGACGTCGAGTCCGTAGCCCACGACGAACGCTGGGGGGATTCGGAACCCCACGTACCGGAGATCGAGCTCGACCTTCTGGAGGCCTTCCTTCACGAGGAGGGCACAGACCTCGAGCGACTTCGGCCCGCGCGCCGCGAGGTTCTTGCGGAGGTACGCGAGCGTCAACCCGGAGTCCACGATGTCCTCGACGATGATGACATCGCGGTCGGACAGATCGAGGTCGAGGTCCTTCATGATCCGGACGACGCCGCTCGTCCTCGTCGCCGACCCGTAGGACGACACCGCCATGAAGTCGAACTCCACCGGGAGCGCGACCGCGCGAGAGAGGTCGCTCATGAACATCGCGGCGCCCTTCAGCACCCCGACGAGGAGCGGCGCGCGGCCCGCGTAGTCGTCGGTGATCTCGGCACCGAGCTCGTGCACCCGCGTCGCGACGGCCTCGGCCGAGACCACGACCGGCCCCAGCGCGGGGTCGGACGCCGGCTCCACACTCACGTCCGTGCCCACGCCGGGCACGCTATCGCCCGGCACCGGTCCCGGCAGTCTCGTCGATCAGCAGCCGACCGCGGCTGCGGCGCACGGCCCGTCCACCGCGTAGCTGGGTGCCGACCGTCTCGCTCCGCGCGACCGACAGGACACGCTCGACCTCGTCGAAGCCCGGCGGCGGCGCGCCGAGCCACTGTCGCACCGCGCGGCGCGCGAGGACGACGGGTAGGCGCGCCAGGGCGGCCGCGTCCGGGTTCGCCGGCTCGGGAGGCCATGCTGCGCGTGCGAGCTCGTCGAGGTACTCGGTCTCCGTGCGCAGCACCTCCGCCTGGCGCGCCAGGACGGGCACGAGGTCACGCCCCGCTCCCACGTTGAGGAGCGGGAGCACGTCGTGGCGTACCCAGGCCCGTCGGTAGGTGCGGTCGTCGTTCGTCGGGTCCCGGACGATCTCGGTGCCGAGCGCCGCGGCGCACGCCTCGGTCTCGGCACGACGCACATCGAGCAACGGTCGGACGATGCGACCGCGCCGGACCGCCATCGCCGCCAGCCCCGCCGTCGCGCTCCCCCGCAGGACGGCGAGGAGGACCGTCTCGGCCTGGTCGTCGGCGGTGTGGCCGACCAGGATCGCGTGCGCGCCGACCACGTCGGCCGCGGCCTCGAGGGCTGCGTACCGCGCGTCGCGCGCGCGCTCCTCGATGTTGGGTCCGGGGGCCACCGCCGCCGAACAGGAGCGGAAGGACGCGCCGAGGTCGCACGCGACGCGGGCGACCGTGTCGGCCTCACGCGCGCTGTCGACCCGGAGACCGTGGTCCACGTGGACCGCCACCGGCTCGAGCCCGGCGGCGACGGCCACGGCGAGCGCGGTGGTCGAGTCGGGGCCCCCGGAGCAGCCGACGACGACGGGAGCCTCGAGTCGCTCCAACCCGCGGAGTCGATCCCACACCGGGGCGAGCGCGGCGCGGTGCGTGGACGGGGTGGCGACGTCGGTCATCCGGGCAACGGGGCGGGGTCTCCGCGCTCGACCCGAGCGAGCCAGGCGGTCGGCATCGAGAGCTCACCGACCGTCGGCAGGAACTCGGGTCCCGTCCACACCGGATCGAGCCCGCGCGGCCCGGCCTCCCGCTCGACTGCGGCCACGAACGCCTCGCCCACCTCGTACTGGCGGAGCTTGGAGTCGATCCCCACCAGCTTCGTGACGAGCCCGCCGAGTCCCCGGGTGCGGCGACGGCTCTGGAGCACCCGGGCCATGCGGGCCTGCCCGGCGACGTGCTCGCGTCCGAGCTCGTTCATGACCCGGTTCCCGTGCCCCTCGAGGACCGACATGAGGGCCTGCACCTTGGCGAGCGCGGCACGGTGCTCGGGCGTCGCGAGGACCGCGACGATGCCGCCGTCGTCGAGCGGGTTCTGGCCGCTGCGGATCTCGCCGGCGGCGCGCAGGAGCGCCGCGACGATCTTGCGCGGGTCGGGCTCGATGCCGCCGAGCGCGCCTTCGACGAGGCCGAGGAAGTAGTCCCGCATCCAGGGGACGCCCAGGAACTGCGCCCGATGGGTCACCTCGTGGATCGCGATCCACAGGCGGAAGTCGCGCGGGCGGAACGCGAACCGCTTCTCGATGGCGAGGATGTTGGCGCCGACGTAGTAGACGGCATCGCCCGTTGCGCCACGGTCGGCCGCGTCGTCGGGGACGAGGAGGTCGTACTGGCCGAGCACCCGCTGGCTGAACCATCCGAGGAGCAGACCCAGCTCGGTGCCGGTGAGCGCGCGGCCGGCGGCGGCAAAGGGGCTGGACCGCAATCGCTCGCCGACGCGGTCCGTCAACGGACCCAGTAGTCGGCGCATGGAGGCGACGTTGGCCTCGACCCAGGAGCCCCGGTCGACGACGGACGCGACGGCCTGGCTCCCTGCGACGAGCCCCGTGTGGGCGCCGACGAGGGCCTCGGCCTCGGTGGTGACCGATGCGAAGTCGGGGTCGAGCGACCGCGCGAGATACGAGTCGGCGAGCGCCTCGCGCCCCGCGACGCGCCGAGCGACCCTCGTCGCGAGATCCCAGTCGACCGCAGCGCCCGCCCCCGCCCCCGCGTCCGCGTCCGCGTCCGCGTCGGGTTCGAGCGACGCGGACGCGCTCATTCGACTCGCTTGCCCCGGTACCTGGGGATGAGCACCTTGCGGATGTAGCCGGTCGAGAGCCCGGCCGCGACGGCGACGAAGCTGATCGCCAGGATCGGCGCGATCCAGTAGAACCAGTGGTACTGGGCGTCTGCGAGCATCAGCTCCGGCGTCCTCTCTCCGCTATCGCGATCTCGTGGTCATGCTAGGCCGGGTCGGTCTCGGTCCACTTCCATGCCGATCGACTCCGCGATCCGCCGGCGGAGACCCTCGGGCACCTCGTCCCGACATCGGGACGCGATCACCTGGCGGAGCTCGACCTCGAACTCGAAGCCCTGACCGCACGGCGGGCACTGTTCGAGGTGCCGGGTGATCACCCACCGCCGCCACACGGTGAGCTCACCGTCGAGGTAGTGGTACATCCGGTGGAACGCCTTGTCGCAGTCCATCTCTGCTTCCTCAGCGCTTCACGCGGCCGGCCGGCCGGCGGGCTCGGGTACGAGGCCTCGTTCCTGTGCGAAGTCCAACAACCGCGCCTGGAGCTGCTTTCTTCCCCGGTGCAGCCGGCTCATCACGGTGCCGACCGGCACGTCCATGATCTTCGCGATCTCCTTGTAGGAGAAGCCCTCGACGTCGGCGAGCAGCACGGCCATGCGGAACTGCTCCGGCAACGCCTCGAGCGCCTGCTTCACCGCGTCGTCGGGCATGGCGTCGAGCACCTCGGACTCCGGGGTGCGCTCGGCGGCGGCGGCCTCGAGCCCACCGATGCGCCGGTAGAGGACGTAGTCCTCCTTGTCGTCGAGCTCGGTCTCGTCGGGGCGGCGCTTCTTGGCCCGGTAGGTGTTGATGTAGGTGTTGGTGAGGATCTTGAACAGCCAGGCCCGCAGGTTGGTTCCGGCCTTGAAGCCCCCGAAGCCGCGGTAGCCGCGCAGGTACGTCTCCTGCACGAGGTCCTCCGCGTCGGCGGGATTGCGGGTCATGCGCATCGCGGCCGAGTAGAGCTGGTCCATGTAGGGCATCGCGAGCTCGGCGAACTCCGCCTGGTCGGCCATACGGCCGAGAGTACCGGACGACCGGGACGACGACTCAGGCGGGGCGGGATGCCGCGGTCAGCAGGCCGCGTCGACGGTCTCCGCTTCGGTGCCGATCTCGCAGTCGTCCACATCCTCGACGGTCACCGGGATCACCGCGG
>DASUAO010000058.1:0-44802 GCA_035763745.1 Acidimicrobiia bacterium
CGATGGTGGCGGGGGTGGGATTTGAACCCACGACCTTCGGGTTATGAGCCCGACGAGCTACCAGACTGCTCCACCCCGCGGCGTGCTGTCAGGGTACCACCGCGTCCATCCGAGGCTCCAGACGGCGTGACCGTCAGTACCGGATGTCGAGCGCGTACCTCAGCGCTCGGTCGAGCTCGGCGCGGGCGGGGAGGTCGAGGTGCCCGACGGGATCGTCGATCGATGCGATCGGGATCGTGAGGATCGCGTCGCAGGCGATCACGCCCGTCTCGGGGAGCCCTTCGGTCTGCCCGACCTCGACCTCGGACCGGATCCCGCGGATGGTGCGCGTGATCGGCGCGCACGTGAGGGCCGTGAGCACAGCGATGGCCGCGTCGCGCGTGAGCACGCACACCGGGCGCCGGCCGGCAGGTGGACCCAGGTCCGCCCAGGCGATGTCGCCGCGAACTACCACTCGGGGGCGGTGCTGGCCGCGAGGCGCGCCGCGGCCGTCGCCACCACGGGATCCTGCGGGATGCGGCGGTAGGCCTCGCGCAACGTGCGGTCCGCATCGGCGATGTCCGACGCCTCGAGCACGGCGGCGGCACCCCGGCGGAGGAGCTCCGACCGACTCGTGCGCTGCGCCTCGGCCAGGGCGTCGAGGCGACGGACGAGATCGTCATCGAGCTGCACCAGCACCTCCCTTCTCGCCATTACCATATGGTATGCCATATGGCTCGGCGAGCGTCGCGCGCCTCGGCGCCCTGTCGGAAGGTCGAGGGGACGAGCTCGGCGAGACGGTGTGACGCGTGGTCGCTCAGGCGTCGACCGGAGGCTGGGGTGCGAGGTTGCGGAGTTCGGCCTCGCCCCGCCGCGAACGGAAGTCGCGAAGGTTGTAGCCGGTGACCATGGTGGCGGTGTCGCCTGCACGGGCCGTCGCCGACCTCCGCAACCCGAACATGGGGGCGAGCTCACCGAAGTACCCGCCTTCCGGGAGAGCATCCCCGGCTTGTGGCCCATCCGCTCCTCGAGCCCCACGAGCGTCAGCAGGTGCTCGGCGCGTTCCCTCGGGGCCGCGCGACCGACCTTGGCGTTGCGGAGCGCGACATACAGGTTCTCGCGCGCCGTGAGGCTCGGCACCAGATTGGACGACTGGAACACAATCCCCACCGTGTGGCGCCGGTACTCGGTGAGCGCAGCGCCCCGCAGCGCGGTCACTTCGATGTCGCCGACCGTGATGGAGCCGGAGGTCGGCGTGAGCAGCGTGGAGAGCATGGAGAGCAACGTGGTCTTACCGCAGCCGCTCGCACCGAGCAGCACGACGAGCTCGCCCGTCTTCAGCTCGAGGTTGTACCCGTCGAACGGGCGTACGGCGTAGCCGCCGCTGGAGTACTCGGTCGTGAGATCTCGGATGTTGACGTCGGGCATCACGCACCTCCGAACGCGACGGCGGGATCGGTGGTGAGCGCCCGGCGGACCCCGCTGATGCTCGCAAGGCCACCGACGAAGATCGCGATCACGCCGAGTTGCATGAACGCCTTCGCGCCGATCTCGGCCGGGGACGTAGCCGAGGAGGTTGACGTCCTTACCCGCCACGACGGCACGACTCGAGATCATCGGGTCGGCGCGCGCCACCCCGGTCTCGTCACGCAGCGCCCGCGCTGCGGATCAACGGATCACCTTCGTCGTCGCGAACGGGCCGGCAGCGCCGGCATCAACGACCCAGGCATCGGCCCTGAAGGACGCCACGATCCGCGGACCCTGCCGCTCGGCCGATCGCTTGACGCCATCGATGACCACCGCGATCGCGAAGACCAACGCGGTGACCGCGACGGCGATCAGGAAGCGACGAAGCCGGAACTGCAGGTCACGCGCGCTGACAAGCCACACCGCAAATGCTCACCCCCCAGAATCCGCGGGCCCTACTCCTCGCACCGAGGAGCACGCGGGGACCGTCCGTGGTCGACGCGGGATCGTGGGCGAGGCGTGGCATCCGGGCCCGGATGGCGGGACGGGACCGCCTCGTCAATCGAGACCGATGAACTCGGTGCCCCGGACTTCGATCGCGGTTCCGATGAGGTCCTCGGCGATCGCGCGTTCGGCGAGGTCGGCGTCGGTCGCCACCGCGACGCAGCGCGCCCCCGCCGGCGTGTCGCCGATCACGGCGACCTGCTCCGGGCCGTTCGCGCCGTCCATCACCGTGTATGTCGCGATCGTCGCGGGACCCGTGTAGCCCGCGATGCTGTCGACCTCGGCGGTGGCGGCACGCGACTCCGCTTCGAGGTCGGCGACCATCGGACCGGCGGCGGGGGGCTCGGTCGACCAGATCGCGAGCCCCGGCTTGGTGAGCAGGCCGCTCACCGTGGTGACGAGACCGAGGGTGCCCGGCTCGGCGCGCACCCGCTCGGCCATCGCCGCCGTTGCCTGGTACACGAAGTTGTTGAACGGCCCGCCCGCGAATGCCATGCCACCGGTGATCGTGGGGACGCCGTCATGCGGGAGGCCGAGCTCGCGTTGCTGGACGCGCACCGCGGCCGGGAAGCAGCTGTAGAGCTCGGCGTGCTCGACCTCGGCGAGGAGCCGACCGACGTGGCGCTCTGCGGCTGCACCGAGCACCCGCATCGCCGGCCAGGTATGCAGGTCCGCGCGCTTCGAGAGCGACACCGACAGGCTCGACTCGATGCCGACATGCGGGAGGACCCAGCGCTCCGGCGCGACCCCGTGGGCGCGCGCGGCGTCCGCCGAGCAGAGAATGAGCGCAGCGGCCTGGTCCACCGTCCACTGGGTCGCGTGCCACTTGTTGTACGGAAACGCGAGTCGACGGTTGTCGGCGGTCGGTTCGCGCAGGAAGTCGGCGTCACGCGGCGCAGGGAATGCTGCATACGGATTGGTCCGAGCCACCTCGTTGCATGCCACCCACAGTCGGGCGAGGTCATCGAGGTGCTCGACCTGGCTCTGGCCCTCGGCGTGGGCGAGCGCGTTCTCGATGAGCGCGTACTGCTGGACGGGGACGACGAGGCGGGCGTCGATCTCGGCCGGGGCGACGATCTCGGCCTTCGGAACCTGGTGCTCGTCGGGCTTCGCATCGTCGGCCTCAGCAGCAGTCGGGACGTCGACGCCGGCGCGGCGAGCGAGCGCGTCACGCAGCTTCGCCTCACCACCGACCACCACGACGACATCGAGCGCCCCGGAAGCGAGATCCCGCAACGCGTCGTTGATGAGCGTCTGCTGTGGGATCCCGAGCCCGACCAGGACCCCGCGGGCGCGGTCAGCGCCCACTCGATCAGCGATGAGACGTGCGGGATCGCGGTACCCCCAGGTTCCCTGGGGGACCGCGATGCGGTCGATGGCACCGAGGAGCGCGGGCGCGCCCGCGTCGTCGACCGCGGCTCGCAGCGCATCGACCATGAGGTCGATGGCCTCGGGTCGTCCGATCGGGTCGTCGCCCGGCGGACCGGCCGCGGCGCCGGCGCCGACGAGCACCGGCATGCGATCAGGGATGTCGGGCACGGCGCGGCTACTCCTCGACGACGGCAAGCCGGACCGGCGATCCTCGCACACCCGGACGTGCGTCTCTCACCCCGCAATATGCGGGTGAGAGACGCATCAAGGGGTGGTGGGCCAGACGAGGGGGAGGTGGTCGGCCTGGCGGATCCCGGGCGAGTGGTGGATCTCGGCGCCGTCGGCGATTCGGTAGTCGGGGATGCGCCGGTGCAGCTCCTCGAGCGCGACGCGCAGCTCCATCCTCGCGAGGTGCGAGCCCAGGCATCGGTGCGGGCCGGCACCGAACGCGAGATGACGATTCGCCTCACGGTCGAAGTCGACGACGTCTGCCCGGTCGAACTCGGACTCGTCGGCATCGGCCGCGCCGATGAGCACTGCGCAGCCGTCGCCCGCCTTCACGTCGACGCCACGGATGGTCTGATCGCGGATCACGTTCCGGGGGACCATCGTCACCGGCGTCTCCCAACGCAGCAGCTCCTCGACGGCCGCCGCAATCCGTGCAGGATCCGCGACCAGCTCCTTGCGACGATCGGGATGGCGAGCCAGGTACGTGACCATGCAGTCGAGGGTCGCCGTCACCGTGTCGAGCCCCGCGAGGAGGAGCAGGTGGCAGGTGCCGAGCGCCTCGTCGCGCGTCAGCGGCCGTCCCTCGACCTCGGCGTGCGCGAGCCGCGACAACAAGCCGTCGTCAGGATTCGCGCGCCGGTCCTCGAGCGCGGTCTCGAAGTAGCGCGAGATGGCCGTCCCGGCCTCGTCGCGGATGCGCGCGGCCTCGTCCATGTCGGTGGTCGCGGGCCGGATCGTGTCGTCGCGCCACTGGAGGAACATCGACAGGTCCGACTGGGGCATCCCCATGAGCCGGAGGAAGACCGCCGACGGAAACGGGGTCGCGAAGTCCTCGTGGAAGTTGCACGCGCCGCGATCGACCAGACCGTCGAGGATCTCGTTGGCCAGCGCCCTGACGTCGGGCTCGAGCGCGGCCATCTTCTTCGGCGAGAACTCGGGATCGAGCATGCGTCGGTACTTCGCGTGGTCGGGCGGATCGACCTGGAGCGGGATCAGCGGCTGGTCCTGGCCGATGTGCACCGCGGCCGCCGACGAGAACACCTCGGGGTGACGAAGCGCCCAGATCGCGTCCTCGTAGCGCGAGAGGTACACCGTCATGTCGCCGGCGAAATTCGGCGTGCGCGCGACCGGGCACTCCGAACGCAGGGTCTCGTAGGCGGGGTGCGGCTCGTCTGCCGTCGCGGGGTCGAACAACAGGGTGTTGAGGTCGGTCATCGTGCCTCCGGGTCGGGAACAGAACGGTCGCCGCGCAGGGCGGCTCGGCAGAAGCGCCAGAGGTACTCGGCCTGCTCGAGCGCGTCGGCTCGACCCAGGGCGACGTCGTGGATGCCCTCGAGCACCAGGGCGAAGATCGTGGTGGCGTCGCGCGGCGGGTCGTCGCTCGAGACGACGCCGGCCTCCGCCGCGGCGGCGACCTGCGCGACCAGGACGTCGACCATCGGCGCGAGCGCTCGGGCGAGCTCGTCGGGGTGCGCCTCCGACAGGCGCCGGTGCTCGCGGACGAGGACGCCCGCGTAGCCGAGCGCCCCCTCGTGGGTCAGCAACGCGAACACCCCGGTGAGGTAGGCCCGGATCCGCGCCTCGGGTTGGGACGCCTCGTCCACGATCTCGGCGAGGATCGCCGCACCGAGGCGGCTGTCCTCCTCGAGGAGCGCGACCAGCAGGTCGTCCTTGCCCTCGAAGCACCGATAGAAGCTCTTGAGCGACAGGCCCGATCGCTCGGTCACCTGGTGCACGGTGAACGACGCGGTGCCGGTCTCGTTCGCGAGGTCACGAGCCGCTGCGACGAGACGCTCGATCCGCTCGACCGACCGGGCTCGCGGCACCTCGAGCGTCCGGGCTAGGGCACGCTCACGCCAGGGGAGATCCGCGCTGGTCGTTTGGGAGAACATTGTTCTCCATCGTAGCCGCGCGGCCGGGGCCAGCGGCACAACGCCGGGTCGGGCAGACTGCGACCACGACGCGCGTAGGGTTCTCGCCATGACGAAGCAGGGACCGATCCTCACGCTCACTCGGCGGTGTGCAGCCGTCGCCCTCGCCGTCGGTGTGATGGCGGCGCTCGTCGCGCCGCCGGCATCGGCCCAGGCGCGCCCCGACGACGGCAAGCGCCGGATCGGTGTCGGCAACCAGTTCGTGCGCGAGGGCGAGTCCGTCGACACCGCGGTCATCGCCGTCGACGGCAACGCCACAGTGGCCGGATCCACGACAGAGAGCGTGTTCGTCGTCAAGGGCAACGCCGTGATCTCGGGGCGCGTCGACGGTGACGTGATCGTGATCAACGGCAACAGCCGGATCTCGGGACGCGTCGACGGCGACGTCGTCGTCCTCGACGGGCGCGCGATCGTCACCGACGGCGCGGTGGTGCGCGGCGACGTCTCCTCGACCGACGAGCCGAAGGTCGAACGAGGCGCGACGGTGACCGGGAACGTCGACCACATCGACGTCACCGGCATCTTCACCGCGATCGGCTTCACCATCCTGGGCTACATCTGGATCGCCGTGACGGTGTCGACGGCGCTCCTCGGCCTGCTCCTCCTGCTGTTCTTCCGGCGGGCGTTCGAGTCGGCCGCGGACGCGGAACGGACCGACACCGGGAAGTCGATCGGCCTCGGCCTCGCGCTCGCGATCGGCCTGCCGATCGTGTCGATCTTCGCGATCACGACGCTCGTCGGGCTCCCGTTCGGCGTGGGGTTCCTCGGAGCACAAGGGCTCCTGTGGGCGCTCGGCTACGTGACCTCGGCGTTGTGCCTGGGACGGTCGATCATCAAGACGCCCCGCAGCGCGTTCGGCGCGTTCTTCGCCGGTTGGGGGATCCTGCGCGCCGCCGCGCTCATCCCGGGCCTCGGCGCCCTCGTGTGGATCGGTGCATCCGTGTTCGGCATCGGCGCGCTCGTGATCGCGGCAGCCCGTGCGTCACGTGCCGGCGAGACACCGACACCGGCGACTCCCGAGCCCCGTCCACCGACCCCGGTCGCCACCCCGGCGGCTCCCGTCGAGGCCGGGACCACGGCCAAGGCCCCGGGGAAGACCGATGCCCCAGGGAAGACCAAGGCTGCGGCGAAGCCGAAGTCGGCCGGCGTGAAGAAGACGCCGGCGAAGGCGAAGCCCAAGGCCAAGCCCGCCGGCGGCTGATCAGCCGATCTCGACCAACCAGCGGAGCCCGATCGCGTCCATCCCCTCGCTGAGGCGCCCCGTGAGCCATGGGAGCTGATCGGTCATCAGGATGACGCCGAAGACGGCCAGCATCGCGGCGGAGGCGAGCGTCAACCCCTTCGAGTGCCGCTTGACCCACGCGAGCGGTGCGGCGAAGCGGCCGAAGGCGAGGCCGACCGCAAGGAACGACACCCCGAGGCCCATCGAGTAGGCCGCGAGCAGCACTCCAGCGCGCGCAACGTCCTGGCCCTGGGATGCGAAGTTGAGGACGGTCGCGAGGATCGGACCGATGCAGGGCGTCCACCCGAGCCCGAACGCAACGCCGGCGACCGGGGCCGCCACCGGGCCGAGCCGCTCGAGGTGGGGCTGGAAGCGGAACTCACGATAGAGCCCGGGCGCGGTGAGCAGCTGCGACCCGGCGAGGTAGAGCGCCATGAGCAGCACGATCCCCCCGGTGACGCGCGTGAGGGTCGACTGGTTCTCGAACAGCGCGTTGCCGGCTGCCGTCGTGGCGAGTCCGAGGAGCACGAACACCACGGTGAACCCGAGGACGAACAGCCCGGTGTTCATCGCGATGCGCCGCAGCGCCTTCGTGCTGCCCTCCTCGATCTCGCCGAGGGTGAGGCCGGAGACCAGGCTCAGGTACCCGGGGACGATCGGGAGCACACACGGCGACAGAAACGAGATCACCCCACCGCCGAACGCCGTGAGGATGTAGAGGTTGCTCGTGGCGTCGCGCGCGGCGCCGATCAGGGGTGTGAACACTCAGTCAGTCGGCTCGGTCCACGTGAGCACGTTGAACATCGCGCCCAGCGGGTCGGTCATCGTCGCGAAGCGACCGGGCGGGATGTCCTGGGGCTCGGCGAGGACCGTCGCACCGAGGCCCTTGGCCTTCTCGACGAGCGCGTCGGTGTCGTCGGCGTTGAAGTAGACGCTCCAGTACGCAGGGATCCCTTCGACCGGCGGGCTCATGCCCCCTGCAACCGGACGGTCGCCGAGCATGAACGACGTGTACTGCATCGGGCCCATGTCGGTGGTCTCGGCGGCCCAGCCGAACAGCTCGACGTAGAACTCGGTGGCCTTCGCCACGTCCGCGGTCATGATCTCGTTCCACGTGAGCGTGCCGTGCTCGTTGACCAGCTCCGCGCCGATGTGCTGATTGGCCTGCCACAAGCAGATGGCAGCCCCCGTGGGATCAGCGCAGACGGCCATCCGACCGGCAGCCATCACGTCGAACGGCGCCTGCATGACCGCGCCACCGAGTGCTGTGACCTTCGCGGCCGACTCGTCGATGTCGGCGACGGTGACGTAGGTGCTCCAGACCGGGGGCATACCCCCCGCCGCCATCTCCTCGGAGAGCCGCATCACGCCGGCGACGGCCTTGCCACCGAGGGTCGCCATGACGTGCGGGTTCTCGGGGTCGTCGGTGTCGTTCTCGGTGAACTCCCACCCGAAGAGCGCGCCGTAGAACTGCCGCGCCGCTGCGACGTCGGGCGTTGTCAGATCGATCCAGGATGGCGTCCCAGGGGCGTACTTCGTGCGTGTAGGCACGGGGTTCTCCTCGGCGTTCGCTAGGCCGACGGTACCGCGCGCTCCTGCTCGAGCCGGGAGCGGGCGAGGGCGACGTAGTCGGGATCGGTGTCGAAGCCGACGTAGCGGCGGTCGTTGCGCACCGCGGCGATGGCCGTGGACCCCGACCCCATGAACGGATCCAGCACGACGTCCCCACGATAGGTGTACAGGCGCAGCAGCCGCTCGGGCAGCTCGACCGGGAACGGTGCCGGGTGCCCGATGCGGCGCGCCGACTCGGGCCGGATCTCCCAGACGTCGAGGGTGGCCTCGAAGAACTCGTCCTTGGTGATCGTGTTCTCGAACGGCAGACCCCTTGCCTCGCGATCCTTGCGCGCGATGGCCCGGTTGAAGCGCCCCTTGCACGCGATCACCACCCGCTCGCTGATGTCGCGGAGTACCGGGTTCGATGCCGAGAGGTACGAACCCACTGCGATCGACCCGGACGCGCCCTTCGCCTTCTTCCAGACGATCTCACCGCGAAGGAGCAGCGCGAGGTCGTCCTGCAGGATCCGGGTCACGTCGCCGGCCAGCGAGCGGTAGGGCTTCCGGCCCAGGTTGGCGACGTTCACCGCGATCCGTCCCCCCGGCTCGAGGACCCGGCGACACTCGGCGAAGACATCGCGCAACATCCCGAGGTACTCGACGTACGACGCGGGGATGTGACCCTCTCCCAGCTCCTGCTCGTACTGCTTCCCGGCGAAGTAAGGAGGGGACGTGACGACGAGCGCGACGCTGTCGTCGGGGACGGCTTGCATGTCGCGGGCGTCACCGCAGATCAGCGTGTCAGCGACCGGACACGGGTTCACGGTCTCGTCGTCGGAGATCTCCGGGGCGACGAAGCGGGCATAGAACTCGGTGGCGTCATGGCTCTCGCGCTTGCCTGCACCGAACGAGCTGGTCTGCGTCGCCATTCCCCGCACGGTAGTTGGGCATCCGGCCGGGCGCGACCGGCCCGATGTAGACGGCCCGTCAGCCCGACGCGATCGGGTGCGCCGGTGGCGCCTCGCCGGCACCGTTCGCCGGGGCGCGATGCGGGACCACCACAGGCCCGTGCGCCCCGGGGAGCACACTGACACGAGCACCGAAGTGCCGGCGAAGGGAGTCCTCGGTGAGGACCGCGCTGGCCGGGCCACGTTCGACGACGCGTCCTCCTCCGAGGAGCACGAGCTCGTCCGCGTAGAGCCCGGCGAGCGTCAGATCGTGCATCGTCGAGACGACCGCGATGCCGTGCTCGGCGCGCAACCCGTCGACCAGGTCGAGGACCTCCTGCTGATGACCGATGTCGAGCGCGGTCGTGGGTTCGTCGAGCAGGAGGATCGGGGCCTGCTGCGCGAGCGCGCGAGCGAGGAAGATGCGCTGGCGCTCGCCTCCGGAGCACGATTCCACGTCGCGGCCCGCCAGATCGCCGACGCCGAGTCGGCCCAGGGTCCCATGGGCGATCTCGAGGTCGTCGTTCGACTCCGAACCGAAGAACGGGAGGTGCGGCGTGCGCCCCAGGAGCACGTAGTCGAGCGCGGTGACCCCGATCGGGACGACAGGCGTCTGGGGCACGAGCGCGATTCGCCGCGCTCGCTCGCGGGCCCGGAGCTTCGTGACGTCGTCGTTCCCGATCTCGATCCGCCCGGCCTGGGGCCGCAGGGCGCCCGAGAGCACACGGATCAGCGTCGTCTTCCCCGCGCCGTTCGGGCCGACGATCGAGACCCACGCGCCCGGTTCGACGGCGACGCTCACACCGTCGAGGATGCGCACGCCGCCGAGGTCGGCCACGATCCCCTCACCGCGCAGCGCCACGGTCACGTACGCGCCTCGGCCGAGGTGCGGAGCACCAGGATGAAGAACGGTGCGCCGACGAATGCGGTCACGACCCCGATCGGGATCTCGGCCGGGGCGAGGGCCGTGCGCGCGAGGAGGTCGGCGAGCGCCAGGAACGCCGCGCCGTACAGGATCGAGAGCGGGAGGATGATCCGGTAGCTCGCACCTGCGCCGAGGCGGACGGCATGCGGGATGATGATCCCGACGAACGCGATCAGCCCCGAGACCGAGACCGCGGCAGCAGTCGCCATCGATGCGGTGGCGACCAGCACGAGGCGGGTGCGCGCCACCGGGATCCCGAGTGCGCTCGCTTCCTCGTCGCCGACCGCGAGCACGTCGAGTACGCGACGATGCGCGACGAGGACGGCGACCGTCACGACGAAGTACGGGAGCACCAGGAAGACGTCGCCCCAGTCCGCGGTGGAGAGCCGGCCCAGGATCCACGAGTAGACCTGGCGGATCGTGTCGGAGTTGCGCTGCTGCAGATAGGTCTGGATGGCGGTGAGGAAGCTGGTGATCGCGATCCCGGCGAGGAGCAAGGACGCGGCCGACCGCCGGCCCGACGCCCGACCCACGAACCAGCTCAGGCCGACCGCACCGAGCGCGCCCGCGAACGCGGCGACCGGCAACGCCGGGCTGCCCGTCGACGCGCTCGCCGTGACGATGACCACGGTCACGGTCAACCCAGCGCCCGCAGCAGCCCCGAGGAGATAGGGATCGACCAAGGGGTTCCGGAACACGCCCTGGTAGCAGGCTCCGGCCGACGCGAGCAGGCCGCCCACCATCAGTCCGAGCACGACGCGGGGAAGGCGGAGCTCGGTGACGATCGCGGCCTGCGGGCCGCTGAGCGCCGACTTCCCCCCGACGAGCGGTACGTGCGACAGCAGCTCTCCCAGCACGTCGCGCACCGGGAGCGCCACTGCGCCGATCGTGACACCGAGGACCACCGCGACCGCGACCGCGACAAAGCCGCCGACGACCCAACCGGGCCGCAAGACGGTCGGCGCGACCGCGGCCGGGCGCATCACAGGGCCTGGTTGGCCTTCACGATCGCACGGAACAGCTCGACGACCCGCGGGCCCCATCGGGACGCGATGTCGTCGTCGAGCGTGACCACATTCCCCTGCTGCACTGCGGCGATCGTGTCGAAGCCCGGCCGCGCGGCGACGGTCTCGGGCGTCTGACCACAGCAGATCGAGTCGGCGAGGAAGATGACCTCTGGGTCGGAGTCGACGATGTACTCAGCCGAGAGCTGGGGATACCCGGATCCCTCCTTGTCGGCGGCGTCCGCGATGTTGCGGAAGCCCGCCTGCTTCAGGAGCTGGCCGATGAAGGTCTTCGACGTCGCCGAGTAGAGCGTGTCGTCGAGCTCGTAGAACGCCGTCGGCTTCGAGTCACGCTCGGGAACCTCGGCGCGCAGCCCGGCCATCTCGGACTTGATCTCCTTCACGAGTGCGGTCGCCTCCGCGACATGACCGGTCGCCTTCCCGAGCTTTCGGATCTGCGCGTACGTCTGCGTGAGGCGGTTGGCTGCAGGGAGCACGAGCAGATCGATGCCCAACGCCCCGAGTGGCCCCTTGGCCGTGTCGTCCTGCGCGACGACGAGGTCGGCCTCGTAGCCAGCGATCGCCTCGGCGTTGACGTCGATCCCCGAGAGGTCGGTGACCGGCGCGTCGGACGGGTAGTTCGACTGCTCGTCGGCCGCGACGACCTGGTCCCCCGCCCCGATCGCGAACAGCATCTCGGTCGCGGTCGGTGAGAGGGAGACGATCTTGAGATCTGCCCTGGACTGGTTCGGTGTGGACGCGCCGGCCGAGAAGCCATTGATCGGAGTCGCGAGCGCGACCAAGAGCGCGACGAGCAGTGCGGAACGGAATCTCATCGATACCTCCTGTCGGTCGAGAACCGGGAGTTCGCCGACAGGAGGCCCGTCGGACGAACGACTCTGTCCTCGAGAGCCATACGTTCGTCACCGACCGGTGAGGCGACCTGGCTTGCCGTCTCCCGTCCACGTGGGACGAGGTACGACTCACAGTTGCGGGACAGCGCCGGAATCTCACCGGCTTCGCTCACCGACCAATATCTTGCCGGGCACTGTACCCGGGAGCGCCGGTGGCGCCCAGAGCCTGAGCGCTCGGTCGTGCGTCGCTCACCCCGCACCGTGCGGGTGAGCGACGCATCAAGAAGCGGGGGGTGTGGTGGCCTTGGTCCAGCTGGACCAGAGGCTGGCGTACCGGCCTTCGTGGCCGACCAGATCGGCGTGCGACCCCAACTCGACAACCCGGCCGTCGTCGACGACGGCCACGCGGTCGGCCCGCTGCGCGGTCGTCAGGCGGTGCGCCACCACGAACACCGTCCGGTGCTCGGTGAGCGCCTCGAGCGCGCGCTCCACCTCCTGTTCGGTCCCGGGGTCCAGGTTGGAGGTCGCCTCGTCGAGCACCAGGACGGGCGGGTCGGCGAGCGCGGCCCGGGCCAGCGACACGAGCTGGCGCTCGCCGGCCGACAGCCGGCTCCCCCGCTCTCGCACCTCGGTGTCGAGACCGTCATCGAGCGCGGCGAAGCGGGCCCGGATCCCGAGCGCCTCGAGCGCGGCGTCGACATCGGCGTCGCTCGCGTCGGGGCGCCCGATCCGGACGTTGTCGCGGATGCTCCCCGCGAAGAGATAGCCCTCCTGCGGCACCACGACGATGCGCTCGCGCAGCGACGAGAGCGTTGCGTCACGCAGGTCCACACCTCCGAGCCGGACGACCCCGGAACGGGGGTCGTAGAAGCGAGCGACGAGCTTCGCAAGCGTCGACTTCCCGGCACCGGTCGGTCCCACCAGCGCCAGCCGCTCCCCCGGCTCCACATGGAGCGACACGTCGTGGAGCACTTCGGGGCCGTCCGCGTAGCCGAACGACACACCTTCGAGGTCGACCGCGCCCCGCTCCGGGAGATCGATGGCCCCCGGTCGTTCCGGCACCGACACAGCGGTGTCGAGCAGGCCGAACAACTTGTGGAGCGCGGCCGCCGCGGACTGCAGCAGGTTGTACAGCTGCCCCAACTGCTGTACCGGCTCGAACAGGTTGTTGAGATAGAGGACGAATGCAGCGACGGTTCCGACAGTCACGATGTCGCGGTCGACGAAGACCCCGCCGATGCCCACGATCATCGCGATGCCGATGACTCCACAGAATTCGACGAACGGGAAGTACCTGGTCGAGATCTTCACCGTCTCGAGGTTGGCATCGAACTGCGCCTCGTTCGTCTCCCGGAACCGTCCCGCGAACGACACCTCGCGTCCGAAGGCTTGCACGACGCGGACGCCGGCCAGCCCCTCCTGCAATGTGGTGAGGTTCGCGCCGATGCGCTCGCGTACCTCCAGGTACGCGAGGTTCGCGGCCCGCCGGAACCACCTGGTCGCGGCCACGACCGGCGGGACGAGCACCAGGATGCACAGGGCGAGCTGCCAGCTCATCGCGAAGATCACCACGACCGCGCCCACGAACAAGAGCGCGTTCTGGACGAACATCGCCAGGCCCATCTGTACCAATTCCTGGAGCGCATCGACGTCGGATGTCAGGCGCGATACGAGCCGACCGGTGCGCTCGCGCTCGTAGAAGTCGAGTCCGAGCGACAGCAGATGGCCGAACACGCGGACCCGGAGCTCGCGCAGGAAGCGCTCTCCGATCCGTGCGATCGCCCAGATCGACGCACGCCCGAGGAACAGTGCCGCGATCGCGACCACCAGGTACAGCGCAGCCGAGAGGTTCAGCGCGCCCGCGTCCCCGTTGCGGAGGCCTGCATCGATGCCGTGGCGGACCAGCGCCGGTCCGGCGAGCAGACACGCGGTCTGGCCGACGAGGAGCGCGACGGCGACGACGATACGCGGGCGCCATGGGCGAAGCATCCGGCCGAGCCGGCGCAGGACCCCCACTGCCTCGTCGCGGCTCAGCTTCTCCTCGACCGTGTGCCCGAACGACCCGCGGCCGACTCCCCCTCTCATGATCGGGCTCCAGCGGCGCTGCCCTCGGCCTGGGCCAGCACGTCGCGGTACCGATCGGACGTCGCGAGCAGGCTCTCGTGCGTCCCTTCGGCCACGATGCGACCCCCGTCGAGCAGCACGACCCGGTCCGCCAGCGCGATCGTCGCGGCCCGGTGAGCGATGATCAGCGTCGTCCGCCCGCGCATCACCTCGCGCAGGGCAGAACGGATCTCGTGCTCCTTCGTCGGGTCGACGGACGACGTTGCGTCGTCGAGGATCAGGATCCGGGGATCGGCGAGCACTGCACGCGCGATCGCGATGCGCTGGCGTTGCCCGCCCGAGAGCGAGAAACCCTGCTCGCCGATGACCGTGTCGAACCCGTCCGGGAGCGCATTCACGAAGCCCTCGGCCCCCGCCAGCCGAGCGGCCCGGTGGACGCGTTCGAGCGACGCCTCGGGATCGGCGAACGCGATGTTCTCGGACACCGAATCGGTGAACAGGAACGTGTCCTCGAAGACGATCCCGACGTTGCGACGCAGCTCACGGACCCGGACGTCGCGGACATCGACCCCGTCGAGGAGCACCCGTCCTTCGTCGACGTCGTAGAAGCGAGACACGAGCCGCGCCACGGTCGTCTTGCCGCTCCCCGTCGTGCCCACGACCGCGACCGCTTCTCCACCAGGGATCACGAGGTCGAAGCCTCCGAGCACCGACGGACCCTCGCCGTAGCGGAACGACACGCCTTCGAACCGCAGCTCCCCGCGGCCCGGGCTCGGGAGCGCGACCGGCTGTGGCGGGTCCACGACCGCAGGATCGGTCGAGAGGATCTCGTGGATCCGCCCCGCCGATGCCGACGCACGCGTCGCCTGCGCGACGACCAACCCCGCCATGCGCATCGGCCAGATGAGCATCAGGACGAACGAGTTGAACGCGACGAGGTTCCCGATCTGCAGATCGCCGTCGAGCACCAGGTGCCCCCCGTACCAGAGGATCACGACGAGGGCGATCGCCGGCAGGAAGTCGACGAGTGGCAAGAACCGGGACCGGAGGCGCGCCGCCTCGAGCGCGCGGGCGAGGACGTCGTCGGCCTCGGTCTCGAGGCGGCGGGACTGGAGCTTCTCGGCACCGAACCCCTTGACGACCCGAACGCCCGCGACGGTCTCCTCGACGACCCCGGAGAGATCCCCGAGCTCCTGCTGGAGGCGCAGCGAGACCGGCGCGATTCGGCGGCTGAACCGGGTCGCCGCGACGTTGAGCAGCGGGAGCGCCCCGAGCGCGAGCAGCGCGAGCGTCACGCTCGTGAGCATCATGATCACGACGACGGCGAGCAGGATGAGGATGCTCGCCGTCAGCAGCGGCAGCAGCACGACGACCTGGTTCACCTGTTGGATGTCGGTGTTCGCCCGCGCCATCAGCTGTCCGGTCTGGGCGCGGTCGTGGAACGCGAAGTGGAGCCGCTGGAGGTGGGCGAAGAGCCGCTCGCGCAGGTCGGTCTCGACGCGGTAGGAGATGCGGAACGCGGCGTAACGCCGGGCTCCGGTCCCGACGGCCTGGAACGCACCGACGACGACGATGAGGACGGCGAACTTCAGGATGGCGCCGCCGTCGCGGGGCAGGATCCCCTGGTCGATCGCCGCCGCGGCGAGCAGCGGCACCGACACCTTCGCGGCCGTCCAGCCGACCCCCGACAGGACCCCGCCGATCACCCAGGCCCGCTGGGTTCGGAGGGCGCCACGCATGAGCCGCCATCCGGCCCGTCGCAGCTCGCGCTCCCGATCCACCGCTGCCGGCTTTCGCTCGGGGCCCGGGCACCCGGGCCAGATCCCATCGATGCCGTCCCCGGCACCGATGCTCGGGGCGACGGTTCAGGGTACCAGCGGCCCCTCCCCGGACATCCGTGGTTCAGGCGGGCTCGGGGCCTTCGTGGTCGCGGTCCGGGAACAGCTCGGCGACCATCTCACCCAATGCCGCCGCGTCGTGCGTCGCATCGCCGACGAACGCAGCCGTGCGGTGTCCGCCATCGAGGAGCGATCGCACGAGCGCACCGGTCGTGGTCGCATCGCGGCCGACGACGACGACGGACGCGCCCGCGGCCGCCAGCGCACGGGCCGCATCGGGTTCACCGGCACTCACGATCGCGACGCGACCGCCGAGAGGACCCGGGTCGTCGTGCTGCTTCGCCGTCATGTCAGTCGGCGAGCCGACCATACTTTCCGCGGAAGAAGAGGAGCGGTGCCCCTTCGCGCTGGAGCCCGAGGTCGAGTACGCGCCCGACCACGATGATGTGGTCGCCGCCGTCGTACTCGTTCCAGAACTCGCAGTCGAGGTAGGCGAGCGTGTCGTGCAGCACCGGCGAACCGCCGACCCCGACGCGCCATTCCGTCTGGCCGAACCGATCGGCGCCCTTCGTCGCGAACAGCCCGCACAGCTCTTCCTGATGGTCGCCGAGGATGTTGACGGCGAACTTGCGCGTTCGTTCGATGCGCGGCCACGTCGAAGACGACCGGCCGACGCAGAAGAGGACGAGGGGTGGATCGATCGAGACGGACGTGAACGAATTCGCGGCGACGCCGACCGGCTCGCCGTCGTCCAACGCCGTGACGATCGTGACGCCGGTCGCGAACTGCCCGAGCACCTGGCGGAACTCGCCGGCGTCGGGGCGGAAGACCTGCTCGCCATCGCTGTCGGAGGTCACTGATTCCCGACCGCGAGCCGAAGTCCCTCGTTCGCCGCGACGATCTCCGGACCGTTGGTCTCGGCGGAGAGATCGCTTGCGTGCGCCACGATCGCGTCGATGTCGGCATCGCCGTGGCTCGGGCAATGGTGGAACAGCGCGAGCGTCTTGACCCCGGCCTCGCGCGCGACGTGCACCGCATAGTCGATGGTCGAGTGTCCGAAGTGCCGCTTCGCCTCGTACTCGTGTGCCGTGTGCTGGGCGTCGTGGATCAGGACATCAGCCCCGTCGCACAGGTGGAAGATGTCGTCGGGGATGAAGTCGTCGGCGTCGTCGGGAACGCAACCGGGACCGTGGTCCGACATGTACGCGACCGACGCGCCCTCCAGCTCGACCCGGAACCCGAGCGTCGGATCGGTGTGGCGCACCCACCGGGACCGCACCTTCGCCCCGTTGATCGCGAACTCGTCGTCGCCGGTGTCGAGGAAGTTCACCGTCCCGCCGAGGTCGCTCGGCGTGATCGGGAAGTAGGGAGGCTGCATCACGCCCGCGAACGCTTCCGCGAGCGGGCCGTCCTCCTGGCGCGGGCCGTAGATGTCGACGACCGCATCGGGACGGAAGACCGGCGTGAAGAACGGGAGCCCCATGATGTGGTCCCAGTGGAGGTGCGTGAGCAGCACCGTCGCCCGGTAGGGACTGGTGAAACGGTTGCCAGCCAGGTCGGCGACGAACTGCTCGGTGACGACGTCGCCGTACTCCCGCAGCCCCGTGCCGAGGTCAAAGACGATCGGATCGTGGCCGGGCGCCTCGAGGGCGACGCAGGAGGTGTTCCCTCCGTAGCGCTCGTACCGCGCACCGTCGCAGGGGATCGAGCCCCGGACGCCATAGAACGTGAGATGCGCTTCCCCCGACACACGAGCAGGATAGGGCGACGAGGGCACCGGGCGAAACAACGCGGCCCGACCGGTCGCCGATCCGTCACGATCCTCGAACTGCGCGAATCGGTCAGGTGACGACGCGCCGTTGGAACCCTCGTATCCCGAACCACGTGAACACGAGCGTGAACCCGATGAGCACGCCGTAGATCGCCCAGAGACTCATGTGGGTCGAGGGCGTGAGCGCGGCGCGGAAGCCCTCGCTCATGTAGACGAGCGGGTTCACGAGCACGAGGAGCTGGAGCCAGCGGATCGGCTCGAGCGCTGCCCACGAGTAGTAGATGGCTCCGAGGAACGTGATCGGCAGCACGATCACGCCGAACAGGATCGGGACGTTGCGCGGCTCGAACCGGGTCCCGAACATCAGACCCAGCGCTCCGGCCATCACGCACCCGAGCGGCATCATGGTCACCAGCACCGGCCAGTCGATCTCGAGGTTCACCGGCGTCGCCGGTACGAAGGTCGCGATCGGGAACACGAGCAGCGCGGAGACGAAGGAGATGATCGCGCCGGCGATGATCTTCTCGAACGCGACCAGCGCGACCGGCAGGGGCGCCAGCACCCGATCCTCGATCTCACGCGTGTACCCGAAGTCCTGGACCATCGGGAGCGCCACCGACTGAATGCCCTGGAAGACGATCGCCAGCGCGATCACGCCCGCGACGAGGAGCGTGGAGAACGACCCGCTCGCGTCGCCCGCCGCGCCGCCGACGCCCTGACCGATCTTCGGGAATACGTAGGTGAAGACGAACACGAGCAGCAGTGGCTGGAGCAGCGTGCGCGGCACGACCTCGCCGAGGTTCTTGCGGGTCACCGTGAGGTCGCGAGCGAGGAGGGCCCAGAACGCGATGACGGACGCGGCGCGAGGCGACCGGTCAGGGATCAGCGCGTCGGCACCTCCCGCGGTCGCCGATCGGGGCGACTCGGTCGGTGTCATTCCCGAAGATCCTTCCCGGTCAGGTCGATGAACACGGTCTCCAAGGTGGGTTCCGTGAGCGAGAGGTCCGTGACGGTGAAGCCGCCGCGGTCGGCCGCGGCGACCACGGCGGGAAGGACGCCCTTGCGGCCGCGCACCATGAGGCACACCGTGTCGTCGACTCGGTCCCCGCGCCTCACTCCATCGACGTGCTCGACGAGGTAGGACGTCAAGGCGTCGAGGTCCGACGGGGCGGACACCGTGACGACCGTGTCGGCACCGGTCGCCTGCTTCAGCGCCGCGGGGGTGTCGAGGGCGAGGAGCTTGCCGTGGTCGATGATCGCGACCCGGTCGCAGAGCTCGTCGGCCTCCTCCATGTAGTGGGTGGTGAGCAGGATGGTCTGACCGTCGACGTGGAGCTCACGCAGGATCTCCCAGAGCGCGATGCGGCTCTGGGGATCGAGCCCGGCGGTCGGCTCGTCCAGGAACAAGATCGCCGGCCGGTGCATGATCGCCCGGGCGACCATGAGGCGCTGGGCCATCCCGCCCGAGAGGGTCAGCACCGGGGCGGTGGCCCGGTCCGCGAGACGGAACTGGCCGAGCAGGCGGTCGGCTTCGGCGCGCGCGGTGCGGGCAGTCATCCCGAAGAAGCGCCCGTGGAAGTAGAGGTTCTCCCGGACGGTGAGGGATCGATCGAGCGTGTTGGTCTGGGGAACGACGCCGATGACCTGCTTCGCCGCGACCGGATGCTCCACGACGTCGATGCCGTCGACGAACGCGCGCCCGCTCGTGGGGAGCACGCGCGTCGTGAGCATCCCGGCGGTCGTGGTCTTCCCGGCGCCGTTCGGCCCGAGCAAGCCGAAGATCTCGCCGGGCCGGACCTCGAGGTCGAGGCCGTCGACAGCGCGGATGCCGCCCGGGTAGATCTTGGTGAGATGCTCGGTGCGGATGACGCCCGAGTGGTTCTGGTGCGTCTCGGTGGGCATCATGGCCCGGGCAACCTATCGCCCGATGACCTCCGGAGTCGGGGGCTCAGCCCGTCGACGTCCAGGGCAAGGCCGCCCGGATCGCGGCTGCGGCCGCGGCCGCGGCGGCGTCGTCCTCGTAGCGGGTCCGGGGCCAGAAGAAGCCCCGCAGGCCGTCCTTGCGCCGCCGGGGCACGACGTGCACGTGGAGGTGGGGCACGCTCTGGCTGACGACGTTGTTCTCGGCCACGAACGTCCCCTGGGCGCCCATGCCGTCCTGGACCGCCATCGCCACGCGCTGGACCTCGGCGAAGAACGGACCGACGAGGTCCGACGGGAGGTCGCGCAGCGTCTCGACGTGCGCGCGGGGAACGACCAGTGCATGGCCGGGGAAGATCGGCCGGTGGTCGAGGAACGTGACCGCGTCCTGGGTCTGGGTGACGTGGTGCGCAGCCGTGTCGCCGGCAACGATCCGGCAGAACAGGCAGTCGGCGCCCAGCGGAGGGCTACTCCGGCGAGTCGTACGGTCGCTGACGCGGCTTCGCGGCGGCGCGGGTCGGCACCATCACCTTGCGGCGGAAGTAGCAAACCTCTTCCCCGCGCTGGTTGAAGCCCCGCGTCTCGACGGTCACGATCCCGCGGTCGGGCTTGCTCGACGACTCCTTCTTCTCCAGCACTTTGGTCTCGGCATAGATCGTGTCGCCGTGGAACGTCGGCCGCTGGTGCTTGAGCTCCTCGACCTCGAGGTTGGCGATGGCCACGCCGCTGACGTCGGGGACACTCATCCCGAGGACGAGGGAGTACACCAGGTTCCCCACCACCACGTTCTTCCCGAACTGGGTCTGGGTCTCCGCGAACCACGCGTCGGTGTGGAGCGGATGGTGGTTCATCGTGATCATGCAGAAGAGGTGGTCGTCGGCCTCGGTGATCGTCTTGCCGGGCCAGTGCTTGTAGACGTCGCCGGGCTCGAAGTCCTCGAGGTACCGGCCGAAGGGGCGCTCGTGCACAGTCATGGGGCCATCTTCGCTCATCGAGACCCCATGTTTCCGGTCCTGCGTCGCTCACCCCGCAATATGCGGGTGAGCGACGCATCACGAGTCGAGGGCGTGGCGGGCGAGGAGGCCGCGGGCGATCACCAGGCGCTGGATCTCGTTGGTGCCCTCGCCGATGATCATCAGCGGTGCGTCCCGGTAGTAGCGCTCGACCGGCAGCTCGGTCGTGTAGCCGACGCCACCGTGCACCCGCATCGCGTCGGTGGCGATCTCGAACGCGGCCTCGCTGGCGAAGAGCTTCGCCATGCCGGCCTCGACATCGCAGCGCTCTCCCGCATCCTTCTTCTCTGCCGCGCTGCGGGCGAGAAGCCGGGACGCCTCGAGCTTGGTGGCCATGTCGGCGAGCTTGATCTGGATCGCCTGGTGTTGGGCGATGGGCTTGCCGAACGTCTCGCGTTGCTGGGCGTAGCGCATCGATGCCTCGAACGCGGCCCGACCGACGCCGACGGCGCGTGCCGCGATGTTGATGCGGCCCACCTCCAGGGCAGAGAGGATGAAGTGCTGCCCTCGCCCGAGCCCGGCCTCGCCGCCCAGCACCCAGTCGGCCGGCACGCGGTGCTCGTCGTACGCCATCTCCACCGTCTCGAGGCCCTTGTACCCGAGCTTCGGGATGTTGCGGCTGACGCTGATCCCGCCCGAGCGGTCGACGCCCGGCTCCTTCTCGACCATGAAGCACGTGATGCCCTCTTGGGTGCGGGCCGCGAGGGCGATCAGGCCGGCCCGCTGACCGTTGGTGACCCAGGTCTTGGTCCCCGAGATCACGTACTCGTCGCCGTCACGGACCGCCCGACAGGTGATCGCGCTGGTGTCGCTCCCCGCGTCGGGCTCCGACAGCGAGAGACAGCCTCGGATCTCGCCGGTGGCGAGTCGTGGAAGCCAGCGCTGCTTCTGGTCCTCGGTGCCCTCGGCCTTGAGCAGGTTCGCCGCCATCACGTGGGTGTTGATGATCCCGGACAACGACATCCATCCGGCCGCGAGCTCCTCGATCACACCGATGTACGTGAGCAGATCGAGCCCCAGACCGCCGTACTCCTCGGGGATCGTGACGCCGAAGAGCCCGAGCCCGGCCATCGTTGCGACGATCGAGGCGGGGTACTCGTCGGCGTGCTCGAGCTCCGAGGCGACCGGGACGACATCGGCCTCGACGAAGCGCCGAACCGTCGCGATGAGCTCGGCTCGCAGTGCCGGATCGGTGGCCACGGACCGAGACTACGCGGGGCGGCGACGGGAATCGCCTTGGTGGCCGGTAGGTTGGAGCCTCCGATGGCCATGCACCAGACCATGATGGGGTTCCGCCGAGATCCGGATCTCGTCCGGGGCCGCAAGGTCGAACGAGCCCTGCTCCGGCGGGTCCTCGGTCTCACGCGCCCCTACCGGGGTCAGCTCGTCGGGTTCCTCGTCTCGGTGGTGGCCGCGGCGGGCGTCGCGGTCCTCCCGCCCCTGCTGTTCCGCGCGCTCCTCGACGACGCCGTGCCCAACGAGGACACGCGTCTCGTGCTCCTGCTCGCGATCGGTGCCGTCGGGCTCGCGATCGCGGGCGCGGCGCTCTCGTTGCTGCAGCGCTGGTACTCGGCCCGGATCGGAGAAGGGCTCATCTTCGATCTTCGCGTCGCGCTCTTCGACCATGTGCAGCGGCTGCCGATCTCGTTCTTCACGCGGACCCAGACCGGGGCGCTGATGTCCCGGCTCAACAACGACGTCATCGGAGCGCAGCAGGCCGTCACCGGGACGCTCGGCACCGTCGTCGCGAACGTGATCACGCTCGTCGTCACGCTCTCGGTGATGCTCGGGCTCGAATGGCGCCTCACGATCCTGACACTCGCGGTGCTCCCGGCGTTCATCATCCCTGCCCGTCGCATCGGTCGACGGCTCCAGGTCGCCACCCGGGAGGGGATGCAGGTCAACGCGTCGATGAACAACACCGTCGTCGAGCGGTTCAACGTCGCGGGTGCGCTCGTCGTGCAGCTGTTCGGCAGCCACGCCCGCGAGCGCGACCTCTTCTCCGGGCGGGCGTCCCGTGTCCGCGACATCGGCATCAAGACCGCCATGTACTCGCGCGTGCTGTTCGTGGCGCTCGGCTTCGTCGCCGCCGTCGGCACCGCGGTCGTCTACTACCTCGGCGGCCGCCTCGTGATCAGCGACGCGATCTCGATCGGCACCATCGCGGCGTTCGTGATCTACGTCGGCCAGATCTACCAGCCGTTGACCCAGCTCACCAACGCCCGGGTCGACGTGATGACGGCGCTCGTGTCCTTCGAGCGCGTGTTCGAGGTGCTCGACTTCGAGCCCCTGGTGAAGGATCGACCCGGCGCCTTCGACCTCGCGCCCGGCGCCGGCAGTATCGAGCTGGAGCACGTGTGGTTCCGCCACCCGGCCCCGGCGATCTCCTCGATCCCGTCGCTCGAGGAGGGCGTGGTCGTCCCCGGCGACGACCCGAGCGCCTGGATCCTCCGCGACGTCTCGATCACGGTGGAGCCCGGCGAGCTGGTCGCGCTCGTCGGACCGTCCGGCGCCGGGAAGACCACGACCGCGCTGCTCGTCCCCCGCGTCCACGACGTGAGCGGAGGGCGGGTCACCGTCGACGGTCACGACGTCCGCGACCTCACGCTCGACTCACTGCGGCAGACCGTGGGGATGGTGATGCAGGATCCGCACCTCTTCCACGAGTCGATCGCCGACAACCTCCTCTACGCCAAGCCCGAGGCCACGGGCGACGAGCTGGTGGCCGCGTGCCGCGCCGCCCGCATCCACGACCTCATCTCCAGCCTGCCGGAGGGCTACGACACGGTGGTCGGTGAGCGCGGCTACCGGATGTCGGGTGGGGAGAAGCAGCGCCTCGCGATCGCGCGCGTCCTCCTCAAGAACCCCTCGATCGTCATCCTCGACGAGGCGACGTCGCACCTCGACAACGAGTCCGAGCAAGCGATCCAGCAGGCGCTCGCCACCGCGCTCGAGGGGCGGACCGCCCTGGTGATCGCGCATCGCCTCTCCACCATCGTGTCGGCCGACCGCATCGTCGTCATCGACGGCGGCCGGATCGTGGAGGAGGGCCGGCACACCGACCTGCTCGCGCGCGGGGGGCTGTACGCGGACCTCTACCGGACCCAGCTCGATGCACCACCCGACGGCGAGCCGATCACCGCGCTCCCGTCGGCCGCCGAGCTCGCCTAGGCCCATGCCCGCGGACGACGTCCGGCCGCATCTCGGGGCAATCCGAGCGGAACGACGCCGGGCCCGCCGCGAACGACTCCTCTTCTTCGTGGTGTCGGTCATCGTGCTCGTGGCGACGGGCGTCGTGACGACGCTGTTCGTCGACGGGTCGGGGCGAGACGCACCGAGCACCGCGAGCGCTCTCGTCGAGACCCGAGCGACCGTCAGCACCGAACCCACCGACCGGAGTCCGTGCCGCGCGCCGCTCACACCCGACGATCCGCTCCGGCTCTGGATCGGGGGTGACTCGCTCGCCGGGTCGCTCGGCCCCGCGCTCGGTGAGGTCGCGGCCGAGACCGGCGTCGTCGCGCCCGTCCACGACTCGAGATCCGGGAGCGGACTGTCGACCCCGCGCTTCTTCGACTGGCCGGAGCACGCGGCGTCCGAGATGGGCCGCATCGACCCCGAGCACGTCGTGTTCATCATCGGGACCAACGACTGGGCCACACCTTCGGCGTCGACCGAGACGACGACCTCCACGACGAGCGCGCCCGCCTGGCGGACGGAGTACGCGAGCCGGATCGAGGAGATGCTGGAGATCTTCCACGGGCCGAACGATCGCTTCGTCTACTGGGTGGGCGCCCCGCCACTCCGCGACCGCCGCACCGACGCAGGAGCGCGCGCGATCAACGAGGTCGCGCGCGAGGTTGTCGCGCTCGACGAGCACGCCATCTACTTCGACGAGTACGCGCTCTTCGCGTCGGAGTCCGGCGGCTACACCGCGACGATCCCCCGGCCCGGTCGGAGCGACCTCCGGGTGCGCAACGACGACGGCATTCACTTCACCGACGCAGGCGGGGAGGTCCTCGGCGAGGCCGTGTACGCGCTCCTCGACCAGCAGTGCCGGACCGACGGTCAGGCCGTCGCGGGCGCGGCGCAGCCGGTCGTGCGGGTCCCCGGGTCGAGCACGGGTGCTGGTGGTAGTGGCGGCGGCGGAGCCGGCACGACGACGTCCACGACTGCAGCCCCGGCCACGACCACGTCGTCGATTCCCCCGTCGACGTCCTCGACGACGAGCACGACACTCGGGGCCCCGACGAACAGTCCGCTCGATGGGTCGTGATCCCGTCCCGTCGTTAGGCTCCGCCCCATGGTGAATCCCCTCGAACCCGCGCTGGCCGCGGTGGACGACGCGGCCGCCGTCGTCGACGCCGCGAGCCGCCACCTCGCAAGGAGCGCCGCCGAGGGCGGCCGGATCTCGGTCGCGCGTCTCGACGAGCACCAGATCCTGGCGTACGACCTGGCCCACGCGGCGAGCGCCGTCGCGGGGTGCAGGGTCCTCCTCGAGTACGCGGAGCACGGCGAGTACGAATCTTTGCTGGCACGAGCCTTCATCGCCGACGCGATCGCAGACCTCGCGTCGAGGGTCATCGGTCGCGAAGGGACCTGGGGCGTCGAGGCGTCGGAGCTCAGCGCGACCCTCCCGTTCGTCGAGGCGCACCGGTCACCCGTGTTCCTCCAGGAGATCGCGGCGCGACTCGAGCGCGACGGCACCGGCCCGGCGCACCTCGGTGACGAGTTCGACCTGGTGCGGGAGACCTTCCATCGGTTCGCCGAGGACAAGATCCGCCCGGTCGCCGAGCACGTGCACCGCGCGAACGACGACATCCCCGAGGACGTGATCTCCGGGCTCGCCGAGATCGGCGGGTTCGGGCTGTCGGTCCCCGAGGAGTACGAGGGGTTCGCCCAGGGTGGCGAGCACGACTACATCGGCATGGTGGTGGCGACCGAGGAGCTCTCCTGGGGCTCGCTCGGGATGGGAGGATCGCTGATCACTCGCCCGGAGATCCTCACCCGCGCGATCGTGCGCGGAGGGACCGAAGAGCAGAAGCGGCGGTGGCTCCCCGCGATCGCGAGCGGCGAGCGCATGGTCGGCGTCATGGTGACCGAGCCCGACTACGGGTCCGACGTCGCGGCCGTGAAGGTCACGGCCACCCCGACCGATGGTGGCTACCGCATCAACGGGGTGAAGACCTGGGCGACGTTCGCCGGGCGCGCGGACACGATCATGCTGCTCGCGCGAACCGACCCCGACCGATCGGCCGGCCACCGGGGGCTGTCGATCTTCGTCGTCGACAAGGAGCCGGCGCCCGGCCACGCGTTCTCGTTCACCCAGGACCACGGTGCGGGCGAGGTCGGCAAGCTGGAGGGGCGCGCGATCGACACCATCGGGTATCGGGGGATGCACTCCTACGAGGTGTCGTTCGACAACTGGGTCGTGCCCGCGGAGAACCTCGTCGGTGAGGAGGGCGGTCTCGGCAAGGGCTTCTACCTCCAGATGGAGGGGTTCGAGAACGGCCGGCTCCAGACCGCCGCACGCGCCGTGGGACTGATGCAGGCCGCGTTCGAAGCAGGAGCGTCGTACGCGCGCGATCGGGTGGTGTTCGGCCGACCGGTCGCCGACTACCAGCTCTCCCAGGTGAAGCTCGCGCGCATGGCCGCGCTCATCCAGGCCGGCCGACAGTTCTCCTACGACGTGGCCCGCAAGATGGGACGCGGGGAGGGGGCGCTCGAGGCGTCGATGGTGAAGGCCTACGTGTGCCGGGCCGCCGAGTGGGTGACGCGCGAGGCACTGCAACTCCACGGGGGCATGGGCTATGCCGAGGAGTTCCCCGTGTCGCGCTACTACGTCGACGCGCGGGTGCTGTCGATCTTCGAGGGCGCCGACGAGACCCTCTGCCTCCGTGTGATCGCCCGCCGTCTGGCCGAACAGGCCCTCGCCGCGGGCTGAACCGCCCGTCCCTTCACATCAGGGGTCGCCGAGCTGACGAAGCTCCCGGCGTGCGTCCTCCACGAGGTCGAGGCGATCGTTGATCCGGGTGAGCGACTCGTCGACGCCGTCGACCAACGGGCTCGCGGCCTCGATCGCGGCCCGACCGATCCGATCACCCGTGCGCTCCAGCGTGATGATCCGATAGCGCAGCGCGAGGAGCGCCGTATGGCGCGCCTTGAACGGGAGCTTCGACGCGAGCACGAGCTGGTCGTCGAGCGCGTGGGCAGTCGCGGCCAGGTCGTCGACCAGCCCCTCGTGGCTCTCGGTGGGAACGCCGCGTCGGCGGGCGTCCCGCACCGTTCCCCGGGTGCGGTCGAGGGCTCGGTGCATGCGCCGGTGCAGGTCGGCGGCGACGCTCTGACTCGTCTGCCAGGAGATCGGGACACCGGGACGGCGACGGTGGAAGCGCCACGCGATGCCGGCGCCGGTGACCACGACGACAGCCACGAGGAGCTCCACCGCGCCAGGGTATCCGCAGCGACCTGTCAGGATTCCGGCGTGACCGACGAGGCGGCGCCCGGGCAATCGGGGCCCGGGGAACCGGGGCCGGGACGGCCCCGAAGCCGTCGGCGGCTCGCGCTGCTCGTGGTGCCGATGGTCATGGTCCAGGTGTTCGCGGTGATCGGCGACGCGATCTCACCGACGCTGCTCGTCGAAGCGCCCCTGCTCCTCGAGGCGCTCATCCCGCGCAACCGCTTCCTCGTGCTCGTCGCACCCCAGCTCGACTTCTGGCCCTACTTCCTCGTGGGCCTCGGCCGACTGCTCCTGACCGACCCGCTCTTCTACCTGTTCGGGAAGCGCTACGGGGACGCCGCGATCACCTGGACGGAGCGTCGCATGGGCGCCCCGGGCAGCGTCCGCGCGCTGGAGCGGGGGTTCCGCCGGGCGTCGTACCCGATCGTCGTGCTCGCATCGAACAACATGATCTGCACGCTCGCGGGTGCGACCGGGATGTCGGTGCCGGGCTTCGTGATCGCGAACTTCGGCGGGACGGTGCTGCGCCTGGTGCTCATCTGGTGGGTGGGCGAAGCATTCTCCGAACCGCTGCTCGAGGTCATCGACTTCGTCGGCCGCTACCGCTGGTGGTTCACCCTGGCGACGATCGTGATCGTCGCGTGGTCGGTACGACGCGCCCGGCGCCGCCACGAGTCGGCGATCGAGACCGTCGACGAGATCGCAGAGGAACTCGGTATGGACGAGAATCCCTGATTCCACGGACGTGCGTCGCTCACCCCGCAATATGCGGGTGAGCGACGCATCGAGAGCACAGGGGTCAGGAAGAGCGGGACATGCCGGCGCGTTCGCCGCGGCTGACGAACTTGATCGCCATCTTGCGGCTCGCCTCGTCGATCATCTCGTCGCCGAACATCACCGCGCCCTTGCGCTCACCCGCACCACCCTCGGTCGTGGCCTTCTCGTAGGCCTCGAGGATGTCGAGCGCGGTGTCGAACTGCTCCTGCGTGGGCGTGAACACCTCGTTGATGACCCCGACCTGGTCGGGGTGCAGGGCCCACTTCCCGTCGTATCCGAGGATCCGGGTGCGCATCGCGTAGTCACGCAGCGCGTCGAGCTCCTTGATCTTCAGGAACGGCCCGTCGATCACCTGGAGACCGTTCGCGCGCCCCGCCATGAGGATCCGCGAGAACACGTAGTGGAAGTGGTCGCCCGGGTACTCGGGGATCTGCACCCCGCCCGTGAGGACCGGCATCTCGGTGGAAGCGGCGAAGTCGGCCGGCCCGAAGATGATCGTCTCGAGCCGGGGCGAGGCCGCGCAGATGTCATCGACGTTGATGAGCCCGCGTGCCGTCTCGATCTGGGCCTCGATGCCCACCGTCGTCTTCCGGCCCATGTGGGCCTCGATCTGGGTGAGGAGCATGTCGAGCGCCTGCACCTCGGCGGCCGACTGCACCTTCGGCAACATGAGCTCGTCGAGGCGCTCGGACGCTCCCTCGACGACGTGGATCACGTCGCGGTAGGTCCACTCGGTGTCCCACGCGTTCACCCGCACGCAGAGGACGGAGTCGCCCCAGTCGTGGGTGTTGATCGCCTCGACGATGTGGCCGCGCGCGGCTTCCTTCTCGAGAGGCGCGACGGCGTCCTCGAGGTCGAGGAAGACCATGTCGGCGCCGAGGCCGGCGGCCTTGGCCAGCATCTTCGGGCTCGAGCCGGGAACCGACAGGCAGGCTCGACGGGGCAGGTGACGTGATCGCTCGGACATGTGTCAGAACGCTACTTGTACGATTCGTCGATGGCCCAACCGTCATCCGTGGAGCTCGTCGAGGTGGCCGACGGCGTGCTCGCGTGGCTCCAACCAGGCGGGGAGTCCGGGGTGAGCAACGCCGGCGTGGTGGTCGACCACGACGGGATCACGGTCATCGACACGCTCATGGTGCGCGACCAGTGGGAGCCGTTCGCGGCTGCGGTAGCCGCGCTCGACCGCCCCATCAGGCGCGTCGTCCTGACGCACGCCCACGTCGACCACGTCGGGGGCACCAAGGCGTTCCCCGCCGCCGCGATCTACGCGTCACCGGAGACGAGCGCGCTCCTCGACCAGGCGATGCCGATCGACGCGTACAAGGCGTTCATGCCCGCCTTCGAGGCCGGGTTCGATGACCTCGCCGCACACGGCACGCGCCCGGTCACGCACCTCGTGGACGGACCCGCGCAGCTCACCCCCCGGATCGAGATCCTGCCCGCCACCGGCCACACCACCGGCGACCTGATGGCGGTGGTGGCCGACGTCGACGTGTGCTTCGCGGGTGACCTCTGCTTCTTCGGGGTGACGCCTCTCGCGTTCCAGGGCGACCCCGCGACCTGGGCCGACGTGCTCGACGCCGTGGCCGACCTCGCCGAGGTCATCGTCCCGGGACACGGGCCGGTCGGCGGCGAGGCAGAGGTCCGGGTGCTCCAGGAGTACCTGCGCCACTGCGTCGCGGGGGCGATCCCGCCCGGGCCATGGGACACCTGGCTCGAGCGCGACGAGCGCGACCCGATCAACATCGAGCGGGCGGCCCTCCTCGCCGAGGGCCGCGACGAGATGCCCCCGGCGATGTTGAGGGCCATCGGGTTCGGCTGAACCCGACGGCCCGTTCGCCTACTCCTTGGCGAAGCGCTCCTTGATCTTGGCGAAGAGGCCGCTGGCCTGCTTGCCCGCCTCGCCTGCCACGTCCTTGGCCTTGCTGCCGACGGTGCCGGCCACATCCTTGGCCTTGCCGGCGACGTCGCCTGCGATTTCCTTGGCCTTGTCGACGTTGCTCGGCTCGCCCTGGGGCTCGGTTGCGCTCATCTGTCGCTCCTCTGGTTGCGTCCTGATCGTCCGCACCCTATTGGCCCGGCGCCCGGAGTACCCGGGCCGGGCGGACCACGCGCTACGTTCCTCGGCGATGCCGAAGAACCCGGACCCGTCTCTCTCCCTCACCACGAGCGCGGGGGTCACCCGCACGGTCGACGACTGGTCGACCATGTTCCGCTTGTGCCTGGTGGTCCTGCCGGGCCGATCCGAGGCCGCGGCATGGATCCCCGTCGCCCGCAGGATCTTCGCGACCTTCGGCGACGCCGATTGCACGTGCGCGTTCGTGGTCGCCGGCTCCGCGGAGGTCGCGCGTCGGCTGCTCGGGCCGGCGGAGCGCGACGTGATGACCTTCGTCGACCCGGACCTCGCCCTGGTCTCGAGCCTCGGGCTCGAACGGCTGCCCGCGTTCGTCTTCCTGCGCCAGGACACCTCGCTCGTCGCTGCGGCCGAGGGCTGGGATCCCGGCGAGTGGCAGCGGGTGGCCCGCCTGGTCGCCAAGGCCATGGCCTGGACCGTGCCCGAGGTGCAGGGCGCCGGCGACCCCGCGAAGACCGAGGGTTGGCCGATCGTCCCGGCGTGAGGGCCCGCCTCGGGGGCGCCCCGCCCCGGTCCTGCATCGTGCCGGGCAGATTGTCTAGGGTGGAATCTCCCGTCGAACCCATCGTTGTGGTCGACGTGCGCACTCCGACTCACCTCATGACCCCTTCCTCCCGCCTCCGTCGCCTCTGCCGTCCCGTCGCGTTCGGGATGCTCGTGACGATGCTCGTCGCGTCCGCCGGCATCGCGGGTGCACAGACCCCGGCACCGACCGGGAGCAAGCAGGAGCAGGCCGCCCAGATCCAGGACCAGATCGAGGCGTCCGACGTCGAGATCAGCGCACTCGGCGAGCGTCTCCACGAGGCCGAGGCGCAGCGCGATGCCGCGCAGCAGCACGCGCTCGACGCCGAGGCCCAGATCACGAGGGCCAAGCAAGAGGTCGACCGGATCATGACCCTCGTGCGCGCCAACCTCGCATCGCTGTACAAGCGGAGCCTGCGCGGCGACTCCGCCGCCGAGCTCGACTTCAGTGCAACCGTCGACCTCCTGAAGCGCGGGAAGTACGCCAAGGCCCAGGCGAACAAGGACGACGAGCTCATCCAGCAGCTCGCGGCTGCGCAGCAGGACCTCGACCTCGAGCGCACCACCGCTCGCCAGGCCCGCGACGCTGCGGCCGCCGAGGGTGAGAAGATCGCGGCGGCCAAGGCCGCGGTCGAGGGTGCCCGCGCCGAGCAGCAGGCGATCCTCGACAAGCTCGAGGGTGAGATCGCCGCCGCCGTTGCCGCTGAGCAGGCCCGTCGTGCGGCCGCCGCCGCGCAGACCATCGCGAATCGCCCGGCCGGCCCCGAGAAGTTCCCCGACGTCGGCCCGCCGAACGGGAGCGCATCCCAGGCCATCGCCTTCGCCCGCGCCGCGGTCGGTGCCGGCTACTCCAACGGCAGCGACCGGCACGGTCCGGCCAACTACGACTGCTCGGGTCTCACCGGGGCCGCGTGGCGGGCCGCGGGCGTGAGCATCGCCGGCACCTCGGGCTCGCAGTACGCGTCATTGCCGCACGTGCCGCTCAACGCGATCCAGCCCGGCGACCTCATCTTCTGGGGTCCGGGTGGCTCCAGCCACGTCGCGCTCTACATCGGTGGCGGCCAGATCATCGACGCGTCCAGCAGCCAGAACCAGGTGGCACTTCGCGGGATCTGGGGCAGCCCGATCGGGGCGGCGCGCGTCACCTGACGCGCCACTGAGGTGCCGACGGACCCCGTCCGCCTGACCGCGTTCTCGCACGGCGCGGGTTGCGCCTGCAAGCTCTCCCCTGAAGACCTCCGCACCGTGCTCGGCCTCGTGCGCGCGACGGATGCCGCAGCCGATCCCGACCTCCTGGTCGGCTTCGACACCTCCGACGACGCTGCGGTGTACCGCCTGCGCGACGACCTCGCCGTCGTGGTCACGACCGACTTCTTCACGCCGATCGTCGACGACCCATACGACTGGGGCCGGATCGCGGCGACGAACGCGCTGTCCGACATCTACGCGATGGGCGCGACGCCGTTGCTCGCGCTGAACCTCGTCGGGTGGCCGCGCGAGGACCTGCCCTTCGACCTCCTCGCACGAGTCCTCGACGGTGGGGCCGACGTCGTGCGCGGGGCCGGGGCGCTGATCGCGGGTGGCCACTCGATCGACGACGCCGAGCCGAAGTACGGCCTTGCGGTGGTCGGGACCGTGCACCCAGACCGGGTCCTGACGAACGCCGGCGCCCGCGAGGGCGATGCTCTGGTGCTGACCAAGCCGATAGGGCTCGGGGTGATCTCCACTGCGCTGAAGCGCGACGCCGCTCCGCCACATCTGGTCGCCACCGCCGTCGAGATCATGACCACCTCGAACGCCACGGCGCGCGACGCCTCGGCGGAGGTGGGCGATGCGGTCCACGCCGCGACCGACGTGACCGGGTTCGGCCTCCTCGGCCACCTCCGCGAGCTGGCAGCCGCCTCGGGCGTGGCGGCGAGCGTCGACGCCGAGGCGGTCCCCGTCATCGACGGCGTGCGCGAGCTCCTGGCTGCCGGGATGGTCGCCGGCGGGACGCAACGAAACCACGCATTCGTGAGCGAGACCGCGCCCGTCGACTGGGGCGACCTCCCGATGGACGAGCAGCTGCTCCTCGCCGACGCCCAGACCTCGGGCGGGCTGTTGCTCGCAGTCGACCCCGGTCGGGTCGACGACCTCGTTGCGGCGTTGCGCGAACGGGCCACGCTCGCCGCCAGTGTCGTCGGACACTGCGAGCCCGGCATCCCGGGCGCCCTGCGGGTGCGTTGACCGGGACGAGCCCGGACCGGCTGGCCGTTGCGGCCTTCCGGGCACACCCCGGTCAGGGGATGACGAGCATCCCCAGCTCGGCTTCGAGCTGGGGGCGGGGCTTGGCCCCGAGCGCGGAGCGTTCGAGCTTGCCGTCGCGGAACATCCCGATCATCGGGATGCTCTGGACGTCGAACGCCTTCGCGAGCTGGGGCTCCTCGTCGATGTTCACCTTGACCACCTTGTAGGAGCCTTCACGCATCGCGGCGATCTGCTCGACGATCGGTGAGACCTGGCGGCACGGCTGGCACCACGGTGCCCAGAAGTCGACGATGACGGGCTTGTCGGCGCGCAGCACCTCGGCCTCGAAGCTCGCGGTGGTCACTGACTTCACGAGCGGCTCGGCGGCCGCAGCGGGAACCGGCTCACTCGGCGCCTGCCCGGCCGTGACCTCGAGCAGCCACGCGTGGGCGTCCTGCACGCTCTCCATGGCGACCTGGTGCTGCATCGGGTAGTCGCGGTAGACGACGGGCGCGCCGTGGTCGGCGAGGGTCTGGGCGAGCAGCCGTCCCTGCTCGACCGGGATGAGCGGGTCGTCGGTGCCGTGCTGCACGAGGACCGGGATCGATGTGGCGGCCGCCCAGTCGTAGTCGAGCCCGTCGACGTTCGGCAGGTAGGTGCTCATCGCGAGGATCGCAGCCGGGTGCGGTGATGCGGACGCGCGCAGACCGAGTGCGACCGCGAGCGCGGCGCCCTGCGAGAAGCCGGCGACGATCGCCTCGCCGCGGGGCTTGCCGTGCTCGGCGCACACCTCGTCGAGCAGGGCGTCGAGCTCGTCGAGCGCATCGAGGAACCCCTGGTCGGTCCCGCCGCCGCCGCCGACCGAGGCCAGGTCGTACCAGGCGAACCCGGGTGGGGCCGCGACCGGACCCCGGGGCAGGACGGTGAGGAACCGGCCCTCGGGGTCGAGGTACGGCAGCAGTCCGCCGAGGTCCTTCTCGTCGGCACCGTATCCGTGGACGAGCAGCAGGATGCGTGCGGCCTGGGGTGTGCCGACGATGTTGTGGATCAGCGCCATGAGCGAAACTCCGTCGTGGTCCGGACACCGATGATGCCACGCTGGTGCGGTGCCGCTCGACGTTCCGGACCTCGCCGACGAGGTCGTCCGCCTCCGTCCACCCGCGCTCGCCGACGTCGACGCCATCACCGCGGAGTGCCAGGACCCGGAGATCCCGCGGTTCACCCGCATCATGTCGCCGTACCGTCGAGAGGACGCGGTCCGCTTCGTCGAGGACACCGCCCACGGGTGGGCCGAGGGCTCGAGCGCCGCGTTCGTGATCTCCGACCTCGACCGCGACACGGTGCTCGGGTCGGTCGGCCTCATGCGCATCCACGAGGAGCGACACGTCGCCGAGATCGGGTACTGGGTCGCGGCAGGAGCCCGCCGACGCGGCATCGCGACACGCGCCGTGCGGTTGGTGGCCGCGTGGGCCGTCCGCGATCTCGGGATCGCCCGGGTCGAGCTCATGACCCGCATCGAGAACGTGGCCAGCCAGGGGGTCGCCGAGCGCTCCGGCTTCACCCGCGAGGGCGTGCTCCGCTCGTACACGACGCTGGGGTGCGGCCTCGCCGACGTGGTGATGTTCTCGCTGGTCCCCGCCGACTTCGACGCCGACCCGGCAAGAACGAGGGCATCCGCGCGAGGCTGAGCCCATGAGACTCGGCGTGAACTTCGGATACCAGGACTGGGGCGCAGGCCTCGACGGCGCCATCAGCTCGGCGCAGGAAGCCGACCGACTCGGCTTCCACTCGGGCTGGACGGCGGAGGCATACGGGAGCGACGCGGTCACGCCGCTCACCTGGCTCATGGCCCACACGGAGCGCATGTCGTGGGGCACCGCGATCATGCAGATGCCGGCCCGGACCCCGGCGATGACGGCGATGACCGCGGCCACGCTCGACCTCATGAGCGGCGGCCGGTTCCTGCTCGGGATCGGCGCCTCGGGTCCGCAGGTGTCGGAGGGGTGGCACGGTGAGGCCTACGGCAAGCCACTCGGCAAGACGCGCGAGTACGTCGAGATCATCCGGGCGATCCTCGCCCGCGAGGGTCCGGTCGAGCACCACGGCGCCCACTACGACATCCCCTACGGCGGCGCCGACGCGACCGGTCTCGGCAAGCCCCTGAAGCTGATCGTCCATCCGCGCCGCGCCGACTTGCCGATCTACGTCGCCGCGATCGGCCCGAAGAACGTCGAGCTCACTGCCGAGGTCGCCGACGGCTGGCTCCCGATCTTCTTCTCCCCGACTCGGGTCGAGGAGACGTACGGCCCCGCCCTCGACGCCGGGTTCGCGAAGGCGGGCGGCGGCAAGAGCCTCGAGAGCTTCGACATCGCCGCGACCGTCACGGTCCTCGTCGGTGACGACGTCGATGCGTTGCGTGGCTTCGTGAAGCCGATGGTCGCCCTGTACGTCGGGGGGATGGGCGCACGCGGCAAGAACTTCTACAACGACCTCGCCTGCCGGTACGGCTACGAGGCCGCCGCGAAGGAGATCCAGGACCTCTACCTCGACGGCAAGAAGGCCGAAGCCATCGCCGCCGTCCCCGACGAGCTGGTCGACGAGGTCGCGCTCCTCGGACCCAAGGAGCGGATCGCCGACGGGCTCGAGGCATGGAAGGAGTCGGGGATCGGCACGATGGTGCTCGGCGCCGCACAGCCCGAGGCGCTGCGGCTGATGGCCGAGCTGGTGCTCTGAGTCGGAACAGCCCGATCAGAACAGCCCGATCAGAACAGCCCGATCAGAACAGGAAGTTCATCGACTCCACGACCCGCCGCGCGAGCGCCTCGTCGCCCTCGCACCGCACCGACCCATCGGCGAGGGCCTCGCTCGGATCGACGCGTCCGGTCGCGAGCCGCACGAACGTCATGCCGTCGGTGACGATGCGGGCCGTGGCCTCGGCGGGTACCGAGTCGAGCACCTTCGCCCGACCGTCCACCCCGACCGCGAAGGCCCGCCCGGGGGGTGCGGCGATGTCGAACGCGACCGTCGCACCGTCGGGCGCCGCGGCCTTCTTCCCCACGACGTAGGCCATCGTCGAGACCATCCGCTCGACCGCGACATCGGCGACCTCGGAGTCGAGGTTCCCCGGCTTCCCGACCGCGCGGCGCATGTCCTGTTCGTGGACCCACGAGTCGAACGCGCGGAACGGGAGCAGGTCGCGAACCTTCCCCGGTCCCATCGGCGTCCACGACTCGTTGTCGAAGTCGTCGGGCGCGTACGCCCCGAGGTCCGCGAGGCGCCGACCGGTGACCTCCCGGAACTCCACCAGTGCATCCGCGCCGGTCAGGGAGCGGCGGCTCTCGACGAAGACCTCGTTGTTCTTCCCGGCGTCGTTCTTGATGTGCTCCAGGCCGTCCGGCACGTCGACCTCGGGCATCGGCTCGCCGAGGATCATCCACTCGATCGCCGTGATATGGGTGAGGTTGTCCTGGACGCTCCAGCCGGGCACGTCGGTCGGCGTCTTCCACTCCGTCTCGCTGAGCTGGTCGCCGAGCTCGCCCATCGACCGCCACACCTGCTCGAGGTGCCTGACCAGGTCTGCGTCGCTCACGTCGCGCTCCGTTCGTCGCCGGGGTCTGCATGCTCGCGCACCTCGACGTCGAGGACCTGATGGTCGGACCCCTTCGTCACGACGACGTCGGCCAGGTCCCGAGTGGGGAGGATGTGGTCGCGGAGGTTCACGAGGTTGATCCCGCGCCACGTGCTCAGGGCGATCGCGTCGATCTCCTCGGGCGCCATCGACGCGAAGGTTCGGTAGAAGGAGGTCGGATCGGTGCGCGCCTCCTCGCACAGCGCCCGGAACCGCTCCACATACCACCGTTCGAGGTCGGCCTCCGCCGCGTGGAGGTACACCCCGAGGTCGAGGCGGTCGGCGAGTGCACCGAGGGTGTTGACGCCCTCGACCACCGCGACCCGAGACGATGCCAGGCGCCGCCCCGGACCGGGCTCCACGTCGTAGGTGACGTGCGAGTAGACGGGGACTCGAAGTCCTTCCCGGCGCTCGTGCAACGCGTCCACGAGCGCCGTGAGCGCGTCGATGTCGTAGCTCTCGGGGAAGCCCTTGTGCATCGTGAGCCCGCGTGCCGCGAGCACCGAGTTCGGGAGGAGGAACCCGTCGGTCGTCACCAGCTCCGCCGAGATCCCCTCGGCGGTGAGCGCGTCCACCACGGCCCCGGCAAGGGTCGACTTCCCCGAGGCCACCGCGCCCGCAATGCCCACGACCGCCGGCGCGCCGTCCGGCGTGGTGGCCGAGACGGCGAGCAAGGCCAGGCGCGCCGCGACCTGCTTCACCGCGTGCCACTCACCGACTGGCCATGTGGTGGGAGAGGTCACCCAACAGGTCGGGGTGCACCGTTCTTTCGGCGAAGCGCCACCGGCCGTCGACGCGTGCGAACCGGTCGTGGTACCGCCCTCCGAGCACGGCGCGGAGCGGGCCATCCGCCACCTGTTGCAGCACCGTGAACGTGCAGCGCCCGGTGGCGCCGGCACCGTGCACTTCGACGGCGATGTTCCCGAGGACGTGCTTGGTGCGCGGGGTCGAACCGCCCTCGTCGTCCGGGTAGAGGATCACCGGCTCGTACTGGCGTCGGACGGCATCGCGTCCGACGAGCGGGTCGCCGCCCCGGGCCGAGCGGAACACGCCGTGCTCGAACAGGGCGGCCACCCCGTCGAGGTCGCCCGAGTCGAGCCGCTCGGCGTACGCGCCGATCAGCGCCCGGATCTCCTCCTCGTCGCGCCGGTCCACGGCTGCATCATGGCGCGATCGCCGCCCGGAGGCGCGCGTCGTAGTCGTCGGCGAGCGCGCGCAGGGCCGCGGGGCCGTCGCCGGTGTACGCGGGGCCGTGCATGATCGCCAGCGTGGTCGGAGCGAGGTCGGCGAGCCGGCGCACGGTGACACCGGTCTCGGGAGTGAGCGCGGTTGCGCCGTCGGCGCGGTCCCCCTCGGTCGCGGGGGCGACGATGTCGCCGTCGGTCGTCGGCGGCCACTCGCCGTACGCGGCGAACAGGTCCCCGGCGAACAGCGTGCCGGTCGTCTCCTCGAACAGGAGCCCGGCGTCCCAGCCGTGGGGAACGTGCGGGGTCGTGAGGTGGCGCACCTGCTTCCCTCCGAGGTCGAGCACCTCACCGTCGGTCAGGCCGCGTGGCGGGCGGTCGGCCTGGTCCATCACCGACACCATGACCCCCATCTGCGTGTGGGCCACCTCGGCCTTCGGCGCGATCGCGAGCCACTCGTTCATGGCGCCGCACTCGTCGGCCTCGTAGTGCCCGAAGCTGATCCACCGGAGCCGCTCGGGCGCGACCACCGTCGCAGCCGCCTCCGAGACCAGCGGGAAGAATCCCCGCAGCCCGGTGTGGAAGAGCAGCGGCTCCTCGGCGTCGATCAGGAACTGGTTGAAGCAGAAGTTGGCCTCGTCGATGTGCGTGGACAGGCGATAGATCCCGTCCGCGATCTCGTCGACCTTGGTCTCCATGGTGCGCTCCTTCCCTCCGGACCGGACCGGAACGGTAGCGTCCTCGTTCGTGACCGATCGTGCAACGCACCAGGCCGTCGTGTTCGACCTGGGGGGTGTCGTCATGCCGTCGCCCCTCGACGCGTTCCGCGCGTACGAGGCCGCGACCGGCCTCCCCCACCGGTTCCTCAGCGAGGTCGTGGTCCAGAGCGGTGACGAGGGCGCCTGGTCCCGCCTGGAGCGTGGCGAGCTCACGATGACCGAGTTCGCCGACGAATTCGAGGCCGAGTGCTCGGCGGCGGGCGGCACGGTCGTCGTCGACGACCTGTTCGCCGAGGTCCACGCCGGCTCCGGCCCCCGACCCGAGATGCTCACCGCGATCGCGCGCATCCGCGCGGAGGGCCTCAAGACGGCCGCGCTCACGAACAACTGGCGTCCCGACGACAGCGACGAGACGGTCGGGAACCGCACGCCGGTGCTCACCGACGTGTTCGACGTGATCGTCGAGTCGGCGATCGAAGGGCTGCGCAAGCCGGATCCCCGCATCTACGAGCTGACGTGCGCCCGGCTCGGCGTCGCTCCGGCCGAAGCGGTCTTCCTCGACGACCTGGGCGTGAACCTCAAGTCGGCGCGCGCCCTCGGCATGACCACGATCAAGGTGGGCGACCCGGCGACCGCACTCGCCGAGCTCGCCGCCGTGCTCGGCTTCCCGCTCGGAGCAGCGTGACGGTGGAGCTGCTCCTCGTCCGTCACGCCGAGCCGATCCGGATCGCCGCGGGCGAGGTCGAGGGGCCCGCCGACCCCGGGCTCACGGAGCGGGGTGCGGAGCAGGCGCGCCGCCTCGCCGACTGGCTGCGGCCGGAGCCCGTCGACGAGATCGTGGCCAGCCCGCTGCGACGGGCCCGGGAGACCGCGGCGCCGCTCGCCGAAGCGCTCGGTCTCGAGGTCGTGATCGACGCGGGCGTGTCCGAGTACGACGCCGACTCCGGTGAGTACATCCCGATCGAAGAGCTCCGCGAGCTCAAGGACCACCGGTGGCAGGCCACGATCGAGGGTCGATGGGAGGACGCCGGCGGCGTCGACCCCGCCGTGTTCGAGAAGGTGGTGGTCCCGGCGATGGACGCGATCGTCGATCGGTCGCCGGGGCGAAGGGTCGCTGTGATCTGCCACGGCGGGGTCATCAACGTCTACCTCGCACACGTGCTCGGCATCGCGCGGCACCTGTGGTTCCACCCCGAGTACACGTCGGTGTCGCGCGTGCGATCGGCCCGCTCGGGCCCCCGGAGCGTCGCGAGCGTGAACGAGGTCGCGCACCTTGTCGGCACGCGCGACGGAGCCGCGCCGTGAGCGCCTCGCCGAGCGGACCGGTACGGGTGGACCGGGACGACCCCGTCGTCGTCGTGACCATCGACCGACCCGAGCGTCGCAACGCCGTCGACGGTGCGACCGCCGAGGCGCTCGCGGCGGCGTTCCGGGCGTTCGAGGACGACGACGCACTCGCCGTCGCGGTGCTGACCGGCGCCGGAGGGACGTTCTGTGCCGGCGCGGATCTGAAGGCCATCGTCGAGGGCGGCGCGAACCGGGTCACGCCGTTCCCGGCCGAGGGAGACCCCGGCGACGGCCCGATGGGACCCACCCGCATGCTCACGACCAAGCCGGTCCTCGCCGCGGTCGAGGGGCACGCGGTCGCCGGCGGGCTCGAGCTCGCGCTGTGGTGCGACCTCCGGGTCGCCGCGTCCGACGCCGTCTTCGGCGTGTACTGCCGTCGGTGGGGCGTCCCGCTCGTCGACGGTGGCACGGTCCGACTCCCTCGGCTCGTCGGGCACAGCCACGCCCTCGACCTCATCCTCACCGGTCGTGGCGTCTCGGGCGACGAAGCGCTCCGCATGGGTCTCGCGAACCGCCTGACGGACCCGGGGGGCGCGCTCGACGCTGCCCGCGCCCTGGCGCACGAGCTCGCGGCGCTCCCCCAGCAGTGCCTGCGCGCCGACCGGGCGTCGTCCTACGAGCAATGGGGGATGCCGCTCGATGACGCGCTCCGCAACGAGGTTCGCCACGGGAGCGCGGTGCTCAGCGGCTCGGAGATGCGCGAGGGGGTCGCGCGCTTCGTCGGGGGTGAGGGGCGCCACGGCGCGCCGACCTAGGATCGCCGCGCCACCGAACCAGCGAGGATCACGATGCCGAAGGCGAAGGCCCGCAACGTCGGCGACATCATGAGCCATCCCGCGGTGACCGCCACCGCGGATGAGACCGTCGCCGCCGCGGCGGCCCGGATGCGCCAGCAAGGTGTGGGCTCGGTCGTGGTCGTCGACGCCGAGCACCGAGCGGTCGGGATCCTCACCGAGCGCGACCTCGTCCATCTCGGGGCGGCAGGCGCGTCCTCGACCGATCTCGTCGAGCAGTGGATGACGGCCGATCCCGACTCCGTGTCGCCCGACGTCGACGCCAGCGCTGCCTTCGCGAGCCTCGCCGAGCACGGGTACCGCCACATCCCGGTCGTCGACGACGGTCGACTGGTCGGGATCGTCTCGATGCGGGACCTCATGCGGATCGCGCAGATCCAGCCGGCCGAGCACCTCGCGGCCGACGTCCCCCGGGGCCTGGAGGGCGTCGTCGTCGCGCAGACGTCGATCGGCGACGTGCGCGGGCTCGAGGGCTTCTACCACTACCGCCAGTACGACGCGGTCGCGCTCGCCGAGACGCGGAGCATCGAGGACGTCTGGCACCTGCTCCACGAGGGCTCGCTGCCGGGTGCCGCGGAGCGCCGGCAGTTCCTCGAGGAGATCACGCCACTGCGAGCGATCCCCGCCGACGTGCTCGCGGTGCTCCCCGACATCGCCCGCGCCGCGCCCGACGCGCCCCCACTCGACCTGCTGCGCACCACCATCTCGCTCGTGGGCGCGTCGGCCGGGTTCCGCCCGTCGCTCGACCTCACCGCCTCCGAGCTGCGGCTCCAGGCGCTCCAGGTGTGCTCGGTCGTCCCGACGCTGTTGTGCGCGCTGTACCGGCTCCAGCACGGCATGGCGCCGATCCCGCCCGACCCCGCGCTCGCGTACGCGGCGAATTACCTCTACATGATGCAGGGCGAGGTGCCGACGGCGGAGCACGCCCGGGGGGTCGAGCAGTACCTGATCTCCACGATCGACCACGGGTTCAACGCGTCGACCTTCACCGCGCGGGTGATCACGTCGACCGGTGCCGATCTCGCCGCGGCCGTCGTCGGCGCGATCGGTGCCCTGTCCGGGCCGCTGCACGGCGGCGCGCCGAGTCGCGCGCTGGACATGCTCGACGGGATCGGCACCATCGACAACGCCGACGCCTGGCTGCGCGACGCCGTGGAGCGCGGCGACCGCCTCATGGGGTTCGGGCACCGCGTCTACAAGACCGACGACCCCCGCTCGGTGATGCTGCGGTCGGTCGCCGAGCGCCTCGGCGGCCCGATGGTCGAGCTCGCCAAGCAGGTCGAGACTCGGGCGATCGGCGTGCTGGAGGAGCTGAAGCCGGGGCGCAGGCTCTACACCAACGTGGAGTTCTACGCGGGTGTCGTGATGGACACGTGCGGGGTGCCGCGAGAGATGTTCACGCCGACGTTCGCGTCGAGCCGTGTGATCGGGTGGACCGCGCACATCCTCGAGCAAGCCGCCGACAACCGTCTGATCCGTCCGAGCGCGCAGTACGTCGGGCCGCCGGCACCCCAGCCGGTCCCGTGCGAGTGAGTGGAGTGATCCGCTCGTGACCGTCGACGTCCCCACCATCGAGACCGAGCGCCTCCATCTGCGCCCCTGGCACGACGACGACCTCGACGGCTACGCCGACATCTGCGCCGACCCGGAGGTCATGCGCCACCTGGGCCAAGGGATCACGCTGACCCGGGGGGACGCATGGCGCCAGATGGCGATGTTCGTCGGGCACTGGCAGCTCAAGGGGTTCGGGACGTGGGCCGTCGAGGAGAAGGCCACCCACCGCTTCGTCGGTCGCATCGGCCTGCACCGCCCCGAGGGGTGGCCCGACCTCGAGGTCGGGTGGACGCTCGCCCGGGACGTGTGGAAGCAGGGCTACGCGACCGAAGGCGGTCGCGCGTCTCTCGACTACGCGTGGAACCGGCTCGGCGCCACGAGGGTCGTGAGCCTGATCCTCCCCGAGAACACGGCGTCGATCCGTGTCGCGCAGCGCCTCGGGCAGACCTTCGAACGCACCTGGATGCTCGACGGCCTCGAGGTGCACATCTACGCGATCGAGCGCTGAGGCGCGGGCTCAGCCTCCGCCACGCAGCTCGGCGAGGAGCACACGGCGCAGGAGCTTTCCCGTGTCGGTGCGCGGCAGCTCGGTGCGGAACTCGATCCGCTCGGGGGTCTTCGAGCCCCGGAGGTGCGACCTCACGTGGGTCCGCAGCTCGTCGGCGTCGACGTCGGCCCGGGTGACGACCACCGCCGCGATCACCTGGCCCCACTCCTCGTCGGGGAGCCCGAGGACGGCCGCGTCGGCCACGGCAGCGTGGTGGCAGAGCACGGCCTCGATCTCGGCCGGCGCGATGTTCTCCCCGCCGCGGATGATCGTGTCGTCGGAGCGACCCTCGATGAACAGATAGCCCTCGGCGTCGATCGAGGCCCGGTCGCGAGTCGCGAACCATCCTTCGGCGTCGATCGCGGCGTCGCGGCCCACGTACTCGCCGGACACCTGCTCGCCTCGCACGAACAGCTCGCCGACCTCCCCGGGCGGGAGCACCGTGCCGTCGTCGGCACGGATCTGGGCCTCGATGCCGGGCACGAGCACCCCCGCGGAGCCGAGTCGCGCCTGCACCGTCGGGTCGTCGCTCGCCGCCGCGGCCCGGTGCTCCTCGGGCCCGAGCACCGCGACGGTCGAGCTGGTCTCGGTGAGCCCGTACGCGTTGACGAACGCGGTCGTCGGCAGGAGCTCGAGCGCGCGAGCGATGACCCGGTGCGGCATCGGTGCGCCGCCGTACGCGAGCGACGCGAGCGTCGGCACGTCGGCGTGCGTGGCCCCGATCTCCTCCAGGTGCTCGACGACCCGGGCGAGCATGGTCGGGACGACGAGGGCGTGGGTGATCGCCTCCTCGCGCACCGTCTCGAGCCACCCTTCCGGGGTGAACGCGGCGAGGTGCGCGACGCGCCGGCCCGCGTACACGTTGCTGACCGTGTTCGACACACCGGCGATGTGGTACGGGGGGACGCTCACGAGGCTCGCGGCACGCTCGTCGGCGCCACTGAACTCGACCGTCGACATCACGTACGACGCGAGATGCCGGTTCCGCAGGATCGCAGCCTTCGGCGCCGCGCTGGTACCGCTCGTGTACAGGAGCATCGCGACCGACTCGGGATCCTCGTCGGGCTGGTCGAGCGTCCTCCCGGACGCGGTGGCGTCGAGCCACGCCTCGGGACTCAACGGCTCGGTCTGCCACCCCTCGACGGCGCCGTGCAGCTCGTCCTCGACGACGACCACGGACGACCGGTGCGCGTCGAGGAGCGGGGCCAGCTGATCCGGCCCGAGGCGGTAGTTGATCGGGACGAGGGGGACGCCGGCCGCAGCGGCCGCGAACAAGGCGACGGGGAACGCGGTGCTGTTCGGCGCGAGGTACACCAGGTACTCGACGCCGGCCTCGCGGAGATGCGCAGCCCCCGCTGCCGCGCGTGTGGCGAGGTCGACGTACGTGATGCCGTCGGTTCGACCGCCGAACGCGACACGGTCGCCGTGTCCGGCCATCGCCATGTCGAGCAGCATCGAGAGGTGCATGGTCCCTGCTAGCGCTCGCCGAGGCTCGCGGTGGGAAGCGGGAGGTGCGCATCGAGGACCGCCAGGTACGGCTCCACGTCACCCGTGTGCGGCGCGGCTCGGAGCTCGTCAGCGGTGCGTCGGCTGGTGAGGGCGCGGAACGCCTCCCACGGATCGGCCTCGAACGACCAGCCCGGCTCGGCGTCGTGGCTGCGCCACGACCGGTCGTCGTGGCGGACCTCGATCGAGCCGAGGCCGGCCTCGGTGACGGGCCCCGAAAGGCCGGCGAGCGCACCGGGGAGCATCGCCTCCGACTCCGGCGCCGTGCGGTCGGCGACCATCCCCAGCGCACCTGTGAGGTCCCCCTCGTGGGCGACGAGGTCGCCGACGAGGATGCCGACGTTCGCGACGAGCCCACCGAGTGCGGCGTCGTCGTTGCGCCACTCGGCGAGCAGCTCGTCGATCGACGTGTCGCGCCGGGCGTCGACGAGTCCCTGGATCCATCCGTTCGGGTCCCCCGTCGGGATGTCGCCGGCGAGGATCGCGACCGGCATGCTCGTCTGGTGCGCGAGCAGGTCGTGCACCGTCCAGTCGGGGCAGGCCGGCACGACCTTCTCGGCGTCGGCGGGCGGCATCGCCTCGATCGCGGCACACATGCGATCGCGCACGGCGAGGTAGATCGCGGCGAGGTCGATCTCTGCCATCGGGCCTCCGGTGCTCGTCGGTCGGACCCGCCGATCGTAGGCGGACGCACGCGGCCCCTCTCCGGTTGTCGAGGAGCTGGTGGGGAAGTCCTCTCGTCTTGATCCCTCGTCTTGATCCCTCGTCTCGTGCTCAGGCGGCGGGGCCGGCGCGGGCGGCGACGTCGCCGT
>DASUAO010000059.1:0-2449 GCA_035763745.1 Acidimicrobiia bacterium
AATGCCTCGTACCCGTCGGGGCGACGGCCCCATCGGGTTCCCTGCCATCGGGCGAACGGCTCCCAGGGCACGAAGGTGATCGCCTCGCCGGTGTGACGGAGTTCGGGCCCCGGGTCGTGTGCGGGGTCCTTGATCGAAGGGAAGCTGCAGAAGAGGACTGCGGCGCGGCCCGGATCCCGACCCGGCGACACGTCCCACACGTCCACCTCCGAATCCCACGTCTCGTAGAACCACTGGCAGTACCGCGTGCCTCCCAGGTTCTCGACGTCGGCTCGGAATCCGAGATAGAGGCTCACGTGGGCGGGCCCGGGCGTGGTGTACCCCGGCTCCTCGGGCTCGAGGTCGTCGCCGACGAGCCGCGCCGTCTCGATGCCCCCGGCCGCGCTGACCACGATCGGCGCGGCGATCTCCATGCCGTCGTCGAGGCGCACGCCGGTCACCGATCCGCGACCCGTCGTTATGGCGTCGACCCCGCGGCGCACGGCCGTCCATCCGCCGGCGTCGGCGACCGTCTGCAGCAGCGCCGGAGCGATGCTGGAGGCTCCGCCGACCGGGTAGTACGCGCCGCCCATGAAGTGCTGCACCATGAGCGCGTGCATCGCGAACGGCGAGCGGCTCGGGGGCACGCCGTAATACCCCCACTGGGCGGCGAGCACCGCCCGCAACCGGACGTCGTCGGTGAGGGACGCGAGGACCTCGGCGGTCGTGGCGCGGAAGTGCCGCTCGGCCTCGCGGGTGACGGCACGGCCGGCGACGGCCGAGACCATCTTCGGCATCGACCGGAGCTGCAACATCTTCGACGCGGCACGCGCCGCCGACCGGGTCAGCGCGAAATAGTCGTCGATCGCCTGCTGCTCCGCCGGGAAGGTGTCGACGAGGGCATCGCGGAACTCCCGGTACGACGACGGGAACTGGATGGTGAACCCATCGGGGAAGGTGAACTCGTCGTACACGGGACCGACCGACTCCCACTGCAGCCGCCCCTCCGTGAGGGACTCCAGAAGGCGGCCGAGGTATTTGCGCGGCGTCATCTCGCCGACGATGTGGACGCCGACGTCCCACCGGTATCCCGGGCGGCGGAACATCTGGGTGAAGCCGCCCGGGATGTTGTGCTGCTCCAGGACGAGCACGCGCCGCCCGAGCTTCGCCAGGAGCGCCGCCGCGGCCATGCCGCCGATCCCCGTGCCGATGACGATCGCGTCCCACGGACCGTCGGGGATCTCATGGCTCCAGGGCCGCCCCGGACCGCGCACCGTCATGGCGCGCGCTCCAGGTACCAGGGGTCGACGAACGGCCAGTGCCGCGCCAACCAGTCGGACACGGCCCGCCACACGACGACGTCCAGGTCGGCGCGGCTCGCCGTCACCCACGACCGCACGTCGGCATCGTGACCATCGCCCCCGAAGGGATAGATGTAGAGGCAGCCGATCACCTCGTCACCGTCGAGGATCGAGTAGGTGAACCCGGCGCGCTCGCCGAAGTCCCCGGCGTGCCGAACGAGGTCGTCGAGGTTCTGCTCGAGGCTCATGGGCGAAGGCCAGTTCCCGTGCGGGAAGCCGGGGGTGGCACGGATGTGGTCGATGCTCGACATCCATGCGGCATGGTCCCGCTCGTTGTGGTCGGGGCCGAGCGGCTCGAGCCGGAAGCCCGGGCCGTCGAGGGCGAGCGGTGGTTCGAAGTCGGGCGGGACGAAGGCCATGTCCGCCAACCTAGGCCGACGACACCGGTGTCGCACCGCCACGACGGCGGTCCGCCGACACGCCCGGGAATAGCTCTGGCCCACCGTTCGTTCGCTCTCTCCGTGGAGGACACGACCATCGATCGGCTGGAGCGGGTGCTCGGCGCGGCCGGCACCGCCCATCATGCAGCCTTCGCCGCAACCGACGGAGCCGATCCCGAGTGGCCCGAGTGGTACGCCGATCACGTCCTCGACGATGTCCGCACCATCCTCGACTCGCCGGGCCTCACCCGCAGCCGGCTCGTCCGGGCGTTCGTCGCAGCCGACGACGCCTACACCAGCGAGCCCGTCGACGTCGCGTGGCCCAGGTTCTACGCGGAGCGCTTCGCTCGCGACCTGGGCTGAGCGTCGGCGGGGCCGGTCGGGCCATCGGCCGACAGCCGACGCGCCAGCCTGGGCAGGGGCCACGGAGGCCGGCTGCAGGCGATCGCCCAACGAGAGGCACAGGGGCCGGGATGTCCCCCGCCTGCACGAGCCGGCTCAGGCACCGTCGAGGGCTGCGTCGATGCCGAGCGACTCACCCGTCATCCGCTCCGAGATGTCCCACAGGATCTCGATCGAGCGGTCGAGACCCTGGCGGCGCAGGATCGGGCGACGGACGGGCGCCCCGGTGTTCACGAACCGCGGCGCGTACATCTGGCCACCCCTGGCGTTCGGGTCGGTGGCTGCGCGCACCTGCGAGAGTGCCCCGCGGGAGGCCTCCATCCCGGT
>DASUAO010000060.1:0-38146 GCA_035763745.1 Acidimicrobiia bacterium
GCTCCTCGGCATCGAGTCGCAGGGGTTCGTCGACGCCTGGGCGCCCCTGTTCTTCTTCGCGCTGCTGTTCGGGCTGTCCATGGACTACCAGCTGTTCCTGCTGGCCGCGATCCGGGAACGCTACGAGGCGACCGGCGACACGAGGCGCGCGATCAGCGAAGGGATCGCGCGCACGGGTCGCCCGATCACGAACGCTGCCCTCGTGATGATCGTGGTGTTCCTGGCGTTCGGGGTCACCGGACCGATCCCGCCGACCGAGCTCGGGATCACGCTCGCGATGGCGGTGCTGCTCGATGCGACCGTGGTGCGGGTCATGCTGGTCCCGGCGACCATGGCGCTCTTGGGCGAGCGGAACTGGTACCTGCCCCGGTGGCTGGACCGCGTGCTCCCGCGCATCCGCTTCAGCCACTGATCCCGAGCTCGGTCGGGCCGACCGAGCGCGCGCTGGGCGCCGAACGGCCCGACGCGCGGAAGTAGCAAGTCCAACGGGTGAGAAGTACGTTCTCGCCGCGGGACGACGACGTGAGGGTCACGACATGGTCGAGAACGGGGACGGCGACCTCGAGGTCCGCCCGATCGCGGGTGCACTCGGGGCCGAGGTCTCCGGGGTCGACCTGTCGAGCGACCTGTCCGATGCGGTCGTCGCCCGGATCCGTCGAGCGTGGCTCGAGCACCTGGTGCTGTTCTTTCGTGGGCAGACCCTCACGCCCGCGGCGTTCCTGGCGTTCGCCCGACGGGTCGGTGAACCGGTGGAGTATCCGTTCGTGAAGGGGATCGAGGGGTTCCCGGAGATCATCGCGGTGACGAAGCTGCCCCACGAGACGGTGAACTTCGGTGGGATCTGGCACAGCGACACCACATATCTCCCTCGCCCACCGATGGCGACGATGCTCGTGGCGCGGGAGATCCCTCCCGTCGGCGGCGACACGATGTTCGCGAACATGGTCGCGGCCTACGAAGCGCTCTCGCCCGGCATGCAGCGGCTGCTCGACGGGCTCGACGCCGTGAACACGTCGGCGTTGGCCGACGTCTCGAAGACGCGCGAGGACCGGATGCGCGACAGCGCCCCCGACGCCGACGCGCAGCAGGCCGAACGCGAGTACGTAGCGGAGCACCCGGTGGTCCGCACGCACCCGGAGACCGGGCGCAAGGCGCTCTACGTGAACGTCGCGCACACGGCGCGGTTCGTCGGCATGACGGAGCAGGAGAGCGCACCGCTGCTGCGGTTCCTGTTCGAGCATTCGGTGCGACCGGAATTCACGTGCCGGTTCCGTTGGGAGGTGGGCTCACTCTCCCTGTGGGACAACCGGTGCGCGATGCACAACCCGATCAACGACTACCACGGGCACACCCGGACGATGCACCGCATCACGCTCGCGGGTGATGCCCCGCGCTGAACCGGTTCAACGTCGAGCGAGCTCGAGGAGGGCATCGGCGACGAGCTCCGGCTCGGTGATCATCAGGTCGTGGCCGGTGTCGATGTTCCAGAGCCGCCCAGCCTCGCGGGCGCTCGCCATCAGATCGGGATCGCGCGTGGGCAGCGTCGACGTACAGACGATGTGCGCCTGCGGGATCGCCCACAGCTCGTCCTCGTGCTCGAGCCGGAGTGGTTGCTCGAAGCAGCTCCAGGGATGGGGCGTGAGGCGCTCGGCCATCCACGCGAGGTCGTCAGGATCGGTCACGCCGAAGAACGCGCCGGCGTCGGGCGAGGGGAAGAGGACGAGCTCGACACCGTCGACGACCCGGCCCGATGGCCGCACGGCCTCGATGACGGGGCCGGCGACGTCGACGAGGGACTGTCCGTCGCGCGGGTTCGCTGCGTCGAGGAAGACGAGGGTCCCGATCCGCTCGTGTGCGCGGTCGGCGACACCGGTGATCACCATGCCGCCGTAGCTGTGGCCCACGAGGATCACGTCGCGCAGGTCCTCGAACTGCAGGAGTGACGTGATGTCGGTGATGTGCGTGTCGAGATCGACGTCGGGGCCGAGCAGGTGCGAACGCTCCCCGAGCCCCGTGAGGCTCGGCGCGTAGACGTCGCGGCCGTTCGCTCTGAGGATCCGGGCGACCTTCTGGTAGCACCAGCCACCGTGGCCGCCACCGTGCACGAGGACGTACGTCGTCATGTCGATCTCCCTCGTCGAGCTGCTCGTCAGCCGACGGGAGTGAACTCGAGGTGCAGGTGCTGCAGCCCGCGCAGGATGAACGTCGGCACGTAGTCGTAGCGACGCGCGTCGGGCGGTCCGTGCTCGGCCTCCGAGATCCTGATGTCAGCCATGCGGTCGAGGATGCGCTCGAGGCTGATCCGTGTCTCCGCGCGCGCGAGCGGAGCGCCCGGGCAGAAGTGGGCACCGTGACCGAACGCGATGTGCTGGCGCGCGTTCTCGCGGTTGGCGTCGAACTCCTCGGGCCGCGCGAATTGGCGGGGATCGTGGTTGGCGGCTCCGTTGAGCACCATGACCGTGGTGCCGGCGGGCAGGTCGACGCCCCCGACCGTCACCGGGACCCTCGCCACCCGGAAGTCGCCCTTCACCGGGCTCTCGAACCGGAGGGCCTCCTCGACGAAGTTGGGGATGCGCGCCCGATCGCGGCGCAGACGATCCTGGAGGTCGGGGCGCTCACCGATGAGCTGCAGTGCCGTGCCGAGCAGGCGCACGGTCGTCTCCTGGCCGGCGGCGAACAGGTTCGCGGCCAGTCGCACCACGTCGATGACCTCTGGCGTCGAGCCGTCGGGGAACGTCGCGGCCGCCATGCTGCTCAGCACGTCGTCGCGTGGTGCGCGCCGGCGTTCCGCGATGTACTCGGAGAAGCGCTCGTACAGGAACTCGAGTGGGTTGCGGGTCATGGCCCGCTTGCTCGTGCCGCCGACGGTGCCGCCGTGACCGCCGAGCTCGGCGCGGAAGATCCCGTGGTCGGCTTCGGGCACGCCGAGGAGGTCGGCGATCACGAGCATCGTGAACGGCACTGCGTAGTCCCCGATGAAGTCGCAGCTCCCGCTCGCGACGAACTCGTCGAGCTGGGCGTCGGCGAGGCGCCACATGAACGCCTCGTTCTCGCTCAGTCGCTTCGGGGTGAGCAGTCGCATCAGCAGGGCCCGGTGCGCGGTGTGCTTCGGCGGGTCGAAGGTGATGACCTGATCGTTCATCGGCAGCGCGTCCCGATGCGCCTCGATGAGCGCGCTCACGTCGTCGCCCTCGAGTGGCACCGGGAACCCCGGGAACGGTCCGCTCACCGAGTTGCACGACGAGAAGGTGGCCGTGTCGTGGTACACCGCGAGTGCTTCCTCGTAGCCGGTCACCATCACGACGTCGTGGTGCGACTCCCGTTGCACCGGGCACCCTCGCCGGAGCGCAGCGAAGTACGGGTACGGGTCGGCGACCACGGACGGGTCGCTGAAGAAGTCGATCCTGTCGGTGTCGATCGAGTCGGCGTCGCTCACCGGAGTCCCCTCGCCAGGTTCGGTCACGGATATCGAGTTCGCAGACTAAGAGAGGGCGATTTCCTCGGCAACCGTCAGAGCTCGAGGAGCGTGGGGACGCGGCGGTCGGCGAGGAGGGTGCGGCCGAGATCGAGCACGATCGCGTCGGCCGTGCCGAGCAGCCCCTCGAGCACCATCGTGCGCTTCAGGTACCGGTGGAAGGGGTGGTCGGTGGTGAAGCCGACGCCGGCGAGCACCTGTTGGCAACGGGTCGCAACGGTCCGAGCCGTCCTTCCGGCGACGGCCTTGGCGAGCGCGGCGGTCCCGTCGCCACGGTCGTCCCACGCTGCCTCGATGGTCGCGTCCAGCGCCTCGAGCGCGACCAGCGCGTCGGCGAGGTGGTGGCGGACAGCCTGGAAGCTCGCCACCGGGCGACCGAACTGCACTCGCTCGACGGCGTGGGTGCGAGCGAGCTCGAGCATCGCACGCGCGGCACCGCCCATCTGGCGGGCGAGCGCCCGACGACCGGACGCGACGGCGGCGGGCCAGGTCGCGGGGTCCAGCGAGGAGATGTCGGTGGTGCTCGCCTCGACTCTGACGCTCCGCAGGCCACCCCCGGGATCGACTCCGTCCACCGGGGCGATCTCGGCGCGTGCCGTGTCGACGGTGAGGACGCGCAGGTCAGGGCCCGCGGCGCACACGAGCAGCAGCGCACCGGCGTCGCCCGCGCGTGGGGTCGCCAGTCCGACTGCATGCACCCGCGCGGCGTCGACGAGTCCCGGAGGGTCCCAGGTCCCGAAGGTGGGCAGCACCACCGCGACGTCGGGCCCCGCGTCTGGGGCGAGGGCCGAGGCGAGCACGTCGTCGAGCGCACTGGAGACGGCGTTGTGCGAACCGAGCGCGTCGAACACGATCTCGATCGCGTCGCGGGGCTCGGAGCGGAGCATCTCACCCCAACCCAGTCCGGTGAGCGCGTCGTCGACGGATGCGGTCGTGGTGCTCGGCCCCACGGCGTCGCCGATCGCAGCGTCGACCGTGGACAGGAGGAGGGCGCGCTCGGCGACATCCATCAGACCTCGTCCCCCAGGTCGAGGAGGCGGCGGGCGATGATGTTGCGTTGCACCTCGGCCGTGCCGCCATAGATGGTCGCGGCACGCGAGTAGAGGTACTCGCTTCGCCACGTCTGGCCCTGTGCGTCGTCGCCCATCGCGACGACGTCGGGGAGGAGCCGGCGCACCGCGTCGTACGTGGTCTGCTCGGCGGTCGCGACGAGCACCTTGTCGATCGACGTCTCGGCGCCGAGCGTCGCCCCACCGGCGAGGCGATGCTGGGTGGCGCGCGAGCGAGCCCGGAGCGCGTGGAGCTCGAGGTAGGCGTTCCCCAACACCTCGGCGGTGCGGTCGTCGTCGGGTGCCACCGCCACGAGCCGCTGGAGTCGTCGGTACAGGTAGGCGATCCGCTGCCAGAAGCAGGAGGACCGCTCGTAGGGGAGGATGCTCATCGCAACCGCCCAACCTCCGTGGAGCTCGCCCAGCATGCGGTCGGCGGGTACCTCGACGTCGTCGAAGAACACCTCGGCGAACTCTCGCACCCCGTTGATCATCTCGAGCGGGACGACGGAGATGCCCGGGGTGTCCATGTCGACGAAGAAGGCAGTGATACCCCGATGGCGCGACTCCGGCGTTCCGGTCCGGGTGAGGAGCACGCAACGATCGGAGTGCTGGGCGAGGCTGGTCCAGACCTTCTGTCCGGTGACGATCCACGAGGACGCGGTCGCCGGGTCGCCGTCGGGCGTGGCCCGACAGGTGAGCGACGCGAGGTCGCTCCCGCTGCCCGGCTCCGAGAAGCCCTGGCACCACATCTCGGTGCCGGAGAGGAGCCGGGGGACGACGTCGGCCGCGAGCTCGGGCGACGCGAAGTCGACGAGCGTGGGTGCAAGCACCTCGACGAGCGAGTAGATCCCCGGATCGATCAGGTCGCGTCCCGCCAGCTGCGCGCCGAGCTCGGTGCGCAGCATCGGTGAGCCGCCCGACCCACCCACCCGTGCGGGCCAGCCGTAGCGCATCCAACCCGCGTCGAAGAGCACGGACTTCACCCGCTGCATCTGTGCGACGTGCTCGTCGAGCGTGCCGGGCTGCGGGTACGTCGGAGCCAGCTCGTCGTGGTGGGACTCGAGCCAGGTGTGGAGCGCGACGCGGAACTCGCCGATCGCGGGCGGCTCGTCCCAGAGGGCGGCGGGCTCTCCGCTCACGAGGAGCGGCCGAGGAACCGGTCGACGTTCGTTCGCAGGTCGTCGGTGTCGAAGGACTCGGTCTCCGCGGCCATGGCGAAGTCGATGGTCGCGAGCACGGCCCGCTCGGCGTGCAGGTTCAGCACCCGCTTGGTCGCTTCCACCGCTTGGCGGGGAAGTGCCGCGATCTTGTGCGCAGCGGCGAGCGCGGCGGGAAAGACCTCTTCGTCGGCGACCACGTGGTTGGCGAGACCGATCTCGGCCGCGCGGGTCGCACTGATCCGGTCGCCGGTGAAGGCGTACTCCTTGGCGAGCAGGAGACTGGTGTGCAGCGGCCAGGTGAGCGGGCCGCCGTCGGCCGCGACGAGGCCTACGGTCACGTGTGGATCGGAGAGATAGGCCGACTCGGCCATGTACACGATGTCCGAGAGCGCGATGACACTGCAGCCGAGTCCGACGGCCGGCCCGTTCACCGCGGCCACGACCGGGAGACGGCAGCGGAGCATGTTGAGCACGAGCTCGCGTCCCTCGGCGATGACGTGCCTGCGCAGGTCGCGGTCCTTCGCCATCCGGTCGAGGAGGTCGAAGTCGCCACCGGCCGAGAACGCTCGGCCCTCACCTGTGATCACCGCGACCCGCGCGTCGGTGTCGGCGCTGAGCGCGGGGAAGAGGAGCGTCAGGGCCAGGTGCAGCTCCTCGTCGATCGCGTTGAGCGCGTCCGGGCGAGCGAGGTGCACGATGCGCACCGGCCCGTCGGACTCGACGTGGATCACGGGCGACAGGTCGTAGGTCATGGGGCTCTTTCTCCAGGCACGGGGGTCATTCTGTCGGGAGACCGAGGATCCGCGTGGCGATGATGTTCTTCTGGATCTGCGACGTGCCGCCCATGACGCTCTGGGCCCGGCTGTACAGGTAGGTCTTGAGGGCGACGTCGTCGGGGTCGAGGACCGCTCGTGCTCCCGACACCGAGAGCGCTGCGGCGCCGACGCTCTGCTCGACCCAGGTCATCAGGAGCTTGTCGATCGACCCGCCCGGCCCGTGCTCGACGCCGTCGAGCCGTTCGGAGAGCCGGCGCCGCACGTGCAGGCGCAGCATCTCGGTCTGCACGTGCGCCCACGCGACCTGCGCGCGCTGGTCGGGCCGGAACGCACCCGGGTCGGCGCCGACCGCACGCTCCATCTCCTTCACGGACTTCGCGTACCGGGCCACGTACCCCAGCTCGCCGGGCTCGCGCTCGTGGCTCACGATGGTCATCGCCACCCGCCACCCCTCGCCGGGCTCGCCGATCATGTTCTCGGCCGCGACGCGCGCACCGTCGAACACGACCTGACCGAACTCGTTGGTGACGCCGTTGATCATGCGCAGCGGTCGTTGCTCGACGCCGGGCTGGTCCATCGGCAGCGCGAACGCGGAGAGCCCCTTGTGCTTCGCGACCCCAGGATCGGTGCGGGCCAGGAGGAAGCACCAGTCGGCGACGTCGGAGTAGCTCGTCCAGACCTTGTGGCCGTCGACGACGTACTCGCCGCCGTCGCGGGTCGCGGTCGTCCGCAGGGACGCCAGGTCCGATCCGGCGTCCGGCTCGCTGAACCCCTGGCACCAGCGTTCCTGGCCGCTGATGAGACCAGGGAGGAACCGCTCCTGGATCGCGTCGCTCCCGTGCGTCGTGATGCCCTGGACGAGGTACCCGAGGCTCGGGCGGGGTGGTGCGCCGGCGGCCGCGAGCTCGTCGTCGAGGATCACGTCGAACACGCTCGGAAGGTCATGACCACCGAAGCGCGTCGGCCAGCTCAGGCCGAAGAAGCCGGCGTCGTAGAGGGCGGTGTGCCACTCGGCCTGGCGCGCCCAGTACTCGTCGTCGGTCGAGGACGCGGGCAGGCCGGGGTTGTGGTCGGCGAGCCAGGACCGCAGGCGGGAACGGAACTCGGCCTCTTCGGGCGAGTCACGGAAGTCCATCGGTCACCCCCGGCACTCCCAGCATCGGCACTCCCAGCATCGGCACTCCCAGGCGCTCGCGTGCGAGCCGCTCGAGCTGGGCGCCGTCGTCCCCGAACCACTCTGTGGACAGGAGCGCCCGGCGGAGGAACACATGCACCATGCACTCCCAGGTGTTCCCGATGCCGCCGTGCACCTGGACCGCCGTCTCGCACACGGTCCGGGCGGCGCGTGCGCCGTACGCCTTGGCTACGCGCCCCGCGGCACGCGCTTCGTCCGGTGCGAGCTCGTCGACCGCCCAGCCCGCGTAGAGCGTCGCGCTGATCGAGCCCTCCAGGAGGCAGCGCGCCTCGGCGAGGAGGTGCTGCACCGCCTGGAACGATCCGACGGGGACGCCGTACTGCTTCCGATCGGTTGCGTACGCGACGGAGAGGTCGAGAACGCCGCGCATGACGCCGACGAGGTCGGCGCTCGTGAGCGCGAGCCCGAGCGCGGCCCAAGCCGTGAGGTCGTCCTCGGTGAGACCCCGTTGCTCGGGGATCTCGACGACGGCGGCGCCGGGACGGACCGAGCCGGTCGTCCGAGTGAGGTCGGTGGCGCGGCGCCCGCCGGGCTCGGGGTCGTCGACGGCGACCGCCGCGAGCCGGTACCCGTCATCCTTCCTCACGAGCACGAACGCCTGCGCGGATCCGTCGACCGGGAGGTCGACGACCTCGAACCGCTCGGTCGTGACGGTCTCTTCGACGACTGCGACGCCGAGGAGGTCGGGTCCGTATGCGACACCTGCGCGGTCGTCGCGTGCTGCGCCGGCGCGACGCGCGAGGTCGGCCGCAAGGGTCGGGCCCGCGAACGCGACATCGGCGACGGCCCCCGCGAGCCCGTCGGCCAGGATCGTGGTGTCCACGCCGCTCGCGAGCGGTCCGCCGCTGCTCCCGTCGGCGTCGCGCAGCTCGAGCCAGCCCGCGTCTCGCACGGCGCCGGCGAGACGGAGCGCGCGCGCCTCGTCGTCGAGTTCGGCGACCGTCGCCGGACCCAGCTCGGCGGCGAGGCGGCGGGCGCCGCGTCGGAGCTCGGCCTGCTCGGGGGAGTCTCGGGTGTCCACCGCGGTGACCTCTACGTCAGACCGAGGTGATCGAGACGCCGGCGGGGCCGGGCGCGCAGCTCGTCCTTGACGACCTTCCCGGTCGCGTTGACGGGGAGCTCGTCGACGAACACGACGGTGCGGGGCACCTTGTAGTTGGCCATCGCGTCGCGGGCCCAGGCGATGATCTCCGACTCCTCGAGTGGCGGGCCGGGCGCCAGCACGACGAACGCCGCGCCCACTTCGCCGAGGCGATCGTCGGGAACGCCGATCACCGCTGCCTGCGCGATGCGCGGATGGCCGAGCAGGAGGTTCTCGATCTCGGCCGGGTAGGCGTTGAAGCCGCCGACGATGAACATGTCCTTGATGCGGCCGACGATCCGGAGGTAGCCGTCGGCGTCGAGGGTGCCGAGATCGCCCGTGCGGAGCCAGCCGTCGGCGTCGATCGCCGCCGCCGTGGCCTCCGGATCGTCGAGGTACGCGCGCATCACGGTCGCACCCCGGACGAGCACCTCACCGGGTTCGTCGGTCCCGGCGTCCGTGCCGGTGCCGGCGACGACGGTGCGGACCTCGAAGCCCTCCCACGGCACGCCCACCGTCGTCGCGATGTGCTCGAAGTCGTCGTCCGGCTTGCTCCCGGTGACGGTCCCCGCTTCGGTCAGTCCGTACCCGGTGAGGATGCGATCGAACGGGAGCTCCTCGCGGACCCGTCGGATGAGCTCGACCGGGATGTCTGCCGCGCCGGTCACGGCGACCCGCAGGCTGGACACGTCGTGGCGGCCGCGCTCGGGATGGTCGAGGAGGGTCTGGTAGATCGTCGGTGGTCCCGGGAGCACGGTGATCCGCTCGCGCTCGACGAGGTCGAGCACGACCTCGGCGTCGAACACCGGCACCGGCAGGATCGTGGCGCCGCGCATCAGGCAGGCCAGCACCCCGGCCTTGTAGCCGAAGATGTGGAAGAACGGGTTCGCGATCAGATACCGGTCGCCGGGGCGCAGGTCGGCCCAGTCACACCACGCGAGGTAGGCCTGCAGCGTCTGACCGTGCGCCATCACCACGCCTTTGGGGCGGCCCGTCGTGCCCGACGTGAACACCACGTCGCTCGGGTCGTCGGGCCCGATCGCGGCGATGCGCGCCTCCAGCTGCTCGGGCGTCACGGCGTCGGCCCGGTCGAGCCAGGCATCCCAGTGCACGGTCGCGTCGTCCTCCTCGCCGGCGCCCCCGGCGAGGAGGACCGTGTGCTCGAGTGCAGGGAGCGTCGCACCGGCCTCCGCGAGCAGCGCGGGGTAGTCGGTGTCGAGGAACCCGCGCACCGTGTACAGCACCCGCGCCCGGCTGCGTTCGAGGAGGTGGGCCGCCTCGGTCCCCTTGAAGCGGGTGTTGACCGGGACGAGCACCCCGCCGGCGCTGGTGATGCCCAGGGCGGCGACGATCCATTCGAGCGAGTTGGGTGCCCACACGGCGACCCGTTCGCCCGGCGCGATCCCCGACGCGAGGAGCGAGCGAGCCGAACGGTCGACCATCGCCTGCAGCTCGGCGAACGAGACCCGGGTGTCGGCGTCGACGACTGCCTCGGTGGTGCCGAGCCGCCGGACACCGTCACGGAGCATCGCGGGGATGCTGGGCCAGGTGACGGCGCTGCGCACGGTCCGAACCGCCGGATCAGGGGGTGACGACGGGGAGACGTTCCCACCCGCGGACCGTCGACGTGCGGGCCTGCACGGCACGGTCCTCGTCGACCTCCCACGACGGGAACCGCTGCAGGACCTCGTCGAGCGCGACGCGCCCCTCGAGGCGAGCGAGGGCGGCACCGAGGCAGAAGTGGATCCCATAGCCGAACGAGAGGTGGTGATCGATCGTCCGGTGGATGTCGAACCGGTCGCCGTCGGGGAACTTGCGATCGTCGCGGTTCGCCGCCCCGGTGAGGAGGAGAATGGCGCTGCCGGCGGGCACGGACCGGCCGTGGTGCTCGACGTCGCGGGTGACGTAGCGCGCCTGGACCGGCGACGGCGGCTCGTAGCGGAGCACCTCCTCGATCGTGTTGGGCACGAGGCCACGGTCCTCGACGATCTCCTGGCGCTGGCCGGGATGGTCGGACAGCACCTTGCCGGTCCACCCGATGAGGCGCGTCGTCGTCTCGTTGCCGGCAGCCGCGAGGAGACCCACGTAGCCGAGCACTTCGTCGCGCGTCAGCGTGCGGCGCGTCCCCGTGAGGTCCTCGTACTCGGCATTGAGGAGCTCGGTCATCAGATCATCGGACGGGTGCTCGGCGCGCCAGTCGATGTACCCCGCGAGCACGTCGTTCGCGCCGGCGTTGGCGATCGTCTGCGCGCTGACGTCGGGCATGCCGCTCTCGTCGAGGCGGAGGCCGTCGTCGATCCGGTCGCGGATGGCTTCCTGGTCCGATTCCGGGATCCCGAGCAGCATGCCGATCGTCCGCATGGGCATCTGGGCGCCGAGGTCGGCGATGAAGTCGAACCCGCCGCTGCCCACGAGGGGGTCGAGTGTGTTGGCACAGAACTCGCGGACCTTCGGCTCGATGTCGAGCATCCGTCGCGGGGTGAACACGCGCGAGAGGAGACCGCGGTGGAGGTCGTGGTTCGGCGGGTCCTCGAAGATGATCGAGCCCGGTGGGAGCTCGATGTCGCTCTTGATGATCTCGAGCAGGGTGCCTTTGCCCGAGATGTAGGTCTTCCAGTCGACCGACGCGGCCTGCACGTCGTCGAAGCGACTCAGCGCGAAGAAGTCGTACCGCTCGTTGTAGTAGAGGGGCTGCTCTTCGCGCAGACGCCGGAAGACCGGGTACGGATCCGCGTCGATGTCGAAGTCGTAGGGGTCGTAGTACAGGTCGGCGTCGCTCGTGGTGGTCATGCTCGCGATTCTCCCCCAGGGCGCCGACCCCGTCGCGGTGGCGTGGATAACATACCTTTCGCACCAAGAGAAGACCATTTCCAGCGGCACACTGCTCCCGGGGGCTGCGCGATGCGAGTCGGTGTCATGGTGGGGCCCGAGCGGGGCCGCTACGCCGCGAAGGTCGATCGCCTGCGCGCCGACGCCCGTTGGGCCGAGGACGCCGGTCTGGCGTCGATCTGGATCCCCCAGATCCCCGACGACTTCGACGCCCTGACCGCGGTCGCGGTCGCCGGCCTCGAGACGAGTCGGATCGAGATCGGCACCGCGGTCGTCCCGGTCCAGCCACGGCACCCGGTCGCACTCGCGCAGCAGGCGTTGTCGACCCAGGCCGTGTGCGACGGGCGCCTCGCGCTCGGACTCGGCGTGTCGCACCACTGGATCATCGACGAGATGCTCGGGCTCCCGTACGAGCACCCCGAGCCGACGATGCGGGCGTACCTCGACGTGCTCGATGCAGCCCTCCGCGGCCCGGGCCCCGTCGACGTCGAGAACGCGATGTTCCGGGTGCACAACCCGCTCGACATCACCGACGTCGCCCCGACGCCGGTCCTGCTCGCCGCGCTCGGCCCCCGCATGCTCCAGCTCGCAGGGGAGCGCACCGACGGCACGATCCTGTGGATGGCCGACGAGCGCGCGATCGGTTCGCACATCGCCCCGAAGATCGCCCGGGCAGCCGAAGCCGGCGGGAGGCCCGCCCCGCGGATCGTCGCCGGTGTCCCGGTCTGCCTCTGCGGGGACGACGAGGTCGAGCTCGCGGTGGCGCGGACGAACCGCATCCTTGCCGAGGCCGAGACCTCCCCCAACTACCAGCGGCTGCTCGAGGAGGGTGACGCGCGCACCGTCGGCGACATCCTCGCGGCCGGGAGCGAGGCGGCCATCGAGCGTCGGCTGCGCGCGTTCGGCGACGCGGGCGTGACCGATCTCTCGTTCCGGGTCGTGCCGATCGGGGACGGACGCGACGAGCTCGTCGCGTCGTACCGCCGGACGCGGGAGTTCGTCGCCGCGCTCGCCGACCGACTCTGATCCCAGGCGTCGTCAGCGCTGCTCGGCGAGCGGATCGTGCTGCACGCCGGAGTCGAAACCGCCGTGCTTGCGCATGAAGGTCGTCGAGCGGCGCCGGATGCGCCAGCCGTCGGGCGTCCGCGCGTACTCGTCGCGGTACCAGCCGAGTCGCATGGCATGGGTCTGCTGGTCGATGAACACGAAGTGTTGCATGCCAGTCGCACGGTCCGAGTCACCATCGATCCCGAGCTCGACGACCGGAATGTTCCCGATGAACTGACCTCTCGGTGCGGCATCGAGGAGCGCCGGGAAGCGGTCGAGCGTGTACGGCGTGCCGAAGGCGCTGTACTCGATGTCCGGGGTGAACACGTCGAGCCACCGGTCCTCGATGAACTGGCTCGTGTAGGCCATGTACCGCGCGCAGAGCTGCTGCAGCTCGACCAGATCCGACGTGCGCCGGTCGGCGGTGCGATCGCGCTCGTTCGTCATCGGGTGTCGTCCTCTCTCGTCGCGTGCCACCGGCGGATCGCGGCTCGCGCCGAGTGGTGACCCGGTTGGTAACGTAACTCTCGCCGAGCGGAGGTACCACTTCCGCCTGCCGACGAGTGCGACGAGTGGAGGAGATCGAGTGGAGATCGACGGGAAGCGGGCCGTGGTCGTCGGCGGGGCGTCCGGTATGGCGCGCGCGACGGCCGAGATGCTCGCAGCGCGGGGTGCGTCCGTCGCGATCCTCGACCTCGCGTCGTCGGCCGGCGCCGAGGTCGCCGCCGGGTTCGGGGGTTCGTTCCACCCCGTCGACGTCACCGACTTCGATGGCACCGAGCAGGCGCTGGCCGCAGCCGTCGAGCAGATGGGGGGTCTGCACATCGCGGTGAACACGGCGGGGGGTGGCACGGTCGGGCGCACGCTCACCAAGGAAGGGCCGCACCCGCTCGCCGAGTTCCAGCGGGTCGTCGACCTGAACCTCGTCGCGACGTTCAACCTGAACCGGCTCCAGGCGTTCCACATGTCGACGAACGAGCCCGAGGACGGCGAGCGCGGCGTGATCATCGACACCGCGTCGATCGCCGCGTTCGAGGGCCAGATCGGACAGGTCGCGTACACCGCCGCGAAGGCGGGGATCGCCGGGATGGTGTTCACCATGGCGCGCGACCTGGGGAGCCTCGGGATCCGGGCCGTCGCGATCGCGCCCAGCCTCTTCAGCACCGGCATCACCGAGGGGATCCCCGACGACTTCGCCGCCGCGCTCACGAAGGACGCGGCCTTCCCGAAGCGCATGGGCCGCCCGGAGGAGTACGCCCGGCTCGCCGTCGCCATCGTCGAGACACCGATGCTGAACGGCTCGTGCATCCGGCTCGACGCCGGCCAGCGGTTCGCACCCAAGTAGCCCGACGAGAATCCTCTTCGCTGTTTTCGAGAACGGTGCTATCGTCTCGCCGACAGGGGGAGGAGCGCCATGCCGCACTTCGCAAAGCCGGCCGAAGGCTCGTGGACCGAGCACTACGGGCTCGGCACCGAGCCCACGTCGTACGCCGACTCGACCTCGCCCGCGTTCTACGAGCTCGAGCGCCGGGCGATCTTCGGGCGCACGTGGCTGAACGTCGGTCGGGTCGAGCAGCTGCCGCGGGTCGGCAGCTTCTTCACCAAGGAGCTCGACGCCGCGGGCACGTCGATCGTGGTCGTGCGCGCCGCGAAGGACGAAATCCGCGCGTTCCACAACATCTGCCGGCACCGCGGCAACAAGCTCGTGTGGACCGACTACCCGGGCGAGGAGTCGAAGGGGACCTGTCGCCAGTTCACCTGCAAGTACCACGGCTGGCGCTACGCGCTCGACGGCGAGCTGACCTTCGTGCAGCAAGAAGAGGAGTTCTTCGACCTCGACAAGTCCGACTACCCGCTCGCCGACGTGCAGTGCGACGTGTGGGAGGGCTTCGTCTTCGTGCACCTCGACGCGTCGAACACGACGCCCCTCGTCGAGTACATGGGCGAGACCGGTGCGAGCCTCGCGGGGTACCCGTTCGGCGAGATGACCCAGGTGCACACCTACCGCGCCGAGATCGGGAGCAACTGGAAGCTCTTCATCGACGCGTTCACCGAGTTCTACCACGCACCCGTGCTGCACGTTCGCCAAGCCGTCTCCGACGAAGCGCTCAAGCTCCAGGAGCACGGCTACGAGGCGCTCGCGTACAAGATCAACGGTCCGCACGGGCAGGTCTCGTCGTGGGGCGGCATGTCACCTCCGAAGGACCTGAACATGGTCAAGCCGATCGAGCGGATCCTGCGCAGCGGTCTGTTCGGTCCGTGGGACGGGCCCGACTTCGGTGAGCTCCCGCCCGGCGTGAACCCGGCGAAGCACAAGGCGTGGGGCGTCGAGTCGTTCCTCTTCTTCCCGAACTTCATGATCCTGATCTGGAAGCCGAACTGGGTGCTCACGTACCACTACTGGCCGACGAGCCACAACACGCACGTCTTCGAGGGCTCGTGCTACTTCGTGCCACCGAAGAACGGAGCGGAACGGCTCGCCCAGGAGCTCGCGGTGGTCACGTTCAAGGAGTACTCGCTCCAGGACGGCAACACCCTCGAGGCGACCCAGACGATGATCGAGTCGAACACGCCGGTGAAGTCGTTCCCACTGAACGACCAGGAGATCATGATTCGTCACCTGCACCGCACCGTCGACGAGTACGTGCAGGCGTTCCAGGAGTCCGGCGCCTCGCCGGCTTCGGTGTGAGCGAGGAAGGTCCAGCGATGTCCGAGCCCAGTGTGACGCCGTCGCCCGTCGACCTGCCGGCCGCGTTCGCCGACCTCGCGCCCCTCTCCGACTGGGTCCTGCCCAGCGAACGCGAGCGCTACGACAAGCGGGTCGCCAGCACCATGGCCGAGCTCCAGTCGTTCTACGACGTGCTCATGCCCCGGTTGGAGGCGGCGGTCGCCTACCTCGCGGAGGTCCCGTACGACGACATGCCCGACGACGCGGTGAACCTGCTCTGGATGTGCTGCTCGCTGGTCACCGTGTCGTTCGCGGTCGAGGCCTGGCGTCAGCCGCGCGTCCCCGACAGCGGTGCAGCGTCGTTCAACGCGGTGCGCGAACCCGCGATCTGATCGCTCGCGGGTCGTGACCGTCGCCTTCAGGCGACGTCGTTGCGGAAGACCGTTCCGCCCTTCATCACGAAGCACACCTGCTGCGTGGTCGCGATGTCGGTGAGCGGGTTGCCCGGCACCGCGATCACGTCGGCCAGCAGCCCGGCTTCCAGTCGCCCGCGGTCGTCGACGTCGATGAGCTCGGCCGCCATCGTGGTCGCGGCGCGGATCGCCTGGAGAGGCGTCATCCCCCGGTCGACGAGCGCGGCGAGCTCCATCGCGTTCCTCCCGTGCGGGATGGCCGGCGCGTCCGTGCCGCACGCGATCTTCACGCCGGCCTCGATCGCCTTGCTGATCGTGCGCTTGGCCTGCGGGAACACCTCGGCCGCCTTGGCCTGGAGCTCGGGTGCGGCGTGCGACACGTCCATGGCGTCGGCGAGGTAGGTCGTCGGCACGAGGAACGTCCCGAGCTCGACCATCGCCGCGATCGTCTCGTCGGTGGCGAGTGATCCGTGCTCGATGCAGTCGATGCCGGCACGGAGGCACGCACGGATGCCGTCGTCGCCGTGGGCGTGGGCCGCGACCTTCAGACCGGCACGATGCGCCTCGTCGGCGATCGCGACGAGCTCCTCGTCGGAGTACTGCTGGGCCCCGGCCGGCCCCGTGTGCGACATCACACCGCCGGACGCGCAGACCTTGATGAGCCGGGCGCCGTGCTTGATCTGGTACCGAACGGCGCGGCGGGCCTCGCTGACCCCGTTCGCGATGCCCTCCTCGACCGTCAGCGGGAGGACGTGCGGTGCGAACGCCTGGAACATCGTCGGGTCGAGGTGCCCGCCGGTGGGGGTGATGGCATGGCCCGCCGGGACGATACGCGGGCCGTCGATCCAGCCGAGGTCGGTGGCCTTCGCCAGCGCGACGTCGAGCAGCAGCCCACCGGTCTGGATGAACAGGCCGAGGTTGCGCACGGTCGTGAACCCGGCGCGCAGCGTCCGCCGAGCGTTGGCGACCGCGCGCAGTGTGCGCACTGCAGGGTCGTCCTGGACCGCGACCAGCGGATCGCGGTGGTCGGGGCCCCCGAGAAGGAGGTTGACCTCCATGTCCATGAGTCCGGGGAGGAGGGTCACGTCGCCCAGGTCGATCACCTCGGCGTTGCTCGGCACCGAGGTCGGCCGGACCTCGGCGATCCGTTCGTCGACGACGAGCAGCTCGCCCGGCGCCTGGACCTTTCCGCTCGTCACGTCGAGGGCGCGCGCGGCGCGGAGGACGACGGGAGGCGCCGGGGTGCGCGGACGCGCCATGGGTGCGCTCTTTCGCTCGGGAGTGGAACTCAGGCTCTCGAAGTCGGAGAGGTACGTTACCCTCGCACCTCGGACAGCGCCTGCGGGGACTCCCCACGATGCAGCACGACCACGAGTACCACGCCCTCCGGATCCTGGACGTGGTGGACGAGACGGCCGACACGCGGTCGTTCGTGCTCGAGGTCCCCGCGGCGCTCACGGACGCGTTCGCGTACGAGGCCGGGCAGTTCTGCACGTTCCGAGCGGTCATCGACGACGTGCGCGTGGTCCGCTGCTACTCGATGTCGAGCTCGCCGGACACGGGGGACGCCCTCACCACGACGGTCAAGCGCGTTCCCGACGGCCTGATGTCGAACTGGATGATCGACACCCTGGCCCCCGGCGACACGATCGAGGCGATGCGCCCTGCCGGGCTGTTCGTGCTGCGCCCATCGGACGTGCCCATCGTCGCGTTCGCGGGTGGGAGCGGGATCACCCCGGTCCTGTCCATCGTGAAGAGCGCCCTCGCGACCACCGAACGCGAGCTGCTGCTCGTGTACGCGAACCGCGGCGCCGACTCGGTCATCTTCGGACCGGAGCTCGACCGCCTCGAACGGGGCTCGGACGGTCGCCTCACCGTCCATCACCATCTCGACACCGAACGGGGGTTCCTCGACCCCACGGCCTGTGCGGCGCTGGTTGGTGACCGCACCGACGCGCACGTCTACGTCTGTGGGCCCGGTCCCTACATGGACACGGTCGAGGCCGGTCTCGACTCGCTCGGGGTCGACTCGTCGCAGCGGTTCATCGAGCGGTTCGTCGTTCCGGGCGACACGCCGACGATCGCCGGTGCGTCCCCGACGGAGTCCGTGGTCGTGCGCCTGGGCGGTCGACGGCACGAGATGGGCTACCGGGCCGGGGACACGATCCTCGACACGACCCGCCGGGCCGGCCTCAGCGCGCCGTTCTCGTGCGAGTCCGGGAGCTGCGCCACCTGCATGGCCCATCTCGACGAGGGCGCGGTGACGATGCGGGTCAACAACGCGCTGACACCGGAAGAGGTGGAGGAGGGGTGGGTCCTCACCTGCCAGTCGATCCCCACGAGCAGTGCGGTCGCGGTCGACTACGACGCGTGAGGTCCGCGCGGGCACCGATACTGTGCGCTCGGGAGACCGAGGGGAGCACCGCATGTCACGGGTAGCAGTCGTCACGGGAGCCGCGTCCGGCATGGGTCTCGCGACCGCGCAGCAGCTCGCCGAGCGGGGCGACCGGGTCGGTCTGTTCGACGTCAACGGCGAGGCGGTCGAGGCCGCTGCCGCCGATCTCCGGGCGACCGGTGCGACGGCCATCGGGTGCGCCGTCGACGTGGCGGACCGGACGTCGGTCGACGCGGGCCTCGCGGTGGTGCGCGCCGAGCTCGGCCCGGTGGAGATCATGGTGACGAGCGCGGGGATCGCGCCGTTCGAGACCTTCACCGACATCACGCTCGAGTCCTGGAACCGGACCATGGAGGTCAACCTCACGGGGACCTTCCACTGCCTGCAAGCCGCGATCCCCGACATGATCGCGGGCAGATGGGGTCGCATCGTCACGATCTCGTCGTCGAGCGCGCAGCAGGGCGCGCCGCGCATGGCGCACTACGCGGCGAGCAAGGGTGGTGTGATCGCCCTCACGCGGGCGTTGGCGCGCGAGTACGGGCGCTTCGGGATCACGGCCAACACTGTCCCACCGTCGAGTGTCGACACCCCGATGCAGCGCGGGTCGCAGACCGCCGGTGAGCTCCCGGACACGGAGTTCCTCGCGAAGCGGATCCCGGTGGGGAGAGTCGGGCGCGCTGAGGACGTCGCGGCCGCATGTGTGTTCCTGTGCAGCGAGGGCGCGGAGTACATCACCGGTCAGGTGGTCGGCGTCAACGGCGGAGCGGTCCCATGAGCGAGGATGCAGCACCCCGGCTCGCGCCGGTGCCGCTCGAGGAACGCGGCGAGGAGATCCGCGCCGCCCTCGTCAACGGGTACGGCCGCCGCCGGGCCGAGGAGTGGTGCACCGACCCGCAGGCCGACCCGCCGATGCCGAACGCGGTGGCGACGATGCTGCACCACCCCGGCCTGGCCGGCCCGTGGCTCGCCTACAACAACGTCCTCTTCCTGGCGCCGAGCCTGGAGCCGAGGTGGCGCGAGCTGATGGTCCTGCGGGTCGCGTGGCGCACGCGGGCCCCGTACGAGTGGGTGCAGCACGTTCGCCTCGCCCTGGAGCTCGGCATCACGAGCGACGAGATCGACGCGATCGCCGGCCTCGACGCCACGCCCACCTGGACGCCGCTCGAGGCCGACCTCCTCGCCGCAACCGACCAGCTCGTGGAGGGCCACCAGGTCGACGACGCGACCTGGGCCCGCCTCGCCGCGACCCTCGACGCACGCCAGCTGGTCGAGGTCGTGTTCGTGGTGGGGACCTACACCTGCCTCGCCATGGTCTTCAACAGTCTCGGACTCGATCTCGACGCCGACCTCGCCGACGTCCCGGCGCCACCGCTACCGCGTTCGCGCTGAGCGATCATCGGGTTCTCGAATTCGTGCACTGGTACGGTCTCTGAGGTGGAACCGGATTCCGAGGTCACGATGCCCGACGCTGCGGTGACCGAGCCGGCCTGGCGCCAGCGGGCGGTGTCCCGGAGCCTCACCGCCGCGAGGTCGCGGGCCGAGCAACGCATCCAGCGGTTCCTCGACGCGGCCTTCGAGCTCATCGACGAGAAGGGGTCGGCCGACTTCACCATCCAGGAGGTGATCGACCGCTCCGAGCAGTCGCTGCGCGGCTTCTACCAGTACTTCGACGGCAAGGACGAGTTGTTCCTGGCGTTGTTCGAGGAGTCGATCCGCGAGTCGAGCGAGGACCTCCAGAAGGTGGTGGCGTCCGAGCGTGAGCCGATCGCTCGGTTGCGCGCGTTCGTGGTCCGTCTCCACGAGTGGTGCGATCCCGCGGAGCGCAAGCGGGGGAGCCACAACCGCCGGCCCATCTCCGAATTCATGCTCCAGCTCGCGGTGTCGCATCCCGATCGCGTCACCGCCACGATGGCACCCATCGCACGGCAGACCCTCGAGCTCGTCGAAGCGGCGGTCGCCGACGGTGCGATCGCGGTGGACGATCCCCGCCGGGCCGCGCTGTTGATCCAGCAGACCGTGATGTTCAGCTGGTTCGGGAACCGCATCGTGCAGAACCCGAGGCTGCGCGTGGGCTCCGACGACATCTGGGAGTTCTGCCTCCGGGGGCTCCGAGGCTGATCGGTCGCGCGCGGCGCGTCAGGTGGTGCGCAGCTCGTCGCGGAGCACGAACTTCCGGATCTTCCCCGACGGTGTCCGCGGGAAGTCCTCCACGATCCGCACCTCTTCGACCCACTTCTGCTTGGGGAGACCGGCCGCGTCGAGGTGGGCCTGCACCGCGGCGAGGTCGGTGTCGCCGGCGTCGGGCCGGAGCCGGAGCACCGCGAGCGCATGTTCACCCATCCGCTCGTCGGGCGCGGCGACGACCGCGCACTCCGCGATCGCCGGCATCGTCATCAGCGCTTCCTCGATCTCGGCGGCCGAGATGTTCGCCCCACCCCGGATGATGATGTCGCTCACCCGGTCGGTGATCGTGAGGTAGCCGTCGTCGTCCACGACCCCCACGTCGCCGGTGCGGTACCAGCCGTCGGCGGAGACGACCAGATCGGTCAACGCGGGGTCCGTGTACCCGGCGAACTGGTCCGGTCCCCGCGACAGGATCTCGCCGGGGACGCCGGGGCCGACCGCGGCGCCGTCGAGGTCGACGAGACGCATCTCGACCCCGGTCATCGGGCGCCCGTCGGTGCGGTTGCGCTTCTCGCGTGGCTCGTAGGTGTGACAGCCCGTGATCGACGGGTGCTCCGTCGCGCCGTACGAGCGGAACACGGTGATCCCGAGCGCCTCGGCGCGCTCCGCGACCGCCGCGGGCACCGGCGCGCCGCCGAGGCCGACGTTCCCGATGAGCTCCGCGTGCTCCGGTCCGAAGCCCGGTGCGTCGAGGAGGCTGGTGAGGAAGATCGTCGCTCCCGAGCCCGCCGAGACCCCGGCCTCGACGATGATGCGCAGGGCCTCGACCGGGTTCCACTGGTCGGTGAGGTGGATCTCGTGGTGCCGGTAGACGGGGAGCAGGAACGAGGCGAGCATCCCCGTCATGTGGGCGAGCGGGGACGCGTTCAACAGCGGCCGGGCATCCGGTGCGAGCACGGCGAGCTGGGCGATCTCGAAGATCAACGAGCGGTGGGTGTGCACGACGCCCTTCGGGTCCGCGGTCGTTCCCGACGTGTAGCCGACCATCGCCGGGAGGTCGGGGTCGATGTCGGGGGAGCCGGTGAACGGCTCGGCGTCGCACAGGCCGTCGAACGCGACGGCGTCGGCGATCTCGGGACCGGGAACGCCGCTGCCGATCACGACGACGTGTTCGAGCGTGTCGAGCCCGGACCGGAACTCGGCAAGGTTGGCGGCGTGGTCGACGTGCCCGAACCGGTCGACGGTGACGAGCGCGCGGGCACCCGACTGGCGGAGGATGAACTCGACCTCCCGGGCGCCGTAGAAGTGGACGATCGGCACCATCACCGCGCCGAGCACGAACCCGGCCGCGATCACGACCACCGACTCGGCCCAGTTCGGCACCTGGTACGCGACCACGTCACCCGCGCGGATGCCGAGACCGTGCAGCGACGTCGCCAAGCGGAGCGACTGCTCGTAGAGATCTCCGATCGTGCCGACGTAGGGGTGCGACTCCGACCAGACCCGGAACGTCAGGTCCGGGGTCGCCGAGATCTCCCGAGCGAGGAACGACGCGAACGTGTCGTCGGTCCACCACCCCTCGGCGAGGTATCGCTCACGAAGCTCCATCGGCACGTCGCGGAGATCCCACATGGCCCGAGTATGGCATCGCGTCCGTGGTCACTTCACCGGGCGCGTCGGCGGGTCGTCTCCGAGACTCGGCCGAGGAGCTTGGTGAGCGCGCGGTAGTGCAGGTTGGTCGACGGCCACTGGGTCACGACCTTCCCCGTCGGCGACGTGAAGTAGTTCCTGCTCATCGTCCAGGACGTGCCCTCCATCCGCGCCTGGAGCCATCGGTGCCACCGCGCCTCGAACCCCGGCTTGACCTCGATGGCAGTGACGCGTGCACGGATCATCCGCTTCACTGCTCGGACCGCGAACTCGGCCTGGCTCTCGAGCATGGTGACGATCTCTCCGCCGTTGGTGCCGGGGCCGTACAGCATGAAGAAGTTGGGGAAGCCCGGCACGGTGATGCCGAGGTACGCGTGCGGCTCACCGGCCCAGTGCTCCTGGAGGGTCCGACCGCCGCGGCCCACCACGCGGAGCCGGGCGAGGTAGTCGGCGGGCTGGAAGCCGGTCGCCATGACGATCACGTCCACGGCGCGTTCGACGCCGTCGGCGTCGACGATGCCGGTTGGGGTCACCGACGCGACCGCGCGGGGGACGAGCTCGACGTTCTCCTGCTTGAGCGCGGGATAGAAGGCGCTCGCGAAGACCGGGCGCTTGCCGGGGTAGGGGTACTTCGGCGTGACCGCGTCGCGCAGGTCGGGCCGGTCCGCGAACTGACGCTCGATGTACCGGAGGCAGAACTGCTGGCGCGTCTCGTTCACCTTCGTGCCCGGTCGGTAGAGGTTTCCCCGGCGCAGGCTCTTCTCGAGCACGAGCTTCTGGCGCCAGCGCTCCCATCGGCGGCGCCACGGTCGGGCCAGCCTCGACCGCTCGTCGTCGGTGAGGTCGCGCTCGCCCTTGGGCATGACCCATCCCGGCTCGCGTTGGAACACGTAGAGGCGCTGCACGACGGGTTGGATGGCGGGCACGACCTGCGTCGCCGACGACCCGGTGCCGACGACCGCGACCACCTTGTCTGTGAGGTCGTGCTCGTGCTCCCACCGCGCGGTGTGGAACGCCGGACCGGAGAATTCGGCCAGCCCGGGCCAGTCCGGGTAGCGGGGCACGTTGAGGAAGCCGACGCCGCTGATCAGGACGTGGCACTCGTCCGTGCGTCCGTCGGCCAGTCGGAGCGCCCAGACGTGGCGATCGTCGTCCCACGTCGCCGACTCGACGGCCACCCCGAGCTCCAGGTGCGGGCGGAGGCCGTGCTCGTCGACGGTGTCCTCGAGGTAGCGCTGCAGCTCGGGCTGGCGCGCGTGGGTGCGGGACCAGTCGTGTGCCCTGAACGAGAAGCAGTAGAGGTGCGAACCGACGTCGACCTCGGCCCCCGGGTAGGTGTTGTCCCACCAGGTGCCGCCGATCCCGTCGGAGGACTCGTAGATCGTGAACGTCTCGATCCCCGCGTCGCGGAGCTTCACGCCGGCCGCGATCCCGCCGAAGCCTGCGCCGACGACGACGACCCGCGGGGTCCCCGTCGGGCCGAACAGCGTCTCGGCGCTCGGCTTCACCCCGGTCCCCGCTAGGAGCCGTCGCGTTGCAGGAGCAGGGCACTCGACGGCGTGCCGCCCCCGGACGTGACCACCGCCGTCTTCGCGTTCGGGACCTGGCGTTCGCCGGCGTCGTGGCGGAGCTGGGCGATCGCCTCGTAGAGGAACCCGAACCCGTGGGTCCGCCCCTCGGAGAGCTGGCCGCCGTGGGGATTCACCGGGAGGTCGCCGTCGAGCGCGATCCGCCGCCCGCCGTCGAGCCAGTCCTTCGCCTCGCCGAACCCGCAGAACCCGAGCGCCTCGATCCACGAGATCGCGTTGAACGTGAAGCCGTCGTAGACCAGCGCGAGGTCGACGTCACTCGGCTGGAGGCTCGAGCGCGTCCACAGGTGGGCCGAGGGGCCGAGCACCTGGGGCTCGTGGGTCAGCGTGTCCTGGTCCCACGACACGCGCTCGGTGATCTGGGTGCCCACCGCGTCGATGCGGATCGCGGGATGCGGGAGGTCGGCGGCGACCGACGCGTCGGAGACGATGACGGCGACGGATGCATCGCACGGGACATCGCAGTCGTAGAGACCGAACGGCGTGGTGATCGGCCGCGCCGTCATGTAGTCGTCCATCGTCATCGGGTCGCGGTAGATCGCCGCCGGGTTCCGGCCCGCGTTCGTCCGGCCGTTGATCGCGATCCACCCGAGGATCTCGCGCGTCGCGCCGTAGCGGTGGAGGTAGTGGTTCGCGTGCATCGCGATCCAGTTCGCGGCCGAGATCGCGCCGAACGGCGCCCGGTGCTCCTGCATCGGGCCGGAGACCCGACCGCCGCCCATGCCCCCGGTGCGGCGGCGCGTCGCGTACGTCGACTCCCAGACCGTCCGGAAGCACAGCACGTGGCGGCACAACCCGCTCGCGACCGCGAGCATCGCGGCGATCACCGCGCCGGCCTGTCCGGGGAGCTCGGCGCCACCGTTGATCCACGTCGGGTGGATGCGGAGTGCCTCCTCGACCGCCGTGGCCCCGCCCTCGCTCATGCCCATCGCGAGCGGGCCCGGATAGGTGGAGAGCCCGTCGATGTCGTCGAAGGTGAGGCCGGCGTCGGCGACGGCCGCGAGGCACGCGTCGACGGTGAGCGACATCGGGTCGACCATCAGGCGGCGACCGATCGCGGAGCGGCCGACCCCCGACAGGACCGACCGGCGTTCGAAGCGATCGTCGCTGACCGGCGCGCGAGGCGTCGGACGGACCGGCTCTCGGATGCGCTCGGTGGGGTCGTCGCTCCCGGTCGGCTCGAACAGGGGGAGCCAGACGTCGTCGAACTGCTCGAAGTGCACGGTCACCTCCTGCCCGATGTGCACCTCGTCCGCCCCGCACCCGACGATGTTCGTGGTGAGCCGGATCGCCGGATCCTCGGCCAGCGCGACGATCGCGATCGCGTACGGCGGCTCGAAGTCCGGGTGCCACTGGTGGCCGTTGACCGTGCTCGCGACGACCGTCGCGCGACCCGACACGACCGTCGGTTCCCACGACCGGCTCCGGCACGCCGGGCAGATCGGGGTCGGAGGATGGGTCAGCGTCGCGCAGTCGGTGCACGCCTGGATCCGCAGGTGCCCGTCGGCTCCGGACGTCCAGAACCACTCGTTCTCCGGGGTCAGCTCGGGAAGGGGTCGCACCGTTCGCTCCTCGGCAGGTCGGCTCGCAGGCGTCGGGACGGCTACTCGTATCCCTTCGGCGTGTCCTCGAGGATCACCGACTTGGTCTCGAGGAACGGGAGGAGGCCCTCCTTGCCGCCCTCGCGTCCGATGCCCGACTGCTTGAACCCGCCGAAGGCCATGCCGAAGTCGGTGCGGAACGCGTTGTGCCCGACGGTGCCGGATCGGAGCTCTCCGGCAACCGCGCGCGCGCGGTCCGCGTCCTCGGTGAACACCGACGCGTTGAGCCCGTAGATGGAGTCGTTCGCGACGCGCACGGCGTCGGCCTCGTCGTCCGCGGGGATGACCGTGAGCACCGGTCCGAAGATCTCGTCGGTGGCGATCGCCGAGTGGTTGTCGACGTTCCCGAACACGGTCGGCTCGACGTACCACCCGCGTTCCAGGTCCTTCGGGCGTCCGCCTCCGGTCGCGAGCGTCGCGCCTTCCTCGATGCCCTTCGCGATGTAGCCCTCGACACGGTCGCGCTGGCGCTCCGCGGCGAGCGGGCCCATCTGCGTGTCGGCGTCGAACGGGTCGCCGACCCTCACCTTCGAGAACGTCGCGGCCAGTGCCTCGACCAGCTCGTCGTGGCGGGGGCGGGGCACCACGATCCGGGTGAGCGACGAGCACACCTGGCCCGAGATCGCGCACTCGGCCCGCGAGATCACCTTTGCGACCTTCGCGAGGTCGATGTCGTCGAGGATCACCGCGGCCGACTTGCCACCGAGCTCGAGCGTGCAACGGGCGATGCGCTCGCCGCAGAGCGACGCGATGCGCCTCCCCGCGGCGGTCGATCCGGTGAAGGTGATCTTGTCGACTCCCGGGTTCGTGACGAGCAGCTCGGAGACGTCGCGGTCGGCTGTGAGCACGTTGAGCACGCCGGGCGGCAAGCCGATGTCCTCGGCGACCTCGGCGAAGACGTAGCCCTCGCCCGGTGCCTCCGGCGCGGACTTCAGGATCACGGTGCAGCCGGCGAGGAGCGCAGGTCCGATCTTGTGACAGATGAGCGCCGTGGGGGCGTTCCAGGGGATGATCGCTCCCACGACACCGACCGGCTCGCGCACGAGCAGCCCGAACGTGCCACCCACCGTCGGCGTGGCCCGCTCCTCGAAGGGGAACGTGTCGGCGAGCGCCGCGTACTGCTCGAGCGCGCGGAAGCCGATCCGCCCCGCGTGCTGCGCGACCCCGAAGATCACCCCGGACTCACGCGGCCAGAGCTGGCCGAGGTCGTCGCCCCGAGCCTGCACGCCCTTGGCGAGCTCCCGGATCCATCCGGCTCGCTCGGCGTGCGTCATCCGGGGCCACGGCCCCTCGTCGAAGGCGGTTCGTGCGGCGTCGACGGCACGCGCCATGTCCTCCGCGGCCGCCGCGGCGATCCGGAAGAACACCTCCTCGGTGTCCGAGTCGATGACGTCGATGGTCGCGTCGGACGAGGCCGGGAGCCACTCGCCGCCGACGAAGAACCGGTCGAGGTGCCGCAACGGCGGCGGGGACAAGGTGGATGTGGTCGTGCTCATCGGGCGCTCCCGGGACGAGGGGTCGGGGTGACAGGGGTGTGCGTGGTCGGTGTGAGGGCCGATCGTAGGAGGGAGGTCTGGTGGTTCCTCATTGCAGCGCCACCGGGTTCGTGCGCATCGCCGAGACCACCCCGCCGTCGACGGGGACGTCGATGCCGTTCACGAAGCTCGCCTCCTCCGACACGAGGAACGTCACGACCGACGCGATCTCGTCGGGATGCCCCTCCCGACCGAGCGGGGTCTGCTCGACGAGCAGGGCGTTGGTCGCGCGCGCCGCGTCCTCCTGGCGGCCCATCGGCGTGTCGATGATGCCGGGCGAGAGCGAGCAGATGCGGGCGCCGCGCCGGCCGAAGCGGATGCACTCCCGCTGCACGAGACGTTGGACGCCCCGCTTGGCCCAGACGTAGGCCATTCCGGAGTCCTCGACGCCTTCACCGAGCACCCCGTGCAGTCGGTCGAGCAGGTCGGGGTCGAGCGGCTCGTCGAGCACGGCATCGACCGCCGGGGTTGCGAGATCGGCCGCGAGCAGCGGCGCGATCGACGCGAAGCAGACCATGGCCGTCCCATCCGTCGCGATCGGCGCGAAGGCTTCGACGAGCCGGGCGGTGCCGACCAGGTCGACGTGCAGGACCTGGCGCCAGTCCGCCATCGTCGGCGAGATGCCGGCCGCGTGGACGACACCCCCGAGCGTCCCCAGCGCCGCAACGCGGGCCGCGAGTCGCTCCAGGCCCCCGGTGTCGGTGACGTCGCACGCCTGCGGTTCGACATCGGCGCGACCGCGCGTTCGGAGGCGGTCGGCGGTCTCGATCGCGGCGCCCTCGTCGAGGTCGACGAGGAGCAGCATGTCGACCATGTCGACGAGTCGTGCCGCGCAAGCCGCGCCCATCCCGCGGCCGGCGCCGGTGACGACACCTACGTTCGACATGGGTCTCCCGATTCGACGTGCGTGCTCACGAGTGCCTCCTGAGTCACGCGAGGATGCCGCGGACCTTCAGGTCGATGATCGTGTCCCAGTCGAGACCGGCTTCGGTGAGGATGTCGTCGCCATGCTCGTTGAACTCGGGCGCGCGCTGGGGATGTGCGGCCTGGTCGTCGTACTGCACAGGTGCCGCCGCGAGCTGGAACGGTGTCCCCTGCGCGGTCTGGCACTCGAGCACGTAGCCGTTCGCGGTGGTCTGGGCATCGGACGCGGCTTCCAGCGTGTCCTGCACGATCACCCACTGTCCCGAGAAGTCGGCGAGCTGCTCGCGCCACTCGTCGACCGTCCGGCGCGCGAAGACCTCGGCGAGCAGCTCGGTCCCTTCGGCCGCGTGCTCGCGGATCGCGTCGGCATCGGCGAACCGCTCGTCGGTCGCGAGGTCGGACGCTCCGAGGAGCGTGCAGATCTCGGCCCAGTACCGGGCGGCCTGGAGACACGACAGCGCGACGAAGCCGCCGTCCTCGGTCGCGTACGTCCGCACGAGGGGGTTGCCCGTCGTGGTGCCGCTGGGGGGTGGTCGCCATCCGACCCCGTGCTGGAGCGACAGCGCCAGCGCCGCGCCCATCGACCACAGTCCGACGCCGAGGAGCGACACGTCGACGGTGGTCGCTTCGCCGGTGCGCTCGCGATGGAACAGCGCGCCCATGATCCCGCCCGCGATGGTCATCGCCCCGATGGAGTCGCCGAAGGCGGGGGCGGGGGGCATCGGGACGTAGTCGTACTCTTCCTGCTTCATCCCCATCGCGATCCCCGCCCGGCACCAGTAGGCGAGCGAGTCGTAGGAGCCCCGGTCGGCGTCGGGTCCTCGTTCTCCCTGGCCCGACCCCCGGACGTAGATGATCTTCGGGTTGTGCGCGCGGATGTCGTCGACGTCGATCTTCAGCTTCGTCCGGACCGGAGGGAGCTTGTTGGTGAGGAACACGTCGCACGTCGCCGCGAGCTTGTAGAGGATCTCGACCCCTTCGGGTGTGGAGAGGTCGAGCGCGAGGCTCCGCTTGCCGCGGTTGGAGTGCTCGAGCAGCACGTGGACCTCGGACTGGATGGCCGCGATCCCGCTCGACATGAGGCCACGCATGGCGTCGCCCCGTTCGACGTGCTCGATCTTGATGACGTCCGCGCCCCAGTCGGCCAGCAGTGCCGAGGCCGCCGGCACGAACGTGTGCTCCGCGACCTCGAGGACGCGCACCCCCTGCATCACGGCGGTCATGCGTTCGCCCCCGGGCCGACGCGGCGGGGAGTGACGGTCACGCTGGGCACCGACAGGCTGGATCCGGCACGCAGCACACCATCGAGCACGGAGACGAGGTCCTCGACCGTGAGCAGCGATCCGCTGAGGTAGCCCCGGGCGAACCACTCGGTCCCGAGCTCCGTCGCCAGGTCCATGTCCCAGCCCTCGTTGAAGTGTGACTGTGCGTCGCCCTCGCCGCCGGCGCAGTCGCCCACCACGAAGCGGGTGAAGCCGACGTCGGGGTGCTCGGCGCGCCATGCCTCGACGAGCTTGTCGAGGGCGGCCTTGCTCACGATGTACGCGCCGAGGCCGGGCCACGGGGGCGTGAGCGATGCGCTGACCGACGACAGGAACGCCGCGACGCCCGTCGACGCCGAGAGGTGGGGGACCGCGGCGGCCGTCACCCGGGCCGCGCCGGTGACGTTGGTGGCGAAGACCTGCTGCCAGGTGGCGGCGTCGGTGTCGACGAGCCGGGCGAGGGGGCCGATCGCCGGCGCGTAGACGAGCGCATCGATCCCGCCCAGCTGCTCGGCGGCGCTCGAGATCGCGGCGTCGCAGGACGCGTCGTCGGTCACGTCGCACACGATGGGGATCGCGTCCGGGCCGCACTCCGCTGCGGCGGCTTCGAGCTGCTCCCGGCGACGCGCGAGCACGGACACACGCGCGCCGCGCTGTGCGAGCCCCACCGCGATGCACCGTCCGAGCCCGCCGGACGCGCCGACCACGACCGTGCGCATGGTGCCGACCCCTCTCCGAGAAAGTGACGCCGATGTTAGATTGCCGACGATGCTGAACACCACCGCCGGGTCACCGGATCCCGCGCGCCCGCGGGTGGGTCCGAACCCGTGACGTCGGCCGAAGGCTGGCGCGGGTCGGCCCGTTCGGCCGGGACCCGCGTCGCGCGCGTGGAGGACCCCCGGCTGCTCACCGGCGGGGGCACGTTCGTCGACGACATCGTGCGCCCGGGGATGTTGCACGCGTGCTTCGTGCGCAGTCCCTTCCCACGCGCCCGAATCGACGCGGTCGACGCCGCCGAGGCACGGGCGCTTCCCGGCGTCCGCGCCGTGCTCCTCGGCGCCGACCTGAACCCGGGCGTTCGAGAGCAGTGGCACACGTCGATCGGCCCCGACGTCCCGGAGGTGCCCCGACCTCCGTTGGCCGACGAGGAGGTGCGCTTCGTCGGCGACCCCGTCGCCCTCGTCATCGCCGAGAGCAGGTACCGCGCCGAGGACGCAGCCGACCTGGTCGTCGTCGACTACGAACCGTTGCCCGCGATCGTCGACTACGTAGCGGCCGACGGGAGCGACATCGCGGTCCACGCGGCGACACCCGGGAACGTGGTGGGGACGATGTCCGGACCGCCGGCCGCTGCAGTCGACGAGGCCTGCGCGTCGGCGGCGCACGTGGTGACCGAGACCTTCCGCCAGCAGGCCTACGCCCCGGTACCGATGGAGACCCGAGGATTCGTCGTGGAGTGGTCCGGCGCGAGCGGCGAGATGACGATCTGGGCCTCGACGCAGGTGCCTCACGAGATCCGGAGCTTCTGCTCCCGCCTGCTCGGCGTTCCGGAGCACCGGATCCGGGTCGTCGCGCGCGACACCGGTGGAGGGTTCGGACAGAAGGTCCTGGTCCAGCGCGAAGAGATGTGCCTGATGCTGGCGGCGCCCGAGATCGGGGTGCCGATCAAGTGGGTGGAGGACCGGCGCGAGAACCTCATGGGTGCAGGGCAGGCCCGCCACGAGCACGGCACCGCCCGCATGGCGTTCGACGACGACGGGACCGTGCTCGCCGCATCGCTGGACGTCGTGCAGGACGTGGGGGCCTACCCGACCCCGTGGCCTGTCGGGGTCGCCGCGGCCGTCGGCATGTTGTTCCCCGGTCCCTACCGCGTCCCCACCGCGACCTTCCGCGCGAAGGCGGTCTACTCCAACACGGTGGGTCGGACCGCGTACCGCGGGCCGTGGCAGTTCGAGTCCGTGGCGCGTGAGGTGCTGCTCGACATCGCGGCGCGGCGGATCGGGATCGACGCGGTCGACCTGCGGCGCCGCAACCTCCTCGGTCCCGACGACCTCCCGTACGCGAGCCCGACCGGGTTCACCTACGACCACGTCACGCCGCTCCAGACGTTCGAGGATGCGATCGCGCGCCTCGACTACGAAGGGTTCCGCCGCGAGCAGGCCGCCGCGCGCGCCGTGGGCCGGTACCTGGGGGTCGGGACCGCGTCGTTCATCGAGCCGACGACGCCGGGCTACGGCGTGTACGGCACCGAGGGTGCGACCATCCGCATCGAGCCGTCCGGCACCGTGAACGTGTACGTCGCGGGTGGCTCGAGCGGCAACAGCCTCGAGACGACGGTCGTGCAGCTGGTTGCCGACGCCCTCGGTGTCGACCCCGCCGACGTCGCCACGATCCAGGGCGACACGGCGCTCACGCCCTACGGGGCCGGGACAGCCGGGAGCAGGAGCGGCTCGATGACCGCGGGTGCGGTGGCCGCGACGGCGACGGTGCTGCGCGAGCGCATCCTCGCCATCGCCGCGCACCGACTGGAAGCCGCGGTCGAGGACCTCGAGCTCGCGGGTGGTCGGGCGAGCGTGCGGGGGACACCCTCGGCCGGGATCACCTACGCCGAGATCGCGAGCATCGCCTACCTCTCGCCACGCGAGCTCCCGCCGGGCACCCCCGCGGGGCTCGAGGCGAGTGAGCGGTACACCGCGGCGACGGCTCAGGTCTGGACCAACGCCACGCACGTGTCGACGTGCGAGGTCGACGTCGCCACGGGGCACGTGCGGCTGCTGCGCCACATCGTGAGCGAGGACTGCGGGCCCATGATCAACCCCGCGGTCGTGGAGGGCCAGATCGACGGCGGCACCGTGCAAGGTATCGGTGGTGCGCTCTACGAGCACCTCGCCTACGACGCCGACGGGAACCCCGTGACCACGACGTTCCTCGACTACCTGGTCCCGACGGCCGGTGAGGTCCCCGTGATCGAGCATCGGCACGTCGAGACGCCGGGTCCCGGACCCGGCGGGTACAAGGGAGTGGGGGAGGGCGGCGCGATCGGGGCGACCCCCGCCGTGATCAACGCCGTCGCCGACGCGCTCGCGCCGTTCGGCGTCACGATCACCGAGGGACCCCTGAGCCCGTCCCGGATCCTCGGGCTCCTCGAGGAGCACCACGCGTGAGCGATCCCACCGACACAGAGCACTTCGAGATCCACGTCGACGACGCGGTGCTCGACGACCTGCGCGAGCGACTCGAGCGCACCCGGCTGCCGGACGAGATCGACGCGACGGGCTGGGAGTACGGGATCCCGATGGGCTACCTGCGCGAGCTGGTCGACTACTGGCGCGACGAGTTCGACTGGCGCGCGCAGGAGGCGCGGCTCAACGAGCTCGACCACTTCCGCACGACCCTCGACGGCCAGTCCATCCACTTCGTCCACGCGCGGTCACCCCATGCCGACGCGATGCCGCTCCTGCTCACCCACGGCTGGCCGGGCTCGGTCGTGGAGTTCCTCGACGTGATCCCCCGGTTGACCGACCCCGAGGCCCGCGGCGGAACGGCTGCCGACGCGTTCCACGTCGTGGCACCGTCGCTCCCGGGATACGGCTTCTCGGAGCCCACCCGAACCCGCGGATGGGACCCGTGGCGGATCGCCCGTGCCTTCGCCGAGCTGATGGATCGACTGGGATACGACCGGTACGGCGCCCAGGGCGGCGACTGGGGCGCCCAGGTCGCGACGCGGATCGGATCGCTCGACGCCGAGCACTGCGCGGCGATCCATCTCAACATGCCGGTCGCGGATCCCCCCGAGGAGCCGGTGCCGCTCTCCGACGACGACAAGGCCGGCCTGGCGACCCTCCGCGAGTTCCAACGAGAGGGCGCGGGCTACTCGATCGTCCAGTCGACCCGCCCGCAGACCGTCGGCGCCGCGCTCAACGACTCGCCCGCCGGGCTCCTCGCGTGGATCGTCGAGAAGTTCTGCGAGTGGAGCGACTGCGACGGGCACCCCGAGCCCACCTTCACCCGGGACCAGCTCCTCACCAACGTGATGGTGTACTGGGTGACGCAGACCATCACGTCCTCGGCGCGCCTCTACTGGGAGCGCCAGCACACGGACGCGGGCCTGCCGGCGTACGTCGACGTCCCCACCGGGGTCGCCCGCTACCCCAAGGAGATCATCCGCACGCCGCGCCCCTGGGTCGAGCAGCGGTACCACGTGACGCACTGGGTCGAGATGCCGCGCGGCGGGCACTTCGCGGCCATGGAGCAGCCGGAGCTGTTCGTCGACGACGTGCGCGTGTTCTTCCGGACGGTGCGCTGACCTACGCCATCTCCGGCTGCACGCCCGGGAGACGGTCGAACGAGCCGATCTGCACCTCGTCGCGCCGGATCGGGACCCCGTTGACGAGCACGTGCCGGATGCCGGCGGGCTCCTCGGCGGTCAGCCGTTCACCGTCGGCCGGGAAGTCGCGGACGCGACGCGTCGGCCCGGGGTCCACGGTCCGGGGATCGAACACGCACACGTCGGCGCAGGACCCCTCGCGCAGGTAGCCCCGGCCGACGAACCCGAACATGTCGGCCGGCTCGCCGGTCAGCTTCCGGACCGCCTGTTCCAGCGGCATCACCTGTCGTTCGCGCACCCAACGAGCCAGGAGATCGGTCGGCAGCGGGGCGTCGCACAGCTGGTCGACGTGGGCGCCGGCGTCGGAGAGACCCAAGGCCACGTGCTCGTGCGTGAGCAGCTTCGCGACGGCGTCCACGTCGTCGTTGGCGATGTACGCGCGGAAGCGGGTGGTGAGGTCCTCGGTCACGGCGAGCTCGCACATCACGTCGAGCGGGCTGCAGCCGCGCTCCTGCGCGAGCTCGCTCACCCTCCTTCCCTCGAGCTCGGGGAACGCCTGTGACTCCGACACCTCGAAGGTGTCCCAGCGGGGCGCCATCGGCGCGCGGTCGAGGTCCGCGGCTGCTCGTGCTCGCCAGCCGGGATCCCCGTACGCGGCGATGCGCGCGGCGCGGTCCCCTTCCATGAGCCCGCCGAACACCTTGCCGACGTTCAGGTTGTAGGCATCCGCCATCGTGAATTGCATCGTGAGGGGGCGGGGGGTGACCTGGGGCCACACGTTCGCGCCGTCGGCGAGGCCCTGCACGTGCAGTCCGACCGGCTCGAGGTGCTTCCCGCCGGGCGCGGCGAACAACGGATAGGTGAACGGTCTACCGACCCGGGGCTGCCACTCGTAGACGTCCGCGTACGTGCACTGTTTGCCGGGGGTGATGAGCACGACGCCCTTGCCGGCCTGGCGCGCGGCCATGAAGAGCGCGTCGACCTCGTCGCGCTCGGAGAACCGGCTCGGGACCGGCTTGCCGTCGACGCCACGGTGGGCGAACGAGAAGCTGGTCGAGAACCCGGCTCCTCCCGCGTCGATGCCTTCGCGCACCAGGCGGGCCATCTGCTCGATCTCTTCGGGCGTCGCGGCCCGCTCGTACGCCGCGTCCCCCATCACGTAGAGCCGCAACGCCGAATGGCCCACGTACGCCGTGAAGTTCAACAGCGTTCCCCGTCGGTGGACCGATGCGAGGTACTCGGGGAACGTCTCGAAGTCCCACACGACACCTGCGTCCAGGGTCGCAGCGTCCATGTCCTCGACGTTCTCGAGCGTCCCGACGATGACGTCGCGGTGCTCGGGGCGGGTCGGCGCGATCGCGAAGCCGCAGTTGCCGGCGACGACCGTGGTGATGCCGTGGGACGAGGACGGGCGCAGGGCCGGATCCCAGAAGACCTGGGCATCGTAGTGGGTGTGGATGTCGATGAACCCCGGCGTCACGACGCACCCCGAGGCGTCGAGCACGTCGTCGCCGGCGAGACCCGTGCCGATCTCGGTCACCACACCGCCCGAGATCGCGACGTCGGTCTGCACGCCCGGCGCGCCGGTGCCGTCGAGCACCGTTCCTCCACGGATGACGATCTCAGCCGACATCGTGGCCACCCTTCGTTCCGGGAGCGTTCACGCGTCCGCCTGGGGGCGGGCCATGAGCTTGGTGACGTCGGCCGGGGGAGGGCCGGCGGTCGTGCCGCCGTCGACGGGCAGCACGATGCCAGTGATCTGGGCCGACCGGTCGCTGGCCAGGAAGAGCATCGCGTCGGCCACGTCACCCGGAGCGCCCATGCGCTGGAGCGGTTGCATCGCCCGGACGATGCTCGTCTGGTCGTAGTTCGCGTTCAGGGCGGTCGCGATGTGCGCGGGAGCGATGCAATTGACCCGGACCCCGTGCTCGGCGAGGTCGATCGCGATCGACCGACTGAGATGGACCACCGCGGCCTTGGAGGCGCGGTAGGTCATGAGCCCCGGCCCCGCGTTGATGCCACCGATCGACGTCGTGTTGATGATCGATCCACCACCGTGCTCCGCCATGTAGCGGCCGGCCCGTTGGCATCCCAGCATCACTCCGCGCACGTTCACGCGCATGACGTCATCGAAGTCGCGGAGGTCGTCGTCGAGGATGCGGCGACGCGAGCTCGAGATCCCGGCGTTGTTGCACATGACGTCGAGCCCGCCGAAGCGCTCGGCCGCGAAGTCGACCGTCGCCTGCACGTCGTCGGCTTCGGAGACATCGGTCCGCCGGAACGCCACCGCGTCTCCGAGCGCACTCGCCAGGGCCTCACCGGACGCCGCGTCGAGGTCGGCGACGACGACCTTCGCTCCCTCGGCCGCGAACCGCTCGACGGTCGCCCCGCCGATGCCGCCGGCGCCGCCGGTGACGATCGCGACCTTGCCGGAGAGCTCCTCGCCCATCGTCGTCCCCTCGGATCCACGCCGAACTAACGGCCGTGTCACACGACGGTAGCATCGGCGCCGAGGGATCGCCCTGCCCTCGCCTCCGCTCCCGTGACCTTTGCTAACGCTAGTGTCATCCCGGCGCGGCGGGCCCGGTGCGAGCACGGTGCGGGAGGGACAGCGGTGGTCGACGACGAGCGTGACGGGCGTCCCGACGGCGCCGTCGCCGTCGCCGTCGTCCGTCGGGCCCCGTTCTCCGACAACCCCCGCGTGGGTGCTCGCGGCCAACGTACCCAGCAGCGCATCCTCGACGCGGCGTTGCGGGCGTTCGGCGAACGAGGGTACCGAGGTTGCAGCGTCGACCGGATCGCCACGCTGGCCCGATGCTCGCGCGTCTCCTTCTACCAGTACTTCGCGAGCAAGGAAGAGGTGTTCCGCCAGCTCGCCGGCCAGGTGGCACGTCAGGTCAGCGCCTCGACGGAGGCGCTCGATCCGCTCACCCCCGATCTCGTCGGGTGGACCGCGATGCGGGCATGGGTCGCGCGCTACGCCGAGATCCACGCGCGCTACGAGCCGATCTTCCACTCCTTGGAGAGCGACGACGCCCTCGCCGGCATGGCACGCGACACGGGTGAGGAGACGATCGCCCGGGTCCACGCTCGCCTTGCGACGACGACGCTTCCTCCTCGCCAGCTCGACCCCACGATCCGGCTGCTCCTCGAATGCCTGAACCACACGCTCGGCGTGGGCGGGATCCTTCGCTCCCTCGCACCCGATGCCTACCCCAAAGCGCGTCTCGAGCTCGCGATCACGGATGTGCTCCACCGCACGCTGTTCGGGATCCGTCCCGAGGTGAACGTGCACGCAGCAGGAGGGCCGCCGCCACCGGCGCTCGAGCTCCGCCGCGGGCTGCGGGACCTCCTCGCGGACGGTGTACCCGACGAGCGTGATCCGAATGCTCGCGACGCGCGGGGTGCGCTCCTCGCCTCGAGCCACGACGTCTTCATCGAGCGCGGCTACCACGGCACCCGCATCGACGATCTCGTCGCGGCGGCCGGCGTCTCCCACGGCGCGTTCTACCGCCACTTCCGGAACAAGGAGGAGCTCGCCCGGATCCTGACCGCGCGCGCGGTGTGGGCCATCGGCGCTGCGGTCATGGAGCTCCCGGAGCTCTCGGCGCTCCGGGGATCCTCGGGGAAGGCCGTCCTCCGTCGCTGGCTCCGGCACTACCACACGGCGCACGCCAACGAGGTGGTCATGTTGCGCGTCTGGGTGGATGCCGCGCTGCAGGACCCCGCCATCCGGGCGGAGTCGGCCCCTCTCCTGGACTGGGGTCGGAGGCGGATGGCACGCAACGTCGGTGCCCGCGGGTTCGGAGATCCCGACTTCGAGGCGGTCGTGATGGTGGCGCTGTTCGGTGTGTTCGGTGCGCGCGCGCGACCGCCGGCCGAGATCGAGGCCGCCGCTCGGATCATCGAGCGCGGGGTCCTGGGCCGATGACGGCCCTCGACCACGGGGCCGGATCCGATGCCGTCGTCGTGGCCGTCGACGACGACCGATTCCGCGAGGCGCTCCGCGCCTGGCTGGACGAACACCCACCTCCGGACGTCGACGTCGCCGCGTCGAGCGAGGACGCGGCGATCCTGCGGTCGTGGCAGCGGACGCTGTACGACGGCGGGTGGGTCGGCGTCCACTGGCCGGTCGAGTACGGCGGGCGCGGCGCGTCGTACTCGCAGGTCGCGATCTACAACGAGGAGCTCGCTCGCGCCGGGGCGCCGCCCCTGCTCGGACGGGCGGGCGTCAGCCTGGTCGGGCCGACGTTGATGACGCACGGGACCGAGTTGCAACGCCAGCGGTGGATGCGCCGGATCCTCTCGGGCGACGACGTGTGGTGCCAGCTCTTCAGCGAACCCGACGCGGGCAGCGATCTCGCCGCCCTCGCGACGCGCGCCGAGCGGCGCGGCGAGTCCTACGTCGTGACCGGCCAGAAGGTGTGGTCGTCGTACGCCCGCTACGCGAGCTGGGGCATCGCGCTGGTGCGAACCGATCCGGCAGCGCCGGCGCACAAGGGCATCTCGATGCTGGCGATCCCGATGGACGCTCCCGGCATGGACGTCCGGCCGTTGCGCCAGATCACGGGGGAGAGCGAGTTCAACGAGGTCTTCCTCGACGAGGTCGAGGTTCCGCTCGAGAACGTGATCGGTCCCGAGCACGAGGGCTGGCGGGTCGCGAACACGACGCTCGCCAACGAGCGTGGCGCGACGTTCGTCTGGAAGGAGCAGGTGCTGCACGAGGTGGCGATCGAGGCGCTCACCCGGGAGTGCGCGTACCGGGATCGGCTCGGCGATCCCGTCGTCCGCCAGCGACTCGCACACGCGTGGATCGATGTCGAGCTCTTCCGCCTCCACAACCAACGCACGTTGACCCGGCTCGCCCGGGGCGAGGAGATCGGAGCCGAGTCGAGCGTGGTGAAGCTGTTCTGGGCCGGGATGAGCCAGCGTCTGGTCGACACTGCAGTCGCGGTGCTGGGCCCAGACGCGCTGCTGCTCGCCGAGGACGACGACGCGGTCGGCGGGGGCCGGTGGACGCACGCGCTGCTCGCGGCGCGCGCC